>JAAELO010000164.1 GCA_024226555.1 Desulfobacterales bacterium | reverse complement strand
CAGGCGGGCCAAAAAAAAAACGGCCATTTTACAATTTTTTTTCTCCATTTTACAAAAGTTTGTAAATCGATAATAATTAGCTAAAATAAACATTGTAAAAATGTTCAAATAATCTCCTCAGATCCCTTAATAATAAGACTCAAATATTCAATAAAATCCAAAACACCTTTTCAAATCGCAAAAATTTCCAATTTTACAAAATAAATGACTCTTATTTTTCCGTTTTTCAAAATAAAAATGTCGCAACGCAAAAATAAGAAATTTGAGACTTGTAAATCCCAAAAATTAAAAAAAAACACACCGCGCGGGGAGAAAAAAAATAAGAAATCTCAAGCGAGACTGTAAAATTATTTTTCGATTTTCAAAAAAGCAAAAATAAAAACGCAAAATACATTTTACAATAAGTGCGCAAAAGAAAACACAACGGACAAGCCCTAGCTTGTAAAATTAAAAACACCATTTTTCGCTCGAATTCATAAACACGTACTTTTCAAATAATTTCACATTAATTTTATTTTCACCCTTTGCCAAAAAAAAAGAAAAAAAATTGTCACGCAAAGTCGCAATGATCGAAAATAAATGTGGTGCGACGGGTTTCGTGGGCGTTGGGAGGGTTTGGTAGGTGCTGGGAGAGGGATGGGAGTTGGGATAGTGTTCAGTAGTAGTTGTTGTTTGTGTTGGATTGTAGTATGGCGTGTCGTTGAGATAATTGTGATCGAATTTGATGATTTTGTCCTTGAGATATGTTTGTTTGAATAAAAACTTCCTTCTTGTTGGTACGAGTGGAATAATAGAGACTATGCCCCCACAAAGGAAAGGAATACACACTGCTGACAAGTTCTGGGCGTTATCGCTGGCTAGTAACACAGCATAAAGCCTTGAGGAGAGGAAGAAGAAGACGAGATCTGCAAAAAAACGAGTTAATCTCTTCATCTTCCTCCTCTTCTTTCGGGAACAGCACTTGACAATGAAGCGGTTGTGGTTCTTGTGAAGCT
>JAAELO010000163.1 GCA_024226555.1 Desulfobacterales bacterium | reverse complement strand
GATTTCATAAACATCATATCCCTGCTTTACTTACGATCAAATGGGAAAGATATATGAATTCGAGGACGAAATGAATGGCTTGAGAAAATTAGTAATTTTGGTAAAAATGTGTTGAGATGTATAGAATAGCAAGTCCGATATATGGTGGGTCTACGAAGGATTGACATAGATATTAAGATGAAATTAATATTCGATCTATAGGGAAACATGTGCATACTAGATTGTTTCTATGGAGACAAATCTGGTCATAAGAATTGACTATCGGCCTGAATAATATGTGGAATGGTGATGATAGGATACGAACAGTATTTATACCCGAAAATAGATCGATTTTGAAAAAGATGAAAGCTAAAAATAGGCTTCAATATTTTATCGTATCTCCAAGTGACACTGCTCTGGTAGTGTTTTATGCTTAGGGGTTCAATTTAGGATGTGGGGTTTGACCACTCGCGGCTATTAGGAAAATAAATTATACGTTGGGAAATGAGAAAATGATAATCCTTTTTTTCACTCATTTTTTGATAAAATGTATGGATTTCAATTGAAATGAGAGAAAATATATCATCTGCGAAAATCATCATTTCAAAATGACCTGTGCACGCAGATGTGTTGAGCAAATTATTCAGAAAATGAGACAAAGACAAATTAAAAAAAAAATGTATATTAAAGTGAAAAAAATAAAATGGATCCGAGATGTGCGAAAAACAGGGGTCGCCCCCTCTTGTGAAAAACTCTGGCGGATGCTAACGGCACTATCTTTTGACTCTTTTCTGAGGAGCCCTTCCCAT
>JAAELO010000162.1 GCA_024226555.1 Desulfobacterales bacterium | reverse complement strand
TTTTTTTGAAAAAGCAGTATTTCGCAAAAAGATCAGTTATTAGAGGTTCCCTTATAAAATATTACTGGGGAATCCCATTTATTTTTAAAATTCTATTAAATGTACCATCACCTTTTATCATCTTTAATCCTTTATTGAAGTCCTGAGTCATCTTTTTATAATATGATTTTTTCCTGGAAATAATATTGTAGATTAAATGCACTTTTAATGGTTTACCAACAGATTCAATTTTTCCAATATGTTCCGGGAACTTTGATTTTATTAAATAATAGACTACTTCCTCAATATCCGGGGTTAAGTCTATCCTTTTAAATAAAAGTTTCCTCAGATTCAGTTCAGTACTATGAACTACCTCTTTCTTTAAAAATGTAGCTTTATCAAATTCATTAGTATAGGCATAACCCCTGACAACTCCAATTCTATAATCCTTTAAATCTTTTAAAGTATTATATTTAATTTTATCCTCTTTTCTTTTAAGAAGGACTAACGTACTCTTTCCAATAGGATTAGTGTACTCGAACAATTTTGTTCTTTCTTTGTTATACCAGGCTCCTAATACACCATTTACCTCTCCGGATTTTGCTTCAGTCATAGCTCTCTTCCAGGGAACGAACCTTATTTCAAGATCATATCCAACTCTTTTAAAAGACTCTTTTGATATTTCAACCATAAAGCCTTGTTTTTTGAGTTTTTTGCCTTGGTAAGGCACTGATTCCATAGTATTAAAAACAACCTTCATATCAGCAAATACTAAATTCTCAAATAGAAGTAAACTGAAACAAAAAAAAGAGATCCATTTCATAACTAATTTTTCCTTACCAAAATGCTTTACATTAAACGATAAAATTATTCTGTGAAATATCCCTGTGATGTTGTTTTATTGTACCGTAAAACAATCCCTAATAAAAGAGAAAATACAGATAATTAGTGTTGAAAGGATGGGCGGATTGTTGTTAAATATACTATTACCTCTTTCTCAGTCTTTAATCTATTTTTTCAAATCCTTTTTATTTTAAAAAAAATAATAGTTACTGGAAAAAAATAGTAAGACTACTTTATTTAGTAATATCATAAATGGATAGAACAGAAATAGCACCTGTTTCATATTTGGTTAGTTTTATGAGATGAGAAGTGAAATCTTTTAAACTTGAGTGCTTAAAGTACGTATTCAAAAGTGTGGCCCTTTAGAGGGCCACTGAATGTCCCAAAGAAGTTTAACTTCTTTCTATGGAGTTAGTGTGAAACTTCTTGTTGTTCCTTCATATGACTTAATTGAAAACATTTTTTTATATCCTTTATGGCGGATTCTATACTCTCCTGGCTCAGTTTCACTATTTACATAAAAATCTATTGTAATATATGAACTTGCGACTCCTTTTCTTTTCCATCTCATTCTTGTTGAAGGGTTCCAGTCGTACGCAACTGTTACCCATTTATCTCCTTCTTTTTTTTCAACATAAAGATAGCTATCATGGGATTTAACAGTAAGGTTATTGTTAGGATGAGCGCCCTGGAAAACAGCTCTGATTCTGCTTTCTTCATCTCCATTAAGATCTGTAGGCACATCATCTCTTTTTTTTGAAAGTAATTCACTAATGCTATAGCTCTTAGATGGTTGGGTTATCACATCACCAAATTTTTTAAATAAAGGTGCAGTATCCATAACAACTTTGCCTTTTATCTGAAACAGAGATATCTTTTCAAGTCCATCTTCTACAGTATCAATATCCACAGCATAATCCGGAATTTCAATCCCTTCAGTAAAAGATTCAGCGAGCTGATGTACAAATTGTAAACATGCATTAAGTGTATATGGACCTAAAAAATTCTCTGCTCCTTCATAATGCTGAACAGCATATTCTTCTCTTGTGGTAAGATATCTTAGATCGCTATTTGAAGTTGCATTAATTACTACTTTTTCGATTTCAGGCATTACTTTTTTTATCTCTTTCTGGAACCTTCTACCCGACATTACAGACATTTCAAAAGGAAGCGTTAGTATTGCAAGCTTTCCTATCTTTAATATCTGTACAGGTTGATTCATATTCCATACTTTCCCGGGAATTACTCTGTTAAACGACCACAACGGAGCAAGAACTCTTTTTTCAAGCTGGCAGTCAATTTCAGCTTTCAGCTCATTTTCTGTAAGAAGTATATTTGATAAAATTCCTGTTAAGGCTGGAATTGGTTCTTCTGTTAAATCAGGAAGCGAGTAATCTAAAATATTAGCTCTTGCAAGACCTTCATCTTTTAGATCCTGATTGAAAATGTAATCCTCTGTTGAACCTGTCAACATTCCGTATCCAAGACTCATGCTGCATGTTTTGCAGTTATCTAAACTTTCACCAAGCTCCTGTTCATAATAAATATCTTCTACAGAGATAAATTCAGGTCTTATTGGGAAATTTTCCACAGGAATAAACATCTGCCGAAATTCAATATTTCCTGTCAGCTCTTCTCCCTGTTTAGAAACTGTTTCTGCAAGTTCTTTTATTTTTTCTGCTCTCATTTTCATACGAGCATAATCATGTCTTCCATCTGCTATATAATCATCATTTTTATCATCTAAATTTCTGTTTCTAACATCATCAAATTTATAAGAATCTTCAGGAAGATTGCCTGACGTATCTCCACAAAAAGTTTGAGCAAAAGCAGCTACAAATTCCGGTTTGTTTTCGTAAAGCTTCTGGTAATTCGCACCGGATTGCTCTTCACAAAGGTATGATGCAAAGCCATTTACATCCGGCCCTACGAGTTTAAGTTTTGGGCCTCCTATATTAGGGTGGTTCGGAAGCCAGTTATAAATTCCAATGGATTTACTATCAACTAAAAAATTTAACTGGGAAAGAGTTCTGTTTGTATCATCTTTTTCACCATTTGGTAGAAGATATTGATTTGCATCACGGTTTAACTGATATGCTTCATGGGATCTGTTACGACTTATTCGTTTATGCTTTTCATATGAGAATTCACCGGAATTAAGATAGAGTTTCCCATCTTTAAGATTGTTATGTGCCATTACGATCGAATCAAAAATTCCTTTTATAATTGTATCGTAATTATCCTGATGAAATGTTCCACCAACAAGCAAATTCAGAGCGTAGGTTTTGAAATACCCTCCCGCTCCGCTGTGAGTATGAGTAGCACTCATTGTAACGTTTTTTTCAGTATATTTCTCTCCAAATTTAACTTTCAGTTTTTTAATTACTTCAACATATACTCCCGTACTCATCATTGGAATATCGGCAACAACAAGAACAATGCTTTTATCTGTTCTTTTATCTTTTACTATAAAAGTTCTCGCAAACTGCCTCATAAATACTCCCTCGGCAATTTGATCTGAATCTGAATACCCTCCTAATTGTACTTCTGCGGGACTGCATGTAATATTGGTCATCCCGGAACCAACCTGGTAAACAAAACCAGATGCGCTTGCTTCTCCAGCAAGAAAAGATAAAAGAAATAAAAGTGAAAAATGAATTAAATAACGTTTTTGGGCATTAAATCTTATCATGAATAAATACCTCCAAAGTTCGTTAATAAAACAGTTAAAAAACCAGAATACAACTTATCCCGTTTATAAAAGCTATCAGCTTTGTATAAACAATAGGGAACCTCTAATAATTAGAATTTTTGATGAAAAACAAGGCATAACAAAAAATAACGGGTTGATTCGTTTATAAAAAGCTTTAATTTTATAAAGTTTACAGTTCTTTTTTTCGAAAACGCAGTATAGCTACATGTTTTATTTGAATGAGCATGATGGATAACAACCTGATTAAAATTTGTTATTCCATTTTCTAACTATTTTTTTGAGAGTATCATCTTTTTTGTATTTTTCGTAAGCGTCCTGTATTTTTTTTAAAGTGTATTTATTAACACCTGCTTTGCTTACTCCAAAGTAGATATCTTCTATTTCATCTCCTTTTTTAAATCTGAAGGGATGTATTGATAAATTTTTAAATCTTTGATCATTTTTAATCAAATATGCCATACTAAATGGAGATTCTACAAAGCCTAAAATCCTACCATAAAGAGTTAATCTAACATTAGTATAAATATCACCCACATCTGCAAAGTGTTCTGAAAATTCAGGATCTGTCTTCAACCTTTCATTAAATTTTTTTGAGTAGAATCCCCCTCTCTGTAATCCAAATTGTTTACTATATTTTTTAGACATAGTTACAAGATCTTCTATAGACTTGATTGGTAATATTTTTGTACCTTTTTTAAGGATAACGCACATATTTTTGTCTTTGCGAATTGGTCCAATCCAATTTGTATAAGCTGACCTTTCTTTAGTCTTACTCATATTTAACATTATATGTATTTTTCCATATTCCAACTCTTTAAGACCTCTTATCCATGGACGATCGTCAAAAGATGCTTTTAAACCGGCTCTCTTGAGAATTATTCTGATCAATTCGACATCCAGGCCAGTCCATTGACCACTTTTATCCTGATAATAGACAGGAGGCCATTCTGTAACTCGAATTTTAAGAGTGTCCTGAGAATACGCAGTCATACATAATAAAAGTATCAATACAAATAGAGTTTTAGCAACTGCCGGGTATATTTTTATACAACTCCTTTTGTAAAACATACTTCACATGTATAGAAAATTAAGATTTTAGGAAAGCATTGCAAAATTAATAATTCTATAAAGAAAAAAATATGACCAGTTATATTTCATTTAATGAAAGACAGTTAATATGTGGATTCAGAACTGTATAAATTATTTATACTCTTTTTATTAAATGTTTGTCAATTCTGTAATAACAAATTTTCCTGTTGAAAAAAAAGACAGGTCAAAACCACTTCAAGGGAACCTCTAATGACTGCATGTTCCCTAAAGTTAGTATTATATAAAAAGATCAGCAAAAAAGTTGTAATAAAGATTTACTCGTTTAAAGTAATCTATTTCATCTGTTTTATTAGTCTAAAAGCCATAAAAGCTGTGATTAACACCCCTAAAACAAGAACAGCCCAGAGAGCAAGCTTTTTTACGGGAAATGGTTTCGGAGGAGGGTTAGGTGGCTCCAGTTTTTTATCCCCTCCAAGAATATATTCCGAACCAGTTTTCGCTAATCTTACAAATGATTTTTTTTGAGATTTGATTAAAGTTTCTATAACCGGATCAGTTTGATTATAAGCAGAATTTAACGAAAGTTTTCCATATGCCAGTTTAAAAGGCCCCTCTCCCCTTGCCACAAAAACAATTGACTTGGGGTGATACTCAATAGTTATTTTTGGAAGCTTCTTACCAATTCCC
Organism: Desulfobacterales bacterium; assembly: GCA_024226555.1. Taxonomy (GTDB): domain Bacteria; phylum Desulfobacterota; class Desulfobacteria; order Desulfobacterales; family JAAELO01; genus JAAELO01. The sequence continues at coordinate 4,654 of JAAELO010000162.1, read as the reverse complement.
CCGGCACTTTCATCGATCCTCAACAGCCAGAATAAACTGCTATTAGGAGGTATTGTAATATCATCATTTTTGACAATTGAATTTTCAATGGTGAGATTATAAAGCTTTCCTGAATAAACCCTTCTTAAAGAGTCGTAAGAATCGCCTGCAAGAAGAGAATAATTTACCAATGTGTTTTTTTGAGGAAGTAAAATTTTAATTTTATCAACCGGGTAAAAACCTTTAAGTTTAAATTTGTAATCTGAGGTCTCGGCATCGCTTCTTTGAGGGGTTAAGGTTATTTTTTTTCCAGAGAGTTTCCTGTAGTATGAAGTTGTTGGAAAATGAGCTGTAATTCTGGTCATTTCTACTCCGGAAGCTCCCGCAGGCCAGATTATTTTCAGATATTTCCTGTTAAAATATGGAAGGTTAACTCTGTTTTTATGGATTTTGTTTTTTCCAAAACTAATATCTGTTAAAGTTGCTTTTGAAATGATCGTTGAGAAAGTGTTCAAATCGTTACCAGATTGAACTTTAATATTTGTTACCAGATTTTTCTTCCCCTTCCAGCTGAATAACAGATAAGCAGGTTTATCTTTTAGTGAGGAAAGATCAACAAGGTAAGATATGATATTTGTTTTTTTTCTGACACCAGATTTATTATTGATGTCAATAATAGTACCTTTTTTGTCAGATGATATTTTTACTGAAAGGTTTTTGTTTTTTTTATTATAGGTTCTATAAAGAGGAAAAATTGGTAGATTGATACTTTTCCTGGGTTTTCTAACTTTTCTTTCACTGGTTTTTCCACTTTTAATTGAAAAGGGAACCAACTCATCATCACTGTTGAAAACCCTCATATCTCCTAAATCTTTCCTGGTAACCCCTTCATAAACAGATTGAGGTAATTCAAATTTATATAGTGAAGATTTATTGTCAACTTCAATATTGATTCCCTTTGCAAAATCCATTGGTGAAATATTTTCAGCAAATGAAGAATAGGCGAAAGAAAAAAACAGTATGATAACCAAAACTCCTTTTATTGCAAAATTATTCATTTAACTTAAATCCTCTTTTTTTTTGGGTGGAACAGGTGAGAAAAAGCCAATAACAAGCATAAGTACTCCAACTGCAATACCAGTTATTATTTTTGTACCGGTTTGAGAAGTTGAAAAATCAACCGCAAATAGTTTAATAACCACAATACCCAATAAAGAGATACCGACTATCCAGAGTTTCCGTTTCTCTTTTTTTGTAGCAACTACCATAATGACCAGTGATAAAATACTCCAGAAAATTGATAGTGTTGAATGATAAACCATAGAAGATAATAAGGTATCCCATTCAAACGGAATATCAATGTAAAAGTGTATGGTTCTTGCAATGATAGAATTTGCAGCCAGGAATAAAAAGAAACAGATTAATAATTGTAATCCTCCGAAAGTAATTCCCTCAGGTAGTTTTACTTCTAATTGTTTAATTTTTAAAATCCATAAAAAACTGACTATAAAAATAAACATTTGAGTTATTTCCAAAGGATTAAATAAAATTAAGTAGGGCAGTGGTGACGGGTCTCCCTCTAAATGAATACTGCTGTATAAACACCAACCTAAAGAGAAAACAAGAGGAATAATAGTCCCCATTATCTGATAATTATTTATATGTTTTTGAACTGGCCACTTTACTTTCTTTCCCATTGAAAAAATAGCAAAAGAAAAGAGTCCCGGGACAAGCCCGATAACAATCTGGTACCATACCTGAGATAATGTGAAAATATCTTTTATCTGCCAGGAAAGTTCCCAGGTTGTTACTGCTATTAACAGGTATAATCCTCCTAAATGATAATACTTTCGAATTTCAGTGGGAATATTTTCTTCCATTTTATAAAGAGTGTAATAAAACACAATAAACGCAACGGGGAAACTAATAAATCCATCATAGGAAAATGGATGAACTAAATGAAAAGCTAAAAATAAGGTATAAATATATAGAATAGGAAGTAGTGAAAATACAGGCCAGATCATTATATTCCATTGTATTTTTTTATAGATCTGCTGAAAACTCAATATGGAAAGAGTTATAAATAAAATACCATAATTAAAAATATAGTCAGGGTCAACGTAAAGATATATTTCATACAAACCGGATGCTACCCACCAAAAAAGTCCCCATATAAAAAGAGGTAAATGAAAGTCTTTTTCCCACTCTTTAAGCAGGTCCCTTTTTTTCCACAGATAAAAACCTGAGAAGAATCCTGTGATACTTATAATTACGCAGCATAAATAAAATCCGTTTATTACAGGAAAATAAGAGCTTATTACACTATGTGGTATTTCACCAAACTCAACTAAAAATGATAATCCTGACCCTACCTGAAGTATTACTCCAAAACATCTGGCAATAACTCTTTTTTGTCTTATACCCACCCATATAAGAGCTGCTCCTTCCATGGCCCATGCCGCTGCAGTCCATTTACCGTCAACAGCTAATGGAATTGCAAGACTCACAAATACTATCCCAAGAGCTAAAAATGCTTCGGTTAATGTCCTCATACCCTTTTCCTGTTTCTTCCACAGGATCTTAGCTATGATTACATAGAACATGCTTAAGCAAAGTGCGCTGATTGCAAGGCCGTATTTTATATCCTTAAAAAGGAATGTTTGTATCGAAAATGTTACTATTGGAAGTCCAAAAACAAGAGAACCGTCAACATAACCCTTTAATTTGGGAGGCTGCTTAAAAGCAAATAATACTGATATAAGAACAAAGAAAAGGAAGAAGAGTATTAGAAATAATTCCGAAGATATCAGAAATTCAGGAGCATAACTTCTTGCCCCCCAAAACGTTGCAATTCCAAATGTAAAATAAAAGCCGAGAAGGTTTAATTCCCGCCATGACTTTTTAAACGCGATAAATAAAATACCACAGTTTAAAATTGCATAATAACTGAATAAAGCGATGTGGCTTCCAGATCCGGTAGAAACCAGAACAGGGGCAAGAAAACCACCAGCAGCTCCATACCAGGCAGTGGATCTTGCATTCTGTAAAATTGCAAGAACACCTGAAAAAAACACAAGGGAAACCATAAGAGCAAATGCTAAGGAAAGAGGGATTAAGCCAAATAGCTTTGCAGATGTAAATACTATGATATATAGCATTCCAATTGAACCGCCCTGAAGAAGCAATCCATAGTTTCTATGGCTCTCACGGAGTCTCCATCCAATAACAAGAAGTACTATTGCGCCTACTGTAGCTGCAATATAGCGTGCTTCAAGGGGAAACATCCCTATATCTGATGCATATTTAAGAAGAAAGGCTATACCGAAAAAAAGAACGACCAGGCCAATTCTTACAACTATATTTCCTTTCAGGAAGAAATCTTTTATAAGTTTGAGATATTTACTATCTTCCATCTGTGCCCCAACCTTTTTATGAATAGGGATGGGAGGTGGTTTGGGAACTCGTTTTGGTTTTTCTGTTCTTTTTTTGTGAGGTTTTATGGTTAAATCTTCAGATTTCTGTTGAACTTTTTCAGTACTCTCAGAGACTTTAAGTATTTTTTCTTTCTGTTCTGCTTTTTCTTTAATTGGAAGATGTGGTTTTGATTCTCTTGTTATGAGTTTTTTTTCGATTTCTGTTACTTTGCTTTTAAGGTCAATTACCATTCCCATTAAAAAACCTAAAAAAGCGGACAGTATCGCAAATTCAACACGGGAAAGAGATCCTATAGCAAAACCGATTGCAGCAAGTATAAAACTTAAGGGATTCATTGAGGTTTCCTTAATTTATAGTCGTATTAACTAATGGGAACCTATAATAAGTATGATCCCCTTGATAACTATTCCATAATTAAGTTTGAAATACAATTTTTATTAGAGAATAAGAACTCAATATGAATCAAAGACAATAATGGGACGAGTCTAACGGTTGATTTTAGATAACGGTTAAGCCTATATAAATCATAATAACAGTACCTACAGATAAATGCCATAATCTCTTTTGTGACCTCCCCTATCTTTTTTAGAATTAGTTGTTATTATCTTTTTGGTTTTAATAATATAAAAATAATAAGAGGTAACTATATGAAAATATTAATAAGAAATCTAAGTCGTGAAACCACAGAAGCTGATCTATGGGATCTGTTTAAAGCATTCGGCATAGTGAAATCCTGCGATCTTGTAATTGACAAAGAAACAGGTACATCCAAGGGGTTTGGTTTTGCAGAAATGGATCAAAAGGAAGAAGCAAAAGAGGCAATAAAAATGCTCGATGGCAAGAAGGTTGCCGGTAGTAAAATTCGTGTAAAAAAAGCAAAAGTTGAAAAATAAGGTTTGAACCAAAACCTATTTTGGGGGATGGTTCAAATAGACAAGAGGGGCAAAATCTAAAGGTATCATATATAAACTGATACACCTTTTTAAAGCTTTATTTTTTGTAATGCTTCCCAGGAGATTTCCTGCCCCTGAAGTATTTTATACTGCGTTTTCTGTCTTCAATCTTATCGGGATCTCTGAAATCCAAACACTGGAAATTTGATTGAAATACAAGGGTGAAAAATAAATAACGAGCCGATTCGTTTATAAAAAGCTTTTATTTTATAAAGTTTACAGTTTTTTATTTTGAATAACACAGTAGTTCAGTCAAAGAGCAGTTTTTAGAGATTCCCTATATAGTG
>JAAELO010000161.1 GCA_024226555.1 Desulfobacterales bacterium | reverse complement strand
CTTTTTGCGAAATACTTCGTTATTACCAAAAAAAACTGCTGTAAAATCGGTTCGTTATTTTTGGTCATGCCTTGTATTTCATCAAAAAATCTAATTATTAGAGGTTCCCTTAACTTAAAGATTTTTCCCCTTATCTCCGGTGATCTTTTTAAGATATTTTCCTAATTCTCTATCACCTTTCGTTGTATGTACGACAAACCAGTTAACAAGAAATTTTACAACCTCTTCAAGCTTTATTTTATCCTCTATGTAAAGAGTCGATTTTGATATTACTTCATTTAAAAGGTCGGTATGTTCAGTTTTATGATTCTTAAAATCACTGTAATCATATATCTGCATAAAATTTTCTTCGCTAAAAAAATGAAATTTAGCATATAATACAACTTCATCCATAAGCATCAGGATTATTTTTTTATCTTTTAACTGATTTAACAGCAATTTGTTGATCATCCCCAATAACATTTTATGCTGAGTATCAATAGGTTCAAAATCTACACTGTATTTTTTATCCCAGTCATATAGTTGCATCTTTTTCTCCTTTTGGGTTAGCTCGTTAGGAAATGAAACAATAGGGAACCTCTAATAATTAATATTTTGATGAAATACAAGGCATTTCTGAAAATAACGAGCCCGATTTTAGTACAGTTTTTTTTAGAAATAACACAGTATTCTGCAAAAGAGGAGTTATTAGAGATTCCTTATAACTATAATACTATTTATAAACAAATATTTCAAGGAACCTCTAATAATTAGAAGTTATATCAATGAAAAACTCTGTAAACCTTCAAGGAAGATCAAAATTTTATATAATGTTTAGTTTGTAGGGCGTCTTCCCATTTATTCTGAGCAATAAAATATAATTAACAAGTGATTGCTTCCTTAATTATTGCAAATATGAATCATCAAAAAACAAATTGTGCTCAATAAGCATTTCTAAGGGAACCTCTAATAATTTGAATTTTGATTGAAATACAAGGCATTAGAAAAAATAACGAACCGGTTTTTAGAACAGTTTTATTTTTCGTAATAACGCAGTAGTTCGGTTAAAAGGCGGTTATTAGAGGTTCCCATTAATTAAAAAGGAAGAATCATGAATATCATAAAACCTATAGCAGTAAGACAATTACAGAAAACATTTGTATGGGATGGAAGCAATTTAAAACCGGGAGCGGGCTTAACGCTATCAAATTCATGGAAGTTTGACGGAAAGTATTTGAAAAGAAACGGAAGTCCCGAATATACGGATTCATATATATGGGATGGAAGAGAATTGAAACCAAAGAATACTAATAGCCTGGATTCATCATATATCTGGGATGGAGAGATCATAAAACCAAGATATTACAGTGATCTTAAAAATATATGGGTGAGAAAGACAAGAACATGGGAACTGAAGCATAGTTATAGCTTCCTTGACGCATATGAAGTAATTGGTGACATCCCGGTTCCTGTGTGTGCTCTTGTTCTTTTTGATCTTGTCTAAAAAGAATAAACAACAAGAAGTTCTTTGAAAAAAATAAAACCTCCTGTAAGCGAATAAACTTAAGGGAAACTCTAATAATCAAAATCCTAGTTTTTAGAGGTTCCCATTATTCAATTGGAAGCTAAACTTTTGAAAAGTTTAACAAACACATTTTGTGCAAAAGCAAGAGTGATTGAAATTTAAGAGAAGATAAGCAGTCTCACAAAATTAACGTCTCTTATATAGTTTCTCTTTATATTTGAATGGTTGTCATTCCCGAGAAGGATGAAGCTATGTCACAAATCCTTTTTCTCTATTATAGAGGGAATCTCTAAAAACTGCTCTTTGACCGAATTACTGCGTTGTTCAAAATAAAAAACTGTTGTAAAATCGCCTCGTTATTTATTTCTTACCCTTGTATTTCAATCAAATTTCTAGTTTTTAGAGGTTCCCTAGAGTGAAAATGTTTTGTACCAGGCCTTTAGATATATTAGCTCAAACGCTCGTCATTCCGGACGCTACAAGAAACTTGCTTTTTTGGAGCGTATCAGGAATCCAGAGGTTTTTCTTATTCATAACACAGCCTCGAAGATTCCCTAATGACTATTCAAAATATGAATCGTAAAAAGAATAAATAACAAGTGTTGGGGCAAAAACCATAGGCTATATTAAGTAAAAACAAAGAGGGAAGTAAATAAATAAACCCTCTTTTGAAGTTGAAAATCTAAACAGAATTTTGAAAGAAATTCTTTCAAAAGACAATTAGAAAACTTTGAGGAACATGTAGGGATTTTTTTAGTCATAGAAATTCGTTCCGGTTTTTAGAGGTTGGAGCTCCTGTAATAAAAGACGAATAATCGTCTGAAAATGTAGAAGAAAGGGTTTAAGAATGTTTTTACTATTAGATGAATTAAGAACTTTACTGAAAGAAGAATTTACACACCCAAGATTCAGAGAGGATAATCTGGGAGCAGAGTCTTACAGCAGTATTAAGTTCTTCATCGGACAACTGCCTACAGAGGCAGCAGATCGGTATGACTACCCGTACATTATTTTACAGGCAATTGGAGGGATGGATACTGAAGAGAGTTCCTGGGTTGATGTGAAAATAATGGCTGGTGCATACAATCCAAGTGGGCTTGATAACGCAGAAAAGAGTTTACAGGATGCTTTGAACATAATCAGCAGGTGCAGAATAGCACTTCAGAAAGTTCAAAACGTCGGCGTATATTCTCTGAAACATCCTTTAATATGGTCTGCGGGAGATCCTGACACAGACAATTCACAGCCAAATCCATATGCGAAAGCTGAAATTGTCACATCCTGGGTTACAAAACCCATTAACAAGAAAGTAGAGGATTATTTAGAATGATTGAAACGAAGACGGAAGCAAGTACCTATGTGGGACCTGCAATTCGAACTTCAATTTCAATGGGTCGGTTCACCACATTTAGAAATGGTGTACTTCCAATAGAGATTGAAGAGTATGTTTCCGAAAATCCAGAGCTTAAGCAATTTTTTATTCCAGTTTCAAAGTTGCAGGAAGTTATGAATGAAGGGAACGATCCAAAAAGTTTTTTTTCACAAAATTTAAGAAGAATTCAAAGAAAATTAGGGGGTAAGTAAAATATGAGTTACAAACATGGTGTTTATACTTCAGAAATTCCAACGAGTCTACTTCCACCAGTAAAAGTAGATGCAGCAGTTCCTTTTGTAATCGGTACTGCACCAGTACATATGACAGAGACAGGAACAGGGCCAATTGAGGCCGTTACATTAATTTCAGATTATTCAGATGCAGTTGCAACTTTTGGTTATTCAGATGACTGGGAAAAATATACTCTTTGTGAATTTATGAAATCACAATTTGCACTTTTCTCTGTTGCTCCTGTTTTATTTGTAAATGTTTTTGATCCTGCAACTCATAAAGCAGATGTTGCAGCAGCTGATTTTACTTTTGTTAGTGATTCTATTAAATTAGTTGATGAAGCTATTCAGACAACACTTGTAGTAAAAGATCAGGCTGAAGCAATTACATATGTTAAAGGTACAGATTACAACTTTGATTACATTAATGGTGAAGTCAAAAGAATAGATGGGGGAGCAATCCTTGCAGATGCAACAGTTAAAATAAATTATTCAAAACCAGACATGTCACTTGTTACTAAAACAGATATTGTTGGTGGTGTTGATGGTGGAACTGCTAAACTTACAGGTCTTGAGCTTGTTAATGAAGTCTATCCAAAATACAGAATGCTTCCTGGTTTAATAGTTGCTCCAGGCTGGTCACATGAATCTGAAGTTTCTGCTGTTATGACTTCAAAAGCAAAATCTATCAACCAGATCTTTAGCTGCATGGCTATTGTTGATCTTGACGATAGTGTTGTTAAGAAATATTCTGATGCTCCTGCTGAAAAGAATACTAAGAACCTTATGGACCCGGCACAGATTGTTTGCTGGCCAAAGGTTAAATTAGGAGATGATGTTTATCATCTTTCTACTCAGGTAGCTGGTCTTATCGCTAAAACTGACTCAGAAAACAGTGATGTTCCATACGCTTCTCCAAGTAACCATAACCTTCAGATCGATTCAGCTGTTGCAAATGGTGATACCATATGGCTTCAGCTTGAGCAGGCAAACTACCTGAATGGTCAGGGAATTATTACAGCTCTTAACTTTTCCGGTGGTTGGAAACTTTGGGGTAACAGAACAGCTTGTTATCCAGCAAACACAGATCCAAAAGATTCATGGATTTGCGTTCGTAGGATGTTCTGCTGGGTAAGCAATACTCTAATCCAGACTTTCTGGTCAAAAGTTGATGCTCCTGCAAACAGAAGACTAATTGAAACAATTCTTGAAAGCGCAACTATGTGGCTTGACGGTCTTGTGGCAAGACAGTTCCTTCTTGGTGCAAAGGTTCAGTTCAGATCTGATGAAAACAGCGTACTTGATCTAATGGATGGTGTTCAGAAGTTTCATGTATACATGACTCCTCCAAGTCCTGCTCGTGAGATTGATTTTATTCAGGAGTACGACCCATCAAGTTTTGAGAGTCTGTTTAGTTAACAGAAAATTTCTATTAAGTGATTGATCGTCATTCCTGCGAAGGCAGGAATCCATATTAAATATGAAAATATTTATAAATGACGACAACCTGAAAGGGAATAATAGAACCAATAAACTAAGAGTCATTCCCTCGAAAGAGGGAATCTCATAAATACTCGAAAAATTAAATAAAGTCCTTTGTAAGCGAACATACCAAAATAAGTGTCTGTTCTATTGAGGGCCAAACTTTTGAAAAGTTTCATAAACATATTAAGCTTAAAACTAAAGATTGGTCGTCATTCCCGAGAAGATTTGGAAAGTTCTTAATTTCCAAATCTGAGTCGGGAATCCATAGGATTAAGATTTTACAGTAAGTATAGCAGTAAAAGTTGAATACAAAAAAAATCCGCACCTATTAACAAAACGGTGCGGTAATAGCATATATAACTTGAACTTATTTCAAGTAGTATATTGCGCTTAAAACTAAAAATTATTTTAGATGACAAAATTAATAATAAAAGGAGTTATAAATGAGTAATTTTATTCCGGAAACAACCGCAGGTTATAAAGTTTTCTACGGTGCTTCTGCAGCAAGTACGGATCTTTTAGGAATTGCGGATGTCACTTTATCAGAACTAACACCTTTAAGCACATCACTTAAAGGACCAGGAATTATTGGTGAAATTAATGTTCCAATAATGGGGCAGGTTGGTTCCATGACAATGTCAATGAACTTTAGAACAATAAATAAAGACCTTTCTGTTTTTGCAATGCCTCAGCCACACCCAATCGATCTTCGTGCAGGTGTTCAGCAGATTGATGCTGCAACAGGTGAAAGAACAATCCAGAAAGTTAGAATTATTGCAATGGGAAGCACAAAGAAAGTAGCTCTTGGAAAATTTGCAATGGGTGAAGGAAACGGTTCCTCTGTTGAACTTGAAATCACAAGATTTACTATGATGTTAGATGATGTTCCAAATATCGTAATAGATAAATTAAACAACATATACACTGTAAATGGTGTTGATATGTTGGGTGGTCTAAACGAAGCATTAGGAATCTAATGCTAATAATTCCATTTTGAGCGAATAACTGCTTGATTCGAAAATGATAATCCTCGAAATAGTACTACATATTCCTCCGGATTAGAATTTCCAACTCAATTGTACTTCATCTCAAAATGAAAGTTATTAGAAAAATTGAATTCAGGAGTTTTGTTACTCCTGAATCAATCAGTTGAATACAATACAAATCACTTCTGGCAATAGTGGAAAGTATCTCAGAATATTAGGTTCAGAGACTTTACAAATATATTTAAACAAGACAGGAATAAATATCGGGATGCTTGAAATTGTTGCCAGAGGTTTAAAATAAAAAACAAGAAGTTCTCTATAAAGAAAATGTAACTATAGGTTTTATAAGGTCTATCGTATAAAAAATAAAACAACGTGTCATTCCTGCGAAGGCAGGAATCTCCTGAAAGTACAAAATTGAATTAATAAAGAAAGTCCGGAGGAAAGAAATGTCTACAACATACACTACAAAACAAGGCGATATGTGGGATATTATTGCATACAACATATTAGGGAGTGAAAGTTACACTTCAGAGCTTATGTATGCAAATCCTGATCATACAGAAACTGTAATTTTTAGCGCCGGAACGACTCTTACAATTCCGGAAGTAACAGTTGAAGCAAATCAAACTGTTGCGCCATGGGATAAGTAAATGAGACAAACTGAGATAAAACTGACATACAGCTATAAAGAGAAAAAGAAAGATATCTCAAAAGATATTACAAAATATCTGATGAGTTTCACATATATGGATTTTGCTTCAGGTAGGAAAGATGATCTTAATATAAAGCTTGAGGATAGATATGGTCTCTGGAAGGGAGATTGGCTCCCAAGTAAAAGTGCTGAATTAGAAGCTGAGATAGGTTTTGAGGGTAAGGTACTTAAGTGTGGAAAATTTACATTTGATGATATCTCATTTTCAGGACCACCTGATGTTGTAACTCTTAAAGCTATAACATCTGTAGGAAGTTCAACCGCTGAAGGTACAATCAAAAGTAAGACCAGGGAAAATATAACACTTGAAGCAATTTTAAAGGAAATAGCTGAAAATAATAAACTTCAGTACTTTTATAATTGTGATAAAAAAATTGAATTAAAAGAAGCATCGCAAACAAAAGAAACTGATCTTGCTTATTTAAAAAGACTTTGTGACGATAAAGGTCTTAATATTAAGATTTCAAAACAGAAAATTATTATTTTTTCTGCAAGCCAAGCAGATAAAGAAGAAGCTAAATATACATTAGAAAAAGGCAAATCAAACATAATTTCATACTCTTTTAATACAAAGCTCCATGGGATTTACAAATCATGTGAAGTAAAATATCAGGAGCCCAAAACTAAAAATAAGATTGAATATACATTTGCTCCTTCAAGTGCTCCTGAAACAGGAAAAGTAAATACTATAAATCAAAGGGTAGAATCTCTTGCAGATGCGGAAGATCTGGCAAAATCAAAGTTAAGACTTGCAAATCAGGATGAAATAACCGGAAATTTATCACTTGTTGGAGATCCTCTTTTAATAGCTGGAGTATGTATTGAGCTAAAAGGCTTTAAAACTTTCGATGGTAAATACTATGTAAAAGAAGTAACTCACACAATAGGTTCCGGTTATACCACTAACTTATCAATACGAAAGGCATTGGACTACTAATGACAGCTTTACTTGAAAGAAGAATAGAAATATTAGAGGAAAAATTAGAAAGTATTGTAGCTTTGGGAATAATTACACAGATTAACGGTGGTTCTGTTCGTGTTGATATTAATGGAGAAAGTACACACGATTTACCTGTTTTATTTCCAAAAACCCAGGATGATAAATTCCAGTTTATGCCGGATATTGGAGAACAAGTTGTTTGTTTGTTTCTTCCATTTGGTCTTGAGCAGGGTTTTGTTATTGGAAGTATCTATTCGGATGTGGACACACCACCAGTTGATGGATCTGACAAAGCCCATATTAAATTTAAAGATGGAGCAAAACTTGAATATGACAGAGCTACACATAAACTAACAATTGATTTATCTGCTGCTCAGGGAGATGTGGATTTAAAGTGTAAGAACATAAATGCTACTATAACTGAAAATGCAGATATTACAGCAAAAAATGTGAATGTAAATGTTCAGGATAAAGCAGAAGTAAAAGCAACCACTGAAGTTATAGTAGATAGTCCAAGTATAACGATGAAAAATGGTGGTGAAGGTATGGGAGTTGTAACAACTGAATGTGTTTGCAATGTACTTGGAATAAATCATGCCGATGGTTCAACAATCACTAAGGCTCAAAAAGCATAAAGGAGTAATGATATGGCTTCAAGTGGAGACAATATAAAAGGGTATATCCTTGCTGAGATGGAGAAAAATCCAGCCGTTTTTAAAATGGGACATCCTATTTTAGAGTTATTTGTAGAGTGTATTGCTAAAGGTGTGTACGAGGGGATGAAAGAGCTTGATGATACTGCTGGAACTCCACCTTCAACTGGGCATATATAGATCAGAATTATTTTCAAAAAATAATTAAGAGGTAGAAAATGGGTGATATAGCGAATTTAAATAAAGCAATTGAAAAAAGAGAAAAAAAGATAGAAATAGAGGTTGTTCATAACATCAGAACAGAAAGGCTCAAGAGACATTTTGGTGATAATTTTGATGAGGAAAAGTTTAATAAATCAATTGAAAACGCTAAAACCAGTATTCTTTCAAAAATAAAAAATATTGAAACACAAAAAAAATGGAAAGAAAATGCTTTAAAAGTTAAAGGTATTGGAGCTAATGCCAAGGCAGCTATAGAAGGATTAGATGGAACTGAATTAAAACTAAACAGTTCTAATATGAAAAGATTAAATGTTGCAAAAGGTGTAGCAGGTTTTTATGGAAGTGTTGAATTTCTATTAGATATTCCCGAAAATATGGAAGCAAATGATAGAGATGTATTAAAATCAGCTGTTGTCATGGGGTTAACTGAATTAGTTAGCCAGGCGATATCATTTGGAATTGCTGGGGCATTACAAATTACAACAGGAACACCAATGCCTGTTGGATTAGCTATAGGGTCAACAGTAGCTTCAGCAGTAAAGGGTTCGGTTGAAAAATATATTTCCCATTTATATAGTCGCTTTACTGGAGAATATGCATCAGATAAAACTTATAAAGAAGCTACAGATGAATTATACAAAGAACTTAAGACGTTAAGTAAAAAAGAACCAAGACATCAAAAAAGAATTTCAACCATTAATAAAGAGTTAAAACAAAGAAACTTATTTGAGAATAAATTTGAAAATGATTATAAGAAATACTATTTCCCTGAAGAAACAAAAGGTTACATAAAAGAAGATCTGTTTCAATTTTATTTAATTAAAAAATCTTCAAAAGAAGAATTATTAGAACATGAAAAAAACCTTGATCCAAATGTTAAAGTATTAGGAAATTATGGATATTGGGGAAATAATGATAAACTAATTTATGAAGATATTTCAAAGTATAGTGGTGAACTAGATATTCTTTTAGATAAGAAAAGTAAAATTAGTGGAAATGATCCAGATAAAGATAAGTTCGATGATCAAATAGAACAAACAAAAAGACATTTATATGCTTTAAACAATGTTAAAAATACAAGAGAAAATAGGTATATAGACAATGTTAAGAATAAGCTTCAAGGGATTGAATCTACAGATGATCGAAATAAAAGAATAGCTTCAAATAAAAAAAAACTATTAAAAGTTAGATCAAAAATAGAGCATTATTCAAAACATCATAAAAAAATGATGTCAGAAATAAGCGACAAAAAATCTGCTCGATATAAGGTACATTCAAAAAGATATAAACATTCAGAAAAACAGTTAAAGTTTGTAGATGATTATATAAAAGGCAAGGCAACTGTAGATGATAGTAAGCAACTTATTAAAAATAATAAGTATGGTTCTTTAGCGAATTTAAAGTTAGAGTATGATGGAAGTGAAAAAGAAGTATCTAAGTTATTGATACAAAAAGCTGCATTTCGAAGATATAAGGCTGGAAAAGGTAATAAATACAATCCACTTGACACTAGAAAGACTAATGTAAAAGATTTTCAAAATCCTAATATTCACAATTCATTTGAAGAATTTATGATATCAGAAACTGATAAATTAGACTCTAAAGGTGTTTTAAAAAAACAAAATAATAGAATAAAAAAAGAAAAAACATATTTTACTAATTTAAAAAAAGCTGAAGAAATATCAAAACATACATTTTATCGAGGCAGTGGAAAAAAACAATTAAGCGTTAACCAGTTAATGCATAAGCCTGAATTGATAGATGACTATTATAATGAAATGAAGGAAGAACAAAAAGAGAGACTCTTAAAAAAAGATGATCTTAAAAAAATGGATTCTTCATTTTTAGCATATGAATTGGAACGTATACATGCAGAAATAACTACTCTTCTAACTCATACACAGGGTCATATTAATGACCAAAAAATTCATGATTATAAAGCAAAATTTGAAGGTAAAAAAGAAAAATTTAAACCGATTAAAATTGATAACAGAACCTTGATGGGTAGTAATAAATAACAATTAACAAGTGTTATCCCATAGAAAAACTGCAATTATCTAAATAGAAAACAATTAAAAAAAGAAATAATTAAGTATTAGATGACCTGTTTAATGCAAACACGAGAGCTGTTTTCAAATCTAATACTACTAACTTAAAACCCTTTGACATAACAGGAATAGAACTAAATGGATATTGGAATATTAGGAAATATTGCTTTTGAAGTTAGTAGTGATAAAGTTATTACACTGCAGGCTTTTAAAAGATCTATGAAGGCAAGGTATGCAACACACCCGGTTATAAATAAAAAACCTGTTCTTGAGTATCTGGGGCCGGATCTATCTGACGTTGATTTTCAGATCACGTTAAGCAAGCAGTTAGGAACAGATCCTATCATTGAAATCAATAAAATAAAAAAAATAATTGAATCTGGTGAGGCTCAATCACTAAGAATCGGAGATGAAGAGTTTGGACTCTTTGTAGTAGAGAGTATGAGCGAAGATTGGCAGCATTTCAATCAAAAAGAAGGTTCAAGAAGTGTTGTGTCACTTTCCCATGCTGTGGTTTCCCTAAAACTAAAGGAATTTAATTAATGAAGATAGATGTATCAGAAAAAGATCCTATTGAAATTGGAGCTACAGGTTTTAAAAGAACTGTTCAACAAGTAAGAACTGTGCTTCAGACAATAAAAGGTTCTGTTCCTTTAAATCGTTCCTTTGGAATGGATCTCTCTTTCGTAGACCAACCGGAAAATGTTGCGATGGCTAGAGCCACTGCAAATATAATTGGTGAAGTGGAAAAGCAGGTGGAAGAAGTAAAGGTGCTTTCCGTAAAATATAAAAACGATGCTGATTCAGCACAAGAAGGGATTTTATTCCCGATAGTGGAGATTGAAATTGAATCTGAATAATTTAGAAGAAGTAAACTTTGTTGAAGACGATACTGAAGTAGTTAAGCAAAATGTAATTACAACATATGAAGGTATCACAGGACGTTCTCTTGCTCCTGCAGATCCTGAGAGATTGTTTCTTGAAGGACTTGCTGCGATAATTGGACAACAGAAAGTACTTATTAACCAGACAGGAAGACAAAACCTGCTTGCCTATGCTGAAAAACAGAACCTTGATCACCTGGGTGCTCTTGTTGAAACAGAACGTTTACCAGAACAACCTTCAAAAACAACTGTTAGGTTTTATATGAAAGATCTAATAATAGGTGATTTAAATGGAATACGAGTTACTCCGGATGGAAAACTATTCTTTAAAGCAGGTGATGGTCTTACTACAAAAGAATTCCCATTCGTAACAGAAAGTGAAGATACCTATGTTGATATTCCTGTAACTTGTGAAACTCAGGGAGTAATTGGTAATGGCTATCTTCCTGGACAGATCAAAAAACTTGTTGATCCTGTTTCATCTGTAAACAAAATCGAAAATATAACAACTTCTTCTGGTGGAGCAGATATTGAATCAGATGATTCCTATAGATTAAGAATTAATAATGCTCCTTCAAGATTTAGTACTGCTGGCCCTAAGGCAGCATATGAGTATTTTGTAAAATCAACCCACCAGGATATAGTTGATGTATCAGTTACAACTCCTGCTATTGATAGCGGTAAAGTTAACATATGCTTTCTTCTAAGTGATGGAAAAATACCAGCAGATGAAGATATCAGTAATGTAGAAGCAATTGTTAACAGTGATACTGTAAGACCTCTTACTGATCAGGTAATTGTAGATAAACCTACGATATCAGATTATAACGTCGAACTTGAATACATTCTTAAAGAGGCAGACAGAGAAAATGAAGCTACTATCGACAAAAAGATAAAAGAAGCTGTTGAAGAATATATCTTATGGCAAAAGTCTAAGCTAGGACGTGATATTAACCCTGATTATCTTTTTCAGAAAGTAATAGCAGCGGGTGCTAAAAGAGTGACTATTACTCAGCCCAAATTTACAATTCTTGAACTTAATCAGGTAGGTATAATTAATGAGGGTTCAGATGCTAAAAAAATTAATATAGGAGAATATCAGTATGAATAAGAAATTAAAAGATATCAATTTTGTTGATATTCTTCCAGAATCTATTTCAAAAGATGAAACAATAAACGCTGCTGCTAAATCTCTTGATTCTATATTAGACAGCAATTCAGGTGAAGAACTAACTTTTAAAGATGGTGAATTAAGAATAGTAGATGACAGCATTGATAATCTTTTAATTTATTCAAGAATAGATGAGCTTGATGAGGATTTCTTGGCACATCTTGCATGGCAGTTCAAAACTCCATACTGGAATGACAAACTTGAGCTACCTGATAAAAGAAAAGTAATTAAACAATCTATTGCATGGCATAAAAGGCGTGGAACCCCATCCGCAGTAAAAGATGTTATTACAACTGTTCTTGGAACAGGTGAACTTATTGAGTGGTGGGACTATCCTACTACAGATAAAGATTATCCAGGAGAACCATATCACTTTAAAGTTTCAACAGAGGGAGTTGTTGGAGAAGACAGTTACAGTGTTTTCTTTGATGGAATAGAATCTGTTAAAAACCAAAGATCAATTCTTGATTCTGTAATCACAAAGAAAACCAAGCAGGAAGATATCTATGTTGGAGTTGCAATGCATAGATATTCTGTAAAAACTCTCCAGGCACCATCAACATGATTAAAGGCAGGTTTTTCCTGCCTTTTTTACTTCAAAAAGTGCAAACAGCAAATGTGAATTTTAAAGTCTATTATATCAGAAAAAGCTGAAGAAGATTTATATAGTTAAAATTGGAATAATCAACACAGCGTTGATGCGGATGTAAAAAAGGATTGATGAGCAATCAGATCTTTACGAAAGTAGTCAAAAGGTAATTTTTAGAGGTTACCCAATCAAACTAAGGAATCAAATAATGAGCTATACATATGAAATAACAACTGCCGGTAAAGCCTTAATAGCGAAAGCACAAACCGGCGAAATAATAAATTTTACAAAAGCAAAATTAGGAAAAGGTGATTTATTACCTGAAGAATTACATGCTGATTTTACAGATTTGATAGATCCTGAAGAAACAGAAGTTAATATGTTTAAACATTTTGAACAGGGAACAGGAAATGCAGAAATAACGATAACATATAGCAATGTTGGATTAGTGGATGGTTTTTATGTTAAGGAAATTGGACTTTTTGCAGATGATCCTGATGTAGGAGAAATTTTGTTTCTATATTGTTATTCCTCCGATGCTGATTATTTACCCCCTGATTCACTTGATCCAATATTTGTGGAACAGGTAGTAAAATTAATTATTACGGTTGATAATGCAACTGATGTTACGACACAAATTGTGCCTTCAACAAATATAATTCGTAATAATTTTTCAGCAAATTCCATTCTAAAGGCTGATATTGCTGGTGACCCTGAAGCATTAAATATTGAGGAAGATAGAATTGTTGGTAGAAAAGCAGGTGGAGTTGTTGATGCTCTATCACCTGCTGAAGGAAAAGAATTGCTTGGTTTAGCTTCTGTATTAGCCCAGGAGAATTTTGATGCAAACTCAATTTTGAAAGCTGATGTTGCAAACACTCCTGGATCAATGACAGTAAGTGAGGATACTTTAGTTGGTAGAAAATCAGGTGGGTTAATAGAAGCATTAAACCCAGCTGATACAATTGATATGTTAGGGCTATATACAACACTTAAAGCAAAAGAGATATATTTCAATGGACCAATAGTATCTTCATTAATTGATTTTGCTATAAATCCACCTGATTTAGTAAGAGAGTATAATTATTCAGGAACTGCTGATGGAGTAGGTACTTTCAATTCTCTATCTGCAGGTGATGATGGAAAAATCTTTGAAATTTGTAACGATTCTTTCAATAAATTATCTATTAAACCACCTATCGGATCTGAGATTGGTATATGGATAAGTGGAAAGGGTTATGGAATAGAATCAGATGTGAAAGGAAGCAGGATCTCATTAAGATATGATAACTCTATACAAAAGTTAAGTGTTATTAGTTATTCAGGACAATGGAGTATTGAAGGTTTGAGTAGTTGGATTCCAATGAGAGAATTACATATACAATCTTATAATCAAATAGATAGTTGGTACTCAATAGATGAACAGGTAACTAAAAACAAATTTTATGGTGGGACTAGTTATAGAGTGATACTTCAAGGTACATATGCAGTTACTTCAGCTATTAGTTCATGGTTCTACACTGGAACAGATAATGGTGAAAAGTGGTCCTATTACAATAAACCATTAAAAAATGCAACAGTAAGTGGTTGGTTGAGATTAACAAATAGTGATTTTGCTCCAATATGCTTTGCAGATGGTTCTTCAAACGATTTTTGGTTTTTATATAGATCTTCGTCCGGGAAATTTTATTTTGATGTTGTTTCTAACGGAACTACTTACACAAGCATTTCATCAAATGCAGTCTTTTTAGATAATTTACAGTGGCTTTTTATTTCATTTGTTTATCTAAATGGAAGTTTTGGATTATATATCAATGGAACTCAAGTTGCATGGTTGGGAGCTTCTGATTGGACTCAATCAGGTTCTGGACATAATAGTAGTATGGTAACTTTTGGTAGAAAAAATATTTCCTCATCTTTTAGTTATCTTTCTGCAGAATTGACGAATTGGGTAATATGCGAACAGAATCTTTATAATGCTAATCCAAATGTAGGTATGACTAATGTAATTGATGTACCAAAAAATCCATCTGGAGATTATATAATGATGCTTAAATAAAATGAGACCACCTCTGAAGAGCGCCAACTCCTCAGAGGCGAATGGCTGCCTGTAACAACCAAACATCAATAATAGACGATCTCAAGCTATTAAACAGGAATTCTATATCAGAATTGAAAGGATGTAACAAATGGACAGCCCTCTTGCTTATGTTGGAGGTATATCGAAATAGTTAAAAAAATTATTGATATATTTCCAGAGCATAAATCATATGTTGAATTTTTTGGAGGATTGGGTCATCCAGGTCCAGGATCAACAAACCTTTCAACTTCCAATTATAGAGTATTGAAAACCAGACTAAGAAACATATCAGTACTGTTTATTATAAAAACTTGAGGATTTAAAATGAGCTATACATATGAAATAACAACAGTCGGAAAAGCTTTAATTGCAAAAGCACAAACCGGAGTAATAATAGATTTTACAAAAGTTGAAGTGGGAAAGGGAACTTTGAATGGATCAGCCGCAGAGTTATCAGGTTTATTTGATCCTGTTTCAACAAATGTAAAGATACAACAAAAAGAGTATATACAGGGAACTGGTAATGCAAAGATTACTATAACCTATACAAACGAAGATATAGGTGAAGGTTTTTATGTAAAAGAGATAGGTCTTTTTGCAAATGATCCTGATGTTGGAGAGATTTTGTTTTTATATTGCTATTCTTCCGATGCAGACTTTCTACCAGCTTCATCAAGTAGGACTGTAGAGCAGGTAGTAAATCTGATAATAGCAGTTAATAATGCAGAAATTGTTACGGCGCAAATCACTCCTGAGACCTCTGTGATTAGAGACAATTTCTCCGCTAATTCTATTCTTAAGGCAGATATAGATAACGAACCTGAAGCTTTGACTGTAGGTGAAGATAAAATTGTTGGAAGAAAAGCTGGAGGTCAAATAGATGCTCTTTCTGTTTCTGAAGTAAGAAAAATGCTAAATATTTCTGACTTTCCATATCGGCATGCAATTCAAACCCTTGGTAATGAGATTACTATTGATGATGAACTTGTTCCAAAAAAATCTAATGAAGTTCTTTCTGAAGCTGGAAATGGTGTTTCAAGGAGTGTCGATTTTGGACTTGATATGGTTTCTGGAAACAACGGTGGAATGGTTTTAGCAAAGAACAAGGATGCTGCTCAGGATTGGTTTTTAGGTTCTTCATTACTTGGTGCTGGAAAACAACTTTATACAAATCTTACAAATTCAATGGCAGAAAATGATGGCATAACTGCTTTTACAACAGGTGGTGTCGATTTTGGTGCAGAAGTGAATAACAATGAAAATGGGATAAATTTTGCGGAATTTGGATTTCAGACCACTCATAAAAAAGTACGTGAGTTTAAGAATGTTAAATCTGTTGTTTTTGATTTTGCTGATAATTGGGGTGATGCAAACCATGTTGGAATAAGAAGCATAGAATTTTATTTAAGTGGAGTTAGGTATGTTATAACAGTATCGGATTTCACTTCATATGCTACAACAGAAGACACAATCTCCAACCGTTTCAAAGAGCATGCATTTAATACAACTTTATCTAAAACTGGTTCTTCTTCAGCGACTCAATGGGTATCATCTATCCTTTCTGTTTCAAATCAGAGACTTATTATTGTGTTTAGTAATGTTATAACTTTTGACAAGATAGTTATAAACAACTCTCATCTATCTGGTGGCTATGTTAATAGGGGCGCAAAAAACATTAAGATATATACATCAACTGACTCAATAACAAGTACAATATATAATGCTGCTATTTCAAATTCAGAGCTTATATTTGATGGTGTAATAGCTCAACATCCAGCATCTGATACTGTTGATGATCGAGGATACTGTGGAGTTGAATGGGCTTATAATCCTGCAACTGGATTTTTCATGTTTACTCATGATGGTGATGGTGGAACTGCTGATTATCCTATCCAGAACGTTACTGGTAAACCTGTTATTATAAGTAATACTAAATCATTAGTTGATAGTACTAATAATTGGAGAACATATAATGTTATAAGTGGAATTGGTAAATATTTATTTCTCAATAATAATACTGCTTTAGGAGTTTCTTCAGATCATTTTAATGAAATGTCTGAAACTAAATTAATATTAGGAACTGATGATGCATTAAATGGAACAGGTAAACAATTTTTCACCTGGGGATTTGTAGGTGAGGATTTAGGTTATACAACACCTGGTATGACCGGAATCAATGGAAGTGTTGCGTTTAATCAATTATCAGGTGGAGGAACATTTGATTGTGGAATTGATGAGAGTGAAGTTCAATTTATTCTAATAAAAAAAATAAATGGTGCAGGTAAATGGTGGTTTTTAAATCCTACAGATGGTTGGGATAAATATTTAGAGTTTGATTCCAGTGATGCTCTGCAAACAATCACACCGTTATCTTTTTCAGGTTCTCTACTAACTATACCTACAGATTATACAGAGACTAAAATCGTTTTAATAGTTGGTAAAAACGGTTTAGTTGCAACTCAAACAGAGGTAAAAGGAAATGAGGTTTTATCTGAAATTGGGAATGGCACATCTCGAAGTGTTGATTTTGGGCTTGATATGGATTCTGGCCATAATGGTGGGATGACCTTATTCAAGAATAAAGATACATTGAACACTTGGAGACTGAATAGTACATTTTTTGATGTTAATGAATATCTACAAACAGATAATACTAATGCATTAGTAAAAGCTACTGAGCTTGGCATTACTGAGTTTACTGATACAGGGGTAACGGTTGGAGATTGGGCTAATTATAATAGCTTAGGGCATAATATTGCAGAGTTCGCTTTTCAAACAACACATAAGAAAGTACGTGAGTTTAAGATTGTTAAGTCTGTTGTATTTGATTTTGCTGATAATTGGGGTAGTGGTATTTATTTAAGTGTTCGTCAGATAGATTTTTATAATAGCGGCTCTAAAGTCACAATGTTACCTGCTAATTTTACAGCTTATGCAACTTCAGATAATAATGCACAAATTGCAGAATACGCTTTTGACACTTCTTTGCCTAAAACAGGTGACTATGATTCCGCATGGGCAGCACCTATTTTAACTAATCAAAGACTAATAATAGTATTTAATACAGCCCAAACTTTCGATAAAATTGTTATAAATAATTTTCACGAATTCGGAGGAAGTACAAGCATTGGAGTAAAAAACACAAAAATATACACCTCAACTGATGCAATAACAGACACAACCTATGGTGCTGAAATAACAAATTCTGAGCTAATCTTCGATGGTGTAATAGCACAACACCCTGCTTCAGATACTGCTGATGACAGAAGTTACTGTGGTGTTGAATGGGCTTATAATCCTGCAACAGGATTCTTTATGTTTACTCATGATGGCACAGGTAGTGATTTTCCTATTGATAATGTTACTGGAAAACCTGTTGTTTTTAGTAGTACTAAAGCATTAAGTCTATCAGAAGGTCATACAGTATACTGCGATAAAACAGGGTTAGATAAATATCTACACTTAAATACTGCAGCTTCTGTTGCAAATAATACAACAATTTTTGCTAAAATGGATGAAAACACAATTGCTTTTAAAACTAATAATGTTGTTAATGATGCAGGATTACAATATTTCACTTGGGGCTTTGTTGGAGAAGGCTTAGGTTATTTAACTCCAGGCATGACGGGTGTTGAAGGAAGTGTTTCTCTTCATCAAATTACTGATGGTGGTACATGGGATTGTGGTATTGATGAAAGTGAAGTTCAATGTGTAATTATGAAAGGGGTCACTGGCAGTACTAATTGGTATATATATGACTCAAGTTCAGGATTTAATAAAGGTTTATGGTTAAATAATACGACTACAGAATATGATGCTAATAATTTATCATTTAATGGGTCAGAAATAACAATACCTTCAGGGGTTGGATGGACGAATCATATGATATTAGTTATTGGCAAAAACGGAATAATGCCTTCAAGTAAATCTATCAATATTAAAGCTGATAGTAATAATCCTTTTATAGCTTCTATTGCAGATGGTTTTGGCCCATATGGCCCTGTTGATCATCCTGTTATTGAAACAGCTAACAAGCAACTCAATTTAACTCTTGAAGAAGGAATATCACATTTGTGTGTTGATGATGTCGGGGAATATTCATTAGAAAGGGATGATCCTGATTTTGACAGTTCTCCTGGTGTTATGAAAGGTTCACAGAAAAAACTCAAACTTGGAGAAGTCACAGTTATGAGTGGTGATATCGTTGATATTGATTTAATGGCAGTTGGAGATAGATACGAATCTGAATGGTTTCCAGTTGAAACAAATACTAAGTATGAGTTGGAAAACAAATTCAAAGATACAAAAGTTGATTTTGATATCTGGTGGAATAGTACACCTTCTGATGAGAACAAAAGATGGGTTACTGGACAATTTTATTATGAAGGTGGTCCTTACTCTGGCATAGGGGCATACAAAAGAGTAGCGTCAAATTCTCTATATATAGGTACAGGAAATGAGCATGTTTTTCAATCAAATTATTCTGGTGATCCAGAATATTCAGAAACTGGTTATTATAAATTAGTAGTAAGAAGGGAGTGGTAAGATGGAACCAACAGCAATATGGTACGAGACAAGAACTGGTCAGAAAACAGTTTCATATAAGAAAAATCCGGTTATGCCTGAAGGGATGACAGATAAAAAACACCTTCCAAATTCAAAATGGGTTGATGGTAAGTGGGTAGTAAAGAAAAAGTTTAAACTTTCATCATTAAAGAAGTTGTTTAAAAAAAAATGATTCTTCAAAAAAAACAAAACCCCCTGGATTCCTGATACGCTGCAAAAAACAAGTTTCTTGTAGCGTTCTGGAATGACAACAGTTCGTGCTAATATTTTAAAGATCAAGTTTCTATATTTTTTTACTAAAAAAAGAAAATTGATTTATGACATTGACTCTCAGATTAAAAAATATATCCTCGGAAATGAAAACCTGTAGGGGTTTACAAGAATAGCAACAAAGCAAAGAATAACTAATCAAATTTTATAAAAAAAACTTTTAAAGGCTTAAAAAAAATGAGCTATACATATGAAATAACCACAGCCGGAAAGGCTTTAATAGCAAAAGCTCAAAACGGCACAATAATAAATTTAACGAAAGCAAAATTAGGAAAAGGAGATTTATTACCAGAAGACCCTCCAGCAGATTTTACTGGTTTAATAGATCCTGTTTCAACCAATGTTAAGATACAGCAGAAAGAATATATAGAAGGTAGTGGTCAAGCTAAAATTACTTTGACTTATACAAATGAAACTCTTACCGAAGGATTTTCTGTAAAAGAGATAGGTTTATTTTCGAATGATCCAGATGTTGGAGAGATTCTGTTTTTATATTGCTATTCAAGTGATGCTGATTATCTTCCAGCTTCTTCATCTGTAACTGTGGAACAGGTAGTGAATCTCATAGTTGCTGTTAATAATGCAGAAAATGTTACAGCGCAAATCACTCCTGAAACCAATGTAATAAGGGATAATATTTCAGCTAATTCCATTTTAAAAGCAGATCAGGATAATGAGCCTGAAGCACTTACAGTTTCTGAGAACAGGATTGTTGGAAGAAAAACAGGGGGAGTAATTGATGACCTTACTCCGAATGAAGTAAGAGAGATTCAAAATACAGCCACAAATGATGCTTTATTTAAAAGTAATCTGAATGTTGAAGGAGATCTGCAGCTTAATAAGTATACCTCAGGTTTTTTATCATCTGATTCATCGGGCAATATTACTTCGCAGGCTGGTTTTGTAATGCCATGGCCAACATCACTAGTGCCATCTGGATTTTTGAGCTGTAATGGAGCATCAGTTTCAAGAACAACATATGCAGAACTGTTTGCTGTTATTGGAACCGAATATGGAAGTTTGGATTCAGAAAACTTTAATCTTCCTGATTATAGAGGAGAGTTTCTTCGAGGTTGGAACGATGGATCTGGTAGTGATCCGGATGCTAATGATAGAGATCCCCGAGGAGATGGAGTTACTGGTGATAATATTGGAACTCAGCAAGATGATACTTTTCAAGGACACTGGCATGATGTAAGGCGGGAAAAGCAGAACAATCATATTGTTGACTATAATGGTTCTTATTCAGGAACTGGTGTGAGTGGTGAATTTGGGTCAAGAGATAGAGCTATTGCAAAAGAAGCCATTACGGATGGATTAAATGGTACTCCCAGAACATCAAGCGAAACCAGACCAAGAAACATATATGTACAATTCATTATTAAAACATAAGGATATAAAAATGCAAAAAAGCTATATATACGATAGAAAAACAGGTGTATATCTCGGAAATGGGACATATTCTACAAATCATTTGGATGAACCAATAATTGGAGCATACGAAACAATAGAGCCTCCTCCAGAGGTTGCACAAAACAGAGTCGCAAAATATTTAGATGAAAATGGAGAAGTTCCAACACATCATGGAGTAAAGAATGCTTCCTGGGTTGTTCATTATGATTATAAGGGAACAACCTACTATACCTCTTCAGGAGATAAGGCTGAAATTAAGGAATATAATGTTGATATTCCAGCTGGAACCTTAACAGAAGCACCTCCAAACAATTATTATAAGAAGCATAATGGGCTGGCATGGATTTATGATCCTGCTGATCATATTATTGATAGATGCAGGGAAGTTGATGGAATATTAAGCGGTAAATTTAATGAGCATTTTGTATACAATGATAATACATGGCAGATAGATTCAGAAAGTCAGAACAAAATCACTGCAAGAGCATCAAGGGCGCTTTTAACATCTATAAATCCTGAGAAATTTGTATGGTCTAATGGTTTAAATTCATGGAGAACTATTGATAATCAGGATATTACTTTTAGTACTCCTGAAGAGTTTCTTGATTTTGCAGATTCTGTAAGTAGTTATTGTGAAAACTTGTGGCGCATTGCGGCTAATCATAAGGATAAAGTTCGGGAATTAACCACTGAATCTGAAATTATTGAATATGATGTGAATGAAGGTTGGGAATAAAATGAGCTATACATATGAGATAACAGATGCTGGTAAAGCATTAATAGCAAAAGCTCAAACTGGCACTAATATCGATATAACAAGAGCTGAGATTGGTAAAGGAGATTTAGACATATCTGATACCCCAGCTGATTTTACAGGTTTAATAGAAACAGTTTCAATTAATGTTGAGTTACAGTTTAAGGAGTATATTGAGGGATCAGATCAGGCAAAAATTACTTTAACATATAATAATGAAGGATTAAGTGAAGGTTTTTCTGTAAAAGAGATTGGGCTATTTGCAAATGATCCTGATGTTGGAGAGATTCTTTTTTTATATTGTTATTCAAGTGATGCAGATTTTCTACCATCAGGTTTAAATACAAAGGTAGAACAGGTAGTCAATCTAATAATAAAAGTTGATAATGCTGAAAATGTAATAGCACAAATTGCACCTGAAGCTCCTGTTATCAGGAATAATTTCTCTGCAAATTCTATTCTAAAAGCTGATATTGATAATGAACCGGAAGTACTAATAGTATCCGAAGATAGAATTATCGGTAGAAAAACAGGGGGAGAGATTGATGATCTTATTCCTGATGAAGTAAGAGAGATTCAAAACCTTGCTACAAACGATGCCCTTTTTAAAAAGAATATAACCGTTGATGGTGATGTTCAGTTTAAAAAGTATAATGCAGGTTTGTTAACATCTGATGAGTCCGGTAATATTGCTTCTTGCGGTATGGCTGAAAACACAATAGCCGGAAGAACAAATGGTGATATTAATGATTTATCTCCAAATGATGTTAGAAGCATTTTAAATTTAGCCACAAATAATGCGGTTTTAAATGGTGATGTTCAGTTAAAGAAATATGGGACTGGTTTCATGGTTTCAGATGATTCCGGTAATCTTAATTCTCTATCTCTTACAGGTTTTGTAACTCCATGGCCAACATCAAATGTTCCTGCGGGTTTTTTAAGTTGTAATGGAGCTTCTGTTTCAAGAACAACCTATGAGAAACTTTTTTCTGTGATTGGTACTGGATATGGAAGTGTAGATTCTACACACTTTAATCTTCCTGATTATAGGGGAGAATTTCTTAGGGGTTGGGATAATGGAGCTGGTAATGATCCTGATAGGTTATCCAGAACAAATAGGGGTGATGGAACAACAAAGGATAATGTTGGGACAAAACAGAGTCATCAATATGAAACACATACTCACCCTAATGTAGTAAGAACACCAGGGAATATAACTTTTGTTGATGCTAATGGAAGTCATACAACAGCAAATACACAAGGACAAGTTACTGGGCCAAGTGGTGGTAATGAAACCAGGCCAAGAAACGTATCCGTACAATACATTATAAAAACTTAAGGGATGTAAAATGAGTTATACATATGAAATAACAACAGCCGGAAAGGCCTTAATAGCAAAAGCACAAACAGGAGTTGTAATTGATTTTACAAAAGTTGAGATCGGGAGAGGTGGTTCAGGTGAATCCCCTGCCGATTCTACAAATCTGTTAGAACATGTTTCAACAAATGTAAAGATACAACAAAAAGAGTATATACAGGGAACCGGGAATGCGAAAGTTACAATTACATATACAAATGAAAGTCTTAGTGAAGGGTTTTCTGTAAAAGAGATTGGGCTTTATGCAAATGATCCTGATGTTGGAGAGATTCTGTTTTTATACTGCTATTCAAGTGATGCAGATTTTTTACCAGCGGAATCCTATGCTGTAGTAGAACAAGTAGTAAATTTAATAATTGCAGTTGATAATGCAACAGATGTAACTGCACAAATTAATATGGAAAGTCCTGTTATTCGAAGTGATTTTTCGGCTAATACTATTTTAAAAGCAGATCTTGACAATGAACCAGAAGAACTTGTTATTGAAGAGAATAGAATAGTTGGAAGAAAAACTGGGGGAGTGATTGAAGATCTGTCTCCAAATGATGTAAGAGAAATTCAAAATAATGCCACCAAAGATGCAGTTTTCAAAAACGCACAGTTTGATGATGCAATATTTAATAAAGTTACCACTGATGAACTCGTTTGTGTTGCTCCATCTTCTTCAATACTTTTATTTAATCCCAAATCAAAAAGCTCTAATCTGGATGAGGAATTTCTGTGTGCATCATTATTAGAATAATACAGAATATAATTTTTTCTGTTGATATCAATAAATTCTACAAATCTATTTTGACAAGTCCCAACTCCCCACTTAAAAGAGATATTAACTCTCTTGATGTGCCTGTTCTTATCAACTTTAAAAAAGATATATCTTGAACAAATCCGATCTTTCTCGACAATCTTTATTGAAAGATCATAAATACCATCATTATTAAAATCGTTATTGTATAGAAAAGCCCTTCTACGACCAATAAATTTGATAACTGCAACATCTGGGTTATAGTCAAAACATAATTTAAAAAAGAAAAATGGTTTTGTAGGAGATCCTTGCATTCATCCCATTTAGATATAATCAAAATTATTCATGGAATTATTTGAATTATATCTTATTAGAGGCAACATTAAAAGCCGACTAAGAAGCCGGCTTTTTTATCAAATTATGGAAGCTGATCTACAACTAATTTTACGTAAACTTCAATATCTTCTACTTCTTCTTCTATCCCTGTTTGACCAGTATACATCTTTGCCGCACGCCAAAAAGCGCCGAAAGGACCATGTGTTGCAACAAATTCAGATGATTCATAAGAGCCAAGCTGTAGCTCCTTTGATTTAATATCAGATTTATATTTAAATCTTGATCCTCCAAATTTACTTTTCATTCCAAATGCTTCACCCATAAATATTCTTCTATATTCAACGTCAAGGTTTAAAACATATTTAGAATTTTCTGAAAATATAGCTCTTTTTGTTAATTCAGTTTTTATTTTTGATACAAACAACTCTTTCAAAGCTTTCTGATTAGGATATTTTTCATTATCATATTTCTTAACAAGATTTATATTTACAACTCCAACTTTATATTGTTTAACTTCAGGAAGATTAGCACCTTCTGTTAAATTGTAAGGGCTTCCATTTTTTGAAGAACAACCCACAAGAAGAGCCAATAATAATACTACAATACTTTTTTTGAACATTGATACACACCTTTAGATCTTTCATTTTTAATGTTTTTGAAATGTGGCCCTTTTATAGCGAAATATTTCTCATTTTGCAAGCATTTAAATTTTATAAGATACTGTATATATTGTTTAATATCCAATTTTTCTGCTATTTTAGTTTTTATAGTCCAAGTAGGATGCGTTTTTTTTGATTATGTTACAGCAATTTCAGAATTTCAAGAATAGTTAAAATTGACAAGATTATCGTAGGGTATCGTTCTTGTTTTTCAGAACGCACCGGTCACAACAATATTTGATTAGAGAAAAGAAATAAATCAAATAATTTGAGTAAAATACCAAGGGCTTTGAATTTTTCAAATAGTTGGTAAAACCATGTAAAGATGCGTTGGAAGGCCATTAACGCATTCTACCTCTAAATTAAAATCAAATAAATTCTCTTTCGCAGTGTATGACCTCACTTTCGACCGATTTGAATTAAAAATAACAGTATATTCAATGGGCTAAGGCTGTTTGAAGCAATATCCCTTCAGACAAGTGATATTGACGGAGAACGTAAACAGGTTCATGTAAGAAATGGTAAGGGCCACAAAGATAGATTTGTACCTTTACCGGATTTTACTTATCATGCATTAAGAACTCTATGGAAGAAACACCGCAATCCAAGATTTCTATTTCCAAATGCAAAATCCACAAATGAACTTCACAATGCCATAATCCATATGAATGTGGGAAGTGTGCAACAGGCTATGAAGGCTGTTGTTAAAGAGTGTAACATTAAAAAAAGTCTCAATACACAAGATCTGTTTTTAAACGTAAAATAATCTTTTTGTCAGGATTTGGACTATTTAATGAGTCTTTCATTTTTTTATGTAATTCACCAGCAAGAAAGGCATACTGGATAAATTCTCCTTGATGATAACAAACGAATTTCCTGATTCTTTCAGTTGAATCAACTAAATATGAACTTCTGTTGAAAAAATTCAGGTCAAAACTGAAAATTGAAAATCCGAGTACATTGGGCATCAAATCTCCTTAGGATCAAGTTAGGATTTTTTTTTAATTTATATTGTTTATACCATTTAATTTAAAATCAACTTAAATATACCCGCACTCTATGAATTAAAACAACTAGATGGTAAGAATAATTCCAGACCTTTATGAAAATTGAAAGATTATAGGGAAGCTGAAATAAAAGTTTCATCAGAAACAAAGATATTTTAAATAAAATTACAAGGTTTTTATTTTAGTATGTTTGAAAAAGTTTACCTTGTAAAAATTCTATGTTATCTATGAAAATTGTTACCAAGAAGTAAACTTTCTGTAACCTATTGTTAATAGAAGAGATATGCCTTTATTCAAAACCAAAACATTTAATGATAGTTTTAGAAGAAAGGCTTTTATCGTTTTTACAATATTTACAACGTTCCTAATAGGCTCGCTCTGCGCATTTTTCATAACTATTCAAACCAGAAATTATAAAGAATACCTGTTTGGCAATGGTAAACTTTACGCTGAAGTTCTGGCTAAAAATTCAAGGCTTGGTATATTTTCAGGAAATAAGGAGATGCTGGAAAATGCTGTAGGATTAGTAATGAACCAAAAAGATGTTGTTCAGTCTTCCATCTATGATAAATCTGGTAGGAAGATTTTTCAGAAAATCAAAACACCTCAAAATAAAAACATTGATGATGGTAAAAAATTTTTAAAAATCAGAAATAACAGATCAGCAACCTATGAAGCGGAAGAGTATATATTTTTCTGGGAGACAGTTGTTTCAAAAGTTACAAATCCTAATATGGACTTTTTCAATCCTACAGTAACTGAAAATACGATTGGTTATGTATGTGTTGTTAAAGGTAAGTTGTTTTTAAAAAAGCAGCTTTCAAATATTCGTACTGGTGGTATTACCATAGGTGTATTCTTCTGGGCATTAGGATTGCTGCTTTTTTATTACACAGTAAGAAAATTTACAGATCCTCTTATCCAGCTTACGAATGGTGTCAAGGCTTTGGATTCAGGAAAAGAATTTGAACCGATCAGGATATATTACGATGATGAAGTTGGAAAACTTGCTTTTGCATTTAATAAACTCACAGAAACTTTAAATAGAAGAGAAGATGCTCTAAAAAAATCCAAGGAAAAATTAAGAAATCTGTCAACAAAGCTTATTTATTCTCAGGAAGAGGAAAGAAAAAGATTATCATTTGAGCTTCACGATGAATTGGGGCAATCTCTGGCTATTCTGAAACATAATGCAAGATATATTAAGAACAATTTAAAAGAGAAGGATGAATATGCTGTAGAGAACTGTGAGAACATGATCTCTTATATAGATGAAATAATTGAAAATGTACGCAGGCTTTCAAGGGACTTAAGCCCATCTATTCTTGAAGATCTTGGACTCCGAACAACTCTGAAGTGGATGTTTGAGAACTTTGCAAGCCAGCATAAAATAAGTGTTACCAAGAAAATGTCTTTTAACCTGAATATGGATACTTTTTTCTCAAAAGATACTCAAACAAATATTTATAGATTGCTTCAGGAGATTCTAACTAATATTATTAAACATTCCAAAGCAGATGTTGTTCAATTTTCAGTCCTTGAATTTGGGGATAATCTTATGTTATCTGTTTTTGATAATGGTGTTGGTTTTGATTATAACAATATGAATTTGAAGTTCCCGGAATCCAGAGGTATTGGCCTTACTGCAATTGAAGAAAGAGCCAGAATGATAGGGGCTGATCTGACTATCGATAGTACAAGAGGAAAAGGAACTAAAATAATTCTTTCCATACCTATATATAAGGGGTTTATGTGAAAAAATATAATATTATTCTTGCAGATGATCATAGTATGTTTCTTCAGGGAATGGAGAAACTCATTAACAGCAAAAAAGATATGATGGTTATTGGCACAGCAAATGATGGTGCTGAGCTTATGGAACTTTTAAAAGAACTAACCCCGGATATGATACTTCTGGATATCTCCATGCCTAATTTAAAGGGAATTGAAGCACTCAAGATTATCAAAGAACAATATTCTGAGATAAAG
Source organism: Desulfobacterales bacterium (assembly GCA_024226555.1). Classification (GTDB taxonomy): domain Bacteria; phylum Desulfobacterota; class Desulfobacteria; order Desulfobacterales; family JAAELO01; genus JAAELO01. The sequence continues at coordinate 43,614 of JAAELO010000161.1, read as the reverse complement.
ATAATCATGCTGACAATGCACAAAAGCAGGGCGTATATGAATACTGCAATATCAGCTGGTGCGGATGGTTTTTTGCTCAAGGAAAATTCAGATATAGAACTTTTCTCAGCAATTAATAAAGTAAGAGGTGGTGAAAGTTTTATTAATGTGGATCTTGCAATGGAACTTTCTCAGGAGCAGCCAGCAGTTAAATCTCCTGACAATGTTCCTTTAAGCTCTTTTTCAGAAAGAGAGATAGAGATAATCAAATATATTGCAAAGGGACTTTCCAATAAAGACGTTGCTACTGAATTAAATCTTAGTCCAAGAACTATTGAAAATCACAGATCTAAAATAATGAAAAAAATGAAAACCAATAAAATAGCAGATTTAATAAGATACGCTTTTTTAAAGGGCATTCTAGTAGTAACTTAATGGATAATAAAATGTATACTGAAACAATAATTGTAAGACATAGGAAGGAACGCAAACAAAAGTGTTCTGTGCAACCTCTTACAAAAAAAGATGGATTTCAGTTTGTTTCATTTCCGAATGAGACCGCTGAAAATATCTCCTCATATATGAGACTCTCAACAGAAGGCCCTTTACTTTCAAAATCAGATTCAAACAAGGGACTTTTAATTCTTGACTGTAACTGGCGATATATTCCTGACATGGAAGAAATTTATGGAGATGTTACAGCCAGATCACTTCCATATTTTAAAACAGCATATCCAAGATGTTCAAAGGACAATACTGATCCGGATGAAGGCCTTGCTACAATTGAAGCCATATACATTGCTTATTGTATTTTAGGCTATGGGACAAAAGGATTACTTGATGATTACTATTTTGGAAATGAGTTCCTAAAAATTAACAGGGAAAGATTCATGGATCTAAAGGAGTGATAAATGGACATAATCAGGTTTACAGATCAAAGCAATAATACTTTTTATGGTACAGATTTTGACGGAAAATATGCAACAGTACTTGACGGCAGCCCTTTTAAATCCTTCAGAAAAACAAAGGACAAAAGTGAAGTAATAAAACTCCTTACCCCAATTAAACCAACATCTATCATCTGCATTGGATTGAATTACAGACAACATGCAAATGAAACAGGATTGCCCATTCCTGAATATCCGGTCATTTTCATGAAAAATATAGCTTCAATTGCCAATCCATTCGATGACATTAAACTGCCTGAATCCTGCATTGATCCTTTACAGGTAGACTATGAAGTAGAACTTGCGGTAGTTATTGGTAAAGATGCAAAGAATGTAAGTAAAGAGAATGCTAATAATTACATTGCAGGATACACAATTGGAAATGATATTTCAGCAAGGACATGGCAATTCAATAATGGTGGGCAATGGGTAAAAGGTAAGAGTTTTGATACTTTTTGTCCACTTGGTCCGGTTATGGTTAAAGATGTAGATCCTGAGAATATGAATATCAAAACAGTTTTAAATGGTGAAGTGATGCAAAATTCCAATACTTCAGATATGATCTTCTCAGTTTATGAGTTAATTGAACTACTCTCTTGCGACATGACTCTTATTGAAGGGACAGTAATTCTAACAGGTACTCCAGGCGGTGTAGGATTTGCACAAAACCCACAAATCTTTTTAAAAGATGGGGACAAACTGGACTTAACAATAGAGGGAATTGGTACCCTTTCAAATAATGTAGTTGAATAAATGGAGACTGTGAATATGATTATAAAACTATATAAATCTTCAATTTGACCAAGATGTGCTCCTGTGGATCGGGAGCTTGAAGTAGTTAAATCAAAAACCGATGTTGAAGTTGAAAAAATTGATGTTTTAAGGCATCCTCTTGCCACAATAAAAGACGGAATAAAAGGTATTCCGGCAGTTAAAATAGAAGACAAAATCTTGTATGGTAAAGATTTAAAGGCACCTCAGATAATTAAAATTTTGATGGGTATATGACTCTTATTAGGATTTTCAATTAATTCATGGGAACCTACATTTGGAAAAATGTAAAAATTACTTGTTTGGAAGATAATTTTTAGCTTTATATTACAAAAAATTAAATATTTACTTTCTATTTTTCTCAAAACATAAATTCTTATAATACACTTTAAATACTTACACTATAAGATATAACACAATACTTCTTTTCAATAGAAAAGAAATGCTAAATCAATATTTTCAATATTTCACTTTACTTTTACTATCTTTTTTGCATATCGTAAACTACACACAAAACAGAGAGAACATTACTTAAGTCAATTAACCTCTTGTCTTAACGTATTGTTGTTTTTTTGAGGGGGCAAGTATGTTTGGTTCGTTTATAAGGTTTCTAACCAGTAATCCTTTTTTAACTATTCTAATTGTTTTTTTTGTATCAGGTATCATAGGTTCTTTAATCGCAGCAACTAAAGACAAAAATATTCCTTTGTATTTTTTTATGTGCCTTATTCCTGTGTTTCTCATTTTCGCTATTTCACAAAAATCCCGTGATGAAGATTTCAATTGTTTTAAGCAATGCTCAATCTGCCATGAATTTCTGCGATGGGATACAAAATTCTGTTCGCATTGCAATAGTCCTGTAAAAATTACATAGTTCAAAGGTGAGAAACGCTTTCTTAAGGAAGCGTTTTTCTGCTTTTTAAGATTATTAAAATATTAGCCAAGAGTTTATTTTCGATTGTCCCCTTGTTCTTCTTTCCAACAATCGTTTTAAATATCTCTATTGCTACTAATCTCTCTTCAGGGGTTTTTATTAACACTCCCAAATTATCAATAGCATTTACATTATCTGCATCAAGCACTTTCAGCTGATCTCTCATTATACCCTTAAGGTCTTCTTTATCAAGATATGTTAAATTTTTGCTACCATCCACAAGTTTTTTTATAGTAATAAGTTGTTCTTTTTCAGTAATATCTTTCAGGTTGCTAAGAGCTAAAATCCCTCTGATAATCCCTTCTGCAAATCCACCTGTTTTACTTTTTGATTTCCAGTATTGAATTTTATTTTTAGACATTTTAATATCCGTTTTGATATCAGGGTTTTCAGGTTTTCCAAAAATAAATTTTAACCATGGGTTTTTATAAACTGAATTAAAAAGATATCTCTCTCTTTCGTCTCTTAGATCCCTGTACAGATCAAGCATCGATACAATAGACTTCGATATCTCTTTTTCGCATAATTTATATATGTTATTTTCATCAATACTGACCCTGTTTTTCCATATTAAGGGTGCTATATTTTTATAAGGTAAAAGAAAAGGATTTAAATCTGAAAACATATATCTTTCAAATCTTAAGGGATGTAATGAAAATAAAACTTTTGAAGTAAATTCATTAGATAGTAATGATATGTTTTTACCCATAAACATCTGATATGTTTTCTCGTTAAGTTTTGCTATTTTATCAACGTAGTAAAAAGTATCGTCAGTTTTTGTTTCAGGATTAAAACCATCAATATCCTCAAATGCCCTCGCTTCAAAACTGACATCAAATTCACCATTATCATTTGTTTCAATATTCATCTGATAAAGACCAGGGGTTAAATAATTTACAAGATCAACATGCTCAATTATCTCTTTATGCTCTTTCCTAAGAGTTTTACTTGATACAAATATACCAAGATGACCTATATCCTTATGTAGAAGATAAATTATTACCTGTCTTTGTTTTTTTATTTCATCAACTGAACCCCACACCTTATAAATCCAGTTTAAAGCCTGTTCAGGCGGTGTAATATTGTCTCCTTCAGATGCAAATACAACTATAGGTTCTCTTAGTTTTTTGAGATCTACTGCTTTTTCACTACCAAGCATCACTTTCCCTTTTTCAAGCTTATTTCCTACAAATAAGTCCTGAGTGATAAACTGAATCTCTTTTGTTGTCATGAAGAAAAAACCATTCCACCATTTCTCAAACTTTAAGAATCTGTCTTTTTCACTATCAATATTTGAATAAAGTTTGTATTTTTTATTCCAAAAAGTGTTTCCTGGGTTCAGATCCTCAAAGCCTTTCACAAGATTTGCACCATCAAATTCTCCATTACCAAGATCTGCACAAAGAGATGCTGACCATGTACCACCCAAAAGACCTCCCTTGTACCTCATAGGGTTTCCTTTATTTTTGCCCTCCCAGTATGAAAGAGGAGAACCATTTAAAATTAGAGGTCCTGTAAGGCCGGGTTTATCTGCTGATAGAAGTGCTGCGGCCCATCCTGCCTGACAATTTCCGATGATTGCAGGTTTTTCCGCTTTGGGGTGAAGCCTTGCAATAACTTTGATAAACTCAATTTCAGCATTGCTCACATCAGCAAGAGTTTGGCCAGGGTATGGCTTCTGAAAAAAAATCATAAAATATACAGGGTGATTATTTTTCATAGCTATGCCAATTTCAGATTCTTTTCTAAACCCACCAATTCCAGGTCCATGACCTGCTCTAGGGTCAATAATTACAATGGGTCTTGCCTCTTCATCTACCTGATCATCCTCCTCAGGCATTATTCTGGCCAGGGAATAGTTAACAGGTCTGTCTAAGTCTGTTCCATTAAAAATTATCTCATAATCAAAATCAAGTACCGGTGGGAGTCCTTTCTCATTTTCAACTATAAAATTTGTACCCTGCTCTCTGATAGTATCGGTGAACAGTATACATCTTTGGTATGAGTCAACTGAATATTCAAAAAGATCTTTGGTAAATTTAAAATCAGGATAAAAAAAAGAGTTTGGAAACATATAAAATTCTCCTGGTATAAATAATTGTTTATAGGGAACCTCTAATAATTAGAATTTTGATTGAAATTCAGATTATAAAAGCTTTTAGTTTTATAAAATAAATAAATAAAAAAAAATAACGAACCGGTTATACAACAGTTTTTTTTCATAATATACTCTGTTGTTTTGTTTTTATTTTCTTTTAAAACAACTTAAGTAGTTCGGTTAAAACAAACAAAACCAGAGCCTTTTGTTTTATAGGCGGTTATTAGAGATTCCTTTTAATATAGATTTTCTTTAGGTATAACTATCAGGTAAATAATAGTATGATGATTTTATTTTGTTTTGTCCACAAAAAAAGATAGCATAATTCTTTTTTTAACATGTATATACAGACACTTAAACGCATAGCAAAGCCTGTAAATCAAAGTTTATCCATAGTGTCGATTAATTAAACGATTAGATTTTGAAATAAATTTTCTTCCAGAACATTTGCATTTCTGCTATTATTATGCTGATTTTCAATTATATTTTCCTTAAAACCTAAAAATTGATCTGCTAAATTTCAAAGGGCCCCTTAATATGATGCAAGAAATGGTTATTAGCGAAAGGGATTACCAATATTTGTACAAGATGATTTATGATGCCTCAGGTATTAATCTTCACGAAGGAAAAAAAGAGTTACTTAAAGCAAAAATCGCGAAGCGCCTGCGAGCAACGCGAATACCTAATGCTAAAGAATATCTGAATACCATCAAAAGTGATGAAATGGAATTCGCAGAATTTATAGACACTGTAACCACAAACCATACATATTTTTTTAGAGAAAATACTGGTTGCGAATATCTTGTTGATCTGCTTGCTCCTAAATTTGTTAATACCAGACCTATAAAAATATGGTGTGGTGCAAGTTCAACAGGTGAAGAACCCTACTCAGTTACAGTTCAATTTCTTGAGAAGGGATATGATGTTCAACTAATAGCTACAGATCTATCACATACAGTTCTTGCAAAGGCGAAGCAAGGGGTTTTCCATGAAAAGCGAGCGGAGAATGTACCTGTTAATATTCTACACAAATATTTTCAAAAAGGGAGAAACAATAGAAAAGAGTTAATAAAAATTAAAGATTTCGTAAAAAAACATGTATCTTTTAGAAAGTTTAATCTTCTAATAGACAACCCTTCTGATGAATACTTTGATATCATATTTTGCAGGAATGTCCTGATATATTTTGATGACCCAACATCAGAACTTGTTGTTAACAAACTTTGTTCAAGATTGAGTCCTGGTGGATATTTTCTTGTAGGCCATTCAGAAAGCCTTATGAATCTGAAACATCCACTAACAGCAGTACGTAAAGTTTCAGGCACATACCTGAAAAGTATTTAAGGGAGTCTCTTCTAACTGCCTTTTTGATCGAACTACAGCGTTATTCAAAAAAATAAAACTGTGTAAAATCGCCTCGTTATTTTTTTTAATACAGAGATTTTATAAAACTAAAAGCTTTTATAATCTGAATTTCAAACAAAAATTCTAATTATTAGGTTTCCCTTAAGGTATCGAGTAATACTTTCTCCAAAACTTAATATACTGATCTTTTTCATTTCTCCATCTGTCAGAATCCCATGGTAGATATTCTGAACATAGAGATTCAATCATATCAAGATGAACAAGACCACCTTCTTGAAGAATATTTCCAACCCTTACCCTTCTCAGTAAAAGATCTGATAGATGATGTATTTTTTCATTTTCCACTGTATAAGGAAGTTCTGCCCAGAGATAATCTGTACCAGGAATCGAATCTAAAAGAGGCGGCGCCTTATCTTTAACAACTTTATGGGCATCATTTCCATATCTTCCAAGTAGTTTCTCCCAGATAGAGTTCTCAATATTATATATATTTTTGGTATTTTCCAGCTTGTTGAAAACAGGTTGATTCCTTAATTTCAGTTTAAATCCAGCCTTTTTTAGGGTATCCATTGCTATTTTTCTAAATGTTGTAAGCTTTCCACCTGTTACAGATGTGATTCCGTCCTCTTTCCAAAGTATAAATTCTCTGGACTCCTGAGAAGGCGACAGATTTCCTGAACTAACAACTGGCCTTACGCCTGCATATGTAGATATTATATCATTATCTGTTAATTTAACTGTTGGAAAATAATGGTTAACACACTCAAGGAGGTAATCAAACTCCTCTTTTGTGATAGATGGCTCATCATTAAGATCGTTTGAATGGTCTACGTCTGTAGTTCCACAAATAATTGTATTTTGCCATGGAACAATAAACAACATCCTACCATCATGAGGATGTGAAAATCCGATTGCATCATCAATTGGTATAAACTTACGAGGGAAAACTATATGGCTACCTCTTAGTGGACGGATGTGTTTGTTATTAAAAGGAAGCCTGGATATTTTATCAGACCATACACCGGTTGCATTGATAACATTCTTACCTTTAAAAACTATCTCACTCTTATTACCTTCATCAAAAGCTGTTACTGAAAATCCATTTTCTGTTTTTTTAACTGAATTTACTCTATGGTAGTTTAATGCTTTTGAATCACCCTGCACAGCTTCCATAATCAATCTTATGACGAGCCTTGCATCATCTGTTTTTGCATCTTCAAAATAGAAAACACCTTTTAGCTTTTCACTGTTAAGGTTTTCAAAAACCTTATTCATTTTCTCTTTTTTGATAAATTTATGCCCCCACTTTAACCCCATCAGGTCATAGATAGCTAAACCAATTGACATTGAAAGCTTTGAAGGACTTTTATCTTTATAAATTGGCATCAAAAAACCAAGCGTTTTTATTAAAAATGGAGCTTCTTTTAAGAGTTTTTGTCTCTCTTTAACGGATTCATATGTGAGTCCAAACATACCCTCTTTCATGTATCTTATACCGCCATGAACCATTTTTGAACTCCGTGAAGATGTCCCCCACGCAAAATCTTTTTGCTCAAGTAAAAGGGTTTTGATACCGTTTCTCTCAGCTTCTCTTAATATACCAGCTCCGGTAACCCCACCGCCAATAACAATCAAATCCCAGTTTATATTATTTTTTTCCATTAAATAATTCCAATTTATAAAAAGCTTTATTTTATTTTTCCTATCTGGTATGTGGTCATACCAGATAGAATTTTATTTTTCAAGTTTTAAACTTTTAGGATCTGTGTTTTAATAATTGATCAATCTTATTAAAGGGAACCTCTAATAATTTTGGATGAAATACAAGGAATTTCCAAAAATAACGAGCCGATTTTATTACAGTTTTTTTTGGAAATAACAAAGGATTTCACCAAAAGAGCAGTTATTAGAGGTTCCCTAAAGGTTGAAGATCCCCGGATAAAAAAATCTTATGGTTTAATATTACATTAAATGGAGCAATATGGATAGAACTATACTCTCAATTGATTGTGGTACTCAAAGTTTAAGGGCTTTATTGTTTTCCCCAGATGGGGAACTTCTAGATATCGAAAGAATTGAATATGAACCTTATATATCATCAAAACCTGGCTGGGCAGAACAGGATCCTGAGATGTTATGGGATAGTTTGTGCAAATCCTGTAAAACTCTTAATAAAAGAAGTCCTGAACTGTTCTCAAAAATTGCAGGTATAGGGGTTACAACGCAAAGAGCCAGTATGGTAAATGTTGATAAGGATGGAAAAACTCTAAGAAATATTATTACATGGCTTGATCACAGAAAAGCAGGTATTAATTATACTCCAAAAGGTTTAATGAAGTATGCATATAAAGCTGTCGGGATGTTCGATGTACTACTGAAGGTCCAGTCTGAAGGCAAATGCAACTGGATTCGAAAATATCAACCGGAGATATGGAAAGATACATATAAATACCTCCAAATATCAGGTTTTTTTAATTTTAGATTAACCGGAAATTTTATAGATTCTATAGCTTCACAGATTGGATATATCCCATTTGATTACAAAAAAATGAAGTGGGAAAAAGGAAAAGGTTTAGCTTCTTTACTCTTTCCTGTTGAGAAAGAAAAACTTCCGGAGCTAATCCCCCCTGGAGGTATTATAGGTGAAATAACAGAAAAGGCCTCTTTTGAAACTGGCCTTCCAGAAGGAATACCAGTAATTGCAGCAGGATCTGATAAGGGATGTGAAACAATAGGAATGGGTGTTTTAAATCAGAAAAGTGTTAGTTTAAGCTTCGGAACGACAGCTACTGTTCAGACAACTACAAAAAAATATTTCGAACCCCTGCGTTTTTTAAAGCCATATCCGGGATGTATACCAGGAAGTTACAACCCGGAAGTTGAAATTTTCAGAGGGTTTTGGATGATTACCTGGTTTAAAAATGAGTTTGCACAAAAGGAGATAGAAATTGCAAAAGAGAAGGGTATAGAACCTGAAGTAGAATTTGATAATCTTTTAAGAAGATCACCAAAGGGTGCTATGGGTTTAATGACTCAACCATACTGGGGACCTGGTCTCAAAAACCCGGAAGCAAAGGGTGCAATGATTGGATTTGGTGAAGTCCATAAGAAGGAACATATCTACAGAAGTGTAATTGAAGGACTTTGCTTTGCCCTTCTTGACGGTATGCACAAGATAGAAAAAAATGGAGGAGTTCAAGTAGAAAGAGTCGCTGTTTCAGGAGGTGCCTCCCAAAGTGATGAGATCTGCAAAATAGCAGCAGATATATTCAATCTTCCAATAATAAAAGGAAATACTTCTGAAACATCAGGCCTTGGTGCTGCCATCATAACTTCAGTTGGAACAGGTATCCATCCCGATTATGATACGGCAATAAAGAAAATGGTTCACTACTCAAACACTTTCATTCCCGATAAAGAGAATGTTAGAATTTATAAAAAGCTCTATAAAAAGGTATATCTCAAAATGTATAAGTCATTAAAACCTTTTTATGAAGAGATAAGAAAAATCACAGGTTATCCTGAAGAATAAAAGGAAGAAAAAAAATGAAAGATTTCTACCCGGATTTTATAGAGAACAAACCTGCTAAAAAAAGCTACAGATCAATATTTAAATGGGGTGCAAAAGATGTTTATAAACATCCAAATATCAGGATGTTTAAAATGCTTAAAGAGCAACTTAACATGAGTGACGATGATTTTACTAATATTCTGTCTGAAGGAAATGACGTAATTGAACTAAAAAACCAGGAAGTAAAAATAAGTTCTGAATGCGTTGAAGATATCAAAAATATTGCAGGAGTTGATAATGTTTCAATTGATTCCTATGACAGAGTTAAATATTCACATGGACAAACAGTTGAAGAAGCATTAGCTTTAAGAGATGGAGAAATTGCTGAAACCTCTGATATTGTAGTACATCCTAAAAACAAATTAATAGTAAAAGAGATAGTTGCATATTGTAATGATAAAAATATACCTGTCTATGTTTATGGTGGTGGAAGTTCAGTAAATCTTGGGTTCAAACCTGTAAAAGGTGGCATTACTCTTGTTATGAAAACCCACATGAATAAAGTCATAGAACTAAACGAAGAAAATCAGACTGTAACAGTTGAATCAGGTATTTTTGGTCCTGATTATGAAAATATACTAAATAATGCAAAAGAGATTTATGGAACAAAAAGGGATTATACATGTGGTCACTTTCCACAGTCATTTGAGTTCTCAACTGTAGGTGGTTGGATTGCCGCTCTTGGTTCAGGTCAACAATCCTCATATTACGGAGATATGTACGATATAGTTTTAAGTCAGGAATACGTTACTCCAAAAGGTAATTTCTCAACCATTGATTTTCCAGCTACTGCAACAGGCCCTAAAATCAATGATATTTTGAAGGGAAGTGAAGGGGCATTTGGAGTTTGTGTAAGTGCTACTCTTAAAATTTTCAGATATACACCTGAAAACAGACAAAGATTCAGTTTTATAATGCCTTCATGGGAAGATGCTGTAAAAACGACTAAAGAGATCTCACAGGGTGAGTTTGGAAACCCTGCAATGCTGAGAATATCTGATGCTGAGGAAACAGATGTTGCACTTAAACTTTATGGCGTTGAAGGAACCATTTTTGATAAGATAATGTCTTTTAAAGGCTACAAAAAAATGGAGAGATGTTTATTACTTGGACATACTGAAGGTGAAAAAGGTTTTGCAAAAAACATTAAAAAAAGAGTGAAAAAAATTGCCAAACGAAATGGTGGTTTAAGTTTAACAGGATATCCTGTTAAAAAATGGGAACATGGAAGATTTACAGATCCCTACTTAAGAGATTCACTCCAGGATTTCCATATTACCATAGACACTCTTGAAACAAGTGTAAAGTGGGATAATATTCATCAAATACATGAAAACGTTAGGAGTCTTATAAAGAAACGGCCTGAAACCATATGTATGACCCATGCGTCACATTTCTACCCCCAGGGCACAAACCTTTACTTTATCTTTATTGGAAAATATAAAACAAATGAAGAGTATAAAGAGTTCCAGAAAAGTATAATAGAAAAAATATGCATGGAAGGCGGTTCTTTAAGCCATCACCATGGAGTTGGAAAAATGATCGGCCCCTGGATGAAAAAACATCTGGGTAATGAACAGATGGAGATATTAAAAACATTAAAAAAACACTTTGATCCAAATAACATTATGAACCCTGGTGGTACCCTTGGGTTGGATTGATGCTAACAACGTTGCCCTAAGAAAACTATAATTTAAATAAAGGGAACCTCTAATAATTAATATTTTGGATGAAATGCAAGGCATTTCCAAAAATAACGAGCCGATTTTATTACAGTTATTTTTGGAAATAACAAAGTATTACGCCAAAAGAGTTATTAGAGATCCCCTAAAAATATAAGGGAGAAACAAAGTGATAACTATGCTTCTCCTTTGATTTTCGCCCATATAAAACCTAACCATTCAGATATAAGAGTATGGCTTTTAGAAAGAGTTCCGGGTTTTGGAACCAGATTAATACCGCTTCTTTTAACCATATAATAGGTTGGAGCTGTTACAAAGTTTAAACCTCTCTTTTTGAAAATGGCACTTGCCCTCCTCATATGAAATGCAGAAGTTACAAGAGCAAACTTTTTGTCCTTCACTATTTTACTAATATACATGGATTCTTCTATTGTATCTCTTGGATTTGGTTCTGTTATTATAAAAACAGGGTCTACCCCCAAAGAAATTGCAACTTTTTCCATAATTTCAGCACTAGTAATATCACTATTCGCTCCATATCCTGATAGAATAAGTTTTGATCCAGCATTTTTTCTTTGAATTGTTATGCCCTCAATAAGACGTGATAAAGAATGGCTACTTAAATGATTGGATAATGGTATGGTTGGATCAGAATTTTTTACTCCACCCAAAACAACAACATACTCTACTTTTGAACCGTCATATACAGTATTGTTCCTTTCAAGATCTGAAAGAAGAGGGTTTATTAATGGTGCAAAAGAGAACACTATAAGGGATAGAAACCCTGCTGAAACAAAGTACTTCCCTCTTTTCTGTTTTTTTGTAAACCAAAGATAATAGAGACCTATAAGTAAGAATAATAGAGAAAATGTAAAAGGCATTAAAAAAACAGAGATTATCTTTTTTACAAGAAACATTAAAACCCTCCTGTTGGAACCTCTAATAATTAGAAAATATTTATTCTCAATTATCAGTAAAATATGATTTTATCCACAAAAAAAAGAATCAAAACAAAACCTAATTCATTGTTTGAAAACCGCATAACCATTTGAATATACTTGCACGCAAGAAATAAAAGATATCATATTTTAAATATTTTTTCTTGACACAAAACTAATGTTCACTATACAAAACCTAACAAGCGTTAGTTTGTTAAATGGAAAAATAATAGTTTGCATGTTTTTATGTTGTCTGTTTTTATTTTTTTTAATAAACAGCACAATTTAAAAAATTCAAAGGGAGAATAATGACGGTTAACAAGTCACCACGTAAGCATATTATTTTAAAGGAGGCAGCAAGTCTTTTTCGTGAAAAAGGTTTTATGGCTTCAACTCTTAGAGAGCTTGCCAAAAGGTCAGGAGTTCAGGGTGGAAGTATCTATCACCATTTTTCATCTAAACAGGAGATCCTCTATCAGATTATGGATTACACAATGACCAGTCTGATTTACAAACTTGACGCAGAAATTAAGGATATAAAGGATCCTCTAAAAAAACTTAGAAAGGCAATTAAATTTCATATTGAATATCACGTTACAGACACAGATGAAACATTTGTAACAGACACCGAAATTAGAAGTCTTGATAATGAAAATTTAGAGAAAATACAGGAAAAAAGATCTGTCTATGAAGGAAAATTTATTAAAATTCTGAATAATGGAAACTCTGCAAAGACCATGGCTATTTCAAATACAAAGATAGCTGCAATGGCAATCCTTCAAATGTGTACCGGAGTTTCATACTGGTATAAAAAAGACAGTCACCTGAAAATTGATGATATTACAGAACAGTATGTGAATTTTATTTGCTGGGGCGTTGCAGGAAAAAGTATCTGATTTTTGAAAATCCTTAGTATGGATTATGGTAAAATGCTGAAAGTGGAAACCAGGGACAAAAAAATTGTTGAAATATATGCCAAAGGTTCAGAACTACTTATTTCAGAAGACGATAACCCTGCTCCCAAAAGATGGATTTAAAAGGTTCAGTTATGGATGCAATTCAACCAATTGGTATCTTTATGCTTATCACAGTTATTGGGTTATGGTATAATGACAAAAGTTATGAAGTCGGAAAATCTAGTAAGGATACTTCAATTACTGTTACAAAAGGAATGCAATCGGGTGAATTTTTACCAATTATTGCAGTTGCTACAGGAACTTCCTGGGGTACAAACTCAATACACATGCCAATTACTATACCGGTCACAGCAGTCTCAATAGCTACTTTAGAATCAACTGCGCTTATGGGAGTATTAACAGGAACAGTATTTTATGATAACTGTTCTCCAATATCAGACACAACAATTCTTTCGTCAATGGCTTCAGGGTCAAATCATATTGATCATGTTAAAACACAGATACCTAATAGAGTATTTAAAATTTAGGAATTATTATAATGCTAATTAAAAAAGATGGTAACCCTTTCGGTAGTCACAGAGTAATTGAACCAGAAGGAGTTCTGCCTCAGCCAGCAGAGAAAATTGATAACTCTTTTGCAACTATCTGGGACAATGAAATATTGATCGATGTTGATTTTTTAAATATCGATTCTGCAAGCTTTACACAAATTAAGAAAGAAGCAGGGGATGATTCTCAAAAGATAGCTGACAAGATTTTGGAAATAGTTAATAGTAGAGGAAAAATGCATAATCCTGTCACGGGCTCTGGTGGTATGCTGATAGGTAAAATTTTAAAAGTTGGAGATAAACTAAAAGATATATGCACTTTAAAAGAGGGCGATAAGATTGTTACACTGGTCTCCCTATCTCTGACTCCATTAAAGATTGATGAAATTCTTGAAGTAAAGAAAGATACTGATCAGGTTAAAATTAAGGGAAAAGCTGTTCTCTTTGAAAACTCTCTATATTCAAAACTTCCTGATGATATCCCAGACACACTTGCCCTTGCAGTATTAGATGTTTGTGGAGCTCCGGCTCAGACAGCAAGACTTGTTAAACAGGGAGATACCGTTGTCATTATTGGAGCTGGTGGAAAATCCGGAATACTATGTGCTTATGAAGCAAGAAGAAGAGCTGGGGTTACAGGTAAAGTTATTGGTATTGAGTACTCCGAAAAGGGGATAGCAGATCTTAAATCATTGAATTTTTGCGATGAGATTATAAAACTTGATGCTTCAGATGCCCTTTCCTGCTTTGAAAAGATAAGAGATTTAACCAGTGGAAACCTTGCTGATGTTATTATAAATTGTGTCAACATACAAAATACAGAGCTTGCTTCAATCCTAATGTGCAAAGAGCGTGGTGTGGTCTATTTTTTCAGTATGGCAACATCCTTTACTAAAGCAGCATTAGGAGCTGAAGGAGCCTGCAAAGATATAGATATGATTATTGGAAATGGCTACACAAAGGGCCATGCCGAAATTGCTCTTAATGTTCTTCGTGAATCACAGCAAATAAAGAAGCTATATGAAGAAATGTATTTATAAAGGATCAAAAAAATGAAAAAATACCCGAAATCAAATTACAGGAATATTGATCTGTACAAAGATGTTAGTGATGAAGACTGGAATGACTGGAAATGGCAGCTGAAGAATGTCATCAGGGATATTCCAACCCTAAAGAAGGTTATAGAGATAGATGAGAGTAAAGAGAAAGATTTAGAAAATTGTCTGACAAAATTTAAAATGGGTATCACTCCATACTATGCTTCTCTTATGGATAAGAATTATGACAGAGGTGTGATAAGACTTCAGGCAGTTCCTAAAATTCTGGAACTTGATGTTGCCATAGATGACCATGCAGATCCGCTCCATGAAGATGTAGATTCCCCTGTGCCCGGTCTGACTCACAGATATCCTGACCGGGTACTTTTGCTTGTAACTCATATCTGCTCAATGTATTGCAGACATTGTACAAGAAGACGAATGGTTGGTGATAATGATCAACACCTCTCAACAAAACAGATCGATGATTGCATTGAATATATAAAACAGCATAAAGAGGTGCGAGATGTTCTTATTTCAGGTGGTGATCCCTTAACTCTTTCAACGAAAAGACTTGAGTATGTTTTAAAAAGCCTTCGTGAAATTGAACATGTGGAGATAATAAGAATAGGCAGCAGAATGCCGGTTGTTATGCCACAAAGAATTAATGATGATCTTGTAGAGATGATTACAAAATATCATCCGGTATATGTGAACACACACTTTAATCATCCCCATGAGATAACACAGGAAGCAAAAGGTGCTTGTGAAAAACTTGCAAATGCAGGAATCCAGTTGGGAAATCAAACTGTACTTCTAAGAGATGTTAATGATTGTCCTAATATAATGAAAAAGCTGATGCATGAGCTTTTAATGATTCGTGTTAAGCCTTATTATATCTATCAATGCGACCTTTCAAGAGGAATTTCCCATTTTAGAACTTCAATATCCAAAGGTATGGAAATAATGGAGAATTTGAGAGGTCATACAACTGGTATGGCAGTTCCAACATTTGTTGTTGATGCACCAGGTGGTGGTGGGAAAATACCTGTAATGCCAAATTATCTTATTTCCCAATCGGACAGAAGGTTTGTTCTTAGAAATTATGAAGGGGTAATTACTACCTATACACAGCCGGAAAATGTATTTTCAGATTGTGGTCACTGCAATATTTGTGCGGATAAGAGATATAAACCCCTTGATGGACTTGCTAAACTGCTTTCAGGAGAGAAACTATATCTTGAACCAGCTAATCTGGTTCGAAGAGAAAGGGATAAAAACGGGAAAAGTTAAATGGAAACTTACTCCTTTATAGGTTCAGATAAAAATGCCGGCAAAACCACAGCATTTAATTTTGTTTATCAGGATTTGATTAAATCCGGTAATCAGATCTGTTTAACATCCATCGGCATTAATGGAGAGTTTGCTGATACCTATGAAGGTCATGATAAACCTTTGATAAAAGTTGCAAGAGACAGCTATTTTGTTACTTCCTGTGATCATTTAAATGAGCTTACAGGAAAATACAAAATAATACATATCTTTCCCAAAAGTACATTTGGAAAAAGCTACCTTTTTGGAAAAACTCTTATTGACACTGAAATCGTTCTTGAAGGACCAAATAATGGAAAGGACATCCTTAAAATAAAAAAAGTCATAAAATTTTTTATTCCTGATACCTTTCTTCTTATAGATGGCTCAATAGACAGGCAATTTTTAGGTATGCCTGAAATTAGTGATGGCTTTTACTTCTCATTTCTGGTCACTGAAAGAGCGGAACAGATAAATAAAGCAAATGATATTTTAAAAAGTATAAAACTTGCGATATGTCCCCCAAAAAAAAGAGAATTAATTATAGGAAACAGAGATAAAAATACAAAATCACTTATCATAGATGATGAGGGGAATCTTCTATATAGAGGGACTGAAATTCCTTTTATGGATAATAGTTTAAAAGATAATATTAAGGAGTTTAAAGATAAAAACCTCATAATCTACATAAATGGTGCTCTTTCAAAATCTTTTTATGGTTTTCTTATGTTTTTCAAGAACATATCTATAGTTTTAGATAACTTTACCCAATATCAAAATGTTTCTGTTTCAAACAGATTTATTAAAAACGAAAATATCTTTATACTGAATGAAGTTATTATCAAAAAAATATTCCTGAAGCAGGAGGCCCATTTTACTCCTGAGTTTCCGGAAAATATTCCTGTTCAAAATATTTTCAGGCGGGCGATATGAAATTTTCTATCAGACAAAATACCATTCCAAAAGATATATATAAACAATTGGGTTTTAGTGATTATTTAAAGCTTTTTGATTTCTCACCTAATAATCTGGGATTTGAAATTCTTGATCCCCTTGATAAAAGTGAGGGTTTAGGACACTTCCAAAATCTTTCATATTTAAATTCCCAAATAGAAAAAAGTGGTAGTAAAGTGTTAGATCTTATTGAAATGTGCAAAACAATCCCTAAGTTAGAGGGGTTAATTCATAGATTTGAAGATGAAAACCTTGATCAGTATCATCTCTTTGAACTTGGCCATTTTATTGAAATTCATAAAAAACTTTTCGGAATGGAGATTCAATTTCCAGTTGATAACAAATTCGAAGCGACCTGCTTAAAAATGGAGGATATACTTTGTCAATATACAAAAAACAGTTATCGGGAAATAAAATACAACCCGGTTGAAGAGGAATTAAGAGGTCAAATAAGAGAACTTGAAGACCACTTCAGAAATGGTGTAGTAAAACTTGAGAAAAGAGTTTTTATAGAAACAAAACTTAAGTTTATATATCCTTATCCAAAAGAGATACCAATTGATACAGATCTAAGAACTTTTGGCAGGAGTAAAGATATTTCAGTAAAAAAAACTGCTGATGCTTACATAGTTAATATTGTTCCAGGAACTGAACTAAATAATATTTTAAATGAGAAAAAATGCCTTATCAAATCTCTTGAAAAGGAGATGGAGAAGAAATTGATCCTCTTAAATAACTCTCTTTCACCTTATTTTGAAGAGTTTAAAAGATACATAAGTAAACGAAATTTTAGAATATTTCAGTATGTACTTCTTGGTGCATCATTAAAACATAACCTATGCTTTCCTGAATTTACAGACCAAAACGGTATTAAGGTTGAAAATGGACGTCTTCATCAACTTGAAAAACTTAAAAATAATAAAATGGTTCCACTTGATATCACCCTTAAAAATGGTGCAAGTGTTTTATCAGGAGCTAATATGAGTGGAAAAACAACAGTACTTAAAACCCTTTATTTTCTAATGATATTAATAAAATTTGGGCTTCCGGTTCCAGCAAAAAAGGTAGTTTTAAACTATCCCTCAGATATTGATCTGAACCTGAAATCTTCAGGAGATATAAAAACAGGAACTTCAGGTTTTTCTGAGGAATTAATATTTCTGACAAAGGAAAGGAAGAACGGTTCTTTTATTTTGTGCGATGAACTTTTTATGACCACAGATCCTTTAAACGGTGCAAAACTATCAAAAATTTTTTTAGATGAATTCAAAAATAAGGATTTTACACTTCTTGTGTCATCACACTACACAGAAATTTCAGAAGTAAATGGTATTGGACTTTTTAAAATGAAGGATTCAGAGTTTAATAAAGAAAAATTAAATTTGAGTGATCTTATGGAAAGTACTCCATATATTGTAGAGGCTATAAAATCTGGTGAGCAAGTATCTGATGCAAATAAGAAACCATTTGAAATAGCATTACATTTTCCACTCACTGATAATATCAGAGCAAAAATATCTGAAGAATTAAAAAAAGGAAGTTAAAAATGGCTCAAATTAAGTTAGACCAGGAGCAGGTAAAAAGAGTAAAAAACTACGCAAAAGATATTGCTGACAGCGTTCAGAAAAATGTTATTGATGGAAATTCATCTGTCTCTGTTGAAAGAACAGTTTTAAGACTATACGGGGTTGATGGAACTGATGAGGAAGGAACGCCATACCCGAACCTTATTGTTGATAAACTGAAAGAGAAAGATCTCTTAAGTAAGGGTGTATCAAAATTCTTTGC
The DNA here is from genome assembly GCA_024226555.1 of Desulfobacterales bacterium. Lineage (GTDB taxonomy): Bacteria > Desulfobacterota > Desulfobacteria > Desulfobacterales > JAAELO01 > JAAELO01. Next base: position 24,774 of record JAAELO010000161.1, on the reverse strand, counting down.
AGCCTCAATGCTTGCATCAAAAAGAGATGCAATGGATACAGCAGAATTAATTTGCCAGGGAAATATTTTATTTGGCGAGATTAATGAGTTTTCAAGAGCAGATATTGAAAGTAAAGAGATCGAACTATCTAAGGAAGCGTTAAAAACGTTAGATAGTTCAAGGATTCACAAAAGTAAAAAACAGGAAAAAACACCTCTGCCTGAACAACCATTTAAATATATGATTGTTGCAACAGGTAATATTTATGAGGACAGAACCCAGGCAAAGGCAGCAGTTTCTTCCGGTGCAGACATAATTGCAGTGATTAGAAGTACTGCTCAATCTCTGCTTGACTACGTTCCATATGGAGCAACAACAGAAGGTTTTGGAGGAACATTTGCAACCCAGGAAAATTTCAAAATAATGCGAAAGGCTCTGGATGAAGCAAGTAAAAAAAAGGGGACATATGTAAGGCTTGTAAATTATGCTTCAGGATTATGTATGTCAGAAATTGCAGCTTGCGCTGCAATTGAAGATCTCGATATGCTTTTAAACGATTCCATGTACGGTATTCTGTTTAGAGATATTAACAAAAAAAGAACCTTTGTTGATCAGCATTTCTCAAGGTTGATTTGCTCAAGAGCAAAAATACTTATAAATACCGGGGAGGATAATTATCTTACCACTTCAGATGCAATTGAAAATGCATATACTGTTACATCATCGCAGCTTATAAATGAAGCTATGGGTAAAAACTCACTTCTAACTGATGAGCAACTCGGTTTAGGGCATGCATTTGAGATAGACCCAAAGGTAAAAAATGGTTTTCTTTTTGAGTTGGCCCATGCTCAACTTGCAAGACAGTTATTTCCAGATGCACCTCTTAAATATATGCCACCAACAAAATACAAAAGTTGCGATATATTCTTCTCACAATGTATGGACTCAATGTTTAACCTTGCTTCAGTAACAACAGGTCAGGGAATTCATCTATGTGGAATTTTAACAGAAGCGATCCATACACCACTCATGCAGGACAGATTCCAGTCATTATCAAATGTTAATTATATCTTTGATACAGCCAGAGATTTAGGGGATGAGATTGAATTTAAAGAGGATGGAGTAATCGCAAAAAGAGCTCAGACTGTTTTAAATGAAACGGAAGAGTTTCTAAAAAAAGTAAATGATATTGGATTAATGGAAGCTATTTCAGAAGGGTATTTTGCAGGTATCAAAAGACTTGATACTGGAGGTAAAGGATTAGATGGGGTATTTCTGAAAGATTCAGATTATTCAAATCCTATTCTTGAAATGCTGGAAAAGGAGGGTACAATAAATGGGTAATCTTATTAAACCTTATGGAGATACAATTGATGATGGTATTGTTCAACTCTCATTTACATTACCTGTTACAAATGGAGCCAAAGCGAAAAAAGCAGCCGAGATATATGCAAACAATTTAAAAATAGAAGATGTTACAATCGCCCATGCAGAAGAGATTGCAGAAGGATTTACATATTTTGTTATATTCGGCAAAGCATCAGTTTCTATTGATTATGATAGTGTAAAAGCATCTGAAGTCTCTACCGAATTTTATGATTATTATGAGATTAATTCTCTGATTAAGGAGAAGATAAACAGAAAAGTTAATGTTGTGGGAGCTTCAATAGGTACTGATGCGCACACTGTCGGAATAGATGCCATAATGAATATGAAAGGTTATGATGGAGATTATGGCCTTGAAAGATATCCGGAGATAAATGCTACTAATCTTGGTTCACAGGTAACATGTGAAGAGCTTGTTGAAAGTGCTCTTAAAAACGGTTCTGATGCTATTTTGGTATCCCAGACTGTGACTCAAAAGGACGCTCATATCAGGAACTTTACTGAATTGATTGAACTTCTGGAAGCCGAAAAAATCAGGAAGCAATTTCTGGTAATAGCTGGTGGCCCAAGAATTACAAATGATTTAGCCATTGAATTAGGCTATGACGCAGGTTTTGGGGCTGGAACGGTCCCCTCTCAGGTAGCTTCATATATTGTTACTTGTCTGGTTAAGGAATAATTTTGTTGTATAAATAATAAAAGTTCAAAAAGTATAAAAATAAAGGATATTAAATATGAATAATGACTATGAAGCAAAAATAAGATTAAGAATCAGTGCCCATGAAGCACATTATGCAGGAAATCTTGTGGATGGTGCAAGAATGCTTGGCTTATTCGGAGACCTGGCAACTGAACTTTTAATCCAACTGGATGGAGATGAGGGACTTTTCAGAGCTTACAGTTCAGTAGAATTTTTAGCCCCTGTTTACGCAGGTGACTTTATTGAGGCTGTTGGAAAAATTACAAAAGTTGGTAATACTTCACGAAACATGGAGTTTGAAGCAAGAAAAGTTATAATTCCAAAACCAGATGCTGGGGAAACAGCGGCGGAACTTCTTAAAGATCCTATTATTGTTTGCAAGGCTGTTGGAACCTGTGTCACACCCTTAGAAAGTCAGAGGTATTAGAATGAATATCCCTTTAATTATCTCATGCCCTCTGGTTGGAGCTGAGTTAACCAGAGATATCTATCCAAATCTGCCTCTAACTCCGGATGAGATAGCTGATGCAGCAAAAGATGCTGTTGGTGCCGGAGCATCAATAATCCATCTACATGTTCGTGATAAAGATGGTAAGCCATCACAAAGTGTTGAAATTTTTAAAGAGGTCACAGAGAAAATTAAGGAAAGATGCGATTGTATTATTCAGTATTCTACAGGCGGAGCCGTTGGGACAGATGTTGCGGAACGCTGTGCTCCTCTGTCTTTAAAACCCGAGATGGCAACTCTTTCCATGGGTACAATGAACTTTGCTGAAGAGATCTACGAAAATAGCTTTGATACTATTACTGAAATTGCCAGGAATATTCAAAAATATAACGTTTTTCCGGAACTTGAAATATTTGATTATGGCATGATGGATACTCTTGAAAAATTTGTTAAAAAGGAATTACTACCAGAAAAGTTTCATATCGATTTTGTTCTTGGGGTTCCCGGTGGTATGAGTGGGACTATCCACGACCTTCTGATGTTAACTCAAAGGCTAAGTGAAAATCAGACATGGTCTGTTGCAGGTGTTGGAAGATTCCAACTACCTCTTTTAACCCATGCAATTGCAATGGGTGGGCATATTCGTGTTGGAATTGAAGATAATATTTACTACCTGAAAGGAGAGCTTGCAGAATCAAATACACAATTAATTGAAAGGGCCGTCAGAATTGCAAATGAGTTAGACAGAGATATTGCAAGTGTTGAAGACGCAAGAAATATTTTGGAATTATAATCTTTCCCTACTTATCAGTGTTTTCTCTACATTTTTCGTCCAGTACTTTTGAAATTTTATTAGATTCATCTTTATAGCTGACTACTGGGACTAAACATGAAAATCCTTTTATTAATTTTCATTTCAGGAAATCTCTGATAATTAAGATTTTGATTGAAATACAAGGCCGAGGAAAAAATAACAGGTTGATTTTATTACAGTTCTTTTTCTCAAAAATATAGTAGTTCGATCAAAAGACAGTTATTAGAGATTCCGTTCAATTGGTTCTTTGTTTTTAGGATATATTATATATTGTTATAGTTGGTTTCATCATTAAGCACTTCCTCTTGGTAAGAGCGTATTAGTAGTTGTTTTTGAACAAATAAAAAAGGCAGGTTTTAATTAACCTGCCTTTTTATATTTAAATCATAAAAAGAATTACTTTAAAATAAGGAAATAACAGAAGATGGGCTTTGGTTCACCACATCAGCTTCTATTTATTTTTTTAAATCATATATAATTACTTTTTTACCTTTTTTATTTGTTTTAAGCTGTTTCATCATTTCTATTTTAGTACTATTTGTCCGTTTACCAATTTGAATATTTATTATTTTGTACATTTTGATCCCATTGAATTTACCTGTAACAAAAATTGCAATATATGATTTTCCTTGTTTTTTAGTAAATTCAACATCAAATTCTCTGGTATCATCTTTGTTAAAAGATTCATCATTTATAACAACCTTAGAAGTTGATATGTCAATGTTATCAACGCTACTAATATTAATATTTACGTTATCAGCATCCGCATTGAAAGTTAGAGTAACTACGGCTCTGGATTCAAAAACGTCGTAATTAATATCAATGGGTGCCTGGCCCTTGCCATATAATGTAGAAGCCAACAACAATAATAACACTACTAATAGATATTTTGCTTTTTTCATATTTTACACCTTTAATTTACGCTAACAGTTGCGCTTTTATAAGTACTTTCCACACTTAAAGAACGGATCTCAATAGTATATGTTTCTAAACCAACAGTAGGTATGTTGCTAACAATTTCTGTTCCGCTATAATATGCATCGGAAGAACCAAGAAGGGTTCCGTTTTTATATACTTTTAATATGATATCAAAAGACGATGTTGCAGAAACATTTACATTGTTTCCATTCCCCGAAAACGTCAAGTATCTTATTGCTGGTAGTTTATTCGTGTTTGATGCTGAATCCACTCTTAGATTGACAACTGCACTGGTTACACCAATATCAATATCATCATTATAGATAGGAAGATGATTAGCATTTCCACCAGAATGACTTTCTGTAGAACCATATATATTTGTAACTATATCAATATCCTGATCTCCAACAAGGGTGTCAATGTTTCCTGAAATAGTTGCGTTGCTGTTATCTTTCAATGCTTTAATAAAAGAAAAAATAGTTGTAAAAGCAGGGGTTGTTTTATGAGCACCAACGAGAGCGTTATAAAGAGGCGTTAATCCTAATGAAACGGTATCATTTCCATCAATATCTGGATCATAAAGATCATAAATGATAGATTGTATTGATCCTTCTGAAAACCATCCTGGATTTGTTACTGAATTGTCTTCAAGATTAAAACCAAATCCTGAATTCTGACCTGACCCGTACGAATCACAATAAATTGAATCAGGATAAAGAACTATTGCACTTATTGCATTGCCAAATCCTTCACCAAAAGCTAATCTTGGGTCTAAATAATTACCTGAACTGTGTGAACCACCAATGCTGTCAGATCTACTATAATTACTTTCAAAATAATGCCCCCACTCATGGGCAATTACATGTGAATCGTACTCATCTGTATCATTGTTTTCTTTTCCCAGGATGTATATAGCATTTTCATTAGGATTATAATGTGATGTATTAATATTACCATCACTTGTATTTCCAGACGATGCTATATTATTAATACTCCAATATAAATTAAGATTTTTGCCATTAAAATCGTCAAAAGTTATTCCTGGCGCGTTGGAAAAAGATAACATAGAAGTATATACTGTATCAAGAATCGCAAAAGGAGCTGCTAAACGGCGACTATCAAGTAGAGTACCAGTATAAGACCATCCACTATCAATATCAAAATCAATTGTGGTTGAAGCGGAACTGCTAAGTGTAAAACCACTTCTTCTAATAGCATAAAGAGCATTGCTGTTAGTGTTATCTTTTACTGATACTTCTGGAGGAGGTACTGTTGAGCACTTTAAATAACCAATAGTTGAAAATACAAGAACATCTACATATTTATTCCTGACAAATGTATTTGAATAAACACCTGATTCGTTGGTGTATACAACCATAAGGTTATTTCCGAATTCGTCGTAGGTTTCGACTTCATTGCTTCTAACAGGCTTGTATACCATATTTCCGTAGTCGAGACCTGTAGCTGTAGCTGGAATATCCTGATACCTTACAGTACCGGTTATAGTGTAATAATTGTCAGTTCCAGTACTGAAATCCCATGAGTAATCAGCACCTATTGTTTTTCCATCATTATCAGCACAGCTTGCTTTTACAGTAACTCTGTAATCAGAACTAGCATCTAAGCCATTTGTATCATCAGGTTCAAAGAAAGCAGTGAAAGTGCTGATGTCGAAATCAAAAACAGTTCCTGGAATATTTGTGTATATTGGTCCTGCTGTCACTTTTTCAAGAACAATTCCACCTGTTTGTACTGTCGACCAATTCATATTTTTATTGAATTTAATATGAATTCGTGACATTCGTGCTATTTCTGTATCAGCATCGTGTGGTGAAATTCCATCGACCTGAGGATTAACAGGTTGCTGAGCACTGCCACCTGTACCACCACCACCACCACCACCACCACCACCACCACCGCATGCTGGTATAAAACTAATCATTAAAAGTAAAGATAGTAGACAAAATAGTATCTTTGTTTTTTTCCCTTTAAACATTTCAATTCCTCCGAAAACGTACAACACATTTTTACATAATTTAAGTATTTCGCTAAACAATTATAAATAACGTCTGTTTTGTTAGCGATAAAAAACTATAAGCATCTAAGTAGCTTGTAATTGATAGATTTCTTTAATGAAATCATTTCCATTGATATCTAAAAAGTATTAAATCAATTCCAATTTCAATACATAGTTTATTTATAAAATGCTTTATATATCAATATCTTACAAATTGATAGATATTTATTACACCCTGTCCCCTATATAAGTCGATTTACATGGTGAAATATTTCACATAAACATCTCTTATCTATTGTTATATGGGTATAATACTGGTATTAAGAATATATAATTAATTCGATAAAAAATATAAACAACAAATATAAAACTTTATAAAATAACTAAAATAAATATATTAACACATGTATTATTAGTTATTTATAATTTATTTGTATGGGGACACTAACGTATATGTAAGAGTTATATATAGAATTATTATTATTTTGCATAAATGTATTGGATGATAGTCGTACATAATAAGTGGAAGGCCATTTGAATAGTGCTGGAAGAAAAACAAAACTGATTCCGGTAAAGAAGTACCAAACGATTATATCGACTGCTATCAACTCTTTTAATACCAATCACTTTGAAAAACAATAATCTTTCAAGGGAGTTTAGCAGCAATTTTAATGTTCAAGAGATAAATAACCTTGTCTTTGGATATCTCTGTTTTGACCATACAGATGTTGGCTACTTCAGAGAACCCTATGATATTGAGATGGGATACATCTACGCTGATATTCTGTCACTATATTTTTTGAGCAGATTCATGTATGTGGATCAATCATCAACAATGGACAAAGTTAAATTGTTTTTAAGAGATTAATTATAAATTTGTTTTTTTTCATGCAAAAATTTCTTAAAGGGAACCTCTAATAACTGTTCTTTTGGCTAAATATTTTGTTATTTCCAAAAAAAAAACTGTAAACTTTATAAAATAAGAGCTTTTTATAAACGAATCGGCTCGTTATTTTTAGAAATGCAGAGATTTTATAAAACTGAAAGCTTTTATAAACGCTGTATTTCATCCAAAAATCTAATTCATATGAGCTTCCCATACTTAAAACATAATTGAGCCTGGATAATTTACTGTTTGTTTCTGTTTTTTTTTGATAAGCATGCCTTTTAAAAATAAAAAGCTAATTTCTAAAAGTAAACTAAAGGAGTAATCATGAAGATATGTTTTCCGGTTGAAGAGGATAAAGGATTAGAGAGTGAAGTGTTCGGGCATTTTGGGTCAGCGCCCCTTTTTGTTGTATATGATACCGATGATGAGTCTATAAGCACTATTAATAATCAGGACCTTGGGCATGTCCATGGTAAATGTAACCCTTTAAAAGCTTTAAATGGTAAAATGGTGGATGCTGTAATTGTAGGAGGCATTGGCGCAGGTGCTATAACAAAGTTAAATGGTATGGGAATAAAAGTTTATAAGGCATCGGAGGGTAATATTAAAATAAATATAGATCTTTTTAAAACCAGTGGTATTAAAGAGATGAATATTGAACAGACCTGTGGTGGAAATATTGGTGGTTGTATTCACTAACCTTCAATAGCTTAGTTAAGTGCGTTGTAAAACTCCTCCATTTACGGTGTTGTAGCAACAGATCAGACGCTCGAAGTATAAAACCATACGTCTCGCGTCTGACAGAACGCTAACGCCTTACAAATGTAGTTTTTTACCTGGCACAGATGAACAGAATAACACGGTGTTATTAATTAATGGGGGGTGACTGCTATTTTAAAATTAAATGATAATTTGTATGATTTTCATTTAAGATTCCTTATCTTTTTATGATACTATTTATCAGATTTTGTTTAGAAAAATGACCAGTGGATATATAAAACATAATATCTTCAAAACCTAATAATTTTCTTTTAATTTTTTTTGGAGAGAAACCTTTATTAAGCAGATCCATTGTTCTCTTTTGTAAATCCTTCATAAATACTATTTTCCTTTTGATAACTATATTTCCATGGGGTATTACTCCCTTTAAACCACAGAAAACAGTATCTATTTCGAGTTCAGAGATCATCTCCAATGATTTAAGTATTTCATTAAAATTTTCATCACTTCTTAAATATATGTTTTTTATTCCGCAAAACATATCCCCGGTAAAAAGCCATTTTTTATTCTTTTCATAGAGATAAATACTCCCCTTTGAATGACCTTTTGCTTCAATCACTTTTAAATTAAAATCATCTGTTTCTACATTATTAGCAATTGGAATTGCATTACTTTTGTCTGGTAATTTCCAGACAAACTTCTGATAGAATCTCAATCTGTTTTTTTCAGGGGTTGAGATAAAAGGTATAGAGTCTTTATGGGCATAGATCTTTGCGTTATGTTTCTTTTGAATCGCACTATTATTTCCAATATGGTCTTCATGATAATGCGTGTTGATAATTGCGGATATCTTCTTTTTTTTAACTGCTGTAAGAAACTCTTTTTCTGTGTATGGTGTTCCCGTATCAATTATGATGTCATTTACCAGAAAAGAGTGTACAGGGTACAAAGTAAATTTTCCAATAGATCTTCCCATTTTGTAAATTATGATATTCTTGTATTTTTTTTCCTTGAACATAATTCCATCCTGATGTTAAATAATGTTTACAGTGCAAACATATTTAATTATATTTGCACTGTCAACTTTAATATTAAGGGAATCTCTAATAACCTTTTGATCGAACTACAGCGTTTTTACCAAAAAAGAACTGTAGTAAAATCAACTCGTTATTTTTTTCTCAAACGGAAATTTTATAAAATTGAAAGCTTTTATAATCTGTATTTCAATCATAATTCTAATTATTAGAGGTTCCCTTTACATTACTGAAACTTAATTTTATATAGATCAACTATGACTAATTATCACCATGGGAATCTTAAAAACTCTATAATTGAAGCTGGTATTAATATTATCTTCGATGAGGGAATTGAAAAGCTTAGTATTCGTGCAACAGCTAAATTGATAGGTGTAAGCCATACAGCTCCATATAGACATTTCAAAAATAAAGAGGAATTGATAGTTGCAATTGCTCTTAAAGGTTTTGAAAAACTTGAGGGTAAAATAAAATCTTTGAAAAATTATTCAAATACAAAAGATCTAATGGTTAAAACCGGGAAAATTTTCATAGAATTTGCCTGTGATAATAGGAACTACTACAGGATTATGTTTGGAAATTACATTAATAACAAAACCGATTACCATGACTTTTTTGAAGCTTATGATAAACTGTTTAAGAGATTAACAGAGATAATTTTAAAATACAAAAATCAAAAACTAAAAAAATGTAGCACAGATGAGGCTTCAATAACAGCCATAGCCATTTTTTCAATACTTCACGGATACTCACTTCTTATCATAGATAATAATGAAGATAAGAATATTGGACAGAAAAAACAGATCAATTCAATATTAAAAAAAATTGAAAATCTTTTGGATTAAATAAATATCAAGAATATCCTGTAAGAGACACTTAAAAGACCAACATCGTCATATCCAATTTATAAGTACCTCTTCATAAATGAGGTTTGAATTTACCTTGCCTGCAAAATAAATCTTGCAAAATAAAAGCTTTTTTTGTAATTGTTTACCAGGACTTGAATTGAATTATATTTATTGTATGAATGTTTTTCACTTTGCAATAAATAACCCCCATTTTATTTTTCATGTTTTATGAATTGAACTGCTATTCATAATATTTTATAGGTTTGCATATTGGGATTGGATCATTTCGTTATGTGATTTCCAATATTTAAAACAAAACACTGGATTAAATTCTATTTGTATGGAGTTGTGTCATTTTACTGCGCACTTCAAATATTAGTTTCTTGTAAGGGAGAGAATATGAAACTTGGATTTGACTTTGGATCAAAAAATATAAACTGTGTTGTTCTTGAGGGTGAAGAGATTTTATTTAAGGATACCATATCACATAATGGTGATATTACAGGTGTTTTTAAAGATTTATCAAGTAAGATCTCTTCAAAATTCAAGGGTTCAGAGATCAAAACATATGGTATAACCGGAAGTGTCGATTTTCCAAATATTGAAGTTTTTGATCCGGTAATTGCATCAGTTGAAGCTAATAAATTTTTTAAAACCGATTGCAAAAATATTCTATCTATTGGTTGTGAGACATTTTATCTCATTTTACTCGATGATGAGTTGAACTACATTGAGCACTTTGTAAATTCAGATTGTGCATCGGGAACAGGTGGATTTATAGATCAGCAGGCCAAACGATTAGGATTTTCAACTACTGAACTTTCTTCAAAGGCATCTTTATTTCAAGGTAATACCCCATCTATTGCGACCAGATGTGCAGTTTTTGCAAAATCCGATATTATTCATGCACAAGCACATGGTTATACAAAAGATGCTATCTCTGCAGGTCTTTGTGAGGGAATTGCAAGAAGTGTATTAGCAAATACAGTAAAAGGCAGAAAAATTTCAGGGGATTTTCTTTTCACTGGAGGAATGAGCAAAAACAATAAAGTCATTGAAGAGATCGAAAAAAATCTTGGAAATGTTGTAAAAGTTCCGGAGCTAAGTTCATATTTCAATGCAATTGGGGCAGCTCTTCTTGGTAAGAGTATTGATTTTGAACGTGATATGCTTTCAAGTATAAAACAGGATCGGGAGATGAGGGAAGAGTTATCGATAAATCTCAAAGACTATCCTGATTTTTCTTCCGACACTCAATATGAAGAAGATGGGATTGAGATAACTATTTATAAAGAGATAAATGATCAAGTTAGCGTATACATCGGTATAGATGTAGGTTCCACAAGTACAAAATCAGTTGTTATGGATAAAGAGGGTGAAATTCTTTCAGGTCTATATGGAAGAACTAAAGGAGATCCTGTAAAAGCAGTAACAACTTTACTTAAACAGATTAGAAATATTTATAAAGATAATCTTTCAATTATAGGTGTTAGCACCACCGGTTCAGGAAGAGAGCTTGTAAAAGAGGTTACAGGAGCAGATCTCTCTGTCAATGAAATTACAGCTCATGCAAAAGGAGCAACTTTCTTAGATCCTGATGTTGATACAATTATAGAAATTGGTGGTCAGGATTCAAAATTTACAACTCTTAAAGATGGTGATGTTACAAATGCCACAATGAATTACGTATGTGCTGCCGGAACTGGCTCATTTATAGAGGAACAGGCAAAAAGGTTAAATATTACACTTGATGAAATTTCCGAAATGGCAGGTGGAGAGCTTGCGCCATATACTTCTGACAGATGTACAGTTTATATGGAACGTGACCTTAATATCTTTCTTTCAGAAGGTTTTGAAAAAGAGCAGATCATAGCATCAGTTCTATATAGTGTTCGTGATAATTATCTTTCAAAGGTTGTTGGAAAAACAAGCCTTGGAAATAAGATTTTCTTTCAGGGGGCTACGGCGCGAAATAAAGCTCTTGTTGCTGTATTTGAAAATGAAATTGGAAAGCCAATACATGTATCGAAATTCTGCCATTTGACTGGTGCTGTTGGTTGTGCTGTTACATTAAAAGAGAAAGGCTATAGCAGTTCTGAATTTAAAGGTATCGGTTTTAAGTGTGATGCTTTTACAGAATCATGTGACCTCTGTTCAAACATGTGTGAACTTAGAGTTTACAATGTGGATGGGAAGAAAACAGCCTGGGGGCTTAAATGTGGGCGTGACTACGATGATAAAAAGATAGGAACAAAAAAGAGAACTTCAGAATTTCTAAAAAGATATGAAACTGTTTTTTCTGTAAAGAATGTTGAAAGTTTTGATATAAAAGTTGGAATACCTGAAGCTGTATATATGGCAGAATACACACCACTTTTTAAGGATTTCTTCAGGCAGCTGAACATAAAAGTAGTTATTGAGAAAAGTTCAGACAAGAAACTTGAGACAGGGGTTAAGATGGTTAACTCTGATTTCTGTGCTCCTATTGCTTTAGCCCATGGACTGGTTGAATCTCTTGCCAGAAAAAACGTTGATTATATATTTTTTCCAACAATCATCAATGAGCAGAATCATCTTAAGAAGCATAGTGAAGAGGAATTATATGTTGATAAGTTAACAGATTCATATTTCTGTTACTACTCTGCATACACAGCCACAATAATAGATAATCTTCCCGGATTTAATATAAAAGAGAAATTTATATCCCCTAAAATTAAATTTAACAACCTGTCAGATGAAACTGTCGCAGATAACCTGGCAAAAGATTTAAATAAAACCCTCAAAGTAGATACAGAAGTTATAAAAACAGCTTTTATTGAATCTTTGAGCAGGTTCAGGGAAAGAAAAAAGATGTGGATAGATGAAGGTAGTAAAATTCTTTCATCAGACAATGAAAAAGACAAGATGAAAATCCTTCTATTAGGTCGACCATATGCTATTTTCGATAAGAGAATTAACCTTGGAATTCCTGACAGATTAGAAGAGATGGGTTTTGAAATACTGAACCAGACAATGCTTGATCTATATAGTGAAAAGGAACGGCCTGATCACATTGAAAATATGCATTGGTATTATGGACAGCAAATACTTCTTGCCACAGAGACCGCAATTAGAGAAAAGGATATCTATCCTATTTTTCTCACATGTTTCAGATGCAGTCCGGATTCTTATTTAATGACTTATTTTAAAGAGACAATGGAGAAAGCCGGTAAACCATTTCTTGTTATGCAACTTGATGAACACAGTAGTGATGTTGGTTATATGACCAGAATAGAGGCGAGTATCGATAGTTTCAAGAACCATTTTGAAAAAAAGCCGGATGCTATCTCCATATCACGTAAAAAATATGTTTCAGATGAACCCATAGGTGGTGATATGATTTTGATACCAACTACAGATCCGCGAATGAACCTGTTTCAAAAGTACGTTTTTGAAGCTGCTGGTTATAAATCAAAGGTTCTTGGTATTGATCAAAAAATTATCAATCTTGGTTATCGTTATGCTTCAGGAGGTGAGTGTCTCCCAAACATTTCAATTACTGGTTCTGTTATTGAAGCGATAAAGAATCAAAATATTGATCCCAAAAAAGCGTGTGTTTATCTTCCAAACCTCTGTCTATCATGTAACTTTAATCAGTACTCAAATCTTATAAAGTTAGGGTGTAAAAATGCAGGTTTAGATGGGATCAAAGTTTTAAATTTTAACGGCACACAAACTGTCCCTGGGATTTCAGGAAGAGATAATTCTCAATTATTAGCCGTTACAATAATGAGTTCAATACTTCATAAACTTGAGTTCAGATATCGTCCATATGAAAAGACCAGTGGGGAAACACAAAAACTAATTGAGCAGGCTGAAAAAATTGTTATCAAAAGGATTTCTGAAAGAAAGTCAATTCTAATGGCTGCCAATGAAGTAAGAGATTTGTTTGAAACCATTAAACTTCCGGTTTATCGTAAACCCAAAATTGGTATCTTAGGTGATATGTATGCAAAGTATAATCCTGTACTCAACGATTCCCTTTGTGATTATGCAGAATCCTTAGGTGGAGAGATTATTCTTCCATCCTACAATGAGCTTGTGATTCATACAATACATGCAGATACTGTTGAAAACGGTAATGATACAAAACTTCTTGATACAATGGTGAAGTTCGAACAAAAATTTGAAAAAGTTTTTGAAGGGATTTTAGATGATGTTTTTGAACCGGATCTTGATGAATGCTATGAACTTATGAAGGAGTTTGGTATTAAGAACTTTATAACAGGTGAAACAGCAATAAGTGTGGGTAGATTATTATATTACGTAAAACACAATGTTGTTGATGCTGTTATACATGTTAATCCGGTTTTTTGCTGTCCGGGAGTTATCTCTTCATCTATTTTCCGAAATATTCAGGATGAGTTTAAAATTCCGATTGTTGACCTCTTCTATGATGGGACAAATAAACCTAATAAGATAATTGTTCCACATATGTTCTATCTTGGAAGAAGTGCATAATAGATTGGGCGCTTCAAAGCGCCCGTTTTTAGATCAAAACTTAAATAATATTGGTAACCTCTATAGACAGTTTAAATTTTAAAGTGTGACAATATTTATTAAAATAAAAAATGTTTTCCAGGTTAGAAGTAAGAAGATACTGTTTGTTTTAATAGAGAAGTAATTATTTTTATACAAAATTGTTATGATATTTTTGTTTGTTCTTTAACCGGACGCTAATGTAACTGAATATAATTAGAATTACGATCAAAGGGCAATTTTTAGAGATTCACTAAAGGGAATCTCTAATAACCTCTCTTTTGGCGAAATACTTTGTTATTTCCAAAAAAAACTGTAATAAAATTGGCTCGTTATTTTTTGAAATGCCTTGTATTTCATCCAAATTTTTAATTATTAGAGGTTCCCTAAAGGAGGTTTTTAAAAGTGTTATGATCAGCTTAATTTTTCACTTTTGACAAGTTATCACTTTGGTGTTTTAAGAGATAATTTTACTCTTTTATCGTAGTTAAGAATTTTGTAATTACTACGCCAGTATTTCCTGACAAGCTTTCTTATCAATCCTGATTTTTTAGATTTGTTTAGTGCTTTTTCTATTATATTCTTATATTTGAATCCTGCATTTTTATCTTTTTTACTTAGATAAAATAGAAAGTCACGATCGTAAATCAAAACAAGTTTTTCCTCAATTAAAAGGTCAGAGTAATCTTTTGATTCTGAGACTATTTCGTTCATACCTCTTGAAAAATATATATTATCTTTCGTTGTTATCATCTTGTAAATATTTTTCCAGTTACCTTCAATTTCTTTGTAACTTAGTTTATTGAATTTCCATACATTTACGTTAAACCATGATTTTCCCATACAGCCAGTTAAGTTTGCGAAAATCATTAAGAGTCTTTACATTATTATATTTTTTTTGAGTCCCTTTTTTTATAAACAGAACCCTCTTTCCAATAAACTTATTTGTCAGACCCACTTTAATAGGGATATATTTATTATTCCTCTCTTCAGACTCTATCATCCAGAAAATTGAGACCTCTCCAATATCCATATAATACTTTATTCTTAGATGAGGTAAACGAGAGGAAACCAGTTCAACTTTATGACATGAGTCCTCAAGGGATTTTTTTAAAAGATCGTGATAAAAAATATGTTGAAAAGGACCATCTTCAAGAATCGGAATATTGAGTTTAATATTCTCAGCACTGGCTACTGACATAAAACATAATAACAAAACTATTATTCTTTTCATGTGCCACCTTAAATAATTGTTTTTATAAGTGTAATCCCGAGAAGGTGATCATTCTACTATTTCTAATAACATCAAGGGAATACCTATGTTTTTTTTATAACTATTTTCTGAATTATCCAGTAATTTGCCTGTTGTGCAATAGTTTGGTCTTCCCAGCCTACTGGCACATTTTCTGAATATATAGTTTCATATGCTTTAAATGTATAAGTTTTATTTTCTTCTAATTTTAGATCTTTATACAACGGTTCCACAATCAATGGTTCAGCCAATTCCCGATCGTTTATTTTAAGTATTTTCAGATAATATTCCGCAGGGCTTATATTTTGTGCATAGTATGTGTTTGGTTTATCAATAACAATGGCTTTAATTGTACATATATCGCCAAAAGGTATGCCAAGAAGACTTTTTACTGAATCTACCGATGCCATACAAAAAATGGGGAGTAGAATTGCAATTAAAAATATACTTTTCATTTTTCTCTCCACAACTTATTTTTTATTTATAATTCCTTAAGCATTTGCTTTTCTGATGCTTTTTGAGGTTTGAGATTATAACATTCTACACATTATTTCTAATAATTTCAAGGGTATGTTTTTATTATAATTACCCTGAAGAGTTGTTGAATGTGCACTTTGTGCACATTCAACAGCAAGAAATCTATGTTTTTCTTTTCTATTCTAAAACAAATTAAGAGGCATAAAAGTTCTCTATTGCAACATTTTCAAGCCATCCCTCAAGGTAATCGGCGACAGAATCCCAGCCTGGTTCAAGAATAAACCAGTGGGATTGGTTGGGAAATTCCTTATATGTTGAGACCGTTTTATATTTCTTTGCTATCTTCTTCATAACAGAGGGCGGATTCATTTTATCTTTTGACCCTGCAACGACCATGACAGGAACAGTAACTTTTTTTTCATCTATTCTTGAGGCATGTTTTCGATCTAAGAGCCAGAATCCTATTTCCCATAATGCACGTCCTGATTCGTATATTAATTCATTGTAAAATTTTTTTCGCTGTTCCTTCGGCATAACAGCGAACATTGAATAATGACATTTATCAAATGAGAGACGAAAAGGTTTTCTCCAGTATCCCCATTTCCACATGATACCGAAGAATGTTTTCAGAGAATAATAGTTCAGAGCATTAACTCCAGCCGGAGCCGATGGACATAGCATAATAAGAGCTTTACCAAGCCCTCGGCCACCAAGTATCTGGGTGATAATCCCTCCCATGGAGTGGCCCATGATAATAGGTTCTTCATCAAGCTTTTTAATCTCCTGTTCAATATCATCTGCATAATCCTGAAGACTGACAGTTCCCAATGCCGGGTCTGGTTCATCTCCTGGGTCCATATCGTGAAAACGCAAAGTTGGAGTTATGCAGCGATACCCCCTTTTTTCAAAGTAACTTTTGTAGTTATCCCAGAAGGAAGCTTTACTCCACATACCATGAATCATAACAATTGTTTTACTCATTTTTATCCCCTTTTAATAAATCAGACTCAATTAGTAAAATATTATCACCAGTTTAACCCACCTCTTTTTTATTTTACTTATGGGAACCTCTAATAATTAGACTTTTTGATGAAAAATAGCGTTTATAAAAGCATTTAGTTTTATAAAATCTCTGCATAACAAAAAACAACGTGTTGATTTTACTACAGTTTTAATTTTGTTATATCTGTGTTTCGCAAAAAGATCAGTTGTTAGAGGTTTCCTTATATTGAAGAACAGTCCTTTTAACGCACCTATTCAACCTTTTTTATTACTATAATATTTATACTATGAGAATACTTTTTTATGATTAACATAAATTTTTTGGCTTTTTTTGATAATCATTGACCCGACTACAGCCTCACACTTTATATTCTGCCTAATTATTAACAGGTTCAATTTTTAAAAGGATTTAGAGATGAATAATGTAAACTTGAATATATTACTTTCAGGACAGCTGGTTTCTCAAATAGGCGATAAACTATACATGTTAGCACTTTCTTTTATGGTTCTTGAATCTACAGGTTCTTCCGGGAAAATGGGAATTGTCCTTTTTGCGGGTATTTTACCTTTGGTGATTGTCGGACTATTTGCAGGAGTAGTTGTTGACAGGTTTAACAGAAAAAAAATAATTATTATCACTGATTTTCTAAGGGGATGCATAACTGCAGTTGTCTCACTTCTTTACTATCTGGAAATGTTAAACTTTGAAGCTATTCTTATTTCTCAAATTCTGCTTGGGATAAATTCTGCCTTTTTTAACCCTGTAATTCCTTCGGTTATTCCAATGATTGTAGCAAAGGATAAATTATCCAGTGCCAATGCAAAGACACAATTTATTTCAGGTTTCTCAAATATAGCAGGTCCTGCTATAGGTGGAATTTTAGTAGCAACATACGGATATTTAATTGTTTTTATTCTGAATGCTTTGTCATATTTAGTTTCCGCACTGTTTGAATGCTTTCTGAAAATACCACAAGTTAAGATAAACAAGAGTGAGAGTTTTATAGATGGGTTGAAGAAAGGGTATGGTTATATCTTTTCAGACATACCACTTGTTATAATAATATTTATGGTTTTCCTGGTCCATTTCTTTGTTGGTGCTATTGAAATTGCAATACCAGTTATCTCTACTTTAATACCTGGTAAAGGGTCTGTAAATATGGGATATCTCCAAACTGCATTTGGGACAGGTGCTGTTCTCATGGCTTTTATCCTCAGCCTTGTAAATATAATGAAAAAAGAATCTGAACTGCTCTTTAAAGGAGCTTTATTAATTGGTTTACTTCTTATCCTTTCTGGAGTAGCGGGTGTTTATACACCCGGTCTTCTGTTTTATCTATTTATATTTCTTCTTTTAAGTGCATTTCTGATTATGGCTGCAACAGGGTTTCAAACTCTTATACAGAAAAGAACATCGAAAGAAATGACTGGTCGTGTATTTGGCGTAGTAAGTTCTATCGGAAATTTCTCTGTTCCTTTTTCCATGTTGTTTTATGGTTATCTGATGGAAAATTATAGTTTAGCTAAGATTTTAATAATATCAGGTGTTTTCATAACTTTATCATGTATTGCTTCATCAATTCTCTATAAGCAAAGGGAGTCAACTACAACTACACATACGACTACTTAATCAAAAAATATAGGGAACCTCTAATAATTGCTCCGTAATACTTTAAGGGAATCATGATCGAACTACAGCATTGTTTGTAACAATAACAACTGTTGTATATAAAATAAATCCTTGTTTATAAAACTATAAGATTTCACTCTAAAAGAGATCAGCACAACTTTCTTTTTTTTATACTTTTATTTAGAAGTTGATTATTACAAAGATATGTTTTAAAATTGATCAATTATCCTTTATTATCTGAACCCTATATATTTTACAGATACAAAATCTCAAGGTCAAAAATATGTCACTTAAAATCAAACTAACAGGTTCATTGCTTTTTATATTTTTGATAGTAGGAGTAGTAAACTTTACAATTAACAGAGCTACTATTCTTCAAAGTCTGGTAAAAATTGAAAAAAGTGGCGCCATAAAAGACCTTAATCGCATAACAAGAGCTTTTGAAACTGAGGTACAGGCCCTTGATTCATTATGCCATGACTGGTCAGCATGGAATTATCTTTACGATTACACAAAATTTCAAACTGATGAATTTATCAAAAATAACATGTCACTTAGTGCATTAAAATCAGTCAATATTAATTTTTTAGCTATTTATAATGAAAAGGGTAAAAAATTATATAGTAGAATATATGATTCAAATTATAATAAAAGATTAAAATTAAAGTATTTCCCGGTCAAACAATTACCCCGGGATCATTTCTTAAAAGCCTTTAATGCAAAAACAACCTATGGTAAAATGTCTATTAAAGGCATTGTATCAACCTCAAAGGGACTTATGATAATGTGCTCAAGACCAATCATAACAACTGAAGAAACTGGTCCCGCACAGGGAATTCTCGTGCTTGGGCGTTTTTTCGATAATAAAACAATCAAAAAACTTAACTCTATAACTGAAGTTAATTTCGAAGTAATTCAAATAAAAAATAAAGAGCATTCCGAAAATATTTCAAATATTCTAAACCGATTAAAAGAAGAAAAACAGATCTTTCAAAAGAATAATAAAGTTCTGACCTGTTATACATTAATATATGATTTAACAAATAATCCTGGTTTCCTGATAAAAGCAACCATTACAAAAAGTCTCTCGGATATTGGTTACAAAGCTTTAAACTATATGGAAACTTTAACTTTTATTGCTGGTATAATCCTACTAATAGTTCTCCTGTTTCTTTTAAACAGCATAATTATAAAACCGATTGGAAAATTATCCGACCATGCGTTTTCTATTGGCAAAAGCGGAGACTTGTCCCACAGGATAACACCAAAAAGTAAAGATGAAATAGGAATACTTACAAATGAATTTAATATGATGCTGGAAAATCTTGAGAAAAGAGAAAAAGAACTCCTTGAAAGTGATGAACGTTTTCGTAGTTTACATAATGCTTCTTTTGCCGGAATAGTTATTCATGACAAAGGAGTAATACTCTCCGCCAATAAAACTCTTTCCACAATGTCAGGGTATTCAGTAAAAGAGCTGTTAAAAATGAACATAATAGATCTGATTGCTCCTGAAAACAGGGATATTGCCATAGCCAATATTTCAGAAGTAGATGAACATACAGTTATGGATGGACTAACAATTACAATTAATGGGTATAAAAAAGATAAAACAAGATTTCTTGTTGAATTTCAACATAAAAAAATTCCTTATTATGGTAAATATGTAAAAATTACAGAAATTCGTGATATTTCAAAACGAATAGAGATGCAAAAAGAGATAAAACAGGCTCATGATGAACTGAAAATCATATTTGATAACAGTCCTTTAGGAATTATTCTCACAAAAAATGAGAGAGTTATAGACCACGCCAATCAAAAAGCTTCCGAGATGTTCGGTTTTAAAAGCCCCGATGAAATGGTTGGAGCCAGTGCAAGAATTATACACTTGTCTGATGAAATGTTTCATGAATTTGGTGAAAAATATCGAAATACTATTTTTAAAGGAGAACCGCTTCAAATTGAATATCAGTTAAAAAGTTCGTCAGGAGAGCCATTCTGGTCTTCAGTATCAGGTAAAGTTATTGACTCTACCCATCCACCAAACCTGGATAAAGGAGTTCTTTGGATAATTGAAGATATTACACAAAAAAAGAAAATTTTAGAGCAGATAACAAAACTTGCCACTTTCGATGCTCTCACAGGCATATATAACAGAAGAGTTTTCATGGAAAAGGCCGAAACTGAATTCAAATATAGCAAACGTTACAAAACCGGTTTTTCACTGATCATGATAGATATTGATAAGTTCAAAACTTTCAATGATACCTATGGTCATCATGTTGGGGATATTGTTCTTAAAATAATCACTGAAATATTACAGAAGTCTCTTCGTGATGTTGATATATTTGGTCGTTTAGGCGGTGAAGAATTTGCAGTATTGCTTCCGTCAACTGGTGATGAAGGAGCATATAATATGGCCGAAAGATTGAGACGGAGTGTTGAAAAAACAACAATTAATGCTGAAGGTAATGAACTTTCTATTACTGTTAGTATCGGAGTTGGAAGTCACTCAACCGAAACTGAAAATGTCGATTCAATAATAAAAAAAGCAGATACAGCACTATACAGAGCAAAAGATAATGGAAGAAACAGAGTAGAGATGTTTTGACGGAATGGAAGTTAAAAGAAAATGTTTAATTTCCTTAAATATGTTATAATTAGGGGTAGATACAAACCTCAAAAAGGAGGACTAACTATTGCAAAAACCAACGCAAATTAAACTAATTTCATGTCAAAAAATAAATGATCTGGAAAATGAGGTAAATGATTACCTAATGAAACTTAATGAAGAAGAGGTTGAAATAAAAGATATCAGAATATTCAATAAAGAAGACGATTGGTATGAAGCTATTATTATTTATTTAGGGAATCTCTAAGGTATATTTTTTTTGAGATCTAATAATTAATAGTTCGTAAAGAGTTTTCAGGAAAGCTTAAATAAACCACTTCACCTATATATATATATATGAAAATAGGATTATCTTTTTTTATTAGCACAGAGATATTAACGCCTAAATTAATAATCACCCTGATTTTATCATTCTCTTCACTTATCTGAATAACCCTTCCTTTTACTTCGCCTGATTCAAATGAAAGGTTTATTTTCTCAGGATCAATGAAAATTCGTTGTCTTCCGGATATTGATGAAGTGTATTTGAATTTAAAATCTGTGTTAACGATACAAACACTTTCAGAATTAATCGTTGAAAAAGTTACTGAGAATAGATTTTCCCTGGGATTTTTTACAATTTTCCCCCTGTCCATAAAAAAAGTATCATGTGCTATTGAAGCAGCCTGTAATCTGTCATGGCTTGTAAAAATTACAGACATTCCTTTTTCATGGTTGATTTGCCGAAGAATCTTCATGATTATGGACTGGTTTTCAATATCAACACTTGAGGCAGGCTCATCACAGATCAAAACTTCCGGAGAAACAGCTATTACCCTTGCAAGGGCAACTCTTTGTGTCTCTCCTCCGGAAAGAGTGTTGGCAGGTTCATGTTTAAACGAACTCATACCTACAAGGTCAAGGGTTTCATCAACAATTTTTTCTCGATCACTTGTCTCAATACCTCTTATTTTAAGGCCATATTCAACGTTTTTAAGGACTGTTGTTGTGAACATAATAGGATGTTGATCAAGCATCACTACTTTTTTGCGTATTTTTCCCATACAACCTGAATTGAATCTTACTTTATCACCTTTGTAAGATAGATTTCCTGTAGTTGGTTTATCAAGAAAAGCAAGGATGTTTAACAGGGTAGTTTTTCCGGCACCATTAGGACCTGATAATGAATATATTTTTCCTTTCCCTATTATGAGCTCATCAATATCAAGGATTGTTTTTCCTTTGAAAATCTGCGTCATATCTCTTATTTGATAGAGCATTAGCTGGTCCTTCCCTGGAAAAAATGGAAAATCATATTAATTAAGAAACTTAATGTCAGCAGTATCAGGCCAAGGGCAACAGCTAAACTGAATTCACCCTTATCATATTCAAGTGCCATCGCTGTTGTTATTGTTCTTGTGAATCCCTTTGCATTTCCACCGAGCATCATACCTATACCAACTTCAGCAATTACTCTTCCAAACGCAGCTATGATTGCAGCAACAATTCCAAAACGAGCTTCTCTTAAAATAACCAGAGCTGTTTGAGTAGGAGTTGCACCAAGGGTCATTGCTGTATTTCTGTAGCGTTTATCTATTTTACTGATAGCAGTTATTGTATATGTAGTAGTTAAAGGAATTATTAGTATTGTTTGGCCTATAACTATAGCTGTTTGTGTATATAGAAGATCAAGAGATCCAAAAATTCCGTTACGTGCTATTAATGCATATACAAACAAACCAATTACAACAGTAGGCAGAGCTAATAGGGTGTTCAGGGTAG
Organism: Desulfobacterales bacterium; assembly: GCA_024226555.1. Taxonomy (GTDB): domain Bacteria; phylum Desulfobacterota; class Desulfobacteria; order Desulfobacterales; family JAAELO01; genus JAAELO01. The sequence continues at coordinate 1,748 of JAAELO010000161.1, read as the reverse complement.
TAATAGTGAGTGATTTAAGCTTGAAGTTTGATATTGCCAGAAAAAATCCTGATGGTAGACCTATAACAGTTGCAATTATAGTAGAACTTACGCTGACTTTTAAGGAAACACCAACAATTTCGAATAGCTCCGGATCCAGAGATATTGTTAATAAAAGAGCAGAAACAAAACTGTCATATAGTAATTCCATATATTTCCCTAAACAAAAAAAAGTTTATAACCAACGTTTGTAAGAGCGTTAAGTTTTATAGAACATTAATATCAACTTTTATTATTGATCACATAAGATGTTTACATTAACGCAAATAAAAATGAAACCGCTTTTTAAAGTGGTTTCATTTAATCAAATAATAATTGAGAAAACAGTTTTATTTTGCAGCATCCGGATAGAAGAGCTGTTTTCCGATTAATTTATAGCTGTTAATTAAACTCTGTGCTTTTTTGTTTACCATCCAGTTTGCAAATACCTTTGCAGAACTGTAATTGGTGTGGGAATGTTTTTTAGGATTTATTGGGATAATCCCATATGGATTATTAAGATTTGTGTCACCTTCGCACATTATTTCAAGATCAAGTCCACTTTTTCTCCCGTGTTTAAATTTTATATACGTCCCTCTGTCTGTAATAACATAACACTGCTTTTGTTCTGCATAAATAAGGGCTTTTCCCATACCCTGGCCGATTGAATAGTAATTTCCCTTAGCAAAAACAGGATGTTTTGAGGTGACGTTTTTAATTTTACCCTTTTTGGAAACTTTCATTGTTTTTTTAACAAGTTTGACTTTTGTGTTACTCCAAAGAAATTGTTCCTTAGTATGGGTTCCACTATCATCACCCCTTGAAACAAAATGAGCACCGGATGCTGCAATTTTATTCAAAGCATCCATAACATTTTTACTTCCTTTAATTCCAGCAGGGTCACTTTTTGGACCTATTATAATAAAATCATTATGCATAACAGCATATCTTTTGGTTCCGTAACCATCTTTAACAAATTCTTGTTCTCTTTTTTTAGCATGTACAAAAATTACATCAACGTTTCCATCAACACCATCACGTATCGCAGCTCCGGTCCCTTTAGCAATCACTTTTACTTTTATCCCTGTATCTTTTTCAAAAACAGGAAGAAGAACATCTAATAATCCGGATGCTTTAGTACTGGTTGTTGTTGACATTTTAAGAGCATCAGCATGGGCAAATGAAACAGAAAACAGTAACACCATTGAACAAATAATAAGATTTGAAACTTTCATTTTTTATACCTTTGGTTTACAGCAGTAAAATATTATTGCAAGCTCTAACAATAAAATTTTACCTCTGACTTTTTATATAGATGTAATGCACACATTAGAGTTAGTTACACAAAGGCCTAAAATATGTCAATCAAATTGCTATTTTTTCATTTTAGCTGTAGTGTTGTAACGTGTAGCCCTTAAAAATTAGAAATTTAGTAAATAAATTTTATTCTCTGGATTGCTTAAGAAGTTAAATAATTAGTTATGGGAATCTCTAATTATTAGAATTTTAGTTGAAATACAGCGTTTATAAAAGTTTTTAGTTTTATAAAATCTCTACGTGAGAAAATAACGGGGTGATTCGTTTATAAAAAAGCTCTGACTTTATAAACATTACAACAGTTTTTTATTTCGAAACATACTCCGTTGTATTGTTTTTGTTTCTTTTAAAACAACTTAAGGGAACCTCTAATAATTAGAATTTTGGATAAAATACAAGGCATTTCAAAAAAT
>JAAELO010000160.1 GCA_024226555.1 Desulfobacterales bacterium | reverse complement strand
CATTTCATCCAAAATATTAATTATTAGAGGTTCCCTATATTTTATAACCGGACGCCAGTGATAAAACAAATAAAATAACAGATAACGGAACTTAAAACATTATCATCCTTCAAAAAGAACAGCAATCATTGTATATTTCTTTTGAAATTAATATATCTATATGTTAAGATCAACAATCTTTTGAAAAAATCCTAAATGTCAATTTCTGGAGTTTTATTGGGGTTTATATTTACTAAAGGGAACCTCAAATAACTAGAAATTTGATTGAAATACAAGGATGAGAAATAAATAACGAGCCGATTTTACAACAGTTTTTTATTTCGAATAACACAGTAGTTCAGTCAAAGAGCAGTTTTTAGAGATTCTCTAAAGATAACGATAATGCCTGAATCAATTTCTTAAATTATTAATAAATAACCTCATTCTTAAAACTTTGATTGAAATACAGATTACAAAATTTTTTAGTTTTGTAAATTCTCAGCAAAAAAATAACAAATTATTTTACGACTAATTATTTTCGTACATACGAAGTAATTCAGTTAAAAGGCGGTTATTAAAGATTCTCTAAATATTAACGATTTTCATAACTCATTAATAAAGGGTAAAAAGATGAAGTTAAATCTGAAAAACATTAAGATAAAATACTTAATAACAAGTGGTTTCTCAATAGTAGCATTGGTTCTTGTAATATCAATTGCAATCACTTTTTATAAAGTAAAAAGAGTTAACAAATCCTTAGAAAACCTTTTACATAAGGTCAACCCGGCCACAACTGCTATAAACACATCAATTTCAGGGCTCCATCAATCCCTTGCTACTTTAAGAGGGTGGATCATACTTGGAAAAGATAAATTTAAAGTGGAAAGATCTGAAACATGGAACAATACAATAACGCCATCTTACAATACTTTAAAAAAATACGCTGAGTCATCTGAAAACATAAGTCTTAACGAGCTTTTAAAAAACATGAATTCGGAACTGATAAAGTTTAAGAAATATCAAAAGGACATTGAGGATATTGCTCATCGCCCTGATAATTTACCTGCGATGAAAATACTTTTCACTAAAGCTGCGCCTAAAGCTGCTATACTAGTAAGTGAAATAACACGGATGATAGATATTGAATTTAATCAGAAAGCAAACCGAAATAGAAAAGAGCTTCTGGGGATAATGGCTGATATAAGAGGCACAACAGGTCTGGCTCTGGCTAATATAAGAGCGTTTTTAATTTCAGGTGAAAAGAAATTTAAGACTAATCATGATTCATTATGGAAAAAAAACGAAATAAGATTTAATGAACTTTCTAAAAAGGTGAATCTGCTGACCTCTGAACAAGCACAATCATTTAAGAGGTTTAAAAAAGCAAGATCTGTATTTGAAAAATATCCACCACAAATGTTCAAAATAAGACTTGGATCTCAATGGAATATGGCTAATGCATGGCTTGGATCAAAAGCTGCGCCGACTGCTGCTATAATACTGAAACAGTTAGAAAAAATTAAAATTATTCAGGATTCTGTAACAGATTCAGAGCAGAAAAAACTGATTAATATGGAATCTTCTTTAAGAACAACTCTTTTTATTTTACTTTTAGCAGGTTCTTTACTATGTGCTGCTGTTGGTTTCATCATTACCAGACTTGTTACACTGCCGCTACAGAGTTCAATTGAATCCGCAGATATGATTGCCGAAGGGGATTTTACAAAAGAAATTAAAGTGACAGGAACTAACGAGCCGGAGATGCTTTTAATGGCTCTGAAAAAAATGACTGATACATTGGTAGGTATGATATCTAACCTAAAAGAAAGTAGTGGAATTTTGTCTAATACAACTGTCTCTGTAAACAGTATTTCAGGAAATATAAAAAAGAGTTCAAATATAACTTTTAACCGAACCACAGAAGTTTCAAGTATTACTAACAGTTTAATAGACGATATGGTTTCTGTGGCAGCAGCTGTGGAAGAAGCTTCAACAAATATTTCAATGGTTGCAACAGCTGCTGAAGAGATGACATCCACTTTAAGTGGTATATCAGAAAATACTGATTCAGCAGGAACTATGACAGAAAAATCTGTTGATCAGGCTAATAAGGTTTCTTTAAGGATTAATGAACTTGGAGTTGCCGCAAATGAAATTGGTAAAGTTACAGAAACTATAAATGAGATTTCTGAGCAAACCAACCTGTTAGCTCTTAATGCTACAATAGAAGCAGCAAGAGCTGGGGAGGCTGGAAAAGGATTTGCTGTGGTTGCTGCTGAAATTAAAGATCTTGCAACACAAACTGCAAATGCAACACATGAGATTAGAAATAAAATTGAAGGGATTCAAAATTCTGCAAAAAATACTGTTATAGAAATTGAAGAAATTTCTAAGTTAATTGTAGACGTTAACGAAATAGTTCTTTCTATTGCAGGTTCTGTTTCAGAACAGGCTGATGTTACCAGTGAGATCGCCATATCAGTTTCCGAGGCTTCAAGTGGTATTAATGAAATAAGCCAACGCATATCTGAAGTAACAACTTCTTCTCAAAGCATAACCAAACATATGTCTGAGGTTAGTTCTTTTGCCAATACCACTAAGAAAGATGGGGATGAAACAGGAAAAATTGCAGATGCACTTTCAAATATCTCAAACCGGATTTCTCTCATGTTGAAAGATTTTATTCTTCCTGAAGAAGGAAAATTAAAAAAAGATTTAAAAAAAGAAAAAATACATAGTGAGAAATCTACAAACTCTAAGAGCAATTCTTCGGTTAATCTTAGTTAAGAGGGTTATAGTCCTGATACATGTTTTTCAATTAGCTATTTATTAAAGGGAACCTCTAATAATTGGAGTTTTGATTCAAATTATTAGAGGTTCCCTAGTATTTGTTCAAAAAAACAGTAATTAGAGATTTCCTGTTAGTTATTTTCATTGAAAATTTTGTTCAATAGCTCAGCTAATTGAGCTTTTGTATATGGCTTAGGAACTACCCCACAAAACCCGTAATCCTCATAATTGGACATAATGGGATCATTGGAATAGCCACTTGAAACAATCGCTTTAACATTAGGATCAATTATCAATAATTCGGTAACTGTTTTTAAACCTCCCATACCACCAGGGACTGTAAGATCCAGAATTACCAAATCAAATGATTTTTCAGAAGATTGCGCTTCTTTATACATTTCAACAGCTTGAGATCCATCGATGGCAAAGGTCGTTTCATAGCCCATCTGATTCAGTATCCTTCCCACCATCTTCATAATGGATTCCTGATCATCCATAATTAAAATTTTTCCGTGACCTTGATGAGCATTATCCAGTTTTATTTCAGTTTTTTCTGCATCTTTTAAGGAAGCTGGGATATAAATATGAAAAACTGTTCCTTTTTCAAGCTCAGAGTAAACGGTTATATGACCGTTATGTTTTTGAATGATTGAATATACGGTGGACAGTCCAAGTCCACTTCCTTTTTGCTTGGTTGTAAAAAATGGATCGAATATGTTTGAAAGTTGTTTTTCCGAGATGCCGATACCCTGGTCTACAATCACTATTTTGATATATTGTCCATCTGGTAAAGGTATGTTATCCTCTGTTTCAATTTTTGTATTTTCGGTTTTTATATGAATGAAGCCACCATGCGGCATGGCCTGATTTGCATTTATCACAAGATTGCTGATGACTTGATTGATTTGCCCTAAATCAACTTCAACCATGAATAAATTTTCGGAAAGTTCAAATTCACATCGCACATTTGCGCCTCTAACGATGAATTGCGCTGATTCTTTTATCAATTTATTAATGTCTGCTGTCTTTTTAACCGGTTCCCCGCCCTTACTAAAAGTAAGAAGCTGTTGGGTGAGAGTTTGAGCCTGTTTTGCACCTTCCTGCACGTCTGATAGTACTTCAAACAATTCGTTATCCTGACTTAACTGCGATAACGAATAAGAAATATTGCCTATAATTACTCCCAACATATTATTGAAGTCATGGGCGATCCCCCCAGCCAAAGTGCCAATAGCTTCCAATTTTTGAATTTGCTGCAGCTGTAATGAATTTTTTTTACGTTCAGTAACATCATTCATAATTATCAACGAAAATTCTCCCAAAGAGACCATATTAAATTCACTGGTTCGCTTGGTTCTGTCTTTTATCGTTATGTCCCATACCTGCATCTCAATATTTGTCTTATTTCTTTCAGCTTTCTCAATAGCTGCCATCCATGAGTTTTGCACTTTTGTTCTATATTTTAGGTCTGGATAGGCATTTACCCACCATTCCTCCGCCGTTGAAACATCATCAAGTGTATATCCAAACAACTCTGTAAACTTATTATTGATGAAGGTTATGTCTTTATTTTGATCGGTTATCACCATCGGCAATGGTGATTGCTCAATCATTTTCTTGAATCGCACCTCACTCTCCCGCAGTGCCTCCTCAGCCAGTTTTTGCTCAGTCACATTTCGGGAAACGACAACAGCGCCATCAATGCCTGGTGTATCAGGTAAATACACAATTGTATTATGCTGATACATCCATGTTTCAGGTTTTTCTGGTGTGCCTGTGGCACGATGGTCAGAAGTATATGCTTTACCTGGATTAGCAATTGCCTCATCCCAAATCTTTCGAATTTTTTTTAGATCATCTGGATGAACGAACTCATCAAAGAGTCTGCCAATTGAGTCTTCAGGCTCAATACCGTATTGACGAACAGCAGGACTGCTCCAAACATTGATGCCGTTTTTGTCAATTATTAATATTAAATCTGAAATGTTCTCAATAAGTGCCCTGTGTTTTTCTTCTGATTCTCTAAGCGATTTCTCTGCCTGTAAACGTTCGGTGATGTCTATCCAATTGAGTACAACACTAGTCAACTCACCTTTTGAGTTATGAATTGGAAACATGGTACCTTCAACAATAACAGATTTGGAATCCTTCAAATCCATATTCGGTATATCATTACCGTCCCATTCTACCGAGAATGAAACTGTCTTTCCTTCTTCAAACACAGTACGAAAAAGTGGTAGCAACCCCTTTCGCTCAACAATTTTATCATCAAGTACATTGTACTTTCCAACTAATTGTTCATCCGTAAGATTGAGAAATCTTTTTAAAGCTGGATTTGCCCGTTGTAATGTGCCTTTTGCATCTGATATCCAAATTGCAAAAGGGCTTTGATCAATAATTCGATTTAGAAAAGACTCTCTGGTTTTTAAAGCCGCTTCCGCTCTTTTCGTTATTTGCCACATGCGTGCCAGTACGATGATCATTAAGCATAGTACGACTATAAATCCGCCTGCCGCAATAAAAAATATATGTGTGCGTTTCTGGAGCCTTGCAGAGGATTGTTTGATTTTGGTGATGTCTAAAAAAGCACCCACAGACCCTCTGATACGATTATGTTCATCAAAGAGTGGTACAGCATTACCTATGGCAAAAACCTTACGTCCATCAGGAAACAGATAGGTAAATTCCACGTTAAGAACGGCTTCCCCCCGTATAATAGATTGTTGCATAGGCAACTCTTCGGCAAGGAGTTCGGTACCGTCGGGTTTCAAATGTATTATTTTGACTGCTTGTCCTTTCTTTGCAGTAGTCTGTGACACATTAGCACCATCGTCCACGCCGAACATCTCATTGACATAACGATTGCCCGTAATGACGCGACATTCAGGATCTTTCGCAATCCAGACCAGCGCAGGGATGGCATTCAATACGGACGACAGTTCCTCGTTGCGCTGGCGAAGCTCCTCCTCCGACAAATCATGAGCTTGCACCAGCCCTGTAAACAGGCCGGTTAGCAACAGAAAGAAGATCATTAAACCCTTGAAAAAAGATTGAGCTGTTTCGCCAAAGCGCTCCAGCAACGGTTTTGCTGCCTCCTTGCGATTATATTTATCTTTCTCCAATTCCCAAATTCGCAGCTTAAGTTCCTCATAGATCGGTTTTTCAGGCATGGTATGTCTCCTGTTATTTGCGTACTATGATCAGTATTTCACTGTGATTTCTTAGCTCAACTATCATTTTAATATATCCTATTTTATTGATGACCTCAAGCCACATTAACCTTGAACATCTACGATAAGCTTACTGGTTAATCCTAAAATAAAGTTAATTAGAGCGGACATATTCTACAAAGAAACAATAATTAGAAAAAAGGTATGGGAGGGGCAGTTTCATCCCATACCTGTCAACGCCTCTTTCATATGTAGTTTAAGTATACTCTCTTTCACGCGCAAAACTGGTGTCTAACTGAAGAAAATCGTTTATTTTTACCATATCATAGCGATTACTAATTTTTGTCAAAGAACTCCTAATAACTATGCTTTTTTATTTGCACCACTTGTTTTTGCTTTTCTGTGCATGTACAATTGGAAAAAGAGAGTTACATACCTTGAACCTGTCCCAATTGCTGTGACTCGGCTTATTCGTATTCTTCAAAAAAATGAAAAAGGAAAGAGTCTGATGCATAAATTCTTTTTAAATTTTAAACCATTGCTTTTTTTTCTGACACTTCTGTTTGTGTTTGAAGACATTAATGCCGAAGAATTATCCACTCTTTTAATTAAAGGAGATGATAATTATCCACCGTATGAGTACTTAAATGAAGAGAATGAGCCTGAAGGGTTTAATGTGGATATTATTAGAGCTGTAGCCCGCGAAATGGGTCTTAGTATCCAGATAGAACTGGAGATATGGTCAAAAGTTCGTTCTGAAATTGAAAATGGAAAAATTGATGCTTTAATGGGAATGTTCAATACAAAGGAAAGAGATAAACTAGTTGATTTTTCGGTTCCCCACTTCATTGCATCCTACTCTGTCTTTGTTAAAAAAGGTTCCCAGATATCATCAATAGATGATGCAAGAAAGAAGAAGGTAGTCGTACAAAGAGATGATTTGGGACATGATTACATTGTAGAGAAAAATATTACAGATTCTGTGGTCCTAAAAAATACAGTTAGAGAATCATTGGTATCCTTGTCTAAAGGTCAGGTTGATTGTGCTGTTGTTTCAAGATTGCAGGGGATGATAATTCTTAAAGATGAGAAGATCAAAAATGTAGCTGCGGTTGGTCCTCCTATAATCCAACGAAAATACTGCATTGCAGTAACGGAAGGAAATGCTGGTTTGCTGGCAAAGATTAATGAAGGATTAAGTATTATTAAAACAACCGGCGAATATGATAGAATTTATAATAAATGGTTTAGTGTTTATGAAGAGAGGGGATGGAAAAAAGAGAGAATAATCAAATATTTAGTTTTGATAGTTTCTCCCCTGGTTTTAATTATTATTGCAGCTTTTCTCTGGTCATGGAGCCTGAAAAAAGAAGTTTTAAAAAGAACAGATGCTCTACAGGAAAGTGAGCAAAATCTAAGGGGTGCACGAAACTATATAAGCAACATTATTGATTCTATGCCATCAATGATGATTGGTGTGGATACAGATGTTAATGTAATTCAGTGGAACAGAACTGCTGAATTAATTACTGGAATCATAGCCAAAGAGGCTGAAGGAAAAGGACTTCTCGAATTAATTCCAGAAGTGGTCTCAGATATTGAAATAATTATGAAGAGTATTCGGGTAAAGGAAATACAAAAAGAATTAAATAAATCTATCCTCGAAAATGGTGAAATTCACTATGACGACATAACCGTATATCCACTTGTTACAGATGGAGTTGAAGGTGCTGTTATTAGAATAGATGATGTCACAAGAGAACATGAACTTGAAGAGCAACTGAATCATAGTAATAAGATGGATGCTATCGGTCAGCTTGCAGGAGGCATTGCTCACGATTTCAATAATATGCTTGGTGGAATTTTAGGCGCTGCACAACTTCTTGAATACTCAGGTAAAAACCTTGATGAAAAAAGCCTGGAATATATTAACTTAATTATTAAATCCTCAATGCAGGCAGGCGATCTTACATCAAAGCTTTTAGCTTTTGGACGAAAAGGAAAGATAATATCAACAGATATAGATATTCATGAGATTATAGATGATACTATATCTATTCTTAAAAACAGTATAGATAAGAAAGTCTCTATTTCAATTAATAAAAAAGCTAAAAGCAGTATAATTACTGGTGATGATACTGTTATACAAAATGCTTTAATAAATCTTGGTATTAATGCCTCCCATGCAATGGAAGATGGTGGGGTACTTTCTTTTGAAACTGGAAATATTGAAATAAATCAAAATTATTGCGATGCCAGTGTATTTGATATTAATCCCGGGAACTACATTGAAATTTCTGTTAGAGATACAGGTTGTGGAATAGATAGTGATACTCTTAAACATATATTCGACCCTTTTTTTACCACTAAAGAACAGGGAGAGGGAACAGGACTTGGTCTTGCTTCTGTTTATGGTACAGTGCAGAATCACAATGGAGTTATTAATGTGTACAGTGAGATCGGAACCGGAACTGTTTTCCATATTTTTTTACCAAATTCAGAAGAGGGAAAGGTTCTTTCATATACTAAAGAAACTGTGAAGAGAGGTCATGGATCTGGCAAACTTATTCTTATCGATGATGAAGAGGTAATTAGAATTACCGGGAAAGATATATTGGAAGAGATGGGATATGAAGTTACTGCATTTGAAAATGCCCTGGAAGCTATTGAGATGTTTAGAAAGCAATACAAAGAAATAGAATTAGTAATTACTGATATGATTATGCCAAAAATTAATGGAAGAGAAGTTTTCTATAAGTTAAAAGAGATTGATAAAGATTGTAGAGTTATATTATCTTCTGGATTTACAAGGGATGAAGATGTAAACGATTTAAAAAAGAATGGTTTGTCCGGATTCATTAGCAAACCATTCAAAGCAAATGAATTGAGTGAGCTTATAAAAAAAGTTTTGAATTGATATTAAAACGAGCAAAGAAAGAGATCTCTATTTTTTTAAAGGAGCATAATATGAAATTTCGTATCTCTCCACTATGGTGGCCTGTTATTGGAATATTCTCACCAGTTATCGCACCATTTTTAGTTCTGAGGTACATCCGCTATAAGAAGAATTTTCAGCTTGCTGATGAATTGAATCAGGAACGGCTTCATTCTGCGGAAACCTTCGAAATACCGGAACTTGAGTTTTTGGAAATGACCGTTATTGTTGATGAGAAGGCTGAAGATGGTTTTTTGGGTGATGCAGGTGTCTCATATTTTTTTCGGTCTAATCAGGGTTCTTTACTTCTTGACGTGGGTTTCGGTCCGGATCGTCCGACGTTTGCACATAATACAGCTAAGTTGAAACTAAAAATGGATCAGATTGACGCTTTATGTATTTCACATCTTCATATTGATCACATGGGTGGTTTAAAGGCTGTTAGAAGTAATAATGTAACCGTTCCTGAAGAGTTCGGTTTACCGAAAGGTCAACCTTGTTTTGTTCCCGGTAAAGCCAAGGCAATAGGATTCAATGGCGTGATCGTCAAAGGACCTCTATTGCTGACCGGAGGAATTGCCACGACTGGTCCTTTGTCCAGAAGCATGTTTTTCTTAGGTATGTGTGATGAACAAGCTCTATTCGCTCGTCTTAAAGGTAAAGGGTTGGTTATTTTTACCGGATGCGGGCACCCTACCATTGAGCTAATCGTAAAGCAGATCAGGTGTTTGTCAGATGAACCCATTCATATAATCGGGGGCGGACTTCATTATCCGGTCACAGGCGGAAGAGGTGGTCGTGCAGGGTTGGATTTCCAGACGTTTATGGGGACTGGTAAACCCTTTTGGCAAAAAATCACTGATGAAGAATTGGGTAGCACTATTAATGCGATAAACAGTTTCAATCCGAGTAAGGTTTTCCCGTCGGCTCACGATACTTGCGATCAATCCTTAGCACGCATGGATAAGGAATTAAAAGCCGAAACTGAAGTGCTTAGAGCAGGGAAGACCTATCGCTTTTAATTTGGTAAGTTTTAACAGCTTTGGGTTCGGATCGAAAATGCTGGTTAAAAAAGAAGATTAACTGACTTTTTCAAAGAAAATAATTAAAAAAATAAATATATCACTGTACGTTATAGGATAGTTATATATGGGAATCTCTAACAAATGCCCTATAAAACAAAAGATTTTAGTTTTCTTTTTTTGATCGAACTACAGCGTTGAATTTATAGAAATAAATGTGTAATTTTATTTTTGCATATTTGTACATTTTCTCATTGCATCTCTTGAGGCTCTATCCACAATCGTGAAAATTTTATCTATGCTATCTTTTTGCTTTGTTTTTTTGTGGCCTCTTATCTTAACTAATTTGAAACTAAGCTGATCTGTTGCTCTGTAAAATTTCTGATAAAGTTCATAATTGTTAAGTCTTTTATTGTTTTTAGAGTAGTAATCATTTTTCTCAAACCTCTCACGCCTTCCAGGAAGTCCAATAATGTTCTGTGAATCTGTATATACTACGAGACTCTTTGATATTTGAATATCACCCAATGCCCACAAAAGGGTTTGCAGCTCAAGTTTCGTTGAAGATGTTTTCTCAAATTTTTTAACTTTGACCATCTTTTTCAACGAATCCAGGGGAAGTGAAGGATCAGAAACTAAAAGGTAAGATCCATATCCAATTTTTGATTTGGTATTTACACTTCCATCTGTAAATAACATTATTTCATCCATAATATTCCTTAAAAACTTTATTCAAGGCTATCTGCTAATGTTTTATTGACAAAGGCTTTGAAATAATCAAGGTTAATTTCCATAATTTCAACAGGCACCTGCACAAGATCATAAAACTCTAAAATGGCCTCATCACTTATAGGGAACAGGCCTGGGTCAATAACAATAATTTTATCATAGCGCCCCATATTGATTCTAACATCGACTTCATCCCAACCTAACCCATTTGATATCTCTTGCCATGCTCCTATCCAGCCTGGGGAGATAACCATGGTTCTTTCTTTTTCAAGCTCTTTTGTTTTATCAACACCTATAAATGCATGAATACAGTTTTTTTCCTCAAAAAGATTTGAACCACATTGCCCTGCTATACTACAGATATCCGGGTGACAACCATTACCAAATAAAAAACGAATATTTTTCCCCGTTAGGTTTGATAAAACATCAGATAAAGCCTTCTTCATTTTATCAGGATTAGCATGCAGGGCAGCATCAATCCAGTGAACCATCAAATCGTTATTTTCAGTTAGAATTGCCTCTAACTCATCTTTAAATATTCCGCATGCTATAAGATTTTTCATTATTGTTGCTCCTCTCTTTTTTATTTAACATTATCTTTAAGACAATAAAATGATAAAAAAGGTTACAAAAAAAACAACATTTTTTTAAATTACCTCCACCGATGTAAATATCAGGGTTTTAGAGGGTTCATTTAAAAAAAAGAGAAATAGGAACTCTTCTTATAATTCTGATTAATAAAGGTGCCCATAGACACCTTTACATTTTCTATACAGACAGAACCTTCTTTTTTTCCAGCCCTTTTTTTTCTAGTAAAGAAAAAATTGCAACAGACAGTATTATAATTATCAAAGACAAAATATTCATACCTACCCTCACTCCCCACATATCTGACACAAACCCTATAAAAACTGGTCCACTAAAAAAACCTATCCCCCAGAAGAAGTAATACAAACCTGAAATAGTTCCTTTTAAAGATTTACTGACACTTTCATTAATAAATGTTTGTGAAGATACGTAAAAAATGCCAAGACCAAGTCCACCTGTTGATATAAGAAGTAGCAGGATATAATTACTAAACCGATGAAATAAAAATATGCAGATACCCGATACTAAAAGCCCTGTAACCATAATATCCCTTTTCTTGTTATAGTCTGATAAGGGGCCTGCTGTTACCTGTGATATAGATATAACAAGATAGAAAAGTGCAAAAAATATTGAAATGAACTCTTTACCATTACCACTTTTGATTAGAAAAGATGGTATGATTGTAAAAAATGTTCCATAACACATTCCATATAAGGCAATACCACAGAATACTATGAATATTGATGGATCAGAAATATACTCAATTGACTTTTTGATATTTGTTTTTGCAACAATATCCTTTTTTTTGATCGGGTTTTTAATGAACATCAAAATCAGTACTGAACTGATCAGACTAATTATTGAAAGAAACAGAAAGTGTTCATTAATTAATAAATCACCTAAAAAAAATCCTCCAAAAGCGCCTATAGTAAGACCCAAATGGATAGAAGCATTATATAGACCAATCAATTTTCCTTTATTTTTACTACTGATAGTCATCATCGCAGGCGCAAGAGACCATACAGGAACTTCTCCCAGTCCATGAATACTTCTGGCAATATATATATTTAGTGTCGTATCAGAATAATAATACAAACATCCTGATAAACCACAAAAGAGGTAGCCAAAAAATAAAAATATTTTGAACCCAAATCTGTCTGCTAAATTCCCGATTGGAATCTGGAACAAAATATATGTCACTGCAAAAAATGATGCGAGGTATCCCACATCTTTATGTGAATCTGAAATTGTGAGTACTTTTTGAGGTAGAGTAGGAACTACTATTCCAACACCAACCATCAATAAAAAAGCACAAATATTCAATACAAAAATACTATTATTTTTATTTTTCATTTTTGATGTCCTATTACTTTACAATATTTGATCAAAACCGGTTGTCGGAGGCACTTATTGATAGAAATTCTTTTGAGATATGAATTCGCAAAAATAGTGTTATTAATTTAAAATAAATTAGTAAAGAATCCGAATCTAAACCGGTAATTAAATACCTATGGGAACCTCTGATAATTAGAATTTTGTTTGAAATACAAGGGTGAGGAAAATGTAACGGGCAGATTTTACAACAGTTATATTTTCCGAACAACGCTGTAGTTCGATCAAAAAGCAGTTATCAGAGATAACCTTAATCTTATAAAGAAACAGGTGGAGGAGGTAATGTTAGTATATTTTTGTAATTATCCATACTTTCTTTTCAACCACATATTTATGATTATGTAAAGTGATTAAATTTTTAATTGAAGGGAATCTATAGTAACTCCTCTTTTGCAAAATACTGTGTTATCTCTAAAAAAACTGTAGGAAATCTCTAATAACCTCTCTTTTGGCGAAATACATTGTTATTTCCAAAAAAAACTGTAATAAAATCGGCTCGTTATTTTTTAGAAATGCCTTGTATTTCATCAAAATATTGATTATTAGAGGTTCCCTGAATATTATCACCGAAGGTTTGATACGAAAATTTTAAACAATAAAAATATTATTAAAGCAATATTACCAGTTCTTAATAAGTTGAAGGTGTAACCACGCTATAACTTTTTATAAACAGTAACACTTTTGTGGTCTTCAACAACATCAAATTGATTTTCTATTGCTTTTAAAAAGGGACTTTTAGTTGGGTCTACGCCATTGATCTTCTCAATTTTAAGATTGCCTTTAGGCATGAACTTTCTTGATAAGAGATGTTCCATAAAATCTATGCTTTTTTCGATTAAAGGATCATCGGGTTCAATTTCAAACACTAATTCTTTTGCATTTCCAGTTGATGTAAGAATAATTTCAGAACCTGCATAAATATAGTGGGTTCCGGGAGATCGTCTTTTTAATTTTTCTTTAAGTGACAAACCCATACCTGCCACAGAAATTGGGTCCATACTGCTTATCCAGTATACTCTTTTATCGGAAAACCCTTTTTGGAGAGTATCAAAAGCTGAGGGAGAGATGAACTGGGGGCCTGAAATTCCTTCAAAGAAATATCCTGACAGAATCTCTCCTGAAAGTTCCATAACTCTTAATGACCTGAACAGAGTGCCCCAGGAAAACTCTTTTGATTCTTTTGAAAGAATTTCACGGAATAATATTCCGTACCTGTCAAGCAGTATTCGCACCCTTGCTTTTCTTCTCTCCTCTGTGGATAGAGGGTCTGAACTTTTTTCAGGGGAAGTAATCCTGAAGAAATTTCCCTGATAGGGAATACTACCTTTCCACATTGAAACTGCACTTCTGCTGACTCTTCTTGCTGGCCTTCTGTTTTCTGAGAGGGATTTAACTTTAAAATTGTTTTCAATACCTTTTCTAACAGATATGAAAGTATCATTTGAAACAACACCTTTAAAAGATTCTTCCCATAATTCATCAGAAAGATCCTTAAAGCTTTTACCATATAAATTTGCAAGTTCTTTAAAATCAAATTTTCCCTTCTGGTCTTCAAGAATACTTTTTTTAAGATCAGGTACATTTATCAAATCAAGGTCGCTGAAAAAACTGAAGAGAAGATTTTTGTTTCCTGTTCCCTGCCACATCAATTCATTTTCCTGCATTAAAGAATCCAGATAAACATAATCGTAGGAAGTAAATCTTGCGGGCAAAACCTCTTTCTCCCAGAGTTCACATTTTAGGGGAAAGCAAAGTAATTTTTCAATTTTTTTGTAAAGATTGTCCACGTTACAATTATCATCAGATAAACCATGGTGCTGCGATAAAAACAGTTGCAGATTTTCAATTTTAAGGGGTTCAAAATCCGGTCTTTTCTCTTTACGCAGAATTCTTATTAAAATTTCATAGTTCTCAAGTTCACAGATATATTGGTTGTTGTCCCCTTTTATAAGAGTACCGGTAACTACTTTCTGATCTTCTGTGAGGAGTTCAATGGATTTATCAAATTCATTTTTATCGAAGGGAAAAACTTCATAAAGGGATTTTAATTTTACCGGGGCTCTGAATTTTAACCATTCATAGAGGAAAACGGTAAGTTTTGTGACAACATCTTCTTTTTTAGTTTTACTAAAAGAGATGTTTTTACCATTGAGGTATTTTACTTTACTGTTTTTTAAAAGACAATGTTCCTCAAGATATTTAAGTTTATCATATGCTGCTATAAGAGGCTGTTTTTTTCCTGATTCAATCAATACTATTGAGTCTGTTCCTTCTACATCAATAGAATCAACATGGTCTCTTTCTATGGCATTTTTCAGATCTATCCATTCACTTTGTGTAAGAGCAACACAATCATTAATAAAATCTATGAGCTCCGGAATTGATGATGGAGAATATCCGGGATAGGTTCTTTTAAGTTTCTGGTCAAATATTTCTGCTATATCTTTTGGTATTTCTGGCCTGAATTTTTGCTCTGAAACCATTTCGGAAACAAGATCGTAATTAAGATTTGATTTTTTAGCTCCCTCATTTGAATCATCCTCATACATATATTTATTGACCTGTTCCCATGAAACATTGTCTGCCATGGGACTTGGAACACGTCTCTCAATTGATGATATCTCAACCTTGCCATCTTCAATAAATTTAAGTTCCTTTGTAAGATTTTTAAGATCAAATTCATCCATTATACATGTACGATAGGTTTCTGTTAAAATTGGAAAGTCTGAATATTTAGAAACAGTATCAAGAAGTTTTTTAGATTTTAAGCGACTTATCCAAAGGGGCATTCTCATGTTTAAATTTTGTTTGCTGATAAGTAGAGCTCTACCGGCACATTCACGGAATCTCGCTCCAAAAAAACCTGATTTTTCAAGGCCCTCTTTTAAGAAAAATTCTACATTGGAACTGTTAATGATATCTTTAATACTGCTTTTTTCTTTATCCGGAAGCATCAGAACAATACAGTTATTATCGGAGAAAACTTCAACTCTTTTTCTGTACTTATCTTCATATGCTGCCTTTAATGCAATCCCATAAGGCTTGTTAAGCTGACCTCCCCAAAAAGTATGTATAACAGTCTGATGATATGGCGTGCGACCAGGTCCGGTTAAAATTTCCTCATAAATAATATGACTTTTGTGCGGAAGTTTGATGCCGGATCTCTTTTTTTGAAGATTAAGATAGTAAATAAGTTTCTGTGAAGCTCCATCATCAAGATAGTAATCTTTTTTTAGAATCTCCTCAAAATCTTTATTTTTTATATTTTCATCACAAAAAGTTAGAAATTTAGCAATCTCTTTTGAGAAATGAGAATCCCTGTTTCTTCCTTCTCCTATCCAGAAAGGGATATCCATAACGGCATCCCTTGCCTGCTCAACAAAAACATCATTATGGGTTATCTTCTTTATTCTCCAGTTTTGAGCGCCTATGGTAAGAATTTGTCCCTTTGCTGCTTCCCAAACGTATTCTTCATCAAGTTCACCAATCCGGGCTGATGTTTTTGAATGTCTTATTTTATAATACCCTCTGTCTGGAATTGTTCCTCCTGACATATAAAGGGATAGAAGGGCTCCCTTTGCAGCAGTAACCGTATTTTTCTTTTTGTTTATCAGGACTTTCTTACCGAGCTCTCGTATTCTGCTCTCATCATATTTACCTGCAAGCATGGAAAGAACATTTTCAAAAGTATCAAATTTAAGCTTTCGGTATGAATAAATAGAGATAATGAAATTATATAATTCATCGATATCCCACTCTTCTAATCCTGTCATAGAGATTATGATCTGGGAAAGGACATCGAGTGGATATTCAACAGGTTTTACCTCTTCTATGTTACTTTTTTTAATTTCATGGGCAAGAACAGCTGATTCAATGATATCCATTGGATGTGATGGAAAAAATGAACCATGGCTTGTTTCATTAACATTATGCCCGGCCCTTCCTATTCTTTGAATTGCAGATGATATGGATGGGGGAGACTGTATTAAAACAACTTCGTCAAGATCTCCAATGTCTATTCCCATTTCAAGTGAGTTGGTTGCAATAATAGCTTTCAGATCACCGCTCTTTAATCGTGACTCAACCTCACCCCGAATTTCTTTTGAAAGTGAACCGTGGTGAGAAAAAACAGATTTTTGTGTCTCATTTTTATTCAGTTTGAAAGTCAGCTTTTCACAGAGTTTTCTACCGTTTGTGAAAAACAGTGTTGACCTGTTTCGTGAAACAATCCTCTTTAAATCATCAACTATCTTATCCCAGATAGAATCTTTTTTTATGTCAGTATCATTTACGGGAAAAGAGACTTTTAAGTGGTAATTTTTCTTTATATCAGACTGAACAATGTGTGTTTTTCTTTGTTTGTAGGAAGGGGTTTTTAAAGATCCATCAATCTTACTTCCACTGACAAATTCACTAATAACAGATAGTGGTTTTACAGTAGCAGAAAGTGATATTCGCCTGAATTCTCCTGATAACAGGGTTAGCCTTTCAACTGCTGAGATCAGGTGAACACCTCTTTTTGATCCTGCCACACTGTGTATCTCATCTAAAATCACAGTTGATATATTATGAAGTATGGATTTTCCACCATTTGAACTTAAAAGCAGATTTAAGCTTTCGGGTGTTGTAATTAGAATTTCAGGCGGTTTTCTAAGCATCTTCCTTCTATCATACTGAGATGTATCACCACTTCTTGTTTGTACATTGATATCCGGGAAATATTCTGAATTTTCTTTAAATAAATTTTTTAATTCATCAAGGGGGCTTAATAGATTTTTCTGTATATCATTATTCAGGGCTTTTAATGGAGATATATAAAGAATGCTTGTAAATCCGGTCTGAATTTTACCTGTTAACAGTAAATTAAGAGCCCATAAAAAAGCTGTCATTGTTTTACCAGATCCTGTCGGTGCACTTACAAGAATATCTTTATCATCTGCAATAAAAGGCCATGCTTTATGTTGAACATCTGTAGGTTCTCCATATGATTTTATAAACCACTCTTTTATAACAGGATGAAACATCTCTAAAGTTTTATTCATAATATCCTTAATTATTTATAGGGAATCTCTTATAATTAGAATTTTAATCTCTTATAAAATTTTCAATTTTATAAGAAACAATGTTTTTGATAAATGTACCGCGCCGATTTTAAAATAGTCATATTTTCCTTGCAACGCAGTAATGATGATAAAAGCCAATGTTTAGAGATTTAGTTTACTTTTCAGAGGTAAGTAATTTT
>JAAELO010000159.1 GCA_024226555.1 Desulfobacterales bacterium | reverse complement strand
CTGGTAATTACGGTGTACTGAATATCTATGAGTCAGTCCCATTGTGTATATTGTTCTTATTAGTGGTGGTGACACAGTTCTATGTGGTGGTCGTATTATCTGGACCTTTGGGTGGGCTATGTTACAAGCTAACTCTGTCTTTCTTGCTATGTGGAGTCTCGTCTCTAGCTGTAGGCTTCAACCTCCCATAAGACATTCAAACAAAGACACACCTGAACCACTCCGAAACATATGAAGATAGTCACAGAGACGAAGGAACACAGATAGCGAGAGTTCGTACAAACTACATATCCCAATAATGGTAGAGCAACTAGTACCAAATACAATACGGTGGCTTATATCAGCAGGTATGGATGTTTTGCATTGTACTCGTATATGTGTAAGGTTTGTCTCTTGCTGTATGGTGGGGTAGCGACCTGTAGCCTCAGCCTTCTATGTGGCCTATTTATACTGGTGGTTGGTGTGGGTTGTCTTGGACTACTGGCCTATTCGATGATGACGTACAGTAAGGTGGTTTATTCTTCATGCTGTGTCGGGACTGATCTAACGGCTCATGAGT
>JAAELO010000158.1 GCA_024226555.1 Desulfobacterales bacterium | reverse complement strand
TATTTCATCCAAAATTTTAATTATTAGAGGTTCCCTTAATTGATTTTTAAAAAATAAAGTGGAGTAATTACCAAATAAGAAAATTGATGCCATATATGGTAAAAATAAAAACACTATATTTGAAAGTGCTGTAGTTTGTATGATTTTTTTATGATTGGAAAAAAGAAGTTTATTCCGTTGTTTTTGAAATACCAAGTTTTTTCATCTTATTTCTAAGGGTATTGGGATTGATCTTTAGTTTTTCAGCAGCTCCGTCAGGGCCACTGATCTTACCTCTGGTCATTTTTAAAACTTTTGATATATGACTTTTAATTATATTATCCAGACTTTTTGAAGTAGGGTCAGGACTATTTTTTTTATTAGCAGGAAGTTCAAAGTGCAGAGTTTTTCCATCGGATCTGATAAGAGACCTTTCAACGATGTTTTCCAGCTCCCTGACATTTCCCCGAAATGAGTGATTCATTAGTTTTTCGATCTCAGATGAATCAGGTTTTGGATTACTAAAAAATTTAAACTCTTCACATTTTTCTTTAATAAAGTAGGTTACTAATGCGGGAATATCATTAATTCTCTCCCTAAGAGGGGGAATATCGATCGGGAAACCGTTGATTCTAAACCATAAATCTTTTCTGAAAGTTCCCTTTTCAATCATCTCTTCAATACTTCTGTGGGTTGCGGCAACTAAACGGATATCAACGGGAATGGTCCTGCTCCCACCAACTCTTTCTATTTCATGATTCTGAAGAACCCGAAGAAGTTTAACCTGTGCATTCATAGGAATTTCACCAATTTCATCAAGAAATATAGTCCCATTATTTGCACGTTCAAAGCGCCCTGTTTTTCTACTCACAGCTCCTGTGAATGCACCTTTTTCATGACCAAAAAGCTCACTGTCGATCAGAGATTCAGGAATTGCACCACAATTAACCTTAATAAGGGGGCTGTCTTTTCTACCTGAAAGACGGTGGATTGCTGTGGCAATAACCTCTTTTCCAACTCCGGTTTCTCCTAAAACAAGAACAGGGACTCTTACAGGAGCAACCTGTCTTACAAGCTCCATAACTTTTTTTAAACCAGTACTGGCACCAACAAAATCTTCCCCCTTTTTTTTTAACTCATTGAGTAAAAAGGTTTTCTGGTCTGCCAGAGAAGTTTGGAGTTGCATAATCTCCTCATGTTTTTTGAAATTTGCAAGAGCAAGGGCAAAAGGGTCATGAACCAGATTAAAGATCTTTGAATGATTTTTAGTATAGGGTCTTTCTCCATAGGATGTTGCTGCAATACCTCCAATATGCTTTCCATCTTTTTTGAGTCTTGTTACCAATGCAGAACGACCGGATTTTCCTGTTATTTTTCCAATAAACAGTAGAATATCATCCTGATCCTCAAGATTATATAATTGAGTTGGTGGAAGATTCTCAACCTTTTCACGGTGTTTTCTAGCAGAGTCAGAAAGTTTATGAACAGTCTGAACAATTCCTGGTTTCTGTATATCTGTGTCAGCCACTATTCTAATAGTTCCATAATCCAGGCCGTACCAGAAAAAAGTAAGTGAATCCAGAGGAATAAAATTCTTCAAATAATCAAAACATCTGTTTAATCCCTTATTAATATCAAGGGTTCCACATATGCGAATGGTTACATTCTGAAAAAAATCTTTTTCATCAATATCGGTAATCATGTTTTTGCTCCTTTTTTTCGACCATAAGTAATACCCAGTTTGTTCATTTTATTTCTAAGGGTATTTGGATTGATCTTTAAAAGTTGAGCAGCACCATCCGGTCCATTGATTTTTCCTTTTGCTAAATCAAGGATCGATTTTATATGTATTGCAATGATTTTGTTCAGTTCCATTTCATTTGGTTCTGTCTCAATTTGAAGATCCTGCTCCGGGATAAGACAGTCGAAAACCAGCCATCCATCAGCATCATAACTTATCAGTGCTCTTTCCACCTCATTTTCAAGCTCACGAACGTTACCTTTCCATTCGTATTCTATAAGCTCTTCAATGGAATCTGGTGAAAGAGGTGGTATTATATGGATATTTAATTTCCTGCATTTTAATTTTAAAAAATGTCCGATAAGTGCAGGTACATCAAATTTTCTTTCCCTTAAAGGGGGAATATTTATTGGAAAAACATTCAGACGAAAAAGAAGGTCTTCTCTAAAACCACCCTCTTCTACCATAACGTCAAGATCTCTGTGGGTAGCTGCAATAATCCTGATATCAAGGGAGATAGTTTCTGTTCCCCCAACCCGTTCAATCTCCCGTTGTTGAATAACACGCAGGAGTCTGACCTGGGCAGATAAAGGAAGTTCACCTATTTCATCAAGAAAAATGGTTCCTTTGTGAGCCCTTTCAAAACGACCTTTTTTAAGTTGTTCGGCACCGGTAAATGATCCTCTTTCATGTCCAAAAAGTTCACTGTCGATAAGAGTCTCTGGAATAGCACCGCAATTAACTTTTATAAAGGGTCCTTTCTTTCTTTCAGAATTATAATGCAGACGATTGGCAATTAATTCCTTACCAACTCCTGTTTCTCCTAACAGCAATACTGGGTTATCCCTTGGTGCAACCTGCCTGACCATATCCATTACAGATTTTAAACCGAACTCTTCACCAACTATCTCTTCACTACCAGGTCTGTTTAATTCATCTATTAGAAACTGGTTATCTTCAGACAACACGTTTTTTAAAGTTATTATCTCTTCATGTTTTTTACAGTTGGATATGGCGATCGCAAAAGGGTCATGAACAGAGGAAAGGATGTTTGCATGTTCACGGGTAAATGTATTTGTTCTGGATGAACTTATACCAACCATACCGATATGTACTCCATCGATGGCAATGGGAAGGCCCAGTATCGATTTCCCCTCAACTTTCATTGTTTTAGCCAGTAGTGAGATGTACGGATCCTTTTCTGATTTCTGATATATTCTTGTGTAAGGTTGAAGTTCAATTGAATCGTTATATTTGCGTAATATTTTTGGTAATGGAACATAGATGTCTATCCTCCGACAACCCGATGAATCGGCCTGTGCAATTCCCTGAAATGCCCCTCCCCGCGAATCGTACCAGAAGACTGAAATAGATTCCATTGGAATAGCACTCTTCATATATGAAAAACATTCAGATAAAGAGTTTTGTATGTCAAGGCTACTGCAAAGACATACCGTTACATCATGGAAAAAAATAGTATCATCTATTTTCATTTGCGATCCCATTGGTTAAAATATATTTTTTTTGGTGTTCCAACTTGTGATGAATTGTTCAGTTCTTTTTGAATAGATGCGCTTTAATCACAACTGCCCATGGGAACTTCTAATAATTAGAATTTTGATTGAAGTACAAGGCATTAGAAAAAATAACGATGCGATTCGTTTATAAAAAAGTTTTAATTTTATAAACATACAACAGTTTTTTTCTAATGATTCGGTTGTTCTGTTTTTTGAACAACTTAAGTAATTCGGTCAAAAAGCAGTTAGTAGATGTTCCCAATAATCAATCATACACTAACCATGGAATCATGGAAAGATATTTATCAAATATGGGAATCTCTAATAACTGTTCTTTTGAACAAATACTGGGGGGATCAGGATTGATTTTTTGGTTGGGGCATTATGTTAAAAGTTCTTCTTTTACTAAGTTTATTGCCTCATTTTCACTGTTAACTATAAAAATATCATCTTCATTGTTGATTTCAAACAGGATCTGGAACATTCGGGCAACTCCGAAATGTAAATCACTACTTGCTACCAAAACGGTTCCTTTAATGTTCTTTCTTTCTTTAAAATTTTTATAATATACAGGTATAATTGAAGCCTCATCTGAGTTAAAAAGGAAATTATCAACTTTTTCAAGGTGAACAACAATGATTTCAGGAACAACCCCATTTCCTACTCTGCAGTATTTTAAAATCTCAGGAACTGTTGTTTCACCGAACATTCTGATATTTATTGTTTTGGAAACCGGTTCGTAATCGTATTTAAATGGCACTTTTGTATCCTTCTCACTTTATAATAAGGCAGATGCCCCGGTTTGATATTCCGGGGCACCCTGTTTGATATACTTCAAGTACCAGGCATCTGGTTAAATACCCGATTCTGTTGACAGCCTTTATCTTAATTTAAAAAAATAAAGGCTGTTGATTTCATTAGAGGTCCTAAACTTTAAAAGTTCCAATAATGACATTCAGATGTTCTGCCATTGTTTTAAGATTTTCAGCACTGGAATTAACCTGCTGACTGTCAGATGATATTTCACCTGCTGACTGGTTAACCCTTGTGATATCTTTTGCGATTTGTATTGATGTGTCAGAGCTGTACTGAGCATTAGTATTGATCTGTTGAATACCAAGGGATGTATGTGCAATGTTTTCTGTTATCTCTTTTGTCGCTTTTGACTGCTCATTCACTGAAGATGCTGTTATTGAAACAATATTATTAATTTCATCAATTACTCTGGCAATATCGTTAATTTCATCAACTGTAGATGTTGTTGTACTCTGAACATCAGTGATTTTTGATTTTATATCGTTAGTTGCAGTTGATGTTTGAAGAGCAAGTTCCTTAATCTCCTTGGCAACAACTGTAAATCCTCTACCTGCTTCACCAGCTCGTGCTGCTTCAATGGTTGCATTTAAAGCAAGGAGATTGATCTGTTCAGAGATATCCGTGATAGTTTCTGTAATTTGTCCAATGTCCATTACAGCTTTTCCAAGTTCGCCCATTTTTGAGCTTGCATTATTGGATCTCTTAACTGCATCTTCTGAAATTATTCTTGCATTATCTGAGTGCTTTGCAACTTCTTCAATTGTTGAAGACAGCTCTTCTGATGCAGTTGCTACCATATTGGTATTGGATGTTGACTGGTCTATGGATGTTGCAACTTCATTTAAGGTTGCGCTCATCTCTTCTGTTGCAGCAGAAACAGTATTTGAAAGTTGTGATGTTGTTCCCGCACTGGTATTCATTTTTCCTGCAATGCTTACCAACTCGGAACTTGCTGAATCGACCTTTTGAGAGTTGGTTGCAACCTCTATGATGACCTTTTGCAACTTTTCAATAAAAAGATTTAACCATTTAGCAAGATCACTTAATTCATCATTTGAGTTTACGACAAGTCTTCTTGTAAGATCTCCCTCACCCTGGGCGATATCTTTAATCATCATAACAGTATCATTAATCGGTTTACTTACAAATCTTCTAAGCATTAGTGAAATAAGGATTATTGAGCCAGTTACAAAAGCAAAAAACAAGACCATATTCAGATAGCTGGTTCTGCTCGTATCTATTCTTGTTAAATTTAGCTCTTCCTTCAAAGTTTCTGAAAAATACCGTTTGAATGATTCCAGATCTTTTTTGATTATTATAGTCTGTACATTGAGATTTCCGGCACCCTGGGTAAGAGTTTCACTCTCTTCACCATTGCTTAACTTAGTATATATATCATTTGCTTTTTTAGAGAATGTTTTTATACGTGAATATGTGTTATTGATTTTGGCCAGCTGAATTTCATCAAGCCCCTTAAGAGAGATGACCTTTTTAAGAGATTCTTCAACAGATACACCTTTTTTGCGTGCTTTTGCAATAATCTCTTCATCACCCATCATGTGGGCATCAACATAAAACTTTGTTTGTTCATCAAATCCTGATAAAGCACTTTGACTATATACAGATGCCGGGAAAAGTGAATCGGATACATAGAGTAAACGTTCCTCTGTACTTTGTCCCATGAAAAAGCCTATAATCGTTGTACAGAAATATCCTATTATCAGAATACTTATACTTAACCAGATTTTTTTTACGATACTTAATTTCATATCAAACTCTCCGATTGTACTATTTTCGACTTTGCAGGTTATCAATCTGCAAAAGGTAAAATTTTATAAAACCGCATGGATTGATTCAGTTGCCTTCCAATTATTAGAATGAAGATAACTGAATTCCAAATTCTTCATTAGAAACTATATGTGAATTTACAAGCAAACATTCCCCACTCATCTTTTGACCATGTATTGTCAGTTTCCTGATCAAAAGCACTTAATATCTCTGTTCCCTGAATATAGTGACCTTCAAGTTTCACAATGATGTTGTCAGTGATGTCAAATTTTGTGGAAACACAGGTATCTTTCAAGTAGGTTCTGTGCTCAGGGTCTATTGTAACACCTGTGGTATCTTCCTCAGCTCCCTTGGTTTCTGAGTAATATGCGCCTATAACAAGTAGATCGTTGATACGGTATGAGGTTCCCACATACCAGCCATATGTATCATCTTCAACACGTGCCTGTTTTAGAAGAGTTCCACCGCTACTCGTTATAGTATAATCAAACTCCTTATCAGTTCTTTTATATTCACCAAATATCTGGAAATCATCAATGGTATATTCCAGTGAAATAACTATGTTTTGAAGTTTGTTAATATCAGCTGAAATAGTACTTCCTGCAGGAATTAAAGTTGGAAGAGTATTTAAAACTGTACCCTTTATAGACAGTTCTGTATTATCGTATGTAAAACCAAATCTTAATCCATCTAAAGGAGTGTCCCATACAAGACCTACAACATATTTTTTATCAACATCAATCTCGTCTCCCTGCAAATCTGTGGTATAAGAGGTACTTGATAAGCCCATGATATACATAGCCTGCGAGGTTGTATCCCCCTCCACATCCTGGGTTCCACCAATTATCTGGTAAGAAAGACTACCGGCTGAAGCCATATCAAATTCTCCATAAAACCCTACCCCATGCATTGACATGTTTACATCTCTTAAAACTTCAGAATAAACACTTTGAGGAAGTAAAACAGATGTTCTTAACATATCAACATCACGTGTTTCATTATATAAGCCATGGGGAGTCTTAATTTTACCGGCTCTTACTCCAGCCCAGTCAGCTGCTCTGTAATCTGCAAAAGCCCAGTCAACTATAACTTCATTATCTCCATATGACCCAAAATCTTTAGAGAAAATCTGTGCTCCAACTCTTAATTCATCTGTAAATTCCGTACTTATATTTAAACCAATCTCGTTGAATTGTGCTGTTCCTTCTTCAGTGTTTCCAAAGAAATTGTAGTCTGAGGTTTTTAAGTATCCCTGGGAAATAAATCCATGAATATCAACCTCTGCTTCAAGGGCAAAACTGTTAACTGCAAACATTGTTATAAAAAGTGTTGTTGTTATAAATAGTAATAGTTTTTTCATTATATTTTTGAACCTCTTAGTTGATTGAAATTTTCTTTGTATTTCCCAAATCGATATTTGATGAAACGTATCCGATCGCATTCTTTGTTTTTGCAACGAATTTCACCATGGCTTCTTCAGATTTAAAATACTTAGGCATTTTACCTTTCCCAGTAAAAACGAGTTTTTTCCAGAAATTGGCAAACTGTGAAGGGTTTTTCTTCACATATGTTTTAAGGAATTTCTTATGAGAATCCGATTTTTTCTGCAGTGTTACGAAAATTATCTTATCGCCGGCATCCCATTTTCTTTTTTTACCCAGAAAGATCTTTTTCACATCCTTCTTACTTAGCTTCGATACGTCAACGCTTTTGTTTGCGATAATTGTAATATCACCTGCAAACAACTGTGCTGTGTATAACGAAAGAATTAGAAAAACTGTAACTATCGTTTTAATTTTCATGTTTCAACTTCACTCCCTTATGGTTTGTTTTTTTATTTGTTAGTTAGATCTTCACACGATTAAAATTGCATGAAGTGTGACTTCTTTACTGGGTATTTGCATTTTGCATGCCAGTTTCTTTTAAGCCATGTAAATGGTCGTTTTGCAAAGGTTTGAACGATTTAGAGAGGAAGATGATGCTGTTGTTTTTTATTTATTTCTGGTTTCCTGGAAAAGGAAAAAAAAGGACTATATATATGCCTCTTTTTAATGGTTAAATGCAGGTAGGATCGTCATTTAGAGATTTATAACATTATGTCTGTGTTAATGTTATATTTATTGTAATAAATAATGATGTATCCCCTAAAGGGGAGGGTTTGTATCTATGTGTAATTACTATAGTTATCAAATATGAGGAGTCACCATATTTGGTAAAACCAATAAAAATGTGATTCTGGTTATTTGAAGTTCTCAATATATGGATTATTAAACAAAATTTGAAAAAAAAACCTTTGGGTGTTACAAGTTAGCTTACAATTTTTATGAGGGATATAAGATTCAAATGAAAATATTGATAGTTCAAACAAGCTTTTTAGGAGATACCATACTTTCAACCCCTGTAATTAAAGAGGTTCGAAATCTTTATTCCGGGGCTGAAATTTGGATGATGACAACACCATTATCATCCCAGCTTGTTGAAAATGATCCTGATCTAAAAGGAGTTATCACTTACGATAAAAGGGGAACAGAGTCAGGTTTCAAAGGTCTTTTCAGAATGGCTAAAAAACTTAAAGGGATGAACTTTGATATTGTATATTCTCTTCATAAATCATACAGAACATCAGCTCTGCTTTTTCTTTCGAAAATACCAAAGAGGATAGGATTTAGTGTAGCAAAACTTGGTTTTCTATACCATGCAACACATGATAGAGATCCAAAAGATCACGATGTGGTTCGAAATCTTTCAATACTTTCAGGAGATACTGATATCAGAAAGATTGAAAACACTGAAATGCGTCTTTACCCTGACAAGTCCGAAAATATTGATAACAAGCTTACATCCAGATTAGAAAAACTTGGTAAATATGCTGTTCTTGTTCCAGGAAGTGCCTGGGAGACGAAAATGTGGCATTTCTCTGAGTTTAAAGAGGCGGCTCAGTATCTTGTTGAAAAGGGTTTTAAGGTTGTTTTACTTGGGGCAGCAAGTGATAAGAAGATTTCTGAAAAGGTTGCCTATAATGATGATCTCGTGGATTTATCTGGCAAAACCAGCATAAAAGAAGCTGTTTACATTGTTAGCAAATCAATCCTTGTTGTTTGTAATGACAGTATGTCCCTTCATATGGCATCTGCACTTAAAATACCTAATTTAGCAATATTCTGTGCCACAGTGCCGGAAATGGGCTATGGACCATGGGCCAACAAAGCTATTGTTGTGGAAAAAGACATTGAATGCAGGCCTTGCAGTAGGCATGGCCAAAGAAAATGTCCCCTTTCCACAGATGAATGCATGCATGGGCTTATTAAAGATGCTAAGCATGCTATTGATGGGCTTTTAAGAGAGTCATAATTGAAAAATATTAAATATAGAAAATACAACTCCTACTATTTTGGATACAGAGATATTGAAGATGATGAGTTTGCTAAAATAGTTGAGAAACTTGAACATGATAGCCTCTCTTCAAGTGAAGTCCTATCTGGAAGAGGAGCAGTAACTAATATAGATCTTTATTCTGGTTCCGTTGTCATTAAATCTTACAAACGGGGTGGTCTTTTAAGACATTTCAATAAAGAAACTTACATAAGGACAGGAATTGCAAGAAATGAATCTGAATTTAATTCTTTAATTACAGCTTCAGAAATTGGAATTAATGTACCAAAACCTGTTGCTTTCATTCGTAAGGGTTCTTTGTTTTGTAGATACTGGCTTATTATTGAAGAGATCAAAAATCACCAATCTCTTACAAAAATCAGTAATAATGATGAAAAAAGAACCAGATCTCTAATGAAGAATTTAATGGTACAGGTTGGTAAACTTGTTGAGAACAATTTTTACCATGTAGATCTTCATCCTGGAAATATACTTGTGGACAGCTCAGATAATGTATATATAATTGATTTTGACAAGGCTCACAAAACAATGCTCAATCAAAATGCATTAACTGAAAAATATACTGAAAGGTGGATTAGAGCAGTAAAGAAGTATAATCTATCTAAAATACTTATTGAAAAATTCAGGATCACAAATGACAAAATATGATGAGATAGATCTGTCAAAGATAATTACATATCAAGGATCACAGAGAGAATCCAAGGTGAAAACGTCAGAGGAAGCAAAACCACCTTACGCTGGTATGAAAGTCAGTGAATTTCTTGATTCCCTGCCTTCAATTCTTAAAGCCCGGGATCTAAAAGAGATTGCAAAAAGTGTTGTAAAAGCAAAACTGAAAAAAAAGCCTGTAATCGCAATGATAGGTGGGCATGTTATAAAAACAGGTTGCAGTCCTGTTCTGTCTGATTTGGCTTCAAATGGTTACATTACACACTTTGCTTCAAATGGCGCAGCTGGAATTCATGATACTGAACTTGCAAGGTTAGGCCACACCTCTGAAGATGTAGCCAGCCAGCTTGAAGATGGATCATTTGGTATGGCACAGGATACTGCGGCCCTTGTGAATAGTGCCGCTGATCTTGCTTATAAAAATAAGAACGGATTTGGGGAATCTGTGGGGGAGCTTTTAGTAAAAGAAAATAGCCCTCATATAAAAAGAGCTTTGATTGCCAAAGCCTATGAATTAGAGATCCCATATACTCTACATGTTGCACTTGGAACAGATATTGTACATCAACACCCAACCGCAAATGGTTCAGCTATAGGCGATGCATCATTAAGAGATTTTAGAATATTTGCGGCAACTGTTGCAAAACTTGGAGATGGTGGTGTTGTTCTGAATTTTGGAAGTGCAGTTATAATGCCTGAAGTGTTCTTAAAAGCCATAGCTGTTGCAAGAAACTTAGGTAACCGGGTTAAAAATTTCACAACAGCAAATTTTGATATGATTCAGCATTACAGACCAATTACAAATGTTGTCAACAGACCTGTTCTTTCCGGTGGTAAAGGATATACAATAACAGGACATCACGAAATTATGATTCCTCTGTTATCGGCGGCAATTCATGAAGAAGGAGCGAAATGACAGATTTAAAAAAAATATCACATTCAAAAATACTGATCATTGGTGATATTATTCTTGATCAATATATATGGGGAGATGTTTCAAGAATATCTCCCGAAGCACCTGTTCCAATTGTAAAAGTTGAAAGAAATTCAAATACTCTTGGTGGGGCTGGTAATGTTGCTTCAAACTTGTCAGGTCTTGGATGTGATGTATCAATTATTGGTATTTGTGGTGATGACAGTTCAGGGTTACTTTTAAATAAGCTTTTAAAAGAGATTAGTGTAACAAATCTTCTGATAAAAGATAAAACAAGGCCAACAATTACAAAAACAAGGGTGATGGCCCAAACCCAACAGCTTTTCAGACTGGACGATGAAAAAACGGATATCCTTTCAAAGGATATTGTTGATGAGATTTTGAAAGTTTACAAAAAGCAGATAAGTAATTTTGATGCTGTAATTATTTCTGACTATGGAAAAGGTTTATTACAAAGTGCTGATATTTGTCAGAAATTGATCAATATTGGAAAAGAGAATAACAAACCAGTTGTTGTTGATCCAAAAGGTAAAGATTGGGAAAGATATAATAATGCAACCTGTATAACCCCAAATACGGCAGAACTTGAACTTGTAATCGGAAGTAAATTATCTGAGGACCAGACAATCGTTGCAAACTCTGTAAAGGAAGTAAAAGATAGATATAATCTCGATATGCTACTCCTGACAAGAGGGCCTAAAGGGATGTGTCTTGTTGATGAGCAAAATAATTCCTTTTTCATACCAACAAAAGCAAGGGAAGTATTTGACGTTTCCGGTGCAGGAGATACAGTAATTTCGACTTTTACAGCTGGCCTTGGAGCAAACTTACAATCTTTTGATGCCGCTAAAATCGCAAATGATGCAGCGGGCATAGTTGTTGGAAAATTAGGAACCCAACCGGTTTCATTCAGTGAACTTGAGCTAAATACAAAACTTGATAATGATTCCGAAACACCTTCATATATTAAAATTTCTACTCTTGAAAATGCTAAAATACTTATAAAATCCTGGAAAACCTGTGGACAAAAAGTCGTTTTCACAAATGGTTGTTTTGATTTACTACATCCGGGACACGTGGATCTACTTCATAAATCAAGAGCACTTGGTGACAGATTAATTATTGGCTTAAATAGTGATGATTCTGTTCGAAGACTTAAAGGTAGTGAAAGGCCAATTCTTTCTGAACAGGATAGGGGGTCTATTTTAAGTGCTCTGGGATGTGTTGACCTTGTCGTGGTTTTTGGTGAAGATACTCCACTTAATCTCATAGAAAATCTTCAGCCCGATATTTTAATTAAAGGGGCTGATTATAAAATGAATGAAGTGGTTGGAAGAGAGATTGTAGAGTCATATGGTGGAAAAGTTGCACTTGTTCCTCTTTTAAAAGGGCATAGCACAACTGGCATAGCAGAAAAGGTTAAATCTGGTAAAAAATGAGTTTAAAAGTAGCACTAATAGCGCCTCCATATCCTCTTGAAGAAGCACCATCTCCACCTTTAGGTCTTTGTTATGTTGCATCTGCCTTTAGAAAAGCAGGTGCCACAGTTAAGATATATGATTTTATAGTTTCAGAGTACACAAAAGAGAAGCTTTCAAAGGAACTTCTTTCCTTTGAACCTGATATTATTGGAACCACATCAGTAACAATGAATTTTTTCTCTGCAATTGACATTTTGTGTGTTGCAAAAAAAATATCACCATCTGCTGTTACTATAATGGGAGGCCCCCATGCATCATTTGATTCAAAAAACATTCTGAAAAAATACACTGAACTTGATCTTATTTTTAGTGGTGAAGCCGATATTACTATCCCTGAATTCTATAACTCTTTTAATGAAAAAAGCGACTGGAAGAGTGTTAAAGGATTAATTTTCAGAGAGAACAATAACATAATTGATACAGGGAAAAGAGATTATATTGAAGATCTTGACAGTTTAAGTATACCAGCAAGAGATCTTCTTCCAATTTCAAAATATCAGGCACTTGGTTATCCTGTAAGCATTATCACTTCAAGGGGTTGCCCGGGAAGGTGTATATTCTGTCTTGGTCGAAAAATGACAGGCCAAAAAGTAAGAAAAAGATCAGTAACTAAAGTTGTTGATGAAATTGAATCAATACTGAATTTAGGGTTTGAGTTTATCAATATTGCAGATGATCTTTTTACAGCTGATAGAAAAAGAGTTATTGAAATTTGTAATGAGATAGAAAAAAGAGAGCTTAAATTCTCATTTAGTGTTTTTTCAAGAGTAAATACTATAGATTACGAACTGCTTATGGCTATGAAAAAAGCGGGTCTGCATGCAATAAGCTTTGGTATAGAATCCGGAAATACTGATATGCTTAAAAGAGTAAGGAAAGGCATAACACTAAATCAGGCAAGAAAAGCTATTTCAAACTGTAAAAAGGCAGACGTAAGACCCCATGTTTCTTTTATGGTAGGACTTCCTGGTGAAACAAATGAGACTTTAAATGATACGTTAAAATTCCAGGAATAACTTGAAACTGAATTTGGCTACCATTTACTATCTCCATTTCCTGGAACTACTATAAGAGAAAATATACAACAGTATGACCTTGAAATATTAAGTGATAATTGGAACCTTTATGATGCAAAAAACCCTATTGTACGAACAAACAATATGGATCAAATATCCCTGAAAAACTTTGTAGAAGATGCTTACAAAGATATTATTCTTGATTGGGATAATCTTCTTGATCGTTACAATAGAGGTGATGTCGATGACAGTGAAAAATTCACTGTTGAGGGTAATCACAGAATGAATCTGATTTTTTATATTCTATCAAATAATTCAATAGAGAAATATAGTGGTACTTCAACTAATCAGTTATCCTTAGAGATATCCCAACAAACAAACTTTGATAAATCCTTTATAAAAAAGACTTTAGACTCATTAATTGATAATAAGCTACTAACTAATAATGAAGCCCTTTTTTGGAGCCATTAATCTTTCATTTTGACTCTGTTTTAATATTTGAGTATTCTATATATATATAAACCAACCTCGAAATCACCTATCACTTTTGGATTATAGTAATTTATGAAATTTGTAATAATATATTTTGTTTGGACATATTTAGTTTAAGGTCTCAATCCATTGCTCAAAGTTTAAGATTTAAAATTTTTAATATTACTTTCACTTTTGTATATTATAGAAATGTTACTAAATTAAGGGAACCTCTAATAATTAAAATTTTGGATGAAATACAAGGCATTTCAAAAAATAACGAGCCGGTTTTATTACAGTTTTTTTTGGAAATAACAATGTATTTCGCCAAAAGAGAGGTTATTAGAGATTCCCTTAATTTTTAATTTTCATATATTTAAGGGGGATCAATTATGAGATTTCTTTTTAAAGCCTTAATTATTTCATGTATTTTTATATTTTCACTAACCGCAAAAGCTACCGATTATTTTCCACCAGAAAAAATTAAAGTTCGAACTGTTTTTTTTGTTCCTGGAGACGAAACCAACCCGACAGATGTGCAAATTAAGAGCCTGAAGAGGTATCTCAAAAAGTCACAGAATATTTGGAAACAGATGCTAAAAGGAAAAGATACCTTTGGAATATCAAATGAGAAAGATCTTATTATAAAAGGAGATAAACCACTTCAATATTACAAAAATCACAAGGAGTGGGCCGCCCCTGAAATTACAGGAAGATTTTTAAAAGAAACAGGACATAACAGATTCAATGCACCATATATCTATCTGATCATTATGATGAATTCAAAGGACCACTTTCCCAAAGGTGGCGGAAGGCCTCTGAACGGAGGATTTAATACTGGTGGAGGAATTATTATGATTTCATCCTTTACACTTATGAACACCTCAAACTTTATGTCCACGCTGATTCATGAGTTAGGACACAGCTTTGGACTTCCCCATGTTGATGTTTATGGCTATGATATGAAAAATAACAGATCCATAATGTCGTACGACATTAAAAACAGAACCTATTACTTTGAAAACAGTGCTACTCCAGCGATATTAATTCCTGAAGATCTGAGATTAATTGCAATGAACAGGAGAGTATTTTCCATATTTACATATCAACCCGGCATAAAGAGCAATTATAAAATCTTTCCGGATATTATCTGGTTAGGCCCAATGAAGATTTCAGATCAGCCCGATTACGAAATTGGTGTGACTACAAATTCAGGAGAAGCATTTACAAGCCGGGTCAAAAACATTGTAACCAGTAGAATAAAAAAGAGCATCGGACCAGGAGTAACATTTGATGCAAGGAATATGTGGAGTTCAGGCAAAATAAAAGAGTGGGGTTTTGTTGAACTGACTTTTCCATTTGAGGTAAAGCTTGATAGAATCAAGGTATATTCCCAGCATAGTGGAAAATATCATAAAATTAAAGCTTGTATAGTGGAAGTAAAAAAGAATCAAAAGTATAAAAGGATTTATGATAAGCAGTTCAAAAATACAGATGAAATAATGGATTTTCAAGCAGTTACTTCAAGTATATGGAGATTACATTTTAAAACTGCATCACACTATATAGTTATTCGTGGACTTAGGTTCTTTTATAAGAATATGGAAATTTTCCCTCAAATGGTTCCTTAAGGAAATTTGAGCAAATTCGCATTCTCAGGAACTTGTTAAATGCTTTGATTCTTTAAGATTCTATGGAGTTATAATGAAAACATAATTATGGGAACCTCTAATAATTAGAATTTTTGATGAAATACAAGGCATGACCAAAAATAACAACCCGATTTTACAACAGTTTTTTTTGGTAATAACGAAGTATTTCGCAAAAAGAGCAGATATTAGAGATCCCTTATAAAAAATTCTGTTTTTCAGAATAATTTCTGGATTTTTTCATAATATAATGCTACATACCACATTGTGGTAGCATTAAAATTCTAATTATGTATTATCCAATTAATTTTGCAGATGTATAAAGCAGTACAAAAAACAGGATTAAGTTAGCTCTTTCAAACTTTTAGTATTCGGCTTCGTTTTTTAATGTGATAAAATGTGTTTTGATTTTCATATATAGGGAATCTCTAATAATTAGAATTTTGGTTGAATTACAAGACTCGAAAAAAATGTAACGGGATGACTATACAGCAGTTATTTTTTTCTTGTAACGCAGTAATTCTGACAAAAGGCAGTTATTAGAGATTCCCAACAAATAATTATTAAATTTAATAGACAGTTTAATAAATATCAGCTATTATTTAAAATACTGATAAAAAAAAATCTATAAAATCACAGCACTTTTCTTATCCTAATTTTTTTGTTTAAACATTTAGCATTACGGAAAACTATATGAAAATAAACCTTAAGCGCTTTACGGGTATTACTTTCCCAAGGGGTGTTCATCCGAAATATAATAAAGAGCTTAGTGTGGAGAAAGCGGTTGAGATTCTGCCCACCCCTGCTAAAATTCTTGTACCATTGCTTCAAAATATTGGAGCCATGAGTGTACCTGTTGTTAAGTCTAAACAGGAAATAGTTTATGGTGAAAAGATTGCTGATGGTAAAGGTTACATATCTGCTTCCATCCACTCTCCTGTCTCGGGAATTGTTCAGAAACCTACCGTTACAACTCTACCCAATGGGAGGCATGTTCCGGTTCTTCCAATTAAAACAAATGAAAATCATATAGAAGGCAATGAACTTTGGGATCTGATATATGGGGGAGATTGGTTAAAAAAACTTAAAGTTAATTTTACTTCAGAAGGAATAACTGAAAAAATATATAATGCTGGTATTGTTGGATTGGGAGGAGCAGCTTTCCCATCCCATGTAAAAATCGCTTTCAATTACAAAAATACCGTTGATACTTTTCTTGTGAATGGTTGTGAATGTGAGCCGTACCTAACAACAGATTACCGCCTGATGGTTGAATCTCCTGAATCTATTGTGGCAGGATCTCTTCTTGCTGGTAAAACTCTTAATACAAATAAAATTTACATATGCATAGAAGATAATAAACCAGAGGCTATAAAGGCAATTGAAGCTGCGGCTAAAGAGACACCTGTTAAAGTTGTTGTACTTAAAACCAAATATCCCCAGGGTAGTGAGAGACATCTGGTAAGAGCAGTAACAAATAGAATTATCCCACTTGGTGGAATACCTGTGGATGTGGATGTTGCAGTAAACAATGTCAGTACAGTTTCAGCTGTTGCCGGAGCAGTTCTTCGGGGGAATCCCCTAACCCACAGAATAGTCACAGTTACTGGCAGGGGAATAAAAAATCCAAAAAATATTATGGTTCCAATTGGAACTCAGTATAAAGATGTTATTGAATATTGTGGAGGACTAACTGATGATGCGGTTCGGGTTGTTTCAGGGGGACCAATGATGGGTTTTGCTTTTACAGATTTTGATATGCCCATTACCAAGGGTACCAGTGGAATTACAGTTTTCACAAAAAAAGATATAAAGGCAAGAAAGGAAACGGCCTGTATAAAATGTGGAAGATGTGTTGATGTTTGTCCAATGCGTCTTGTTCCTGCAAAACTTGCCCAGGCTGTAAGACACAGGGATATTGAACTTGCACAAAAATATAATATACTCGCCTGTATGGAATCAGGATGTTGTGGATATATTTGCCCAGCTGGAATTCCACTTGTTCAATTAATAAGAATGGGTAAAGCGATGATTG
The DNA here is from genome assembly GCA_024226555.1 of Desulfobacterales bacterium. Lineage (GTDB taxonomy): Bacteria > Desulfobacterota > Desulfobacteria > Desulfobacterales > JAAELO01 > JAAELO01. Next base: position 7,392 of record JAAELO010000158.1, on the reverse strand, counting down.
TGTCAGACAAAAAGAATAAAGAGAAAATTGATTCGTAAAACCAAATATATTGATCTGAGGAATAATGGACAATACGGAAAACAAAAAAAGCAAACTTGTAGTTTCTCACTCTCCACATGTTATCAGTCTTTCACTCTCAACAAGGATCATGATGACAGATGTCATGATTGCGCTGTTACCAGTAATATCCATGGCTTATTATGTGTTTGGATGGTTAGCCATTAAGCAGATACTTATTAGTGCAGGTACATGTTTAGTTTCCGAATTTATCTTTGTAGGTATGAGAAAAAAATCGTTAACTCTAACTGATTTTTCTGCACTTATCACGGGAGTAATCCTTGGACTTTCGCTACCAGCACCAGCTCCCTGGTATATTGCGGTAGTTGCTTCTGTAACTGCAATTGGTCTTGGGAAAGTAATCTTTGGTGGATTGGGAATGAACATTTTTAATCCGGCCATGGTTGGAAGAGCTTTTGTTATGATCGCCTTTGCAAGCGTTATGGCAGCATCTGGTTATATAGATAAAAGCATGTCGATAGATGTTATGACAATGGCAACTCCTCTAAATGCCTTTAAACAATCTGGCATTTTAACTTCCTGTTCAGATCTGATTTTTGGCAGTATTAATGGCTCTCCAGGTGAAGTAAGTGGTATTGCATGTATTTTAGGTGGGGTATATCTCTGCCTAAGAAAAACAGTTTCATGGCAAATCCCAGCAGGGGTCATATTTTCCGTTCTTATTCTTGGATATTTAGCTCAAATCTCAGGTATACAGACTGGGTGGACAGTTCTTCATCAAATCTTTAGTGGGTCACTTCTATTCGGTGCTTTTTTTATAGCAACTGATCCAGTTACAAGCCCTTTAACACCAAAGGGAAAATTTATTTTTGGTGCAGGGGTTGGAATACTAATCATTATCATAAGATTATTCAGTGGATATCCTGAAGGAGTAATGTTTGCAGTTCTTCTTATGAACTCCTTAACACCTTTAATAAACAGATGGGTGAAACACAGAACCATGGGTGAATTGTAATGGGAAAATTTAAAGATAACTATATTGTTAAGGCATGGCTTGTTCTTTCAATAGCTCTTATTTTTGGGTCCTCTCTTGCAGGAGTAGAGATTGTTCTAAAACCTAAAATAATTGCAAACAAATTAAATGAGACTTTATCCCTTATACCTTATTTGATTCAGGAAAAAGAAAAAGAGAAATCTCAGAATTTGAAGATAACTTTTAACAAAGTAGAAATTGAAAAAAACGAAAGAAAAATATTCTATAATGTAATCCATACATCAAGAGATGGTAAAACAGCAGGTTGGGTAGTAAAATCAAAAGGGCCTGGATACGCTGATAAAGTCGAATTACTCATTGGTTTTGACCCAAATATGAAATACATAACCGGTTTATTTGTGATAGATCAGAAAGAGACACCGGGGCTTGGAAACAAAATCATTGAAAATAACTTCCGAAACCAGTTTTTAAGGATAAATACAGAAAATTCCCTTGTAGCAGTTAAAACAGGAAAAAGACATCCAGGTGAAATAGACGCTATCACAGGGGCAACCATATCTTCAAGAAGTGTATGTGATATTGTAAATACAGTGGTTAAAGACTTAAAACAACCTCTTGGAAGTGGAAGTATAAAAAAATAGTATGATGCAAGGAGTAATAAATGGCTGAATTACCAACACCAACTGAACGCTTTCTGCAGGGAATCCTGCCGGAAAACCCGGTTTACAGGCAGCTTTTGGGACTTTGCCCAACACTTGCTGTGACAAATAATATGAAATCTGCTGTTACCATGGCTGCTGCTGTTGCTTTTGTTTTATTTTGCGCTAATATAATTATATCTCTGATCAGAGACCTTTTGAAACCTCATCTCAGGATAGTTATCTTTACTCTTACAATCGCAACTTTTGTTACAATTGTGGATAAGTTTTTAGCAGCCTATGTTTATAGTATGAGTAAAGAACTTGGACCATATATCCCACTAATTATAGTAAACTGTATTATCATATGCAGATGTGAAGTGTGTGCTTCAAAGCAGAATGTAGTTGCTGCTGCTTCTGATGCAGTGGGCCAATCCCTTGGATTTGCTTTAGCTCTCTTTAGTATTGCAGGAGTTAGAGAGATTTTAGGAACCGGAGCTTTTTTTGAACTTCAGATTCTACCCTCTTCGTGGCCAAACTGGATTATTATGGTACTTCCACCTGGTGCCTTTTTTACTTTAGGACTTCTGCTTGGATTAGTAAACTGGCTGTCAAACAGATCCGGGAAGAAAGCGACATAAATGACAAAAATAATAAGGTAGTAAAATGGAATTTATAGCCGAAATATTTTTAATAGCGATAGGTGCTGCACTTATAAATAACTTTGTATTATACTATTTTGTGGGAATTTGTCCTTTTATTGGAGTTTCAAAAGAGGTTGAAACTGCAATTGGTATGGGATTTGCCGTTACTTTTGTAATGGTTATAGCATCATTTATCAGCTGGAGTATTACAACTTTCATATTGATCCCAGGAGCACCGATATCCTCCTTTGTTGCCGGATTCTTTCTGACACCGGAAAAAGCTGCATCAATTGATCTGACAATATTAAGTTATATCGTTTATATTTTTGCAATAGCCTCATCAGTTCAGTTTGTTGAGATGTTTGTAAAGAAGTCATACCCTCTTCTTTACAGATCATTTGGTGTTTTTCTTCCATTAATTACAACCAATTGTGCCATTTTATTTGCATGCCTTACCATTATGAGCAACGTTGCAGGGATTGATAATCCTGAAAATGCCTGGGGTTTATCAAAAGCAATCACTCTTGCACTTTTTGGTGGCATGGGTTTTACCCTGGCAATTGTTATAATGTCCGGAATAAGAGAAGAACTTAATTTTGCTGATGTTCCTGAGCCATTTAAAGGAGCTGCAATTACACTTATTATTGCAGGAATTCTTGCAATGGCATTTATGGGATTTACTGGAGTTGATTCCGGAATAAGAAGATTATTACTATAGGGAACCTCTAATAATTAGAATTTTTGATGAAATACAAGACATGACCAAAAATAACGAACCGATTTTACAACAGTTTTTTTTGGTAACAACGAAGTATTTCGCAAAAAGAGCAGTTATTAGAGATTCCCTATAGCTAATAAAGCTTTTTGAAAGAATTACAGCGTGATACAAAAATTATAATCCTCAAAATATGTTTTATATTCTTCTGGTTTAATTTTTGAATCTCTGTACTTCTCCCCAAATTCTTATTTTTAGATGAACTCAATTTTTAGAGGTATTTATGAATTTAATAACACTAATATTGGCCGCATCAACGCTTTTTGTAATGGCCATTGTTTTGTCATATATTTTAGGATGGGCCGATAAAGCTTTTCATGTTGAAGTGGATGAACGGGTTGAATTAATAATTGAGGAACTTCCAGCTGTAAACTGTGGAAGTTGCGGTTATATAGGTTGTAATGAATATGCCGATGCTATTGTACTTAAAGCTGAAGTTGTAAATAGATGTACTGTTGGTGGAGATAGCTGTACTCAGGCAATTGCCGGAATCATGGGAGTTGATGCTAATGCATCAATACCTCTTCGTGCGATTGTTCATTGCGGAGCAGTATATGAACAAAGGCTTGGACGAAATAAATATGATGGTGAAAACGGATGTATAGCAGCAAACCTTGTGACTGATGTTCAGGGTTGTATTTTTGGATGTCTTGGTTTTGGTGACTGTAAAAGATCATGTGATTATGATGCAATAAGAATAGTCGATGGTCTTTCAAGGATAGATTATGAAAAATGTATTGGTTGCGGGGCTTGTGCTAAAATTTGTCCAAGAAATATTATAACCATAACTGCCTTCACACATAAACGGATGCTGGCTGTTGAGTGCTCCAATAATGATAAGAGTAAGGAAGTAACTAAAGTCTGCACTGTGGGTTGCCTTGGTTGTGGAGCATGTACAAGAGTTTCAGATATGTTTTTCATTGAAAACAACCTCTCTACAATTAAGTATGAAAATTACGACGACGACAAGATGGATGAACTTATAAAGGCAAGCGAGCGATGCCCTAAAAAAAGAATTATATTTGTTGGTCCTCCTCTGAAAGAGGGAGAAACTGAAAAAGATCAAAAGTCAGACAAAGTCATCACACCAGATTTCAAAACAACAGTTGATGATACGGAATGGAGAGGATAGTTTGAAAATCAGGTTAAAGAATTTATTAAATGTAAAAAATTTTATCAAAAAAAGTGTAGTTTAAACCATTTTTTCATACTGAAAGGAGAGATTCAGTAACTTAAGGAAACCCTAATAATTAGAATTTTGATTGAAATACAAGGTTGAGAAAAAAATAATGAGCCGATACTACAGTTCTTTTTTTTGAAGAACGCTGAATTTCAGTCAAAGTGCGGTTATTAGAGATTCCCATCAAGTACTTTTCTTACTGTCAGTAGTAATTGATTAGTATTTAAAGGTTTTTCACAAAAAGCCTTTGCGCCAAGATTCAAAGCTTTATCTCGATTTACGAGTTCACTATGCCCAGTACATAAAATGACTGGAATCTCAGGACAAATTTCGAGTATTTTCAGAGTTAAATCAGCACCCGTCATATGTGGCATGGTCATGTCCGTAATTATGATATCATATTTATCCATATCCCTACTAAATTCCTGATATGCTTGTTCACCGTTGGAATATGTATGAATTTTATATCCATATTGAGTAAATTTTCTTTTAATGATATCTAAAATCATAACTTCATCATCAACAAACATAATAGTTTCATTGCCTCTAATCAATTGTATTTCTTTTTTATTTAAAGATTGTTCAACAACCCCTGTATAGACTGGCAAATATATATGGAACGCTGTCCCATGTTTTGGTTCGCTAATCACATCAATAAATCCTCTGGAACTTGCTACAATTCCATGAACCACGGCAAGCCCAAGACCGGTGCCTTCTCCTAAGCCCTTTGTCGTATAGTAAGGTTCGAAAATTTTCTCTTTTGTCTCAGCATCCATACCAGCACCTGTATCACTTATTGTAAGTTGAATATATCTTCCTGTATTGTAATCAAGTTCTGTTTTTTCAGTTGTTGACAGGTCAACCTCCTTCAAGTCAACACCAATAATTCCTCCTGTATTTTTCATGGAATGGTAAGCATTTGTACATATATTTATGACTATCTGATGAATTTGAGTGGGATCTGCAAGAACAAAAGAGTTAGTTGTTATGCTCTGTTTAATGTCAATTGTGGCTGGTATAGATGAACGAAGAAGATTTAATGCCTCATCTACAATATGTGAAACCTGGATAGCCTGTTTCGTTTCAACTTTCTTTTTGCTAAATGTCAGGATCTGCCTAACAAGACTTGTAGCCCGCTTTGCAGCTTTTAACACATGATCAAGATCTTGAGCTATTAACTCTTGATTATTAATGCCCAGTAGTGCAAGTTCTGTATAGCCAACAATTGCTGAGAGAATGTTATTAAAATCATGGGCTATTCCACCTGCGAGAGTTCCAATTGATTCCATTTTTTGCGCTTGTTTAAGTTGCTCTTCTGTTTCACGCAATTTCTTTTCGGAATTCTTCCGTTCAGTGATATCACGATCAATACATCGATAACCACTTAGCTTACCCTGGATATCAAATATTGGCCTGCCACTGGTTTCCAGAATCACGAAATTACTGTCTTTATGTACATATGTATTTTCTATGTTTCTAAAAGATTCCTGCTTGTAAGATATTTCCTGAAATATAGCTTCAATTCGTTTTGCTTCTTCTATGGGCATAAATTCAAAAGGTGTTTTGCCTACTATCTCTTTAGGGTGATACCCTAATAAATCATATACACGGGGACTACTATAGGCAAAGTTTCCTGTCTCGTCTATCTCCCATATCCAATCCACAGTATCCTCAATCAGGTTTCTGAACATTGTCTCACTTTCAAAAAGAGAATCCTCATTCTTTTGTTTTATCACTCCCAAAGCAATTTGATCAGCTATACCTATCAAGGTTTTGAAGGCTATTTCAGATAAACTCATTTTTGAATATATACCAATAACCCCAATAACTTTATCTTCAATCAGAAAAGGATTACCTGCAAAAGAAGCTATATCCTGCATAACGCACTCTTTATCAATTAACTGTAAATCATCTATCTGTCTGATTATACGGGGAGACTTTGCGATAGCAATATTTCCAATCTTATTATCCCTGGAAATATCTATTTTATTGAAGATAACATCACTTTCGGAAGATCCCCCTGCACTGGCCTTTAGTTCCAGTGTATTCTGCATTTCATTAACAAGCCATATTCTAACAAGAGCTGCATCGAAATGTTTGCCAACAAGTTTGCAACAACATTGCATTTTTTCATTTAAAGAAGCTTTCTGTGCAAGTGTGTTACCAATGTCAGCACTTAATGACAATCCCTTATATTGTTCAAGCTTGATAAATTCACCCAATTTTCGATCAGTGATATCACGACCTTCCGGAACTAAATATTCTACGTTGCCTTCCTCATCAAAGACAGGATGCATACTGTATTCAATCCAAATCAAAGAGTTATCAGCTGTAAGAATTTGAATTTCATGGATCAGGTTACTTCCTGTTGCGCACACCTGAACATCATCTTTGATCTTGTTCCGTGTTTCATTAGAGTGTGACCACCATCGTGTATCCCAGAATTTGTTCCCTTTTACCTCTTCGAGAGTCAGTCCCCCCAGAATAAGTGGAGTATTATTTACAAAAATTACTGTCCCAGTTCGATCAAGTAGTGCTACAAATGTAACCATATCATCAAGTAATGTCTTATAAAAATTCACGTTGTTTTTTGCATTGTCTGTAATCATGAAAAACCTTTAATTTAATAGGAGCGCTAATGGCAAGTGTTAAAATCAAAACTGTGATTGAATTTAGGTGGATTTGTATTGAACGTAATTGTTGGGCGATGATATGTAATATCAATAAATAATACCATTTATTAAAATTATATAAAATGAATGTATTAATAAAAAATTAGCGAATTTTAACACTTTCTGAATATGATGTAAATAACAAAAACAAGAATAAAACTAACCTGTAACCATAGATTCATCTACTTTTTTTCATTATCATTAAAACAAAATAGGTGAGAGAGGGTTTAATAGCAAAAACAATTTTTATACATGAAAAAACTATAGTGGACCTTATTTAGCCGGTCAACAAAGTTAAAATGAACAATAAAAAATAGAACTATAGGGAATCTCTAATAATTAGAATTTTGGATAAAATACAAGGCATTTTAAAAAATAACGAGCCGATTTTATTACAGTTTTTTTTGGAAATAACAAAGTATTTTGCCAAAAGAACAGTTATTAGAGATTCCCTTAAGTAGTTCGATCATA
>JAAELO010000157.1 GCA_024226555.1 Desulfobacterales bacterium | reverse complement strand
TTTTTTTGAAATTTTGACCAAACTTTTTGATCAGCTAGTTTTTCCGGCAGGTACTTGGGCATACGCACCACCCGAACATTCTAAGGGTACATTTTCAATTTTGATCAAATTTTCCATTTTTTTGAATTTTGATCAGAAATTTGAATTTTGATCACGAAATTGAAATTTTGATCAAATTTTTTGATCAGAAAATCGAACCGGCAAAGCCAGCGTGGGAAGCCCATGCGTTGCCACATTGGACTGGCGACCCCACTGCACTAGACTGTGCTTTAGTCTGCCGTCTTTGTCCTTCACTTTTCCCCTCCCTTTCTGCACATTTATGAAGCTTCAACTTTGAAAGTGGCTTGCTTGGCAATCAATCATCAACATTGCTTGAACAAGTCACTTTAATACAAAGTTGCTTTCGTCGCAAGTTGCGACATTTAGCCACTTCCACAAGTGGCGACCACGCAAACAACAAAACCACGCAACGCAATATTAAAACCACGCCGAACAACAAAAAACAACAAAAGCCACGCCACACAACAGCGAAAAACAAACAAAACAACAAAAACCACGCTGCACAATAGAAAAACAATAAAAAAAACCACACACCAACAAAAAAACAAGAAAAAACAAAAAAACAAGGAAAAACAAAAAAAACAAACAAAAACAAAAAAAACAGGTCCTTTCATCATCTATGGCACAATCATTCAATATCGGGCATCGTTTCGGCTTGTTTTATTATGGTTATTATTGATTAGGCTTGGGAATAGAAAATAAATATTTGAAAAGTTGAAAATTTTGATTAAAATATTTTGATTAAAAAAAATGAAATTTGAAATGAAAAGAGTGGTATTTGCCAAAGGGAGAAACAATGAACGGAGAGATGCTATTTTATTCTACTACTTTATCCCATTTGTGCGCTTATCATTAATTCCAAATGGTATGTATTCATTTAATTGGCTCCTACGGACTCAATTCTTTCTTTAATTGCGTAATGGACAGTTGCGTTAATTATTTTTTTGTTTGCGTGTGCGCGTGCCAAACATCATGAAAACGCAGAATAGGCGTACCCAAAGTAATTGCGCGACTCTCCATTACGCAATTAAAGAAAGCGTTGAGTCCGTAGGAAGCAATTAAATAAATACATGCGACTTGCAATTAATAATAAGCCACAAATTGGAAAGAATCATAATAAAATAACATCTCCCCTTTCACTGTTTCTCCCGTCTCTCTCTCTAGCTCTCTCTCAGATCTCTCCAGCGCTCGCTCTTTCTGTTTTAATTCCTGGGCGTATCGATCCCGCAAGACGCGCCAAGCATTAATTTAGGAATGATTATTTATGGAGAAATGGAGTGGTGCGCAATTGCGCAAGCAAGGAAATGAAAAATATTTTTTTTGATGATTTTATGGTGATATTGATAAGAATAGATGGTGTGAAATATTGGAATATTGATTTTAATATTTAGTTTAAAATTTTATTTTTTTTGATCAAAA
>JAAELO010000156.1 GCA_024226555.1 Desulfobacterales bacterium | reverse complement strand
GCAGTAGCGAGCAAAATCATGTGTCTTCAATCCCACCTCCCTCGTAATCCCCTGGGAAGGCAGTGTCCTTGTACTGTCTTCCCGGTGGATTAACTAGGTACCTCTGATGTTCTAGTTCACGCGCGCCTCACCTGTACGCACATCCACTCTCTGCGATTCTCTGCACCGTTATCAACATCTCTACAACAATCCTAAGCAACAATTTTATATCATTTCTTTGCTCGCTCCGCACACATCAATAAATTCTACTGCCACGTCAATACACTAACTCTCTCAATCTCTCACAATGCTCTGCTTTTCCCACCCTCTACAACCCCCTCTAATCCCCCCTTCCTGACCCTTAATCTCGGATTTTGGACAACGTCACAGCGAAATTGGTCCGTAGGTAACTCCTATCTCAGTTCGTTTTTTCCATTTTCTCTTCACTCTCATTTGATTTAAATTACTATTACCTTGGTTTTATCAATGCTTTCCAAGCACGTTCCCTTCAGCTATCCTTGGTTTTAGGACGTTCTTCATTGATTATGGACCATTTTGGTACCATTTTTCTTGCTTTTCAAGCATATTTTCATTGATTTTTGGTTATTTTTTGCTGTTTTTTTTAAATCAAAAAGCACATAAATTTTGCTAAAAGTTGCATAAAATTTGTTCCCACACCTCAAACTTTCTTAAACTTATGCAAAACTATTGATTTTTATTGATTTTTATTGATTTTCTATTGATTTTTCATTGATTTTCATTGATTTTCATTGATTTTCAATGGATTTTGCCCTAAATCCCACAAAATCTCTAAGTAGAGCAGGCCTCAATACCCAAATTTGCCATAAAAGTTGGTCAAAATTTTCTCACAATCGCTTCAAACCGCTCAAATTTGGCAGATTTTGACATTTCTCCAAATTTTGGGAATTTCGAGCAAACGTTGAGGGGGCCCTTCCGCCTTTGTACAAACGTGGAGGGGAGCAACGTTTGTAGGTGGTGAAGGGGGTTTTATGTGGGAGGTGTTTTCTAAGATCTCAAATCTGAAATCTGATCATAAGATGTAGTCTGATCCGTTATGCGGGGACGTTTTTCTAAGTATTTTGATCTTCATCAAATTTTACAAACGTTGACCCCCTCAACGTTTGTACAAACGTGCCCACCCCCTCAACGTTTGTATGAAATTTTTAAAATCTCAAATTTTTCTT
>JAAELO010000155.1 GCA_024226555.1 Desulfobacterales bacterium | reverse complement strand
GGCATAGGATACCCTTGGCAAGAATAGACCGTCCCGCAATCGAATGCAAAATCCAAATCTCCTTGCCCATTTAGATCTCCTCCATACATAAAGGTGTTTAATTGGTCGATAAGTGGTTGGGTAATCTCGTTATAATGGTTTGTCCAATCTTTTGATTTTTCTGCGTTTTCTCGGTTCGTCTTTTCTAAGGGGCATACTTTGGAATTGGGTTCTATGATATCGGTGTCTTCATCACTTGTCCATAATGGAACGTATTTCAGGTTTGCTTGAGATGGGGTGTCGTATATTCCTTTTTTGTTTTTTGCGTAAAGGTGTGAAAGAGTTTAGGTGTAAATGGCGCGGTGATTCGCACAAAAAAATTGAAAAAAACTGGGTGTTTTTTGTGGTTTTTTTTTGGGAGAATAAAAGAGGGTGACAAACAAGAGGGAGGGGACTTGTCAGACGACGGAACGCAGTATTTGGAAGGCTATTCTGGCTCTTCGCTGGGTAGGGAAGAAAAGGGGGCAAGCAATCGACAAACCGAGCGAGCGGGCGAGAGAGAGAGAGAGAGAGAGAGAGAGAGAGAGAGAGAGAGAGAGAGAG
>JAAELO010000154.1 GCA_024226555.1 Desulfobacterales bacterium | reverse complement strand
CAAAAAGGTACTTTTAAGGAATGTTTCAAATAAGATATTTTTCTTAAACAGCACTTTTGGGGGGTAAAAACATCAACCTAAGAGCAAAAAAGGACTTAAAAACGAGGTTATATTAAATGTATTCAGTATGTTGTCTTGGTCCGACCCCAATGGTCCTTGGATTTACCCCAATGGTCCTTTCCCCAATGGTCCTTTCAGAGAAAACGGTATCCAAAACTTTGTGCAAAGTTTTATTAGTATTAAAAAGGGCAGCTGTTTTAGAACTACCTGAAGAAAGCCAGAATTTCTATAATCAAATAGTCCCCGTAGGATGCGTTTTTTGTCTTTAGATTACAAAAAAATCAGAATTTTAAGAATAGGGAATCTCTAATAGTCAAAGGTAGACAGAATTTTCGTAGGGTGTCGTTTTTGCTTTTCAAAACGCACCGGAAACAACAATTTTGAATTGAAAGAAGAAGTAAATTAAAACCAATAATTTAAGATTTAGCACCGAGGTTTTGATGGTTTTTATGAATTGATAAATCCTGTTAATGTGCGTTGATAAAGCGTAAACGCACCCTATAACTAAAAAGAATCCTGATTGAAAACAGACATGGGGTTCAAATCTTCATCCCATAATTTTTCAATGTTATCCTATACTTGTATTTTCTAAAAATACTTACGAGAGAAACGCAAAATATTAATAACTTATTGAGACTAAACAGTAAGTTAAAAATATCTTCTTATGCAAAATGACAAGCCACTGTATGGCCGGGTGAGATTGTTTTAAGATCTGGTTCAACCGTTTCACAATCTTTCTTTTTGTTTGGACATCTTGGATGAAATGAACATCCATTTGGTGGATTTAAAGGACTTGGAACACTACCTTTTAATATTACACGATCTCTTTTTTTATGGGGGTCAGGTATTGGTATTGCAGATAGAAGTGTCTGTGTGTATGGATGTTGTGGTGATCTGTAAAGATCGCTGAAATTTGCCTGTTCCACAATTTTACCAAGATAGATCACTGCAATTGTGTCTGCAATATGCTCAACAACTGCTAAATCATGGGCAATAATTATATATGAGAGATTGAATTCATCCTGAAGATCAATAAGTAAATTTATAATCTGAGCCTGTATGGAAACATCTAAGGCAGATACTGGTTCATCTCCTATAATCAAAGAAGGGTTTAAAGATAAAGCCCTTGCAATTCCAATTCTTTGACGTTGTCCACCACTGAATTCATGTGGATAGCGTGACGCATGCTCTGGTCTTAATCCAACTTTTTCAAGAAGATATTCAATTTTTTCCTGACGAACATCTGAAGGGATTCCATGGATTTTCATTGGAACATCTAAAATAGTTTTTAATGTGGCTCTTGGATTTAGAGAAGAATATGGGTCCTGAAAAATTATCTGCATCTCTTTTCTTATATTCAGAACTTCTTTTTTTGATAATTTTGAAAGATCAGTAATATTTTTACCCTTAAAAAAAATGTTACCGCTTGTAGGTTTAACAAGATTTAGTAAAGACATCCCCACAGTTGTTTTACCACAACCACTTTCACCAACAATGCCTATGGTTTTTCCCTGTTCAAGAGAAAAAGAGACACCATCAACGGCATATACCATGCTTTTCTTTTTAGAAAAAATACTGCTTTTTCCTGGAAAATATGTTTTAAGATCTTCGACTTTTAACAACGTCATTACAACCTCTCCATTTCCTTAACCTTCATATTTCAAACATCGAACAGCGCTGTTACTGTTTATATTTACAAGAGCTGGCCTTTTTTTACTACATTCATCCGTTGCATCCGGACATCTCCTGAAAAAATCACAATATTTTCGAACAGTAAAAAGATCAGGAACTACTCCTTTAATCTCTTCTAATCGTGGTCGACTTGATTGTGTTCTTCTGCCCAGTTTTGGAATAGATTTTAAAAGTGAGCTTGTGTATGGGTGTTTTGGATTATCAAAAATTTCAAAAACATCTCCTTTTTCGACTACCTGCCCTGCATACATTACAACAACCTGTTTTGCTATTTCAGCAATAACTCCAAGATCATGGGTTATCATTAAAATTCCAGTTTCATATTGTTCTTTTAAATTCAACATAAGATCAATAACCTGTGCCTGAATTGTAACATCAAGAGCTGTTGTTGGTTCATCAGCTATAAGAATTTCAGGATTACAGGAGAGAGCCATGGCGATCATTACCCTTTGGCGCATTCCTCCGGACATCTGGTGTGGATAATCCTTTGCTCTTTTTTCAGGATGGGGGATCTGAACCTTTTCAAGCATTTCAACACAATAGTTATAGCTCTCTTTTTTTGATAAATTCTGGTGTTCCATAACCATCTCACCAATCTGATCCCTGATTCTTAAAAGAGGATTCAGTGATGTCATTGGTTCCTGAAAAATCATGGATATTCGGTTTCCTCTGATTTTTCGCATCTCTTTTTCTGAAAGATTCCTCAGGTCTGTTCCATCAAACAGAATTTCACCAGAAACAATTTCCCCGGGCGGTTTAATCAAACCCATTACAGAAAGAGCAGTTACACTTTTTCCAGAACCAGATTCACCTACAACACCTAAAATGTCCCCTTTCTTCATTGTGAGAGACACATCGTTAACAGCATGGGCTGTACCATCAAGCCCGTGGAATTGTGTTTTTAAATGGTTAATTTTTAAAATATCCATTTTATTTCCTGTATACTATTTCGCCAGCAACAATTGTCATTTCAACACTTGCCTTTAGCCAATTATCTGATGAAGATTTAAAAAGATTATTGTTTAGTATTGTTAAATCAGCATGTTTTCCAATTGTTATAGTGCCTGATTCATTAATTTTTCCGGATGTAACTGCTGGTTGTAGTGTGTATCCTCTGATTATCTCTTCAAGAGTAAGCTTTTGGTCAAAGAACCAACCATCTTCAGGCTTGCCGTCTGTTGCTTGTCTGGTGAAGGCTGCATGAAAACCCAGCAAAGGATCAGCAGGTTCTACCGGTGAATCTGAACCAAACTGAAGTTGAATTCCATTGTTTAGAATTGTTCTCCAGGCATATCCGTTTTTGCATCTCTCTATTCCCCATTGTTTTTCAGCAAGTTCCCAGTCCGTTGAAAGAAAAGCAGGCTGAACTGATGCTATAATTCCAAGCTCTTTCATTTTTTTCAGGTCAGACGTTTTAAAAAGCTGAACATGTTCAATTCTGTCTGAACCAGATAAAGATTCATAAAGAGATCTGTTCTCATTTCGGACTGTGGAAATGGCATCTATTGTATCAGATAATGCTTTATCACCGATAGCATGAACGGCAACATTCAATCCTGTTTCATAGGATTTTCTTATGTTTTGAATCAACTCATTTTTTGACTGAAAAGCAAGTCCATATTGATCGGGATCATTTTTATATGGCTCATGTGTCAATGCAGTTGAAGAGCCCAGGGAACCATCAGCAAACATTTTGCTGTGTCCATACCAGAGATATTCTGAGCTCTGTTTTAAGATATTTTTCTTGTTTACTTCCTCTAAATCTTCAGATTGAAATAAACAGTTAACTCTGATTTTTAATTCATTATTTTTATCAAGGTCATTAAAAGCTTCCCAATCGGTCAAAGTTTCAATTGCATGAACACCTGTCAGACCAAATTGATGTGCCTGTTTTTGAGCTGCCAGAACAGCTTCTTTTATCTCTTCAAAAGATAAGTGCGGAATATGATCTGTTATCATTTCAAATTTTTCATATATCATACCATCGGGCTTGCCCGATTCAAAACGTCCGATTTTTCCACCGGAAGGATCACATGTTTTTTCTGTAATATTGCATATTTCAAGAGCTTTGCTGTTAACAAGAATGCTGTGTCCACATACACGCTTCATCATAACAGGGTTGTCTGGTGCGATATCATCAAGATCATTTATATCGGGATATTTTTGAGCATCCCATTTAAAATTGTTCCATCCCCTTGCAAATATCCATTTACCTTTTTCTGTATTTAAAGCAGCATCTCTGATTTTTTCCCTGCATTCGTGGATGGATGTTTCATATCTTAAATCTACCATTTTCAGTAAATTTCCAGTCATTACAAAATGAATATGGGAATCCACCAGTCCGGGAATAATAAACTTACCTGATAGATTTACTATCTCTGTTTCTTTTGTTGCAAGGGGTTTGATATCTTTATCAGTTCCAATGGCTGCAATTTTGCCGTTTTTAATACCAATTGCCTGTGCAAATGGTTTATTAGAGTCGCCGGTATAAATATCTGCTGATATAATGATTAAATCCATAGTTCTCTTTTTTTAATAAAATGTTGAAAAAGTTGATATACTTAAAGCTGCAACATGTAGTTTTATTTAATTTTGCTGTATGAGTGAGGGTCTAAAATATCTCTCAAACCGTCACCAAACAGATTTAATCCAAGAACAGTTATAAAAATTGCCAGTCCCGGAAAGATTGATAGCCATGGAGCTGTAAACATCTGCTCTCTTGCAGTTGCCAACATTCCACCCCAGCTTGGATCTGGTGGTTGAATTCCAAGTCCAAGAAATGAAAGGGAAGCCTCCATAAGAATCGCTGAAGCAACGCCTAAAGTTCCAATGACAAGAATTGGTCCTAAAATATTGGGTAAAATCTGAGTAAACATTATTCTTGTATTACTATAACCTAACGCTTTCGCAGCATTTATATAATCAAGTGATTTTGTAAAAAGAACCTGAGATCTTGTAATTCTGCAAGTGTATGCCCAGTTTGTCATTCCAAGAGCTATAAACAGATTAATCAGGCCCGGGCCGATAAGCGCCATAATAGCAAGTGCGAAAATCATTGAAGGAATTGAAAGCATTATATTTGTAAGTCCCATAACAAAGTCGTCCCACCATTTTCCGAAATAACCGGCAGAAAGACCAAATATTATTCCAATAATTGTATTCATTAACTGGGTTACAATTCCTATGCTTAATGATATTCTGGAGCCATAAATCACCCGTGAAAGTATATCTCTTCCCTGATCATCAGTACCCATCAGATAAGATATCTGCGGTGGTTCTTCTGAAACCATAAGATCAGCATCATTTACCGGATGATAAGGGGACAGAACCTCCGCAAAAAGGGCCATGAAAATGATAACAGCTGTTATAAATCCACCAATAACAAGATTAGGCTGATTTTTTATTTTTAAGATTGAATTTTTCATCTGTTTGATTCCGTATATTTAATCCTTGGATCAATAACAACGTATAAAAGATCAATCACAAGATTGACTATTAAAAAAACTCCAATAATCACAAGTACGCAACCCTGTGTTACCGGGATGTCACGCTGAAAAATTGAATCAACAAGTAGTGATCCGATCCCCGGCCATGAAAATAATTTTTCAACTATTACAGTTTGCCCAACAAGTGATCCAAACTGCAGACCCACAGTTGTTAAAATCAGTATCAGGGTATTTTTAAAAACATGCCTGTAGTTTACAGCGAGTTCGGAGATACCTTTTGCCCTGGCTGTACGTACAAAATCTTCATTTAAAACCTCAATAACAGCTGCTCTTGTTGTTCTTGCAATTAACGCCATATATCCAACTCCCAGGGTAACAGAAGGCATAATCATATGCATGAATCCTCCATCACCATATCCCTGGGGCGGCAACCAGTTTAAAACCAGCGAAAATACATACATTAAAATTAATCCCAGCCAGAACTGAGGAATAGAAACGCCTGAGACTGCGGTTACCATTGAAAGAGTATCTATCCATGAACCCTGTTTTAATGCAGATATAAACCCAAGAGGAATTCCAATTCCCACGGCAATTAAAATTGCTGCAAGAGAGATCTGAAGTGTTGGCATTATTCTTTCAGATATAAGTAGATTTACACTTTCATTACGAAGGTAGGATTTTCCGAAATCTCCTTTAACAATACCTTTCATGTATTTAAAATATCTAATATGAAGTGGCTGATCCAGACCAAGTTGTTTTCTCATGTTTGCTGTTGTTTGCTCATCAAGCTGCCTTTTTAATCCTCCGGACATTGTTGTTGCATCACCAGGCAAAACGTTTAGTATGAAGAACATTATCAGGGAGATAAAGAAAATTGTGGGAATAAACAGGAGTATCCGTTTTACCACATATTGAAGCATGATTAACCGCCTTGGTCTTTTTAAAAAAAAAATTTTCCCCTGTGCCCGACCTTAAAAAAAGGTGAAACACAAGGGGAAGTAAATAACTTTTGAAACACTACCGTTTTCTTGGTGATTTATCATCCACCCACACACCAGAAAGATCCTGAAACATAAGCTCTACTGACATTGGCTGTAGACCATGAACCCATGGGTGATAAGCCATTACTGCTTTGTTGTAGTTGTAAAACCAGACAGGGGCATCTTTAAGAAAAGTCTGATCAGCTTTTTTCAGGTAGTCCAGTTTTTTATTTTCATCAGTTGTTTTTCTGGCAAGATCTAAATAATTGTCATAAACTGCACTTTTATATCCACAGTAGTTACCACCATTCCTTTTATTGTCTGATTTCCATCTGCTAAGTGCACTTAAAGGATCAGGGCCGGAATCAAGTGACCAGATAAGAGCCTGAAAATTTCCTGTTTTTGCTCTGGTGGCCATTGCAGCGCCTTCCATTCGAACAGGTTTTACTGTAATCCCAACTTTTCTTAACATGGGAATTAATGCTTCAACTGCTCTTACACCCCATGTACTATTGTCTGTACCAAGACATTCAAAGGTAAAACCCTTTTCATAACCGGCTTCTTTTAAAAGCTGTCTGGCTTTTTCAGGGTTATACTCATAACCTTTAACATTCTCACTGAATGCCGGAGAGGTCGGAGGTAAAAAACTAACAGGGTTAACAGCTTTTCCCTTTAGAAGTTTCCTGTTGATAAGTTTTGTGTTTATCGCATAATTTACAGCCTGTCTTACTTTCTTATTTTTAAAAGGACCGTAATCAACATTAAAACAAATTACACGAGTCCAAAGCTCTGCAATTTCAAGCATGTTTTTTGAAATATCAGGATTACGTTTATATTCAGGATAGTTAACAGAGCCCACTATTGTTGCATCAAGTTCTTTAACTTTAAATGCTATGTCACGGGAAGCTGCTTCAGGCATTATTTTATATACAACTTTATTCAGATATGGTTTTTGAGGTTCGTAATAGTTATTGAATTTTTCCAAAACAACTTCAGAACCTTTTACCCATTTTGAAAACTTAAAAGGCCCGCATCCAACAGGGCTAACTCCGAAACCATCACCTCTTTTTATCACTTCCTCTTTTGGAAGAATTGCAACTTCAGGAGGATAAAGTGAGAAACCTGGTTCAACTACATCTTTTAAAGTAATTTGCAAAGTATAGTTATCTATTTTTTTTAATCCCTTGATACTCTTGGATTTTCCGCTGATAAAATCATCAGCCCCTTCTATAATTCTAATATTACGAACACTGGATGAAACTGTTTTAGGGTTTAAAATTCGTTGATAAGACCAGATAAAATCATCAGCAGTAACACCTCTACCATTATGAAATTTTATATTTTTCTTTAGATGATAAGTATATGTCAGGCGATCTTTTGAAATATCAACAGAGTCAGCAAGTGCCAGAACAGGTTTTCCTTTTTCTGATGACCAGATGTATAAAGATCTGTGGATGTTTAAGATAACAATGTAATCCTGACTTCTATTGGTTTTGTGTGGATCAAGTGAAGAGAGATCTCCTCCATATGGAGCAATGAAATTAAAAGTTCCCCCTTTTTTTGCGGCTTGAGCATTAGTGGTAAAAAAGCAAAAACAGATTATTGAACTTAAGAGAAAGCAAAATATTTTTTTCATTATTCATCTTCCTTTAATTAATTTTTGTTTGAATGTTAACCTCTGTATATTGTATATTATTGAAATTGTCAAAACAAAAATTATCTTCTTCTTATAAATGAACACAATAGTAGTTGTGGGCCTATATGTAGTGCTTTTGGAGATTTAATTAATATTGCAATGCCTCTATTATTATGGACATATACTTACAAATATGATAATCAATGGTAAATTTATTTATAATCAAGTTAACATTGGGAGACCATGATAGAAAATAATACTCAGACTCTTAAAAGTAAAAAAGATATCGCAGCCATTCGATCTAAAATTAAAAAAAATTCAAGAGATCTTCTTTTATTTGATCTGATTACACAAACCGGAATACCTGTGAAACACCTTCTACAGCTTAAAATTGGAAATATTATAGATATCTCTCCGGAAAAGTTTGTTGAAATTCCTGTTTCTGAAACTGAAAATTATCATAAAATAAAAATAACAAATGATATTTTTCAATCATTTCAAAATATAAAAAAGATTGAAACCGATAAAAATGAATATGTTTTTAAATCCAGAAAAGGAAATAAACCTCTGGTACTGCAAAGTGTTTCACGAATAGCAAAAAAGTGGTTTAATGATGCCGGCTATTCAGGCTCTAATGCTATTTTGACTCTTCAGAAAGCATGGGAAATGCATTATAAAAAAAATCATACGGATACTCAAAATAATTATGATGATGGAATACATGAAATAAAACAAAATTCTATTCAGGAAGCTGTTTATACACAACTGCTGAAAGCTATTATTTCAACCAGAATAAAGCCTGGTGAAAAAATTGTTGCTGACAGAATTGCAAAAAAAATGAATGTCAGCAGGATTCCAGTTCGCGAAGCACTTAAAAGACTGGAAACAAAAGGTCTGATTTATACACTGAAAAACAGGGGTTTATTTGCTTCAGAATTAACTGTGAAGAGAATGCGGGAACTTATTGATCTGCGACTTTTAAATGAAAAAGAAGCAATTTATAAGGCTGCTGAAAGAAGCGACGATAAATTTGTTAAACAACTAAATATTCTTCATAATAAGTACATAAGTGAATGGAAGAAAAACAAACCAAACAGTCAGATTTTTGAAGTAAATACTGACTTTCATTTCGCTATATATCGTTATTCCGGAAATCCGGTTTTGATGGACATAATATCTATGCTTTGGGATAGATTCGCACCATATCTATATGTGATGATAGATCAGACAGAAATTTTAAGTAATCAGATAGATATTGATTTCCATCAAAAAATGATAGATGGGCTGAGTAATAAAAATCCTGCTGAAGTTTATAAATGGCTTGAAGCAGATATTCTGGAAACCAAAAGAATTCTTGAGGAATATTTTAAACTTCATACCTGATAATAATAAAGGAAGGGTTAAATGAAGAAGGATAAAAACAAAGGAACTAACGAAATTTCCATTGTTCGCTCATCTGCAGCTGAATATCTGACTTTTGTGGCATCGGGGTGGGAACTCTGAAACCAGTGTTGAGCCCCTTCTATAATTCTAATATTATGAACACTGGATGAAACTGTTTTGGGATTTAAAATTCGTTGATAAGACCAGATAGAATCATCAGCAGTAACTCATATTTGTTTGTCCTGCAAATATCATTGACAACCTATATTAATTTGCATATTTATTATTTTTTAACATTAAATACTATAGGTGAACGCTAATTTACAATCTACACTGCCTAAAAGTAACTAATGGTATATTTCAAAATTATACTTATATCATTGTTGATAAATTAACACGTTTTGCAGCCTGCGTTGACCCTGCATGGGATTTATCATATATTAGTGATAAGCTATTAGAACTAAATGCCGAATTAAAGCTGGTTCTATTAACTCATTCCCATCACGACCACACCAATCTGGTTTCATCTATAACAGAAAAATATAATCCCCAGGTATATATGAATGTACTCGAAATCAAGGATTACGGGTATAAATGTCAAAATTTAATAGGATTCAGAGACAACGAAATTATTAAATTAGGCAATACTGCTATTCAAACCATATGGACACCGGGACACACCAGTGGCAGCTCCTGTTTTCTCTTAAATTACGACATATTAACCGGAGATACACTTTTTACTGAGGGGGTGGGAGTCTGTATCCCTGAATTGGGAGGTTGTCCTGATAGTTTTTTCAATAGTATTCAACATATTAAAAATATATTATCCGAGAATATAAATATTTATCCTGGACACTCTTTTGGCGAAAAACCAGGTCATCCATTCAAAAGCTTATTTGGTAAAAATATCTATTTGCACATCAATGATAAAGAACATTTTAAAAATTTCAGAATGAGAGTCAATCAGGAAGTAAGTCTTGGCATATAAATAAGGATCTTCTCACAGAAAGAGTGCAGTTTTCGATTGCCATGTTGAAGTAAATCTCATAAAACTCAACATTCATAACCAATAACCTTTTTTTACCTCAAATAATATATAAGGGAACCTCTAATAACTGATCTTTTTGCGAAATACTGCTTTTTCAAAAAAACAACTGTAGTAAAATCAACCCATTGTTTTTTCTCAGCCTTGTATTTCATCAAAAAATCTAATTATTAGAGATTTCCCATAAGTCTCTCTTTTCAAAAACATTTGACCCTTTTGGAAATATTGTTGATAATGGAAACATCTTTAAAATTATCCATCAATGTTCAAGCTTCATGTACGTATTTCATCATTATAGTAGTTTTAGTATAAAATAATTGACTTTTATTTTTAACAAACCCTTTTTTGCATAACAGAAATAGCCAAAAGTACTCGATTAAATAACTGGGAATGATTATTATAAATTTACAAAGGAGATGATCATGAGAAAATTAATACTTGTTGGTTTGTTAGTTTTGTCTTTGTGTTCAAATTTATCTGCGGGTTCAAAAGATATTAATTTGTTTGATGTTTACACCAAACCAAATGGTGATACAAGGTACATTGTTGTTTTAGAAGATAATTCAATTCACTGGTTTTCTCCAAGACAGGGTTGGACAAAGAGTTCATCCAAAGGACTGCCTGATCAGGATATAAAACTGATTTCTTCTTATACCAGAGGAAGGGATACACGGTATGTAACTGTTTTAGCAGATAATTCCATATACTGGTTTTCGCCAAAACAAGGATGGAAAAAATCTTCAGCTAAGGGACTTCCAGGAGGTTATGACATAAAATCCATTAAGGGTTATTCAAAAAGAGATGGTGACACAAGATATGCTGCAGTTCTATCAGATAATTCTATTTACTGGTTTAGTCCAAGACAGGGATGGACAAAGTCATCAAAAAAAGGACTGCCCTGAAATGCTTTGTAAAAAAATCAATCTGCGATTACATCAGACATTTGATGTTAAGAAGAAAACCCCGTATGTTTGCGGGGTTTTTATTATAAGGGAATCTCTAATAATTAGAGGTTCCCATAAACTAAAAAAAATTATTCAATAACTAATCTTCCTGATTCGATATAAGGAACATCTTCCACTTCAAGAGCATGAATAATATCATGATATAATCTGTGGCGCATCTCTTTTACATATCCTCTGCTTTTATTCAGAGTTTGTGCATAAGCCATTGTCTCTTCCAGTAGTGTATCATTATGAGCAATGTGACGAACAATTTTGTTTTCAAGACATTGCTCTGCTGTAAGTCTTTCTCCAGTCATAACCATTTCGTCCATCTTCTGAAGTGGAATAGCTTTTTTCAACAAACCAATCATTCCTGGAAGGAAAGGTATGTTAAGATCTGCTTCTGGATAACAGAAATATCCACGGTCTGAACGCATATGCCTGAAATCAAATGCACATGACCAGATAGCTCCACCAGCAAAGGAGTGCCCGTTAATACATGCTATTGTTAATAACGGAGACATCAGAGTTCTTTTAAAAAACTGGTTTAAACTGTAGAAGAATTGTTTTGATTCTTCATCTTTCTTGGCATTCTTAATTTCCATAAGCCACATCAAATCGATACCATTGCAAAATATTTTCTCATCTGCAGAGGTTACAACCATTGTTAGTGCATCTGTTTCATTTTCGATCTCATCCATCGTATCTGACCAAGCTTTTAGAAATTCAGGATTAAATCTGTTCTCACCACTATTTAATGTAACGATTGCAACCTTTTCTTCCAGTTTATACTCAATAAGCGCCATTGATGTTCTCCTCATAAAAGATATGATTTTTATAAATATAGTTTCTTAAGGGAATCTCTAATAATTATTAGAGAAAATAATATATCTATATCAGATGAATACTCAAGTATATTCCGATATTTAGAAAATAAATATTATGTGACTGATTTAGAAATTAAACCCGAAATGCATATTGAGATTGTTTCCGCTTACTGTATCATCATCAAATTTATAGGGAATCTCTAATAACCTGTGATTAAAAATCTTTTACAAACCTATCAACTGCTGTTCCTTAAAACATTACTGACCCAAATGGGCGTCCTGAATAATCCCGAATATGATCTGAGCAACCCTGACCAGATCTACTTTTGTATCAAATCCGAGAGAATACAAAGGAAGGTCTTTTAAGGGAGTATTGGGGTGAATCCTAAGCACGTATAGAAACTTAAACTATCCATGATAAAATCAATAATTTTATCAAATATCTTTTACAAGCTGTTTTTACCTGAAAAAGGAGATTCCATAAAGTTTTTGGTTAAGCTTTTTACAAAAAGCTTTGGTTTGGTATTTTTGAGATGCTTCTATAAATTTTTGATGAAATTCAGAGTTTATAAAAACTTTAAATTTTATAAACAATACATTTTTTTGATATAAATAATTCTGTTGTCTGTTTTTTTAGAACGACTTTAGGAAAAAGAGCCGTTATTAGAGATTCCCATTTGTTAATAGTAATCACAGTGCCATTCATAAGTTACTGTAAGCTTATTGTTTCTTTATTTAGAACTCATCTCATTATTCACTGAATAAATAAAAGCTAGCAATTCAGCCACAATAATATAGACACTTGGAGGAATGCTCTCTTCTATTTCAAGTTTAGACAGAACCTCAACAAGATCAGGGTCATCTTTAACAGGAACACCGTGTTCTTTTGCAAGTTCAATGATTTTTTCCGCAATATTACCTTCACCTTTAACTGATACTTTTGGAGCCTTATCCTGTCCTGGTGTATATTTTAAGGCAACAGCTTTTTTCTTTTTCTTCTTAATTTTTTTCTCCTTTTATTTTATTGAAGAACGTAGTAGTTCAGTCAAAACAAACAAAACTAAAGCCTTTTGTTTTATAGGCAGTTAGAAGAGAAACCCTAATATATTACACAACAATATTTAAAATTTCATCCTCTCCCAGATCCCTTGTAAGAATATCATCTGTTAAAGATCTGTTTTTAAGTTCCTCTTCATCAATCACAAAACAATCAATTTTATGGACCTGAAATTCATGTTTATTTAAATTCCTCTCAAGTTCCGGTATTCTGTTTTTAATAAATCTTCTAGCCTCTTCTGTTTCTACCCCAAAAGCTCCTGTTATACCTTTCTTAAGCATTGAAAAATCAGCTCGTAAATCTCCTAAATTGGACATTTCAAGCATAAAAGAGACCCTTAAAACCTTTTCTTTGCCCCCTTTATTCTTCCCATCTTTACTGTTAAGATCAATCAAAAGTTGACCAAATTTAAACATCTCATTTCCAAAAATGGGGATTGGCATGATATATTTACCAGATTCTTCAGATGTCTGACTATTTAATAGTTGAAATTGTTCCAGTGTTTCTACAAAACTCCTAACTCTTATACCCTGTTCAGAATCATCACCAAACTTTGCAAGAAAATCCATGGTTAGAGCTTTTAGGTCATTTTCTACATATGCCGCTGGTTTTTCTGACATACCTTTTGGGTTATATAAAAGGTTAGACAGTTTATTTTCCCATGACAGTCCGCTTTTTCTTACAAGTGTTTTTAACAGATCAATATCTGTTATTCCTGATTTTAAAGATATCTCCTTTATGATAGATTTAAAACGTGAAATTATTTCAGGGTTTAGATCTTTATCTTTTATATCAGACTCAGAAAATTTTAAAATTTCTGTCAGGTTTTCAAAGGGCCCTGATTTACCAAGAGCTCTTAGTAGTCCCTCTCTAATATTCAGGGGGTTACCTGTTTCATTTTTTATAATCCTAAATGACTCATTCATACCTTTTTTTGTTGCTCTCAAAAGTATATTTTCACCCTCTTCAAGAGGAACATTCATTCTTACCTGAATCTCTTTACCTTTTATTTCTATATTTGCAACTCTTGGAGAGTAAACATTGAGAACTTTTCCTTTTAAAACATCCCCGTTTTTTATTTGAAAAGGTAGTTTATCTTCAGGAATTATATCTGCGGAAGATATAAGTACTTTTGAAATATTTGAGGGATTTTTTATAGTTACAAAAGTATTTTCTTTATCTGAACTATTTACAATTAATCTTAGGTGATCTCCATTTTTTATTTCAGGTTGATTACTACCTTTCAAATTAGTGATGGTAGCTTCTGTAAATTTTTCATTAATTTTAAGGATATATTTACCACTTTCTTTTATTTCAGCAACTTCTGCCTTTAAAACGGTTCCCTCTTTTATATTGTTTGCTTTTAAGATCTTATTCAGATCTTTAAGTTCAAGCCTGACCTCATTTTTTAGAGAACTATCATCAGAATATTTTCCAATGGGTATTCTTGTTTCGTTCTTCAAATCCGAAGTTTTAATATTATCTTCTGGTCTCGCCTTTAAAAGATTAGCAGATTTGTCGAAATAACCTTCATTTTTTAGATCTCTACTATATGTTGAAATATTTTGCTGATTTTCTCTACCTCTGGGTATAATTTTACCAGCATCTTTTTTACTTCCATTTTTTAATATTTTATCCGAATTAATATCACCCATTAATTTAAGGATGGTTTGTTTAGAACTGTTTTTTGCGACTTTTAAAAGGAGTTTTTGTCCTTTTTGAAGGGCAGCATCGGAATCAACAAGCATTTTCTGGCCCATTACCATTAGCTCTGCTCGATTTTGAGCCATTACTTTTAAAACTGTGGCTTCAAGAGTATCACCGGTTTTCATCTGAACCAGTTTTTCTAAAATACTTCCTTTTTCAGATAAATCACTGATTTTTGGTTTGATTATCATGGTTGATCCTAAACAATAGTTTAAACCTGATAAAAAATAGTCATATGATTATAAAATACGACTAAAAACAGATTGATATGTGAGAATATCTAACTCTTCTCCATAAACATCAGTTTTTTCTTTAGAGAAAGGGCAAGATTGACTTCTCGCTTCAATAAAGAGAGTTCTTTTGCAATATCTTCTGCATCATAACCTCTATTATGGAGCTCAAAAATCATATCCTGTTGGGTGGACAAAGGTTTGGCTTTTCTTTCTGGAAGATCTTCTATATCTTCAACTTCGACTTTATTACTATCTTTTATTAACTCTTTTTTTACCTGAATATTTGAACCAGCCAGATTCTCAGCTGCTTTTTTCATAGTTTTTTCTGCTTTTTCAAGCATAAACTTCAAATCAAGAATTCTTGAGTCAAGTTTATCATTAATTGAATCTATAATCTGTTTTTTTTCATTTATCTGACTCTCAAAAAGATGTGCTACTTTATCAGCTTCCTTAAGCAATGGATCCATCATAGTCGCGACCTGTCTGGCCGCATCTCTGGAAGCGTCTTTTTGCATAGCAGCTCTCATTTTTCTAAGAAAATACACAATAAGAAAAACTAAAGCCAGGTTTATCAGAAGTTGAAGTACAATATAAAATTCTATTGCAAAAATTTCCATTAAAAATTCCCTAAACAATTGTGTCTAAAAGCCTACCACTTCCATTTGGGTGTTCAAAACGCGCTGCTTTTTTACTTTTCTTTTTCCTTTTCTTTGCAGCTTCCCGCTTCTTCCTCAAATAGCTTCTTTTACCTTCTTTATCCTTGTTCAGTTTTGAGTGCTCAGCTTCTTCCAATTCATTTACACTGGTTCTTTGTTCCTGAATTTTATCAGGCATTTGATTTTCAACATATGAATTAGTATGTTGTGGTTGATTCCTAACATTTTGAGCATCTCTTGCATTCCCACCCTGCTGTATCACGACATTTAAGTTTGGAATAGTTGTCATGATTTTCACCTCTCATGTAAAAAAGATTTCTTTTTTACACCTTTCTTTGATATCAGATTTACTGATATAAAGCAGGTTTTATTCAGGCATCCACATACAACTTAACATTTACAAATTTCATTCTATCTTTATTAAGGCCTGAAATGAACCCGCCAATAAACGAATACATTCCCAAACCAAAACCATTAAAACATCTCCCTGTCGTTGCTTGAAATTTTTTAAGCTACAACACTAACCTTTTTCAAAATCAGTAAAGACAACATTCTCAACTGTAAGGTCTTCTTCAATCAGTCTGTTTTTTAACTCTTCAGCAAGATCTTCCTTTACAATCTTAACATTACCTTTTTCAGCTATTGATGCTTTTATAGCTCTGTATATAATATCTCGGTATTTCGGTTTATTTTCTTTAATTTTCTTTAAAGACGAAGACATCATCTCAATAGAGAGATCCCCTGAAATATAAGTTATATCCTTAACCTCTTTTGGCGTAAGCACTATGAAATTAGCCATCTTGGCAAAAACTATTTCATCATCAACAAGAGGATCTTCTTTCTCTTCTTCAAATGGTTTTTCAACAGGAATTTTTTCCTCTTCAACTGGTTTTTCGACAACATCTTCTTTCTCAACTTCCTCAATCTGTTCTGGAATATCAGTAACAACCGGCTTTGGTTCCCCGAAAAATTTATAATATGAGAATGTTCCCACTGAAATTACAAGTAGAATAACAACAAGGGCAACAACTTTTGATTTCCAACTCTTTTTCTCATCTGGACTATCTAATATTACAGGATCGGATTCGTCATCACCCTGAAGTAATTCTTCTATAGATTCATCATCAACAGGATCTGAAGTGTCAGCCTCTGGTTCGGGCGATAGGTCATCTGGTTCTTCAAAGTCATCATCCAGATTCATTAATTTATTTATATCATCCTGTGATATTAAAGATTCTTCAGTCTCAGCAGGTTCATCCTCTTCAGTACTAAGAAGACTGCTGATGTCATCCTGGGAAATAAGGTCTGATTCTTCATCTCCATCATCATCATCTATATCACCAGAAAGTAGTTTATCAATATCTCCCTGGGATATCAGGCTATTTTCATCTTCATCATCTGAGCTATCGAGAAGCTCTCCTATTTCATCCTGTGGTGGCAAGGCAGCTTCTTCTGCTGGAACTTCTTCACTTTCTGGTCTGTCCATATCATCATCACCCATTCCACCTTCAAGAAGGTTATCAATGTCGCTTTGTGATATTAACTCACTCTCTACAGCATCCTCATTATCACCTGCATTAATAAGAGCATCTAATCCAGCCTGATCATCGGATGAATTATCAGCATCTCCTTCTTCAAGAAGATTCTCAATATCATCCTGAGAGACAAGTTCTGTTTCCTCTCCTCCACTCAGAAGGTTTTCAATATCATCCTGGGATACAAGATCAGAGCTTTCCCCCTCATCTGCATTGCCATCTAAAAGTCCATCAAGATCTCCCTGGGATATGAGCCCGGAGTCCTCTTCTTCACTGGCATTTCCATTTAAAAGACCATCTATATCACCCTGTGATACTAAGCCTGAATCATCACTTTGATCCAGATCAGCAACATTTTCCACAGGCAGAACATCAACATCATCATCTGATGACCCATCAAGCAGCATATTTATTTCATCTTCAGTTATCAGCCCTGAATCACTATTATCCTGAAGAGCAGAATCCGTATCTTCTGCAGTGTCTTCTTTCATAGCATCTTCAAGTAGATTATCAATATGATCCTGGGATAACAAACTCGATTCATATTTATTGTCTGCCATGGCTTTTCTCTCTTTTATTTATTTTTTTTTTAAAACTAAAGAGTAGAATAAAAACATTCTTAACTCATGCAAACTCTAATAGTTACCATTAGAGGTGCTCTATATAACTTTTAAGTTTAGCTTTAAGTTTTATTAACGCTGTAGTATGAATCTGGCAAATTCTTGACTCTGTCAAACTCAAAACTTCCCCAATCTCTCTTAGGGTTAATTCTTCATAATAGTATAGAGATATAACAATCTGTTCTTTTTCTGATATTTTTCTGATCGCTTCAGCAAGAACTTTTTTAAGCTCTTTTCTATCAACAACATCTTCCGGACTATCTGTACTTTTAAGCTGATCTTTAAAAGTTGCTCCTTTATCACTATCTGAACCAATAAACGAATCGAGTCTTAATAAGGCTGTTCTATGAATTTTGGATAAAATATCATGGTATTTTTCAAGAGTCAGATCTAATTCTTCTGCGACTTCCTCTTCAGTAGCCGGGGAACCTTTCTCATTTTCAACCCTGACCATTGCCTTTTCAATATCTGTGATCCACTTCCTCATAGACCTTGAATACCAGTCCATACTTCTTAATTCATCTAAAATAGATCCTTTGATTCTAAACTGAGCATAGGTTTTAAGGGTTACTCCTTTTTCCGCATCAAATTTATCAACGGCATCAATAAGCCCCATGGAACCAGCACTAATAAGCTCATCAAAGGAAACGCTGGAAGGGAGCCTTGAAATCATTCTTCCTGCAATAAACTTAACCAAATAAGCATATTTAACGATCATCTCTTCTCGTTTAACAGGATCAAAACCACGCTTTTTTGCAGATTTACCTTCGTTAACATATTCTTGGAGCATAATTTTTTTACCTTAAATTAGGTTTTTTATTCTGTTACCCTGTAATCAATAAAACGATTCAGAAAAAACTTAATATTTCCATCAGATTCTCTTCTTTTTGGTGATTTAAGAAGAGATTCTGCAATTTCCATAACTTTTTTACTGGATGCTGCATCCGGATGCAGTTCCATAACAGGTTTTCGACTTACAACCGCTTTAGCAAGTTTCTCATCAGAAGGTACAAAACCAATATATTCAAGTAGAACACCGCTCAAAAACTGATCCATAGCCTGACTAAGAGTAGAATAGACATATTTTGCCTCCTCTTCGTCCTTTACCATATTAACCAAAAGCTTAAAATATTTAACACCATGTTGTGTATACATAACCTTTATTGTTGCGTACGCATCTGTCATCGAGGTCGGTTCACCAGTTGCAACAACCAGACATTCATCCGCAGCAAGATTAAAATACAGTACATTTGATGAAATTCCAGCTCCTGTATCGATCAGAACAACATCAAGTTCAGCATCAAGAGATTCAAACTCAGTTAGGAGATTCATTTTCTGAATTTCACTTAATTCAGTTAGATTTGCAAAACCCGAGCCAGCGGGTATAATTTTTATCCCATTTTCTATTTCAACGATAACATCCTCAAGTTTCTGCTCACCGTTAAGAACATGCCCGATGTTATATTTCGGTTTTATACCAAATATAATATCTATATTTGCAAGCCCCAAATCAGCATCAATAATGAGAACATTTTTATTTAATTTCGTAAATGCTATGGCAAGATTTCCAACCATATTGGTCTTACCAACACCACCTTTTCCACTGGTTACAGAAATAACTCTGGGATCTTCAGATGATTTTTTACCTTTGTTATTTTTCTTTTTAAGATCCTGACTTTCCTTGCGAACAATTTTTCTTAAGCTGCTAGCCTGATCCACGTTATATCTCCATTTTCTTATTATCAGAACTTAATAATTTTTTTATAATTAATATTATATTTCCTGAGATTTATTTTCAAAAATAAGTTTCAGGATATTTTTTTTAGTTGCCTGGATAAAATCTTCCGGAACTCTTTGCCCATTCGTGACAAATGAGATGGGGAGATTCAAATCCAGAACCTGATCTATTATAGCACCTCTTCTAAGTGTTTCGTCAAATTTTGTAAAAATATATGATTCCGGGTTTAGTTTTTGAAACTTTTCCCCAGCATCTTTCATGTCAAGGCTGTTAGTTGTTGCACTTAGAACAAGATGGCAAGATATTGACAGATCTCCACCAATTAATCCTGCAAGTTCATTCATTCTTCCAACATCAAAATGACTCTGTCCTGCTGTGTCAATCAGTATAATATCCTTGTTCTTCAATTTTTTAACAGCAAGTTTTAGTTCCTCTGGCGTAAACGCCGGAAGACAGGGAAGGCCCATAATGGATGAATACGTTCTCAATTGTTCTAAAGCCCCTATTCTATATCCATCTATAGATACTAATCCCACACTTTTTTTCTGCTTCAAACTCAATTCTGCTGCAAGCTTTGCTATTGTAGTTGTTTTACCAACTCCAGTTGGTCCAACAAAAGCTGCCAAATGTTTTTTATCCGGTCTCTTACTATCAGTTTCAAATAGATTAACAACGTTAATAACATTTAAAATCTCTTTTAAAACTTTTGTTGCAATATCTTTAGGTTCTGGCTTTCTCGAGTCCAAAAAAGCACAACCTTTGTTCATAAATGCCTGAGAACGTCTTTCAGATAAACCTGATTTAACAAGTTTAGCATACATATTCAAGCATTCCGGGTGCGTATGTAAAAGACCAGGAAGCCCGTCACTTCTATTTATAAGATATAACATTTCTTTAATAGAGACAAGCTCTGCTTTTATTGTTTCAATATCAATTCGTTCAGGATCCATATCATCCTGAGCAGTAGTGGGGACAGAGCCTTCATATGACTCGATCTCTTTGCTTTCTGAGTTTCCACTGCTTTCCTGAGGTACCAATTCCTTATTATCAGAATCATGGGGTGCTGCAACAACTTCGAAAAGATCCTGCCCGTAAGGATCCCTCAGATTTCTTGGAATCCTTTTTGTTGAGAGGATCATTGCATTCGGGCCGATATCTTCTTTTATTTTATTAACAGCGGCCTGAAGGCTTGTGGCAGTATATTTTTTTGCACCCATTTACAGGGAAACCTTTCCCGTTGATTTAATATTAACATTCTGAATAATTTCAGCATGTGAAATTACAGCTACAGCAGGAACATGCTGCTCTATTAAGTGTCTGAAATGTCTTCTGATCCCTGGTGAGCATAAAATAATCGGCTGTATATTCAGATTCATACATTTTCCAACTTCATCTTTCACAGAACGGATAAGAGCTTCTGCTGTTGTTGGATCAAGTGACAGAAAAGAACCCTGGTCAGTTTGCTGAAGAGATTTGGCTATAATTTCCTCCTCTTTCTGACCTATTGCAATGACCGATAAAGAGTTATCAGCCTGAATATATTGTCCTACAATTGAACGACCTAACTGTTGCCTTACATATTCAGTAAGAAGATCAGGATCTTTACTCATTGGTGCATAATCAGCAAGAGTTTCGATTACTGTGAGCAAATCACGTACTGAAACCCTCTCACTGAGAAGATTTTGAAGCACTTTTTGAACCTGCCCAAGTGATAGAAGATTTGGAACAAGTTCCTCAACAGCTTTCGGATTCGTTTTTGAAAGATTGTCAAGAAGGTGTTGAACTTCCTGTCTT
Organism: Desulfobacterales bacterium; assembly: GCA_024226555.1. GTDB lineage: Bacteria > Desulfobacterota > Desulfobacteria > Desulfobacterales > JAAELO01 > JAAELO01. The sequence goes on along the minus strand of JAAELO010000154.1, from coordinate 56,171 downwards.
CCAAGCAGTGAAGGAGAGTTTTCTTTAATAAGTTCAGTTATATGTGTGGCTAAAACAGTGGAGTTATCAACTACTGTATATCCGGCAAATTTAGCATCTTCCTCTTTCTCTTCCGCAATCCATATTGCAGGAAGGTTAAATGCAGGTTCTGTTGTTGGAATTCCTTCTATCTCCTGGACTACATCCCCAGGATCCATTGCAAGAAAGTGATTTATCATTAACTCACCCCTTGTAATTTCCACACCTTTAACAATAAATCTGTATTCAGGGGGCTTAAGTTTTAAATTATCCCTAATATGTATAGGTGGAATAACAATACCAAAATCACTGGCAAATTGTCTTCTTATTGAACGTATTCTTCCAAGGAGTGATCCATCCTGGGACTTATCAACAAGAGGTATCAAACCATATCCGACTTCAAGCTCCATAGTATCAAGAGCAAGAAAGTTCTCAACATTTTCAGGACCTGATTCTTCATCATCAAGATCAGCAATAACCTCATCATCATCAGCTTTCTTCTCTTTTCTTTGAAACCAGAAAAGAGATCCTGATAATGCAAGTGCTAATAGAATAAAGGGAGGTCCGGGAAGCCCTGGAACAACACCCATAAAAAATATCACGGCAGATCCAATGTAAATTGGCATCGGCTTGCCCACAATGAGTTTTTTGAACTCAAAACCCATCTTCTCTTCAGAACCGGCTCTAGAAACAAGAAGACCGGCTGCTGTGGAAATAATTAGAGCAGGGATCTGACTAACCAGTCCATCTCCAACTGTTAATAATGTATATGTTGAGGCTGCTTCCATAACAGCCATATCGTTCTGAAAAACACCAATAACAAAACCACCACAGATATTTATCGCTGTGATTATGATACCTGCTATGGCATCCCCTTTTACAAACTTACTGGCACCATCCATAGCTCCATGGAATTCTGATTCCCTTGCAATCTCCTTACGTCTGTCCTTTGCTTCATCTTCATCGATAATACCAGCATTCAGGTCTGCATCAACAGCCATCTGCTTACCCGGCATGGAATCAAGTGCAAATCTTGCAGCAACTTCAGCAATACGACCAGAACCTTTTGTTATAACCATGAAGTTTATCAAAACAAGAATAACAAAAATGATCATACCAACAACATAGTTACCGCCAACCACAAAATTACCAAACGACGTAATAACTGATCCTACACCACCTGTCTGATTACCATTCAGAAGAATAAGACGTGTGGAAGCTACATTCAGTGACAATCGAAACAGAGTAAGAACTAAAAGCATAGATGGAAAAATTGAGAAATCAAGAGGTGTTTCAGTGTATATAGTTGTAATTAGGATTATTATAGCTAATGTTATGTTCATTGCTAGGAGTAGATCCAGTAATACCGGGTGTATGGGAAGAACCATAGCTAACAAAATCCCAATAACTGTAAGAACCATTACAACATCAGCTGATTCTGCCAGTAGCCCACTAAAAAATTTTTTAATCCAATCCATATAATTCCCCGGATCTGTCCGTTTTTTGGCAAAAATGTCGGATTGATGACGAAAAAACGGTTATTCCTGTGCTTAACAATCGTCATTCACAGAGATAAATTTACATTGTTCGAACCTTCAATATGTACAAATAGGTAAGTATTCATCCACAGCTTCATAATGAACTGCAGATATTTCATCACCTTTTTCCACTTATCTATTACAAATTCCAGGCCAAACTTTTTGATTCCACCTGATGCAGAATTAGTTTTAGATTACAATATTAAATGATGTAATTTTGAAGGTACTTATAATTAAATGCTTTGTTCTATTTATCTCTAAACTTTTGAAAAGTTTGATAACACATTTTTTAAATATACTGGTCGTCATTCCTGAGAATGATTGAGGCTGTCACAATTCAATTTTTGAACCTTATTATTCATGTTTTTAACAATGAAAGTTACAGATATGAAACCATATAAACCTAAGAACGCGCGTCATTCCAGAACGCTACAAGAAACTTGCTTTTTAGGAGCGTGAGGCTGTGTCACAAATCAATTTTCTCTTCTTTAGAGTGAAAATATTTTGAAATTTGAGCTTCAAAATATTTAGTACGAACGGTCGTCATTCCAGAACCTGATTAAAGCTTGTTCTTAATCGTATCAGGTCGCTTTTATAAACTATAAGAAATAAAAGGCTTTAATTTTATTTCTTCTTTCGGTTTTTATAAGCAAATCCAGAGGTTTTTATTTAATTTTCTTATTTGTGACACAGCCTCGAAGATTTGGATTGTTTTTATTTCCAAATCTGAGTCAGGAATCCATGCTTTTTAAGGAAAAAATATTTATTTAGTATTTTTTGAGGTGGTTTCTATAATTTTTTTTACTAGCACAAAAGATATTGAGTTTATTATAAAATATGATTGATAGCCTGTAAACTGTGGTCAGGAGTATGCTAATGAAATTATACTCAATTTTTGTTTTTTTATAAATTCTATATTGACATAGTTTTTTTAAAGCCGTAAAATTAATTTAAATCATAATCTAAAAGGAACAGACACTATTTTTAAATATTTCACTTCTTAATCCAAAATCAGAATAAGAAGATATAATCACTTCTTTTATAATTTCTAATTTTGAATTAAATAGAAAAATATTTATTGATAACCCTGAGGCTTAACTAAAATTAAACTTTTGTTATTTGATTTTAGATTAATTAAAAACTCACAACAATCAACAATTATTTTTTAAAATTCAACTAAAGTTAAAACTTTAGGGAAAATTGAATTTTCATTTGCTGTTATATTTATTTTTAACATTTTTCGCAATTCGGCTATTTTTTATCGCCATTTTAAAGAGTGTTCAAAATAAATTTAATTAACTTTGAACTTAGATAGATTAGTATTATTTAAGGATAAGCAATGAAAAAAACAATTTTAATATTCGTAGTATTTTCAACATTTCTTTATAACTATTCATTTTCATATGAAAATACACCTTTTTCGTTATACAAAAGTAACTATTTTGTTACAGCTGGCGAAAGTGATTCCGATGAAGGAGACACCCAGTCAAAAGGTCAGTTCTCAGTTAAATATAAAATAATGGAACCATGGCAAAGCCAGATCTATTTCGGTTATACTGGTACTTTCTGGTGGCAGATATATGAAAAGTCCAAGCCAGTAATGGAACATAATTATGCTGCAGATCTGTTCTATAAAAGAGATAGTTTTTTAAGATATGATTCGTTTGATTTTTATCAGATGGGAATCGCACATATTAGTAATGGAGAAGATGGCGAAAAATCAAGGGGGATTAATTATGTATATGGACAAACTCAGGTAAGTTACGGAGATGATATTAATGTTGGAGGAGGCATTACTGTAAGGAATTACTTTGGGTTACCTAATACAAATATTGATTATGAAGAATATTGCGGTATTTTTGATTTTACATTTTTTGCAAAATTTAATGAAGAAGGCAGTATAATTGAAGATGGAAAGATACTATACCAATATACCCCGGGGGGAACCTTTAATACAGATAGAGGGAAACATATATTAACATTGGAATTTAAGTTATTAAGAGAATATTTTAATACTTTGCTTTATATAAGATATGAAAACGGATATGGGATAAATGGTCTGATTGACTATGACAGGAAAAGTTCAGCGATTATGATTGGATTAAAAATATAATATTTCAATACTTTTATTTTACATAAGGGAACCTCTATCAATTGCTCTTTTTCCGAAATGCTATGTTATATTCAAAAAAAAACTGTTTTAAAAGTCAGCTCGTTATTTTTTGTTATGCAGAGATTTTATAACACTGAAAGCTTTTATAAACGTTGTATTTCATCAAAAAATTCTGATTATTAGAGGCTCTCATAAATAACTTCCTCTTCATCTATATAATTATTCAAATAATCATCCTCTGTATCTACTCTTCTATCAAGAGAAAAATTATCCATTAAATCATCTGGAAATCTACTATAAAAAGAGCCCTTAGTCTGTGTCTTTTCAATAAGATAAGTCCTGAATTTCTCAAATAAATCTTTATCTGGCTTTATAAAATCATTCCAAAAGTCATCAAGCTTCATATTTTTACAGGTAAGCCCGTCAATATCATAACAAGCTCTTCCTAAAGTAAGTGTGGGTGCCCCATGGTATAAAGAAGATATTCCCACAGTACTGTTTATAGTCACCGTACCTATAGCATTTTTTAGACAGGTAGGTAGATGAACATCTGATACAACAATAACTCTATTACTTATCCCGATTTCAGAGGCTAATTTTTTTATTAGTTTTGAATAATTTTTAATTCCTCTATCCATGGGATGGTGCTTTAATAATAAAAAAGTCTCTTTAGGTGCATTTTTTGAAAACGATAGAATTACTCCTTTTAAAAAACTTTCTATACTTCCAAAGTCCGAATGAATTCTAACCTGAAAATCACTATAAGTCTGAAGTGGTACAAAATAGTATTTTTTAGCTAAATCATTATTCAATCTATCTTCAAAATTCAGTTCAACAATCTTGTTTTTATATTTTCTAATAAAATTACGAATACCAAATAGAATTTCATCAAATACAGAAGGATTGCGATGGTGCTTATAAAATGGATATCTAAATTTTAGCAGTGCCTTAAAAAAATAATAAATTGCAGCCTGTAATGCCATCTTCTGGTATCCAAACTTTATAAAAACATTATTCTCCTCAACAGAATTTTCATTTGGTAATTTTTTATAAAATTGTTTTTCTCTTGGAATACTACTTAAAGCATTAACACCATTTTTTTCTACAGTTATATAATTCGGCCTGACATAACCTTCTTCAAAAACAAAAACATCAATATTTAATTTCTTCGCAACTTCAATAGCATTTCTATGGAAAAACCTGCAATCACCCAATAGAAAAATTGTAGTTATCTTTTTATCAATTAAATAGGATTTTATAAATTCAATCCAATTACTCCTGGTACCGTTATAATTCGTAATATTGTTCTTATCTGAATAAAAATAGTCCCCACCATTAAAACATATCTTATATGTTTCATAACCGAATCGCTGAAATCTTAAATCAAGCTTCCTAAAGAAATAACCCATGGGGCCTTGTAAAAATAAAATTCTTTTTTTCAATTGTTTTTCTTCTTTGTTTTTATCTGATTGTATTAGGTAAGTTTAAATATCAACATAATTTTATGAAAAAGTTATAATTTCATATAACCTTCTGACTTTTCTTAATAAAAAATTACGTAAGTCCCTTTTTATTCTATAATAAATAGATGAAAAATACTTTTCCTTCTCTTTTTCTATCTCTTCAAGCACAATTTCAATCTCACAAAACTCCTTTGTTCTTGGATTTACATATCTTGGATATATAATAAGTGCTCCTGCAACGAGTTCATAGAGTGAAAGCTTGCGAGTCCTACGTTTACATTTAAGCTTATCTTCTGTTAATCCCCAGCCAGCATAAAAAGGCATACCATATGTAACTACTTTTTTACCCCGGAGCAAACCATCAAAACCGCATAAAGAGGTTATTGTATGTACCTCATCAGAAACATCAAGACAACTGTCAATACTTTGATTTCTTGCTACTTGATCACAATGCTGGTGCATAAATTCCTTATCAATATTGCCTTTTCTATTTCCAGCAAGAACATCAGGATGTGGTTTATAAATCAGATATGAATCTGGGTTTTCATTACGAACCTGTTTCAAAAGTGAACTATTTGTCATTCCATATCCACCAAAGCGAATGGAAGCATCATCTTCAACCTGCCCAGGTATAAGAATAATTTTGTCATAAGCTGATCTGTCAATTGAAAGCTTCTTGTGGGGAAGGTTGTTGTATTTTGAAATTTTTGACTGAGTTATTTTTCTTGAAACAATTTCCGCTCTTTCAAGAATATTTTCATGTGAGTCAAAATCATAAGTATTATATATAACCTCTAAATCACTCTCCTTTGTTGGATCAAAATAGATCCCTCTTGAATCCACTACTAACGAATAGGGCATCGTAAGATCTGAACCTAATGATACAGAACGAATAAAACCATCTTCTACCCTATAGACCGGTATTTTTTTCTCTTTTGCATATATTTCAATATCCAGGAAATCTTCTTTGCCCCAAATGAAGATTTTTGACTTATCTCTAAATCCTTTTTTTATAGCCTTCGCTGGATTTGAACAAAAGTTGATTGAATTTTTACCATAGGATTTAAAAAAACATTTGTGTAACCAATGTTTCCATAGAGAGAATCCAAAAAAATATAGATTAGCATTGTTAGTTAATTCAATATTTCGATATTTCTTAATAGTATTAATAGTATCAACTATATCAGATTTTTGATTTGTGTATGGATTGTAATAATTTGTATAAAGAATATAAGCTCCCGCAAAGATCTCTTCCACAGTAAGTTTTCGTATTCTTCGTTTACATTGAACCCTATCATCTGTCAGACCCCAACCTGCATAAAAAGGCATCCCAAAACAAACAACCTCCTTATTAAGAAGAAGCGCCTCGAACCCCATCTGGGATGTTTTAGTATAGATTTTATAGAATTTTTTAAGTAATGATATCGGATTCACTTCATCACTAATAATATTACAATTTTCTGAAACAACCTTAATATTAAAATTAGATTTTTTCTTTCCGGCAATAACATCAGGATGAATTTTAATAAATATTTCTGCATCTGGATTTTCATTGATCGCTGCATTTATGATGTCATTTGTTGAAAAATTATTTCCTAAACCATATTGTAAGGACATATCACCAGCAGTTTGAGCTATTATAAGAATTCTTTTTTTATCTGTTTCTTGAAATTGATCATTTTCAAGATCTGGTGAAGCGTTGTATTTTGAAATATGATGTCTTTTTATTAAGGAGATTGATTTTCTTGCTTGGTCAATTAGTTCTTTATCGTTCTGAAAATTGTGTGTATTTAAAATATTTTCAAGATCTGATGATCTGGTAGCATCATAATAAACGCCTGAATTATCGGAGATAATTGAGAATGAAAGTGAATTTTGAACTCCTAAACCTATTGAACGAATAAATCCATCCTCAAGGGTTATGAATGGTAGATTATGGATTTGTGCATATTTTTTAGCTGATTTTGTGTTTGGTTTCGTTCCCCAACCTATCACAGATGTATCTCTGGATACATTGTGTTTTTTATAATGAGTTTTATTCTCACAGATTGACCTTATTATAGTGTGGTCAATAATACCTTTTGAAAAGGTAACAGTATCAGTCTTAATAAATTCCAGCATATTCACTTCTTATAGCTTTAAAAAATTGTTTTAATTTGTCTCATCTCTTTAAAAACATTGATCAGGCCATTTGTAGAACAATCATGATTTAATGATTCTTCATCATCTTTCAGTTCATATAAAATATTATCAGCAAGTTTTTTTCCCAACTCAACTCCCCACTGATCAAAACTGTATACATTCCATATTATACCCTGAACAAATATCTTGTGTTCATATATTGCTATTAAGTTTCCTAAAACTTCCGGTGTTAATTTTTTATATAAAATAGAAGTAGTAGGTTTGTTCCCTTCAAAAACTTTATAAGGTATCAGTTTTTCTATCTCCTTATTGGTCATATTACTTTCTTTTAGTTCTTTATGAACTTCTTCTTCAGTTTTTCCATTCATTAATGCTTCCGTCTGAGCAAAAAAATTAGACAAAAGAATATCATGATGATCTCCACACTCATTAAGTGGAGTCACTGCTGCAAGAAAAGTTGCAGGAATCATCTTTGTTCCCTGATGAATCAATTGATAAAAAGCATGTTGACCATTAGTACCTGCCTCCCCCCATATGATTTGACTTGTCTGATAGTCAACAGGTTTTCCGTTTCGATCTACACATTTTCCGTTACTCTCCATAACTGCTTGCTGCAGATATGCCGGGAATTTATGGAGATATTGATCATATGGAAGAATTGCTTCAGTTTCTGCACCAAAAAAATTGTTATACCAAATACCTAATAAGCCTAGAACAACAGGTATATTCTCTTTAAAAGGTGCTTTTCTGAAATGTTCATCCACATCATAGGCACCTTTAAGCAATGATAGAAAATTTTCATAACCAATATAACATGATATTGAAAGTCCAATTGCAGACCATAAAGAGAATCTTCCACCAACATAATCCCAGACCTGAAACATATTTTCAGGATTTATTCCGAATTCAATTACTTTTTCTCTATTTACAGAAAGAGTAACAAAATTATTTTTTATAGCTGATTCATCCTTAGCTGTTTTAAGAAACCACTTTTTTGCTGTGTTTGCATTTGTAAGTGTTTCCTTAGTAGAAAACGACTTTGAAGCTATAATAAAAAGAGTTGTTTCCGGATCATTTTTTTTTAATGTATTAGTAATAAGTGTTCCATCAACGTTTGAAACAAAATGGACATTCAAATTATCATTAGAGTAAAATGAAAGGGCTTCCGTTACCATCATCGGACCAAGATCAGAGCCACCAATTCCTATATTGACGATATCTTTGATGGGTTTACCTGAGAAACCTTTCCATTGACCTGATCTGATTTTCTCAGAAAAAGTTTTCATTTTAAAAAGAACAGCTTTTATTTCAGGCATTATATTACAACCATCAGAATATACAGGTTCATTTGATATATTTCTTAAGGCAGTATGTAAAACAGCTCTACCTTCAGTTTCATTAATTTTTTGACCTGAAAACATGTCATCAATAGCTTTCTCAAGATCCATCTCCTTAGCAAGATCGATAAATAAATCAATAGTTTCTTCTGTTATCAAATTTTTTGAATAATCAAAAAAAAGTTCATTAAATTTAAAAGAAAAATTTTCAAATCGCCTTTTACATAAAAAAAGATCTTTTAAATGAATATTATCCATTTTCTTGAAATGTTTGATCAACTTCTGCCAGGAATATGTTTGCAATGGATTTTTTTTATTCATTATACTACTTAGAGTTGATATAGTTTGAATGACTTAATTAATATATGTGTATCTAATACAACTTGCCACAAGGATTTATTTTTAAATGATTCTGTTGGATAGGTAGTTTAGAATTGTCAATTACCCAAGATAGTAAAAAATGATAATATATAGAATAACGCAATTATAAACAATTTATGATAATCTGTTTTTTATTGCATCTTTTAAAAATAAAATAGGGGTTTTCTTTAGTTTTTCGAGTTTTCTATTAAATCTAAATTTTCTATTGAAACTATTTTTTTTTTGAGCTTGAACATTATAAATAGTTTTTTTATGGCCTATTTTATTAGATATTTCTAATATATTATTTTTAATATAGTTAGCTGATGCTTTTTTTTTTACTTCAATTAGCTTTGATTCAATATCAGCATTTGATAATTTCAAATATTGATCAGCTATTAAAGGATCAAACATTGATTCCTTTTTATTTTTAGAATTTGATAATAATTTGATAAATGCATTATCATCACATCTCTTAAATTTATTAATCATAGGTATTTTAATAAGGTTAGTATTATAAAAAAATGAAAAGAGTTCTTTTTTATTCTCAAAAGTAGACCATTTTATTGATTCAGAAAAACCATCAAAAATACTTGAAGGCTTATATATTACAGTGGGTATATTATTAATATATAAATCAGCTATTGTTGGACTAATTGTACTAATCGCAAATTTTGTCTTTGATATATCAATGCAAACATCAGAAATTATTTTATGGTTATACTCTTGAATATCTATATTTTCTAGCTTTTTAAACAAAGGAGAAATATTTTTATAAGCTATATTTTTTTTTTCTGAAGAATGTGGTCTCCATTTAATTTTCAAATTTGGATATGTTAATGCCAATGCAAGAATTAATGATGCAAACACATGACGTTCTTTATTTGAGTATATATGCCAATTCATATTACTCAATATCAAAATATCATACGTTTTTATTGATAAACCCTTTCCAACATTATTTCTAAATCCTGTATTTTTTGATATATATTTCATTATAACTTGTGAAAACATGATTCAGATTTATTTCTTTCAATTGTTGACTTCATGTATTATCTCTTGAGAGTTTGAATAATGAAATGATTTAGATATAGGGGACCTCTAAAAAGAGCCTTTTATCCGAATTACTGCGTTACGAGAAAAATATAACTGTTGTATAATCGTCTCATTACATTTTTCTCAAGCAGAGATTTTATATACTTAAAATAAACTCACAGAACTCATTTTTAATTGTATCGGTTGTATATTCATTTGATATAGTGTTAAAAACATTCTTCGATATTTTTGAAATATCTAAATCCTCTAATAATAAAGATTCTAAGATATCTGACCAGGAATCATTTTCAACTAAAAACCCATTAATTCCATGATCAATAACAGAACTATATTCTCTAACATTTGAAGCGATTAAAACTTTTCCTTTAGCACCACATTCAATCCATTTTAAAACAGATTTTGAGTCATTAAAAACTGTATTTTCTAATGGGAATAAACATATATCAATCTCATTTATAACTCTCATCATCTCATTGTAAGGTAATCTTGGATAAATCGTGGTATTTGATAGATTTTTATATCTATCAATATTAAATATTTCTCCCATTAAAGTAAGATGAACCTTATCTTTGTTTACTTTTATAAAATCAAATATAATATCATTTACTAAGTTAAAATCATTTCCATGAGTGTAAGTTCCAGACATATAAAGTAATTTTATGATTTCCGGATTCTCATTTTGAAATTTATACTCTAAATATTTTTTATCAATTTTATTTGGCATACGCAGAGTTGTTAAGCCTAATTTCTCAATTTGATCCTTTAACTCATAAGTTGTAGTTATTGCACCATCACATAATAATAAAAAAGACAATCTTCTATCAAATGAATTTTTGACAGAATCATTTTCTGATAAAGCTCCTGATCTCACTGCACCAATGGAATTAAAGTGTTCTGAGTCAAAAATCAGATCATCCACATCATATAAACAAAGAATGTTCTTTTTTCTACATTCACAGATAACACTAAAAAGAGATTTTGTTAGTTGAGTCCTGGAAAATATGATTATATCATAGTTTAGGTATGGATATTTGGACAGTTGTGAAATTGAAATTATATTAGACGCAAAAAATATTTTTGAAAGTGCTTCAGCTGGTTGATGACATCTATAGAATCTTGATGCATCCGTTTTTTTGTTAGTTTCAGAAACGAATAAAATTGATTTCTTTTTTAAGCTTCTTTTTCCAACTGGAACACAAATATCTGAATCATATTGAAGATAGCATTCTTTATTAACTTCTCTGCTCATGCCGCCTCTTCATTGTATTTGATTCTGGCATTATGCAATATCTTATCATATTCATTTTTATTGGATGAAAGATTGATGATAGCATTAACCCATTCATCAATATTATTTTTAAGTAGAACACCAGTTGATTTGTCATGGATGATTGTATTGTATACTTGGTGATCCGAATATAAACCAACACCGTTTGCCCTGGTTATATCGAAAAATTTTGTATGTGTTCTATAGTCATTAAGAGTTCCTTTTAACAAAGGGCAAAGACCTATATTTATTGGGGAATAAAATTTTCTTAATTTATAATTACTCCAGCTTGTTGGGTACATAATCGTTACATTGTTAAACAAACTAAATTTTTTTTTTATTTCTGAATTAGCATAAATGAAAAAAATGAAATTTTTATTTATAATATTTAACTTTAAAATAAGTTTGAATACAAAATCGAATTCTTTCACATGAGATGAAGAACCATCATAAAAAACTGTTATCTTATTTTTTGTTTCTATTTCTTTCCCGGGCTTTGGTTTTATTATTTTTGCATTTGGAAGAAACTCTAATAATTTTTTGTTAGAAACAAAAAAATCTGAAATAAAAAATGAAAATAAATATAATTTAAGCCTGTTATTAATAAGTGTATTTAAATACTTAAGTGGAACACTTCTATCTCTATATGAAAAGTGAAATATATTATCATCTATTATATATCCTATACCTGATAATTTTTTTCTTACTTTAAAAATATTTATCCAGGATTTTAAGCTCAATCCTCTAACAATATATATATAATCACCATATTGAATGTTATTTAGATAATCTTTTGTTATATAAAAAGAACCTTGTAAATAGTAATAAACTGTCGCATTACTCTTATCGGATATTGTGATATTTCTATTTGTGATATTCCCATAATTTACATTTGACAATGGTATAAAATATTTCAATATTAATGAAATACAATGTTTGATGGAAAGTATTATTATGAAATATTTTTTTATTATAAAATTAAAGACATTATTCATTATATTTAAATTGCATACTAAAACAAAATATTTAGTTTTCTTACAAAAGGGTTTTTAGCATCTAATAAAAAACGCTTTGGATCACGTTTTAATTTCCTGAATTTCTTTTGCAATCTAAACCATTCAGAAATCCAATTCTTTTTAGTTGTTACTTTTTCAGAATTAACAAGCATATTAATGTTTGTAATTTTCCTGTTAATAATAGTTTCATAATTATTAATTTTAGTAAGATATTCTAATTGTGCAGAATCAAAAATTGAATAAAAAGGAATCATGAAGTAATAAAGACAAATCCCACGCAATTTTTTTGGATCAGGTATTTTTGTTTTCCAATTTTTTGAATTAGCAAGATAATCAATCAAAACTATCTTTTTTTCCATCAGAACGGCATCTATACAATCTTCATACTCATTTAAGACAACATAATTTACTTTATTTATAAGAGGTAGTATTTTTGATTCGTTAAAATTATATAAAAATATAACATTTTTATTTTTATAAAATAATTTTGAAAATTTGAGAGATGAGGCATCTCTTTTTATTGATACAAAGCAACAAATACCTTTAGACGATAGTTTATTTATACCACTGCAATATCTTTCGAATCTGTCTTCTATGTTTGATATTTTAACAAAAGCACAGGCTTGCATTTTGTATAGTCTTCTAAACTTTTTATCTTTTAGAGGAATATCAATTTGGTGGAAGTAATTGTTATTTAATCCTGTATTATGAAATGATTTCTCCCTTTCAGTAAAAGGAGATTTCTCTTTAAATGAATCATAGAATTCTCTTATTGTTTTATCCCTTAAAATATAAAATGATTTATAAAATGTCTTTCCAGGCATATCAGATAATATTGTAATAACAGGAGTAGAATTGTGATTTTTACTATAATATCTTTTGTACAATCCTCCTATATCAATAATGCAATCATAACTGAACTCATTTTGGATTTTTCCTAAAACAATTGCTTTATTAAAAATGCCATAGCTGTATACAGATTTTTGTTTTTTTAACCTACCAGTAAAGTCGAGTAGACGTATTTTTTTAAAAGACGATGATAAACTTAGCTCCCTAAGTAAACGACTCAAATAAACATCTGTATTATTATCATATTTAATTTTAGAAATAACAATTAACAGTTTCAATTTAAACCTCCATACCCTTTATCTTATTAACAAATTTTATAAAAGTATGGGTTTGGTCAACTGATAGTGTATTTTGCCATACAAAATTCTTTATCTTTTTAGCAATTAACTTGTAATTGTAAGGATCTTTCAACATTTTTAAACCATAATAAAATTGATCCGCTGAATTGCATATAATCAATCCAGAATCCTTAAATCTCATCATATCGGGAATTGGGGAACATAAGACAGGAACACCAAATGCTGCAGATTCAAGGAATTTTATAGATGACTTGCATTCATTAAAAATTGTTTTTTGCAAAGGTGCGATTGTAACCCAACTATTTTTTATTAAATCTGGTAGTGAAAAAAAGTCCACACCTTCTTTTTTTCGAACCTGTTTATTACAACTCTTAAAATTAACCTGCACAGGACCCACAGATTCAAAATTAAATTCAGGGCTTTCAATTAAAAATTGTTCCAGAGGTTCCTCAAACTCCTTAAAATCCATATCGTGACTGTTAGTGCCGGACATGTAGGAAATAACTTTTTTGCACTCATTCTTCCTGTATATTTCTGCATGCTTTAACCATATATGAGACAAACCGTTATAAATTATTTTTACTTTTGCAAATGGATTGGATTCTATAACTTTTCTTTTTAAAGGGGATGTTGATACAGTTATATTTTCAAATAATAAAAGAGCTTTATGATTCTCTCTAACCATTGAACGGGCAATTGAAAGTGATGTTTTGTTATTTATTATTAAAGGATCGAACAACACTTGTTGTTCATCAAAGATTAAGTCATCGTAATCTGCTATCAATAATTTTTTTTTCTTTTTAATTATATTACATATTTTTCGAAGTTTTTTGTTGAACGAGGGCCGGTGAAAGATAAAAACATCATAATTTTCTATAAGCTTTGTTGATAAAACCTTCATGTGGCAAACATCAGCGGTATGGCCTTCTTGTTGGAGATCATATGCTGTGTTGTAGCAACGATAGCGAACTGCAGGATCTAAAAAATAGTTCTGTATTCGACTTGAGTTTGTAATAAACAAAAAGTTCATATTGTATGACTAATAGAAATTTACTTCAAATATTTATAAAATGGAGATTTGCTTTAGATATTAAGATTTTGGTGTTTAATTAAGGTTAAAATTTGAATTTCTTTACGTAATTAAGATTATCACCACAGACTATAAAATAACTGTTTAGTAATGATTCTTTCGAATTGTATTTCAAAGCACTCATATCAAGGTCTAACACGTGACCACCTGCCTGCTCTACAACACACTGCGCTGCTGCGGTATCCCATTCTGAGGTTAAACCTATTCGTGGATATAAATCCGCAGCTCCTTCTGCAACCATACAAAGCTTTAGGGAACTTCCCATGGGAATAATTTCATAATCTTCTAATTGATTTAGAAACTCTTCCGTTTGTTTATTTGTATGTGAACGGCTACCTACTACTTTCCACTTGGATCCATTTTCATGTGCATCAACTTTACACTTAATTCTTTTTCCATCTGGAGTACCTTTAAATGAGTTTATTCCTTTTGCAGCAGCATAATAAGAATCTGTCACAGGAGCATAAACTACTCCAAGTACTGATTGATCACCATGAATTAGAGCAATATTTACAGTAAACTCACCATTTCGTTTAACAAATTCTTTTGTTCCATCAAGGGGATCTATTAACCAATATGTTTCCCATTTTTGTCTTTCAGTCCACTCAATTTCAGCAGATTCCTCTGACAGGATAGGTAAATTTGGTGTTAGCTTTTTGAGCTCTTTTACAATTAATCTGTGTGAAGCAAGATCCGCTTGCGTTAATGGGCTGTTGTCTTTTTTTTCTATGACTTCAATTTCACTGTTATATATTTTTAAGATTTCGTTACTAGCTAATTTTGAAATCTCTATAATTTTTTCTAATGTTGTCTTGTTCAATAGATTTTGCATTAGTATTTCCTAACTTTAAATAAGAAGTGATGTAAAATTTGTAAAATTCTATAATTTCATTATTTAAACATTAAATTATCAGGACCTATCTTTTTTTTGTATAGTTGAATATCATTTTTATAAGTATTCCTTACAATCTTTATCAATTCATCATTATACATTTTGCAAGGGTGAGGTAATGATCCTTTTATTTTTAGATTTAACAATTCAAATGGTTTTAAGTCATAATAGTTTTTCTCTTCTAAAAATGCATATCCATCCAATCCATGTTTAGTCAAAGGTCTTGCATCTATTACATCAATTCCTAATTTTTCTTTAATTGTTTTTACTGCCTCTGAAAAATTTTCTAAGGAAAAAAAATCATCATATTCCTCATATACTAGAAAATCTATTTGGGGTCTCCAATGAATGTTTCCATTTTTGATATGAGGGTTACGCATACTTTTAACAAAAAAATCAAAAGTTATATCCTCCATATTAATTTTCTGCTTATGCAAATCGATATAATTCCATGCTACTGGATCTCTATTCACTATTTTATCTAAATACACACTAACCAATCTGGCAAATGGGCATCTCAATATCGTGAACGTATACTTAGCTTTAATTAACTCCGATATATTAGCTGAGAATGTATTATTGTTCTTATGAATCCAGTTAAAATCTGACTTTTCTTTTATACATCCGTTAGCATGAGCTATTGTAGTTCTAAGTGTAGAGCAGGCATTCTTCGGTATAAAACTGTAGATTGCATCTACTTCATATATATTCAGTGAATGGTTCTGTGCAAATTTGTGTTTGGGGTTATTTTTGAGATTATTGTAATTTGAACAACTAAAACGAAAAAAACGGGTCATGATTGATTGCCTTTAGTGATTATAATTTTCAGATATTTAAAATATTTCTTTCAACTTACGCAACTTGTGTTCCACCATTCTCAAGAATGATGTTCCTCTCCCTGAGGAAGTTGACAATCTGCTCTGCACACTCTCTGGGTGAGTGATTTGTGGTATCAACTATGATTTCAGGGTTTAGGGGAACCTCATAGGTTCCGTCAATACCGGTAAAATTCTTTATCTCACCTTTTCGTGCTTTTTTATACAACCCTTTGGGATCACGCTGTTCACACTCCTCAAGTGGGGTGCTGATATACACTTCCATGAATTCATCAGCATCAAGCAGATCCCGAACTTGTTTTCGGTCATCTATAAACGGCGAGATAAACGCACAGATTGTTATCATGCCTGCATCAACAAAAAGTCGGGACATTTCACCGATACGCCTGATATTTTCCCTTCTGTCTGTGTCAGAAAGACCGAGGTCTTTATTTAGTCCGTAGCGAACGTTGTCTCCATCAAGAAGATAGCTGTGGTAGTTCTCCTCGAACAGAAGTTCATCAACCGCACCTGCTACAGTAGATTTTCCAGAACCGCTCAAACCTGTGAACCATAAGAGACACGATTTCTGGTATTTTTGAGTTGCTCTATGAGATTTGTTGATGTTGTGTTTGTGCCAAACTATGTTTTTTTTCATTATTTAATGCCTATCTGGTGCTATAAGTGTCGAATGTTCTTGATTAACTGACTGTAAAGGGGCTGTTTTGCAATTCTTGACCGGTTTCGGTAACAATACAGCGGATCTTATCCCCCTGCTTAACATTTCCGAGGGGAAAGGTGTAACCGATACATCCGGAACGATTCATTCCGATTTGACGGAGATGAGGACGATAATCGACTGCTGTTGCAGTTCCTTTACTTTTTTCCTCAACCAAGACATCAATTTTAACGGGATCTATACTGTGCTCATAGGAAGCCCACCCTAAAACATTATTATTTGCAACACCTGCAATACGTCCCATGGTATACGGTAAATTTTTACTGAAAAAATCCCATCGCTTTTCAAAAATTTGGCAAGCTGAATCGTATAGTGTCAAATCAGCATGGTTTAATCGTTGAATCTCTTTTAGTGTTTCTTTTGGGACTTCATGATTATCCCGAACGTTTTTTTTTCCAAGATTTCTGAATAGCAATGGGATCTCAATATCATATTTTTTATTGATCATTTCAAGTGATTGCTGATACCGTTCTGTTATACCGATAAAACCGATTGCTTCGATCGGAATTCCTCTAAATTGTTTTCGTTGCTTGTTGATCTGATTTTGCGTTCTGTAAAACTCCTGCAGGCTGACTTGAAGGTTATTGTTTTTTACAAGATGTTTGTATTCCGAAATAACTCTTTGGACAGGTTCACGCATAAAAGTTGTTATCATCGCAGCGTGAAAGACTGGCAAATATTTACTAATGTGATAATGACCGGTTAAGAACTTAATATTGTTTTTAAGCAGTGATTGGTTGAATCCGAATACATCATTATTTTTATAGATATGATCAAGAACCAATTGAGTAGTCTCTTGTGATTTTTGACCATAATCTTTAGCTATGGCAGAAGAGCTGAAATATTGCTCAGCACCAAGTCTAAAGCTTGTTCCTGCAGTTTTGGGAATATGGATGAACATGTGGGGTAATTTCATTAATACCTCTATTTAATTGAAAAATCTTCTCTGCTATTTGTTAAGTGCGGATTATAGTAAGGGTCCTTTTCAAGGAGGCAACCCCAGTGTTTTTTCATATAGTTGACCTCTCCTTGAAATCTGAGTTGTTTTTCAGGAGTATCTTCATTTCCTCGACTTACAGACTCATGATGATACAACTCAGCATAGGGGGTCCATATGTTTTTGTAACCAGCTTCTCTTACTCTGAGACAGAAATCCACATCGTTAAAAGCAATTGCCAATTTTTGATCCAAGCCGTTAACCATATTGTATATCTCTTTTCGAACAAGCAGACATGCTGCAGTAACAGCAGAAAAATTTTGTCTTACAGTTAAACGGCCGAAATAACCAGGATCAGATCTTTTAAAATGTTTGTGAGAATGTCCTCCAACTCCTCCAACTCCGAGTAAAACCCCTGCATGTTGTAGTGTGTCATTACTATAATATAGTTTTGCTCCAACACATCCGTTTTCATCCTGTATTGCAAGGGATACCATTTCATCTAGCCAGTGGGGGCTGATTACCTCAATATCATTATTAAACAAACCAATAATTGAACCTGCAGCATGTTGAACACCATAATTATTAATTGCAGAAAAATTAAAAGGTTTATCATATCGAAGTATTCTAATATTTGAAGTATTTTTGAGTTTATCAAAATAATCAAGAGTTTTGGGATCACTACTCTGATTATCAAGTACAATAATTTCGTAGTTTTTGTATGTTGTTTTATTTATAATACTGTCTACACATTGTGATAGAATATCATATCTATCACGGGTTGGTATAAGAAGAGTAACAAGTGGTTGATTGATTATCTCATAATTAACCTTATAGGTATTTGGCAATAATCCTGATACTACTGTGGTTTTTTTATCTTGTTTTGAAAAATAATCTTTTAAAGCTTTGATACCTGCTTTCGTTGTGTAATCTTTTTCTTCTGAAGCCAATGCCGTTGAACCTTCAATAGCTCTCCAGTGATATAGTACCCATGGAATATGACGGATTTTTTCTGCTGATGTTTCAGCAACACTTCTTAAAAGAAGATCATAATCCTGAGATCCTTCAAAACCTTTTCTAAAACCACCTATTTTTTCTATAATTTCTGTACGATAAACTCCTAAGTGAGATACATAGTTCTGAGAATATAGAAGTGCAGGGTTCCAGTCCGATTTAAAATGAGGATTGAATCTATTCCCCTTTTCATCAATTTTATCTTCATCACTGTAGATAATGTCTGCTTCGGGATATTGGTTCAGCTCTTTTACGACTTCAAAAAGTGCATGTGGAAAGAGTTCGTCATCATGATCAAGCAGCGCCACAAATTCACCTTGTGCAAGTGCCAGTGCTGAATTTGAAGCTTCAGAAATATGTCCGTTTGTCCTTCGAACAGTATACTTTATACGGATCTCTTTTTGAGCATACTCTTTTAAAATTTTTATGACATGCTTTTGGGATGAAGCATCATCTGCTATGCACAATTCCCAATTTTTGTAGGACTGGTTTAATACAGATTCAATACATAATCGTAAATATGTTTCATCAGTATTATAAACAGGAACTATAATAGAAATAAGAGGTTTATAATAAAACTGATTGATTTGTTCGCTTATTTCGTTACGGTTTGAATACTTTTTAAATTCATTTTGTAGAATCCAGTTTTTATAATCTTTCTTTTCCATATATTTTGGGTCAAAAATATTATTGTAAGCGGATAAAAGCATTTTATCATTAATCAATTTTTTATCATTAGAATATCCAAAGTTGTTAATTTTCCGAAAAACCCGGTCTTTAGCAAAGTTATTAGTAACTTTTACAAACCTGAGAGTTTGAATATGCAAATCACCTTTCGATTCAACTGGATTAAATCTAATAGCCTTTGGAAAAGTGGCAAAAAAAGTTAGCCTTTTTGATAAAACACCATTTTTAAAAGGAATAAAAATAGAGTCTTCTTCATTAAATCCATTTCCATAATCAAAAAAAAATTGGCTTATTTCCTTAACTGAATTAAATTTCATTTTTAATTCAATCATATACCAACCTTTAAATCCGATCTTAAAATGTGGTTTTAATATTAATGCAGGATTATTACTTTTTGATACCAACTTGTTATCGATTATATCAATGTCATGATACGGTTCTATATTGAATTTAATGTACCTCAGAAATTGACGTTTAACCTCTCCATAATAACGAAGAATTAAACTCCATAATATCGGAGTTTTTTTTTTAATCACCTTATCCCCTATTTTTTGTAATTTGCATTATTTAGTATCCATTAATAACTTTAATTGCTCATAGTCCTGCGCTGTATCAACGCCATGAGGAGGGGCATCCTCAATGATTATTGCGCCAATTGACATGCCATGGCTAAGCGCTCTTAACTGCTCTAATTTTTCGCACTCTTCTAATCTGGATTCTGAATATGAACAAAACTTTTTAAGAGCGCCAACACGGTATCCATAAATACCAATATGGCGATAAGCTTGTGCATAACTGTTAGGATCATTGCGATTAAAAGGGCTGGGTGAGCGGGTAAAGTACAAAGCTCTATTTTCTTCCCCTATTACCGCTTTAACAACATTTGGGTTAATATAGTCACGTTCTGTCTTAATAGGAGAAACTGCTGTAGTTATTGAAAAATTAGGATTACTGCGCGTAAATTCAGCTAAATTAGAAATTAGCTGATGGGGAATAAGGGGCTCATCACCTTGTACATTAAGTACAATAACATCATTTCCCCACCCTTTTAGGAACGCAACCTCATTAATACGATCAGTACCGCTAACATGATCTTCTGCAGTCAACTGCACCGGAACAGATTCATTTATGGCACTTTGCGCTATTCGTTCATTATCGGTTGCAACTACAATATTTTGAATTTGAATGCCCGCTTCTAAAACCCTTTGTACAACATGCCAATATATCGGTTTGTCATTAAGTTCCAGCAATGGTTTTCCAGGTAAACGAGTTGATCCATAGCGGGCAGGAATGACTACTTTTATTTGTGTGTTCATTGATGAATACCACTCACATCATCAGATTTTATCTTATCCATTAGTGGGTTATAAATTTCACAAAGAGAAATGCCCAATTGAAGTGTAAGGAGCTTATCTGCGAACTCCCTTACCATCCCTCTCCCGCCCTCCAGTGTCATGACCCAATCTGCGGAATCTAATACAAGAGAATGCGCATCTGCAGGAGAGATGCTTAAACCGCAAACATTCATAACCGGAAGATCTAAAACATCATCGCCACAAAAAGCAATATTTTCGAAGCTTATCCCTCGAACAGAAGCGATCTCATGTAGCTTAGGTAACTTGTTTTTACATCCGGTAATCACAATATTAAATCCAAGTTGTTGACAACGTCTTGTTAACGCAGGACTTGTCTTTCCGGAAATGACCCCTGTAGTGATGCCATACCTATGTAGCAGTTCAATAGCTAAGCCATCCTTAACATTGAATTGTTTAAATATTTCACCCTGCTCAGATATAAAGATAGAGCCATCTGTTAACACGCCATCGACATCGAATAAGACTAACTTTATATTCTTCACTTGCTCTGTATTAGCTATCATTACAACAATTTCGACTCAATTAATGGTCTGCGATTAACAACTTCATCTATCTCTAATAATGTTTCTAATAACTCTCTCATATGATGTAAAGGCAGCATATTAGGCCCATCACTTAAGGCTACAGCTGGATTCGGATGTGTTTCCATAAATAGTCCATCAATACCAACAGCAACAGCCGCACGAGCAAGTACTGGTACCATTTCACTTTGCCCTCCAGACGTTGCGCCATTACCTCCTGGCTGCTGTACTGAATGAGTGGCATCAAAAACCACTTTGCAACCAGTTTGACGCATTACCGATAAACCACGCATATCTGATACTAATGTATTATAACCAAATGATGTGCCACGGTCACAAATCCAAATATTTTTATTTCCAACCTCATAGCATTTATTTACTACTTGCTCCATATCCCAAGGCGCTTGAAATTGACCTTTTTTGATATTAACAGGTTTACCAAATGAAGCCACTTTCTGTATGAAATTGGTTTGACGTACCAAAAATGCTGGAGTCTGCATAACATCAACAACCGAAGCTACTTCATCAATCGGCGTATCTTCATGGACATCAGTAAGTATTTTTAATCCTAATTCATTCTTTAATTTAGACAATATTTGCAACCCTTTATCAATACCAGGGCCTCTGAAACTTCTGGTTGAACTACGGTTTGCTTTATCAAAGCTCGCTTTGAAAATATAATCTATACCTAATTCTTGAGTGACACTTTTCATATGAGAAGCGACTTCAAAAACTAACTCTTCTGATTCAATTACACATGGGCCTGAGATTAAGAACATAATTATTGCCTTTAAATGATTATATTGTTGAACAGAGCATTTAAGTGCTCTAATTTAGATTTTTTTATTTGCAATGAGTTTTCCCTTATACTCTTCTTTTTTTTTCTTGATAAATAGTCCTTTAGGTCTAATTTCATGAGCTATATTCATTAAATGAAAACTGAGCTTAATATCAATATGTTCAAGCTTTACCGCAGCATCCCTTAAGTAATCAGCCGTTTTCCTTTTGGTTATTGAAGGTACATTTTTATCTAAAAATCGAGCAATACCATTCGAAAAAGCTTCCACTTTGGGAATTAGAAAATCTAGAGTTTTCGGTTTGTTACCCGTAGGAATGTTGAGACTTCTTGAAGGTATTCTTGCGCTTGGATTTTGATGGTTGGGTAATACATTAATAATTTGTGACTCATTTTTAATAAATAGCAATGAGGATATTTTTACACGGTTCTTTACAATTGATTTATTCTCAACATTTACACTTGGTTCAGAAATATTTAAAGACTCCCCTACATTACTAGAAAGATTGAGAGCCATAGGGTTTGTGCTTTGAATCTCATTAAAGGAAAGATTTGAGCTAAATTGTTTAATAACCTTTGTTCCATCAGTTTCTATTAATAGTTCGCTCAAACCGTCCGACCAAGTTTCAATACCAACTAACTTCGCGCCATCGATGGATACCTTTGTTGTTTCTTTTAATTCATGCAGAGAACGAACGAACTTTGAATTGCCCTTATTACAGTTTACACTCAAGCTTACTACTATAAAGTTTGAGGTATATCTTCGTATCAAATCATCACTACTTGCTTGCTCCAATACGAATTTTTTAATATTACAACCTAAGGTATACATGAATGATTCTAAAAGGTGTAAAGAATCAGGTTGAATAAATTTCGTGGAAAATAAAGAAGCATCTAAATTAGAAAAGTGTTGTGCTAAATCAATTAAGTAAAAACCATACTTAATTGATAGTTCCCTATGAAGTGAATTAACTTCATTAACTACGGTTGATGGTGCAACAGTATTGCTATAGTGTTTCATGGGCAAAATTATCGATATTATATTTTTCCCTGTCCTATAAAGTTCATCATATAAAGATTTGATATTTTCAAGAATCAAGGATTTATCATATCCAACATGATAAATGTTGTACGCAACGTTCACATTTGATTCTGTAATTATATAGTCTGATTCATCAATTTGTTTTGAACATGAACAAATTGAATGTATATTTTGAATAGAAGATGATGCACCTAATGCTAATAGATGGTCTCCTTTATCACAAACGCCTAAGCTCAACCCCGTTTTCATTACAGAGTTAGAGCCGCCTATTAAACAAATTTTGTTCATTGTTAGTAACTTATTGAGTTATGTAAAAAATTGGATAATCAGGATTTATTTTGAATAATCGCAGCAACCACCAAATGATCTTTGCTATGGTCTTTTTATCCGCATTGAAGATATATTTGGGGAACGGAAATATAATTAACTCCCAAATCTTGAAATTTGACTCTATTTTTATATGAGCTACAGGGCCTGAAATTAAGAACATAATTATTGTCTTTAACTAAATTAGATTGTTGAACCTAGCATTTAAGAACTCAAATGAGAGTTATTTATTTGCAATTAGCTTACCTAAAATAATTTAAATAAAACCTAATTCTTTTTTATATTTAGTTAATTTCTTCTTGATTACATGACCATCTGGTCTCGCTTTCAAGGCTAAGTTCATTAAAAAGTGTGCCGCACCTATGTTGCTATTATTCTCTTTTTTAATCCCTAAATCCCTAAGCTCATCAGCTGTTAATCCAGACTTTTTCATAATCAGGTACTCTATATATTCATTAGAAGTTTTTTGCTCTTGTTTTATTGTCGGTGGGATAAAATGGCTTTTTAAAGACATTTCGTACCCATAAGTATCAAAATCTTTTTTATATATTCTCTCAATTAACTTTACTTCAGGTTCAGTAATGATTTCTCGATAAGATTTTGAAGAATTTGTCTTATGTGGTCTGCTGGTCAATAATTCAATCCCTCTTTCATTTAAAAATTCAGCAACATCCTTGATATTTTCAATTCTTCCTATAAAATCAGGTTTTATTGATTCGTGATGTAAATTAATATATTGAGATCTAAAATGCTGATCAAAATTATGTATGTCAGGGTCGGAGTCTAAGATAGTTAAAAATTCAAAGAAAGAGATATGTTTGTCTTTATTAATTTTGTATTTATCACAAAATTCATCCCAAGCTCTTGCTTTGCTATCAGGTCCAATTTTATCACGATAAGCAGAAAGAGCTCTACTGTATGGATTTCGAGTTAAACAAAATAATTTTGTATCAAAATCCTGAGTATAATTGAACAACTTACCTTTATGAACACTTCCCTTGACTTTACCTTTTAGCAATGAATTTTTAATTGTAGTGCAAGCTACTTTAGGATTTGTAATAAAGGCAATATCAAATTCACGCGAATAGACAATATTGTTCATGGAATAACCTCTTAATTATTTTTATTATTATATTTTTGAAAGAATAATATCTAGTTTGTTATTTTTCTTTAGATAGTTAGCAATGCTATGGGATTTGGTTGGAAAAGGGTAAGCATTTACATGTTGATTAATATGATCTACTGCTAATTTATCTTCTATATTTTCATTTCCATAATAAACATCAATGTTTAAATTCTTATGTTTTGATAAATACAGTTCCAGATCTAGATCAACATTCTCAAAATCTATATCTATGATACGAGAATCAATAGATTTAAACCTTTTAAAAACTGAATTTGCAATTTTAGTTTGAGGGGAAAACGCAATAATTTTATTAGCATTAAGCTCTACCCCTAAACGAATTGCTGCATAACCTCCAGAGGATGTACCTAATGTAATTAATTTTTGCGTTGTATTGGGTATTATCGATTTAAGGTATTTTATAGTTGATTTAATATCATTTGATTTACCTAAAAGACCTTTTTGATACCAACACTGTTTAAAATCTTTTACAAAAACCAGATTTAACTCTTTATCTGAAAATGATCTGAAAAACTCTTTTGGTGGCATTGATGGTTGTAAAGCCATCCCTCCAAAAACAATCAATGTCTTAGTTGATTTTTTATTAACTATTTCTACCGGTGATAATTTAGCAGCAGGGTCGTCAATTTCTTTAATTTCAAGAAGATCAAGATAGTTCATAGCTTCGTGGATTTGAAAAGTTTTATCGCGAAGTAATTCTATGTTTTTTTCTAAGCTTTCAATTTTTTTTTTATTTGGTTTATGCAAATTTTTGTTTTTTTTTATTAAGTCAGAATATTGTAATACTTTTTGTTTGATCAAGGGTCCTTTAGGTCTAAAACTCTGACAAATTTTCATTAATTTTAAAGCAACTTCTAAATGAGAATCTTCTATATTTAATGCTGCATCTCTAATGATATTAATTTGGAATTCTTCCATATTATTTCCTATAGTTCTAAAGAATTAATTAAATTTCTAATTTCTAATTTATTGACATCACTATAGTTGTCCAACATATCATCAAATACTTTAATACGATAAGGATATAACTTATTTGTTTTTATTAAACCTGCACATTTTTTTGTGAATTCTTCTGTCGATCTAAAACAACTTGAGATATTCATAGATTCAATAATTTTAGAAAGTCCATCGCTTTCGAATAGCATGACAGGTGTTTCATGTATTTCATAATCAAGTAAGCATGAAGATACAGTTGATATACCATTCTCAGCATATTTTATAACATCCTCTGTTGTATCTATCCCATTAAAATAGATTTCCTTAGTTAATCCATATAGAAAAATATTCTGAGGTTTAACCTCTATCATATTAGACAGAAGTGTATCTTTTTGTACTTCAGCTGGGTGTGGACACCATATAAATATTTTATTTGGATTTTTTAAAGCATAAGAAAAAATAATGTTAAACAAAATACGTTGCTCAAAGTGACCGTACATATACCAATTAGTATTTGTAGTTATAACAGTGTATTCAGGAACTATAGTTTCTACCTTTTTTCTCAATGATGACGGCTGATATCTTGGATAGCCAGGTCCCTCTTCACAAAACCAATTAATTTGATTTTCTGCAATTGTTGGAACCGAACCACCTGCACCATATTCAAATGAGGCTACATTAACAAATTGGGAGTTATCCTCCAAATTATATCCCCATTGATACAATCCATGGGGAACCTCAATTAAAGGTAAATTTAATTGTGCACCAGCTTTGAATAATTTTTTTATAGCAATACTTAAAACAGGACTCAAATGACCTACTGTAGTTATGATTCCATTAAATTTTGGCATTAACATTACTACACTGCCGACGTCATTTGTTACTTTTACGTTATCGGGAATAATAAAGTTCATTCTGATGTCATATAAATCTTTTTCAATAAATATCAAAAACTCGAATTTAGATTCACATACTGATAATAGAGCAAGTTCAAGTTGAGATTCATTATTAGTTATATAGATAAATGCCTTGCCCGCATTTTCATGGCAATCACAAAAACTTGCCATTATTGTTTTTTTATTCATCATTATTTACCTATCATAAAATCAGCTTCAACTTGCTGTTTTGCATTTAAAGATACTGGTAATATATCTACATTTTTATTAATTATCTTGCTTAGAATATCAATCCATTGAGATTGATTCGAACATAACCATCCAGTTTTCCCATTTATAATGGATGACTTGAACTCATTCGCATCACTAGCTATGACGGGGGTTCCTTGTGAACCACATTCAATAAATTTAATATTGGATTTGGCGTTATTAAATATTGTATTTTCCAGCGGTACTAAGCCCACATCATGCTTTGCAATAATTTTTAACATTTCCTGGAAATTAACTCTTTGGATAACCTTTACATTATCCTCCCCTAATAAGAGGTTAAATGGATCAATATTTTGCTGTGTATTACCTAAAAATGTAAGAGTAAATTTATCTGGGTACTGTTGAGCGAGCTTAATTAACAAGCCATGAATTACTGAATAATCTTTTTTATGCGTGGCTGTACCAGATAAATAGATAATGTTTATTTTTCTGTTATTTATATCTTTCAACTTATCTACAACATCTTGCTCTCGATTAGACATGTGCAATGGTAATTTATTTTGGTGGATACTAACAGGCTTACTCAATTTTGATAAATGAGATGCAATCAAAGGCGATGTACACCGAAAACTATCTGCTAAATACAAATACGGTAATTTAGCAATTATATTTTTATTCGCTGACTCCGGACTACTAAACTTGGAACGGACATGTCCTAAATAATCTGAATATTCCGGTAAAAGTAAATCATCATAATCAAACTCGACAATTACACCTATTCTTTTTGCTAATTTAATAATGTATTGACTTATACTACTAACTTCTGGCCGTGAAAAGATTATTGTTTTACTTATAAACAGAGCTCTAATGATTTTTTTTAAATCTGAAGTGCTGTTATACACAAGACTCTGTTTGTATTTTTCGGCCTGAAATACGCATCTATATTGAAACGAACCATCTCGCAACGGAGCATTAGAGAAATATAAATATGTCCCGTGGGGTTCTTCACCTCTTACCAAATATGGCAAGAATTTAGGGATTGGTAAATTTCGATTTTCTTTAATGCCATGTGTAAAATAATGCTGGGCAGCAGATATTCCTATTTTCTTTATATCTGGATAATCTCTAAAATATTGCCTTTCATCAATTAACAGTTCACTAATATATTTTTTGCCTATGTCAGGTCTGGCGTTGCACAAATCTTTTAAAAATTTATTGTATTCAAGATCAAGATCAGAAACATGCTTAACCAAAGATTTAACAGATGAAATAATTGAACTTACAGAACCCATTGTCTCATCATTGTTTACAATATCATCACTACTTAGCATAGTGGTCACACCTATTTTTTTAGATAGTTCAATAACATATAAACCCATGTCATCAAATTCTGCACAGGAATAAATTAATTTGTTACCTAAAAATATTGATATAACAATTTGTTTAAAATCTGATGTGTTGTTAAACACAAGGCTATCTTTATATTTTTCATATTGAAACGCACCATCTTCTTTAAGTCCATTAGAAAAATAGATACATTTTTCCTGATCTTTTTTATCTATTGTTACATAAGGTATGTTTTTCGGGATAGGTAAATCTCTTTTTTCATAAAAACCATGTGAAATATAATGTTTAATAGCAGACATTCCAGAATTTTTTACATCAGGATATTTTCGGAAATATTCATTTTCATCAATTAACAATTTTATAATAAAGTTTTTTTCTAAGTCAGGTCTAGCTATACATAATTGATTTATAAAGTCATTGTATTGAAGTTTATTAGAAACTTTTTTAACATCACTAATATTTAGCGTTGTTTTTTCACGACCTTTCCAGATCATTTTAGGTACTTTCCAAATCATTTTAGAAGCTTGAAGCATGCAACACCTCCCACCAATTATCATTCCCCAAATACCATTCTACCGTTTTTTTAATCCCTGTTTCAAAGGATTCTACCGGTTTATAACCCAGTTCATTATTCGTTTTAGTGGCATCAATCGCATAGCGCCAGTCGTGGCCGGCTCTGTCTTGTACAAAAGTGATTAACTCTTCGGCTCTGTTTTCTAAAGTGGCTTTGGCTAACGGGTATCTAACGGATAGTGCATTATTGCTTTGGAATTGCTCGTTTAAAAGTTTACACACAAGTTTGACAATATCGATATTGGTCCATTCGTTATGACCTCCGATATTATAGTTTTCACCTAAGCTCCCTTTATTTAAAACCAACTCGATACCACGGGCATGATCTTCCACATATAACCAATCGCGGATCTGCTGACCATCACCATAAACCGGCAGTGGTTTGTCCAAGAGAATATTGGTGATAATCAGTGGAATTAGTTTTTCTGGGAAATGATACGGTCCATAATTATTGGAGCAGTTGCTGGTTGTTACTTCAAGTCCATAAGTGTGGTGATAAGCTCTTACCAAATGGTCTGAAGATGCTTTGCTTGCAGAATATGGGGAGTTCGGTGCATAAGGAGTTTCTTCAGTAAAAGCAGGGTCATCCATACCAAGCGTGCCATATACTTCATCAGTTGAAATATGATGAAAGCGGTGAGGTATCAATTTCTTACTATCAAGCCATACTTTTTTTGCAGCTTTTAGAAGTGTATATGTCCCAATAATATTTGTTTCAATAAACTCATCTGGTCCGGTTATTGATCTATCTACATGGGATTCGGCTGCAAAATGAACGATGGTGTTTATGTCATGTTCGGTAAGCATTTTTTCCACAAGAGCCTGATCACAGATATTGCCGTGAACAAATTCGAAATTCGGATTTTCCTTAACAGGATCAAGGTTGGCCCTATTTCCTGCGTAAGTCAGTGCATCAAGAACAATGACCTTATCCTCAGAGTATTTCCCGAGCCAGTAATGCACAAAATTTGATCCAATAAAACCGGCACCACCGGTTACTAAGAGATTCCGTTTTGTAATTGTGTTTGAGTGCATATATTTTTTTTAGTCCTTTTTTTCTATCTCTTCCATCATTTCTTTCAATGCTTCACCCCAGTGCTGACTCTCAATCCCAAAAGTTTCCCAGGTCATGGTTTTATCAAGAACGCTGTATGAAGGTCTTTTTGCCGGAGTAGGGAAGTCGATAGTTTTTATCGGTTTTATCGGGATTCTTTTTTTAAGAAGTCCCAGTTTTAATGCTTCCTTCTGAATTGCGACGGCAAAATCATACCAGCTTGCAATACCTGCGTCAGTCCAGTGAAAGACTCCTTTAACTTCTCGGAAATTCAGTGCTTTCCAGATTGTTTTGGCAAGGCCGCAGGCCCATGATGGTGTCCCTATTTGATCTGCGACAACGCTTAACTGGTCTTTTTCTGCCATCAGGCGCAGCATTGTTTTAACAAAGTTGTTTCCATGGGCTGAGTAAACCCAGGCAGTTCGAATTATTAGAGCATTACCATTTGTTTCTCTAAAGACTGCTTCTTCCCCTTTAAGCTTACTTAATCCGTAAACTCCAACAGGGGAGGGAGTATCATCAGACGTATAAGGTCTGGATGATGAACCGTCAAAAACAAAATCCGTGGATACATGGATCATTCTACAGTTATTCTCAGCACAGGCACGCCCAAGATTTTCGGCACCTGTTTCATTAACAAGATATGCAGCCTCAGAGTCTATTTCCGCCTTATCAACTGCAGTGTATGCAGCAGCATTAATAATGACATCAGGGTTCAATTCCATAACCTTTTTTGAAACATCATTAAAATTTGTAATATCAAGATCGAAAATATCGAACGCGTGAATTTCAACCCCTTGAGTTTGCATTTTGACAAGCTCATACCCAAGCTGTCCATCCGATCCTGTGATAAGTACTTTCATAATAAAACTTTCAAAACAAATTTTTTGTTTGATAACTCTTTTTTTAGATATTTTTCCTCAGGTTTTAGCCCTGAAGTCCTATGCACTTCTCTTAACCATTTCACCTGATTCCCACTCTCCTTGAATAAAGTATCCTGCCTCTTCAAGCGTTACTCCTTTATTATCTTTCTGGGAGAGAGAAGGTAGCTGGCTGTTAGTAAGAGGCCACTCAATTCCGATTGTAGGATCATTCCATGCTATTGAGCATTCGTACTCTGGGTCATAGTAGTTGGTGCATTTATAGATAAATTCTGCGCTTTCTGATGTTACGTAAAATCCGTGGGCAAATCCTTCAGGGACCCAGAACATTTTTTTGTTTTCTGCAGATAAAATTACACCTTCCCACATTCCATATGTAGGAGAATCTTTTCTCAGGTCAACAGCTGCATCGAAAACCTCGCCACTGATAACCCTTACAAATTTTCCCTGAGTATTTTTTTTTTGAAAGTGAAGGCCTCTCAAAATACCCTGTGTTGATTTACTGTGGTTATCCTGAACAAAATCATCAGAAATTCCGGCAGATAGAAGTTTTTTCTTTTGATATGTTTCCATGAAAAAACCGCGATCATCACCAAATACTTCTGGTTCAATAACTTTCAGATCAGGAATTTTTGTTTCTACTATCTTCATGCGACCTGACTTTCGTTACAAATTTCCAATAGATATTCTCCATAACCACTTTTAAGAAGAGGTTCTGCAATATTCTCTAATTCTTTAGCTGTTATAAAGCCTTTTCTATAAGCGATCTCTTCAGGACAGGCAATTTTGAGCCCTTGCCTTGACTCAATTGTTTCTATAAAACTTGCAGCTAACATAAGATCTTTATGAGTTCCAGTATCAAGCCATGTGGACCCTCGTCCTAACTGTTCAACAAAAAGATTAGATTCTTTAAGATAAATATCATTTACAGATGTAATCTCAAGCTCTCCTCTTGCAGAAGGTTTAACTGATTTTGCGATGTCTATCACTCGGTTATCATAAAAGTAAAGCCCTGTAACAGCATAGTTTGATTTAGGATTTTCTGGTTTTTCCTCAATTGAAATTGCTCTACCATTTTCATTAAAATCAACAACACCATATGCAGTTGGGTTTTTTACATGATAGCTGAATACTGTAGCCCCTGATTCTCTTTGGTCTGCTTTTATTAATTTTTCACTAAAGTTATGTCCATAAAACAGATTATCTCCCAAAATTAACGAACAACATGAATCTTTAAGAAAATCCTCTCCAATTATAAATGCCTGTGCAAGTCCGTCTGGAGATGGTTGTACTGCATATTCAATATTTATTCCCCATTTATTACCATTACCTAAAAGTTTTTTAAACTGAAGTTCATCGTGGGGTGTTGTTATAATCAGGATATCCTGAATACCTGTTAGCATTAGTGTTGATAAAGGATAAAAAATCATAGGTTTGTCATACACAGGCATTAGTTGCTTACTTACAGCCTGTGTTAATGGATATAGTCTCGTTCCGTTACCACCAGCAAGAATTATCCCTTTTCTTTTTGATTTGTAGTTTGTCATTTTTTTTTAAACCTATTTTAGTTTATTAAATTTCTGTTTAATTAAAAATAATATTTAGTAATTTTATTGTTAAATTTCATGCCTTTGAATAATACCTGCTAATTTTTTAGAATCTTTCTCTTCAACAATAATTGAAACAATCTCATTTAGTTGCATTATTTCTTCTGCATCAATTATTAATTCATCCTGACCAATTGTTTTTGGGTTATCAGTCATGATACTCTCGGCTGTAAGAGATAGAAAATTACCATTATACTTGTCAAAAGCTCTGCAAATATCACCGTCTGTGACAGCTCCAATGATTTTTTCATCTTCTGTTATTACAGTAATACCCATTTTACTTTTTGATAAAGATGAAATTACCTCTTTAACCCCTGAATCTTTTGATAGAACGGGTAAGTTTTCTGAATGCATAACATCCTTAACTTTTGTGATAAGTCTCCTTCCAAGACTTCCTCCGGGGTGTCTGTAAGCAAAATCGGTTGGAGTAAAATTTTTCATTTCCATCAAAGCAATCGATAATGCATCTCCCATAGCAAGAGCAGCTGTTGTTGATGAAGTTGGTGCTAATTGAAGAGGGCATGCCTCGTTATCAACTCCAGCATTTAGAAAATAATCAGCTTCTTTTGCAAGAGTGGATTCAGAGTTTCCGGTAATTGCAATCAATTTAGTATTCATTTTTTTAATAATTGGTATCAATCTTATAAGTTCTTCAGTTTCTCCAGAGTATGATATGGCTATGACCACATCATGACAAGTTAACATTCCCACATCACCATGTATTGCTTCTGCAGGGTGCAAGAAAAATGAAGGAGTACCAGTACTAGACATAGTAGAAGCTATTTTCTTCCCTATTAATCCAGATTTACCCATACCTGTAAGAATAACATGGGATTCTCTTTTTGAATTTATTAAATCAACAACTTTTATAAAATCGTTTGTAAGTTTTTCAGAAAGTCCTGCAATAGCTTTAGATTCGACATTAAATGTTTTTTTTGCAGATTCAAGAATACTTTCCATCTGTTATTT
Source organism: Desulfobacterales bacterium (assembly GCA_024226555.1). Lineage (GTDB taxonomy): Bacteria > Desulfobacterota > Desulfobacteria > Desulfobacterales > JAAELO01 > JAAELO01. The sequence continues at coordinate 22,860 of JAAELO010000154.1, read as the reverse complement.
TCCTTTTTTTTATTTTATTAATTTAGATATAATTTGAATTTAAACAAACCTGCCGAAATCAAAACTTATGATATAAATTCATAAATGAATTTATAGTTAAAATGAAAAAAGAATAAGTGAATTTTAATTATAGAAGACGAATTATAAAGCTAAGAGAATTCCAGAAGTTACAGCAATTTGAAATAAGATTTGAGTAATATCTTTTGTGATCTGAAGACCTTTACCTTCATACTTTGGAAGAATTAGAATTGAATCTCCATTAATAACTTTGGTATCTGATATATCATCACACTTTTCAACTCTTCCATTATGGTGAATAATAAGAATCTTGTCTTCGTCAGCTCTTTCATTTAAATCACCAGCATATTTTATGTAATCTTCAATGGTAAGATTTTTTGCATATGTATGGGCACCTGGAAAGGAGACTTCACCCTGAACAAGAACTATATTGGTTTTACCAGGAATATATATAGTATCGTTATCTTCAAGAAATATTTCATCAAGGTCTGTTTTTTTATTAATTACAATCTGACCCTTTGGTTCTACTTTTTTTGCCCGTTCAATAAATGTAAGAATGGACTTTGATTCCTGTGTCCGCATTAGACTTTCTTCTTTAGTAACGGATGGTGTAGTTAAAATTTGTCTTTCAAGTTCCTTTAAATTAGCAAGAAGAAGTTGTTTCTGCTTTTCTGCTACACTTTCCCTAAAAAGTTGAATGGAGTGAATATCTGATCTTGAATTGAAATTAATCCGATTTAAAATCTTACCCAAAGTATCATCTTTTCTAACAAGTATTGTATGAAGACCGTCATGTTCTCCTGAAATTGTTATTGTATTTAAATTTGTAGAATGATCCTGAAAAACATTTATGGATTCTCCAGAAAATACAGATAATGAACCGCTTTTTTTAATAGTAGTGGATTTTAACATTTTTTTGTTATTTTTACCCCATCTCGTTATTGTTACGTTTGTGGCTGTAGGGTTTAATATTGCAATATTAAGAATTTTAGAAAGTGAAATTTTGTTTTCTGTTAATTCAAACATATACGGCCTTTTAACATCACCAGTAACTGTTATTCTATGTATTACATTAGTAACTGAGATTACGTCACCATTTTGAAACTGGAACAAATCAAGCCTTCCATTTGTAAGAAAAGAATAAAGGTCTATTGTTTTGATTATTTTGTTTTTTCTTATAATATTTACTTTGCGATAACTTCCGTATTCAGGATTAATACCTTTTGCCTTATCAAGAAACTGAATAATTGAGTCTGAAGACATCCCTTCGTATAAACCAGGTTTATTAACATTTCCTGCAACAAAAACTGAAATAGGTTGGTAGTTAGCGACATTCGCATAGACATATACTTTATCTCTGTATAATGTTCTGATTTTTTTTCTTATTAATTTTACCAATTGTGAATTAACAACACCTAAAACATTAACATTACCAACTTTTGGTATAAAAATATTTCCCTGATTATCAACAGGCATATCCTGCGCATGTTCAAAGGCGCCCCAAAGTTTAATGTTAATTATATCACCAATATCAATTCTGTAATCAGGATTATATCCTGGTTTTTTTATGTTTTTAAAATTTCCCTGGAAAAGATTCCACCCAAATACACGTGTTTTATTCGAAATATTTTTTTCATTTAATGATTCATTTTTTTCATCAACAACTGTTGATTCGCTTATGGAAAAATTAGTACCAGCAGTAATATTATAAATGCATATATGATTTATTAATATAAATATTAGTATTACTTTTATTTTTTTCATTAAAACCTAATCCTTATGATCCTGAACGATTATTATTATTAAGCTGATAATTTTATAAGAAACAATTAATAGAAAAAACAGAGTTAAAAGTGTTCTAAATTTTTCAGGGTATGAATAGCTATCAGGATTTGTCGGAGTAGTTATTATTTCAAGTATTTTAGATTCCTGCAAAGCTTCTATTCTTCCCACTTCATATTGTATAAGAGTTTTTGTATAAACTTCTTTAGAAAAATCAGCCTCTGCTTTTAATTTTTCATACTGGAAAAACAGTTCATTTAGTCTTTCTTTTTTTTCACCGGATAATCTGGATTTTACATTGTGTAGAGATGATTTTAGTTCCTTAATTTCATTTTCAAGCCGTAATATATCAAGAGAATTTTTATTCATATAATTTAGTAGCTGATTTTTTTCAGCGTTTTTCTCAACAAGAGAACCTTCCAACTTTGCAATTATTGAATTTTGAACTTCCATATTTGCTGTTGGATTAATAATTTTATGTATGTTTTGAAATAACTTAAGATTATGAATAGCAACGTTCATTTTTCTTTTATTCTCTTTAAGTCGTATATCTATAAATGAGATTTTCTTCTCCGCATTATTTTTATTTAATTCATTAAGAAAACTCTCTCCTTTTATTAATAAAAAGCCTACAATATTTTTTGACATTGAAGGGTTATTACTCATAAATGAAAGTTCTGTTAAACCTGTTTTTGAATCTGTTTCAATTAAAAGATTTTTTTGGTATAGTTCTAAAAAATCTTCTTTTGATGAAAAAGTGAATAGTCTTTCTAAAATATCTGTTTGATCAGAATGGTAAAGTTTGTTTAATTTAAATTTTTTATCAACAGAGTCAAGTGTGTCAAATGAGCTTAGATATGTCACAAGTACTTTGTTGTCAATTGTTCTTGAAGATGAACCCGAACCAAATATTCCAAAGTCTATACCAAGAGTATTCGTAGTCTTATTGTCTCTGATCAGATATGTAGTGGAGGAACAATATTTTTCAATTGAAAAACCATATAGATATATTGTTGTTACCAACATTGGTAGAATAATAAACAAAAATTGTTTTATATATACGAAAGATTTCAGTTGATTTAATAGTTTAATATCCCTAAAAAAAAATATCGGGTGTTTATATAGTTTTCTTAAACTTCTTCGAAAAGAACTTCTTTTTTTTGGTTCAATTATTTCAGGATTAAAAAGTACATCTTCCACATTACTCTGATCTATTGGTTCAAGAGCTTTTGGTATTTCATTCAGTATTTTGTTTGTTTTTGGCATTTATATTTTTTCATACTCTACAATTGCATCATTAATATTTTCAAAATAACTTAAAGTCCCATTTTCAAGAAGTACACCTGAGTCACACATCTTCTTAAGAGTACCCATACTATGATTTACAAGTAAAATTGTTTTATTTTTTTTTCTTTCATTAAGAGTTTTAGCACATTTTTCTTTAAAATTTTTATCTCCAACAGCTAATAATTCATCTATTAAATAACAGTCAAACTCAAAAGCCATACTCATTGCAAAGTTAAGTCTACCACGCATACCAGATGAGTATGTCTTTATTGGCATATCAAAATATTTTCCAAGTTCGCTGAAATCATCGATATAATTTAACGTATTTGAAATATCTCGTTTTGATAGACCATAAAATCTACAAACGAATTTTGCATTTTCTCTACCTGTCAAACTACCTTGAAAACCGCCGGATAATCCCATTGGCCACGAAAATCTAACATCAGATTCTATTCTACCTGAGTTTGGAAAATCAATCCCTCCAAGCATTCTTAAAAAAGTTGATTTACCAGCCCCATTTCGACCTATGATACCTAAATTTGTGCCTGTTGGAATTGTTAGGGTTACATTTTTTAAAATATATTTTTTTTCATCATTAACTTTATAATATTTTGTTACATTTTTTAGATTTATCATGATGCAATAATTTTATTTTGCAGCTTTGTATAAAGCCATAATGATATAATAGTTAGGGATACAGTCCAGAGTAATATATATGTATCACTGGCATAAGGAGAATAAAAAGATTCAAAATATACCGATCTTATTTTTTCTAGAAAATGTAGTAGTGGGTTTATTAGCAAAAGAGAACGAAATTGTTCAGGAACAATTTCAACAGTAAAATAAATCCCTGAACAGAAGAAAAGAGGCCTCATTATAAGTCCAATAACTTTTATAAAAGTTTCAGAAAAGTGCCCTATGGCAGCACAAATTAGCCCGAATCCAGATGAAAAAAAAATTAACTCAATCATTATAAATAATAAACCTAAAATATTATCAACACGTGCATTAAATCCGAGTAAAAAACCTATCAATATAAAAATGTTAAAGACTATGAAATAGACCAAACATTCCACAAGCACTCTGGCAATAATAGTATCAATAGGTTTTACCTGTCTGTAGTTAAACAAACCTCTATTTGCTTGAAATGAAACCATAGAACGGTTAACAATTTTTGAAAAAAGCTGAAATGGAACCATCCCGGTCATAAGAAACATTGGAAAATCTATTCCGGTTGTCGATTTCCTCATACTAAAACCAAACATTACCCAAAAAACTACTATAATTGCAGCAGGCTCAACAATAGCCCAGAAATAGCCAAACTTTTGTTTTCCAAAACGTGTTTTTAACTCTCTTAGAAAAAGGGAGGTAACAACAGCCTTTTGAATTTCCCATGAGCTTCTTTTATTCATAGAACTTTTAATTATTTTTCGATTTATTAAACAATAAATCTTTATTGTAGAGGGTTATACTCAATATGGAATCAAAAAATGACATAATTATAAAAATGAAAAAAAGTGTTTAGATTAAGATATTGTACTGTTTTAGGGGTTCTGTAGTTATTATTTATTTAATATTAACCAAATTTATAATAAATGTTAAAAGTATTTGTATTATAAAAAGATTCAGCTCTGCTATCTTGATTTACATGTAGTAAATCATTTATTTTTAAATAAAGCTCCGCCACTTTGAATTACATACAGAAAATCGTCTAATTCAAATATAGATATGTTTATTAAATATTTAAAAATGAATAATAGTTGAGGCTTATTTTCTGATGGAAACGAATAACTTTCAAAAAAGTATTGTGGACAATAGATTTTAGGCTTATGCGGCCTATGCCCATCATATGAATAGAAATTCAAAAATACTTTGAAAACTTTTGTAGTTACTCATTAATGAAAATAAGTTTATAAAAATTGTGCTTGTGTAAAAAAACGTAACCAATCACAACTTTTACAAATTTATCAAACTAATAATAATTAATAATATATAGTTAATGTTTATTCTATTTAGTATTAAAAATTAAAAGTTTACCCAAAATTATTTAATTTTAAAAACAAAATTTTAATATCCCCATTGATTATGTCTGTCAAGTTAAATATAATTATTTTCAGTGGGTTTTATATTAAATATTACTCTACACATTTAAGAAACCAATTTAGTTTCCATATAAAAATAAAATATTTCAGCAAGTTAAATCAAAAACTACGAGTGTACTTTTTTATAAATTAAAAAAACGAATCACATTATCGGGGACATTTAATTTGAAAATATATTTTTTAAAATCTAATGAACAGATAGTGAAAAAGCTCACTTTCGCAACTAATAATATTTGTAAGTAGTAATTTTGAAAGCATAAAAAAATAGATATTTAAAAAAAATGGATTGATTAGTAATTTTTCCTCATAATAAAATGTGTAAGCAAGGCAAGATTTGAAATTATTGATTAATACTGATAGCAGTTATTATAAACTGATCCTCAAATGGACTATAAATAACATCCCTTGTTCTTAAGAACGATTCAATTTCGGGTGCCTTTGGTTCTTGAACTAATTTAAGCAGGAGTATTTGAAAAAGATCAAAAATCTGAATATCGCATTCTTTTATAACCTCTATTAGATTTTTTTTGGTTAAATTCTCAGAAATTTTCTCGTTTCTTTCAATATCACTTCTTCTTAAATGAGCTACTATACTCTTGCTATCATGATTTTCAGATAGATATTTTTTTATTTCGATTAGAAAAAAGATGAAAGCGTTAACTCTAAGATCTCTGACTTTTTCAATATCACATGTTTTAAGATATGATTTTTTATATCTGTTAAACTCCTCAGATCCATCCATATATCTTATTTTAAAATCTTCAATAACTGTAGGCAGAAGTTCATTTCTCTTTTTCACAGCACTGAATTCAAAGGTTTTGAAATATTCCTTTAAATTCATCATTCCCGGAGAGTCTACATTCTCGTTACTTTGATCCAATAGTATATTTTCTATCTGAGGTTCAAGTAGATATGAAAGAGTTATTTTTTCTCCATCAACACTCTCTAACGTTAGTGGTTTAAAGTATTGTACAGGAAGAGCAGCTCTTCCTGTTTTCTGTATAATAAAAAGAGATGTATTTGTGGTTACAGATATTCTTGCCTGACCAGTTGGAGATAGAGCACTTGTAAAAGTGGGTAAAATTTGAAAAATTCCATCTGTTGTAACTTCTATGCCATAACTATCTGTAATTGATGGTTTGATTGTAGTAAAATCTTCATCAAGGCCAGCTTCAATGGTAAGTTCATCAAGATCATGCTGATGAAACAAATCCATTCCAATCTCTTTTGAAAGAGTTTCTATTTTACTCCTGTTTTTTGAAGTTATGCTGATTCCAATGTCAGCATTTTTTTTTAGCAATCTTTTAAAAACCTCGGATTTTCCCCCTGGAACTTTTGTAAGGATACCAAATTCACTTGAAAATCCCATGTTGTTTAAAAGATCATTGATATCTGAGATATCTTTATCAAAAGACTCCCAGTCAAGAGGGTCAGAAGCACTATATAGCGAAAAATTTCTGTTATTAACTTTTGAAAGGTTATTTAAAAATATTTTGATAGCTTCATAGGTAAAATGTTTTCTTGGAAATGGTAGAGACCATTCATTACATCTTCTGCAACAGTTGCTGCAACCCGATGTTATTTGAAGGGTTGAGAGATTTTTCAGAACATTATTAAACTGTATCTCTGAGAGCTTGTTTTTATCAGACCACTCTTCAAATGATATTTGCTTTGGATTTTTAGTTTCAATCCTTACATGTTCCGCAAATCTTTTCTTAATTTGTCTGTATAATTTATCAGTTACAATACGAATTTTATTATCTATATTATTTGAAAAGGTTTTATAGCAATGGAGTGCCTGGTTAATAGATTTCTGGTCATTTTCTGTGGGGATACTGTCTAAATATTCATACAAACTCTTTAAAGCTTCTCTGATAGTTTCATGGTTATTTGAAACCATTTTAGCAATCAGATTGTCTCTTAGTTTTTCGACTTTAGATTTATATATATTTAAACTGTTATCCATTGTATCCCTGTAATTAATGTACTTTTCAGTTTTCATTTAAGAAGAACCACATAAAAACGCAACCAATCTTAAGGATATTAAACTAAATTCTGCAATTATACAAAGTGATAAAAACCTGATATATAAAGGAACCTCTAAAAATTAAAATTTTGGTTTGAAATACAACGTTTATAAAAGCTTTAGTTTTATAAAATCTCTGCTTGAGAAAAATGTAACGAGATGATTCGTTTATAAAAAGGTCTTATTTTTATAAAGTTTACAGTTATTTTTTTCTCGTATACTCTGTTGTTTTATTATTGTTTAAAAAAACATAAGTAATTCAGACAAAGGCAGTTTTTAGAGGTTCCCTATATTTGATTTTTTAAGTAACAGAAACTTGCTCTAATTTTTAAGGTATAACAAAATGACTTTTTTAAATATGACAGATCAACAATTAATAACTTTTTCCATGGTAACACTTGCTCTGACTCTAAGTCCTGGAGTAGACACAATGCTTGTAATACGTAATGTATTAAGGGGCGGGAAATTGGATGGAATAATAACCACTATTGGAATCTGTTCAGGTCTTTTTGTACATGCATCTCTTTCTGCTCTTGGGATATCAGTTATTCTTGTAAACTCTGCAATCGCTTTTTCAATTATGAAGTTTGTGGGTGCCTGCTATCTGCTCTATTTAGGAATAAAAACAATATGGTCTGCCTACAAAGGGAAGAGTACAATAGCTGTTGAGAACAATACAAACAAAAGAGATATCAATATTGTTCAATCACTACGTGAAGGTGTTTTATCCAACGTTCTTAATCCAAAACCTGCAATATTTTATTTTGCATTTCTTCCTCAATTTATAACACCAAAAGATCCGGTTTTACTTAAATCAATAATGCTTGCAGGAATCCATTTTGCAATGGGTATGGTGTGGCTGATCACTTTATCATTTATTCTTGGTTATATAAGAAATTTTATCACAAAACCTTCCACAGCTAAATGGATAGATGGAACATGCGGAACAATTTTAATAGGTCTTGGAATTCGACTTGCTCTTGAGAAGAATTAATATTTATAAAATGATTTCTTATTAAAAGGCCCTTAACATCTTTAATTTCCAATCTGTAATCTATAGGAAATTTCTAATAATAAATCATATTAAAAAGTCCCACAACCAAAGGTTTTAAAAGTCCAAAAATTTCAATTTTTGTGATCTTTTCTATGAGTACCACAGCTAATATTATAAATGGACCTGCCTGCTGATAATAATCCAAAAATTTATTGGATTTTACAGATTTTCTGAAATAATTAAAGACTGAACCCATTGCAAGAGGCGGGATTGGAATAAGACCATAAACTGCTACCATTATATTAACAGCTGCAATAATAGAAAAAGTTTTATCCTGAACTTCATATTTATGCAGTACCCAAATAATGCTGCAAATGATATTCGCAAGTAATAAATTCGCTATTGGTCCTGAAAATCTTATAATTAAGGTATGTAAAAAGGGTTTTTTAAGATTATCCCTGTTGATCTCAACTCGTTTTCCCCATCCAAAACCTCCTAAAAAAAAGCAGATAAAGCCTATTATATCAATATGTAAAAATAGATTGAAATGATGTCTTTTGCTTTTATCATTCTGCACATCTCCAAGAAAAGTTGCCGCATAGCCCTGAGCCTCTCCATTAAAGAGAATTGCAGATAAAATTGCCACTATAAAGATAATTGTGTCATCAAAAGAGAGATTTGTCAGATCAAGTAGAAAAGGGACATTAAACAGGTCAAAATTCATAAAAAATCCTCTTCAATAAAAATAGGTTATTGAAAAACATATATAATAAATATTTGCTGTGATATTGTTATTATTCGTAACACCCGATTTACTAATTCTCAAGGTAATTTTTATAAACAATAAATATAATGAAAAACAAGAGAATCAATTTGAAAAAAAGTTTTATTCATAATATGGACATAAAAAAATCTTTTAGCAGGATCTATAGATACAAACTACAAGATTATTAGGACAATAATTAAAAAGGATAAAGCTAATATGTCTGCAGAACACGGAACAAAAGCGATCTACTATGCTCTTTTTGCAAACTTTGGAATTGCAGTGGCAAAGGGAGTCGCGACCTTCTTTACAATGTCTGGAAGTATGTTGGCTGAAACAATTCATTCCCTTGCAGATTGCGTTAATCAGCTATTGCTCTTGTTTGGATTAAAAAGCGCAAAAAGATTGCCTGACAAATCCCACCCTCTTGGTTATGGTAAAGATATCTATTTCTGGAGTTTTGTTGTGGCTTTAATGCTATTTAGCATTGGTGGTTTGTTCTCAATATACGAAGGTGTACATAAATTCAATTCAGATGAACCTATTCAAAGAGTGTGGATTGCATTAACTGTTCTTGCTGTTTCCGTTGTTCTTGAATCCCTGAGCCTGTTAGGCGCCATTAAAGAGATAAACTCTCTTAAAGGTGATCAGCCTTTTTTTAAATGGCTTAAACATACCAGAAGCTCTGAACTTATAATAGTTTTAGGTGAAGATACTGCCGCTGTTTTAGGACTTGTCATTGCATTTATATTTGTTTATCTTTCACATGCGCTGAGTATGCCTGTTCTTGATGCTGTGGGATCCATTGCAATTGGAGTAATTCTGCTTTGTGTATCTTTCTTTCTGATTTTTAGAATGAAAGCTCTGCTTATAGGAAAGTCTGCAGATCCTGAGCTTCAAGGCCAAATTGAAGAAGCGATAAAAGATGGATCTGGTGTTGATGAAGTTTTAAATATTCTAACAATCCAAAATGGTCCTTATGTTATGCTCGCAGCTAAAATAAAGATGGAAAGTACAATTAACATAGAGGATGCCTGTAAGAAAATAAATGAAATTGAAAAAAATCTGAAGCTCAAATTTCCTTCTCTGGAGTGGAGCTTCATAGAACCAGATATTAAACATTAGTTTTTAAGGATAATTGTAAAAAAAATGCATCATAAAAAACCAGAAATATTAGCACCAGCAGGATCCAGACAATCATTTCTTGCTGCAGTTGCAGCAGGGGCAGACGCCATTTTTTGCGGATTAAAAAGTTTTTCAGCAAGAATGGAAGCCAAAAATTTCAGTATAGAAGACCTCTCAGGCTTAACAAAATTAGCTCATAGTAAAAACATTAAAGTATATGTTACTTTTAACACTCTCATAAAGCCAGACGAGGTTGATAGAGTTACTCAGGAATTTTCTGATCTTGCAAAATATGTAAAACCTGATGCCATAATTATTCAGGATCTCGCTTTTGTAAAAATAGCCAGAGATATAAATTATAAAGGTGAACTTCATCTTTCAACACTCTTCAATCAAACCTTTGGCAAAGGACTTTCAGAAGCAAATCTTTATGGTATAGATAGGGTTGTTGTTCCACGGGAGTTAAGCATTGATGAAATAAAATCACTTGCCAGTGATTGTAAAGATGTTGATTTAGAAGTCTTCATACATGGTGCCCTTTGTTACGGGGTTTCAGGGCGTTGTTACTGGAGTAGTTTTTTAGGAGGGAAAAGTGGATTAAGGGGAAGATGTGTCCAGCCATGCAGACGTAACTATGAACAGAAAGGTCAAAGAAAAAGATTTTTCTCCTGCCAGGATTTAAGTGTCGATGTTCTGGTAAAAGTTATGAAAGAAGTCCCGCAAATAGCTACCTGGAAAATTGAAGGAAGAAAGAAAGGTCCCCATTACGTTTATTATACTACAACAGCTTACAAAATTTTACGGGATGAAGGAAGTGATCCACAGAAAAAAAAGGAAGCTCTTGGTCTGCTTGATCAAGCTCTTGGACGAGTTGGCACGCACTATAATTTCCTTTCACAAAGACCTCAAAATCCAGTCAATACAAAAGGATTTACCGCATCAGGAAGAGTAATCGGTAAAATTAAAGGTGGTGCAAAGCCTTTTATCATACCACGGGAAGGGCTGTTAAAAGATGATCTTCTTAGAATAGGATATGAAGATGAGAAGGGTCACAGCATTTATAAGGTAACTTTAAATGTTCCAAAAAAAGGAAAACTTCACCTCAAAAAAGTAAAAGGTGTTAGAAATGAAACAACTGTTTTTCTTATTGATAGAAGAGAGAAACAACTAAACGATTTAATAGAAGGCCTTGAGGATGAGCTCAAGGGTATAAAAGCAGTTAAATACAAAAAAGCTGATGTAAAAACGACTCCTGATATCGAAAAAAATATTCAGATTAAACACCCTAAATTTGATATCCATGCAAGCAAGAGGCATGGTAAAATAGTGAAAAACAGTCCGAGTGCTGTTTGGCTTACTTTTGAATCACTGAAAAGTGTTCCGGGAAAAATGATAGGAAATTACTGGTTTATCCTACCTCCTGTAATCTGGCCTGATAATGAAGAAGCTTTTACAAAGTTAATTCAAACAGCTCTTAAATGGGGAGCTAAAAATTTCATACTAAATGGGCCGTTTCAAACAGTTTATTTTAAAAATTTTAAGAAGAAACTTAACCTGTGGGCCGGTCCGTTTTGTAATATCAGTAATGATATTTCTATAGATGTACTAAAAGAAATGGGATTTAACGGGGTTTTCGTATCACCAGAACTAAACAGTAAAAATTATTTCTCTTTAGCAAAGAAAAGCACATTACCTCTTGGAATTATTTTAACCGGACATTTTCCTTTAACAATAGCAAGAACAGTTTCAGAGGACATTAGACTAAAACAGATCATAACTAGTCCTATGGGGGAACAGTTCTGGGTTGAAAAAAGAGGGGCTGATTACTGGATATTTCCAAACTGGAAAATAGATCTCTCTTCAAAAAGAGATGTGTTAGTTAAAAATGGTTACAAAATATTTCTACATTTAAATGAAAATATTCCAAAGGGTATTCATCTTAAAGAAAGAGCTGGTCTCTGGAACTGGGATCTTGTATTGAAGTAAAATTATTCTTGGCTGAGGTTTAAAATGGAAGATATTCGTGTTGCTTTAATAACCCTTAATTCTGTGTGTGGAAAAACAGAAGAGAATTTGGAAAAGCATATTGAATGGATAAAAAAAGCAGCATCAGATAATGTTGATGTCATATGTTTTCCTGAACTTTCATTAACTGGTTATAGTTCAAAAGAGATTTTTACAGAAAATGCTGTTACTGTTCCTTCTGAAATTACTGACAGACTGTCTGAAATTTCAAAGGATAAAAAAATTACTGTATTAGCAGGCCTTGCTGAAAAAGATTCAAGTGGTAAAAGATATGCATCGCACCTTATATTTAATTCAGATGGTGAGATCACAATATATAGAAAAATTCATCTCGCTCCTCCTGAAAAGAAACTGTATGAACAGGGAAATGATCTTTCACTATTCAATATTAAAGATATAAAATGTGGTGTTCAGCTATGTTATGATATCCATTTTCCTGAACTGACAACTGCAATGACAAAAGGCTCTGCTGAAATAATTTTTGTTCCCCATGCTTCACCAAGAGGCACTCCTGATACAAAATATCAATCCTGGATGAGACATTTAAGAGCAAGGGCATTTGATAATAGTATATTCATTGTAGCCTGTAATCAGTCTGGTGAAAATGGAATGGGCTTATCGTTTTCAGGTGTTTCTGTTGCTATAGATCCATCAGGGGAAGTAATTGACCAGAGATTAGATAATAGCGAGGGAATGCTTGTTGTGGATCTGACAAAAGAGATATTTGAACATGTCAGAGGACATGAAATGAGGTATTTCTTTCCAAACAGAAGACCTGAAATTTATAATTTGTAGATATTCTTTATATTAAAAACATAAATTTGATTGTCATGGGAAAAACAAATTATTCAAAAATAAACAGGCCCAAATAATTTTGTTTAAAAATAATTAATTTTTATCTTGATATTTGTTTATTTTTGCGGTTATTGTTTAACTGATTGTATTAATTGTATTCGGCGAGTCAACACGGAAGCGACAACTTCCATGTTAACTCTGAACAAAAACTCTTCTCAACCACGGAGAAAAGTAGATGTCTAACATCTTTTTTACAGAAAGTCCGCCATTCCGTCAACGCCTCTTTCACACGCCGGGGCAGTTTTTTCACTTAAACACTATAAATCAAGTCCAAAAAAACACATCGAAACTGTTACAAATGCTGTATTGGTTTGTAAATCGCCAGCTTTTTTACTGTGTTCTTACTTGATTGTTGGGTGAATTGAACTGGATCTACATGGAATTGCTTTAGTTTTTTTGCTCAGGGGAAACTTAAGCTTTTTATGTCTACACAAAACATTTGTTTTTTTGTGTAAATAAAAATTATTTCCAGAATTTTCCAGGAAATAAATAGTAACTGAAGATTTTCTTCAGTTCAGAACCAGTTTTGCGCGTGAAAGAGAGTACACTTAAACTACATATGAAAGAGGCGTAACAGGTATGGGAAGAAATTGCCCCCTCCCATACCTTTTTTTTATTAAAGGAAACTCTAGGGAACCTCTAATAACTAGTATTTTTATTGAAATACAAGGCTGAGAAATAAATAACGAGCTGTTTTTACTACAGTTTTTAATTTTGAAGAACGCAGTAGTTCGATCAAAAGGCAGTTATTAGAGATTCCCTCTAATAATTATGTATTATAAAGAACATCAGCTATATTTCTAACATATTGTTCATCTGAAATGCCTTCAAGCGTTTCTTCATCAAACTCTGTTATCTTTTTGAAGTGTTGACTAATTACGTTGAAAATTTCAACACGGGAAGAGGGGTTAAGACCATCCCTTCTCATTATTGCACGTAGAGCAATGTCTGCCTCCTCCGGTGACACCTTCTGTCTTAATCTGGCAATGAGATGTGGGTATTCTCTTAAAGAGTTGTATTTTCCACTGAAGAGTTTCTCAAAATTAGGTTCTTTTACATTCCTGTTCCATATAACAACGGTGTTTGCGGCAATATCTCCCAATCTTTGTGATTTTGATGAAATTAGAGAAGATATTCCCCCAAGTAAATAGAACGCTGGAAAAGCATCAATAAACCTCAGTAGATTTCGGATTACTATCTGGCTAAAACGAAGATTAAGTCCATTTTTATCAACCACTCTTATTTTCATTATTTTCTTACCAACAGTCTGACCGTTCCAAATCCATTCAATTAAAATTGTGTATGCTATTGAAATGGCAAAAAATATTAAAATGGAAAAAGCCTGTGCAAGATCCTGTGAGAATATGGAAAGTATTGATATAATTTTACTTACAAACATATTAAGAGTAATAATAATTAAAAAATCAATGGAATATGCAAGAAGTCTTATGACAGGACTTGCAGGAAATAGTGAAAATGTTATTCCTTCCGGTGTTCTTATTGTTAGTTTGTTAGTTTTATTCATATCTGCTGTTTACCTCTACCTGAAATTGAAAGAAGCAACACCAGTAGTGTTAACTGAAAAAATCCAAATACTATTTTGAAAGAGTAGGATATGACAGGTTCATGGTATTGGGAAAAGAAGCTTTCTATAATACCAGCCCAAACCAGTAAAACAGCCACACCAAAAATAAGTGTTGTTAAATCGCCACCGATTTTTCTCAATCTGTCCCCTAATGGAACAGGAGTTTCCCAGCCAATCAGAGCGCTTCCTAATAGCAAGCCTGCCTGCCCAGCTATAATTATGGCTGGAATTTCAATGGATCCATGGGGAAGAAGCCAGCCAGCAAGGAATTTGGTTTGTCCGGCCATAATATAATCTGCCATAACAGCCCCAAGATAGATACCGTTAATAAAAAGAACAAGTACGGTTCCAACTCCAAAGGTCATTCCAAGTGCAAGAACGAAAATAGAAACTCTTATATTATTTGCCATTAAATGGGATGCAAAGGATGATTTTCGGTTTTCCAAATGCGTACCTTTAGATGACTCCTCTTTTTTCACTCTTTCAGTGGGAGACTTTTTTAGTCCTTCAAAAGGCATTATAACCTGTTTGGCATCTGTATCAAAATAAACAGCTCCGCCACCAAAAATGGCCCCTGCAGATATAATCAACAGAGCAATTGTAAATGCCTTAATATATTTTCGAAAGGTTGTTGGAAAAGTATGAAAAAACCACTTAAAAGGTGAAAATTTAGTTTTACTTCTTCTGTTTTCATGGATATTTGCAAAAGCTCTTGCAACAAGAGATTCTAAATATTCTCTTAGTTCCTGTTTAGCTGAAAATGTTGAAATCCTTGCAAGTCCGGCTGACGTTCTCTCATAGAGATAATGAAACCTTTTTAACTCTTCAAGTGACATCTTATGACCAGGCTCTGCATCTGAAATTCTTAATACCTTTTCAAGTTCTTCCCAGAAAATGTTTTCTTCTTCAATAAATTTATCAAGATCAATAATCAAAGAATTTGCCTCTGTTTAATATTCATATATTGGTTAATAAGATCGATGGTCATTTTTTCATTCTCAAGAAGTGAAAAACCAACACCACTTGTACCAAGCTTTTTCTCAGTTTCAAAAAGTTTTTCCCATGTAAAATGTCCGCATAAACTCTCATAGATCTCATTTAGTGAGTCTAAATTCTCTGAAAAAACCTCTTTTGCTCCAAATGGTTTCATCATGTTAACAAGAACAATATGCCTTTTACTCAGGACATCAATATTTTGTATAAAGTTATCAGCAAGAATAGAATCATCCATACTTGTTAGAAAAATTAAAAGGGATCTCTTTCTTATTTTGGTACCGATATATGAAAAAAGTTCAGGGTAATCGGGTGAAACAATGTTGGGCTTAAGAGTATAGAGCATATCTCTACAGGAGTTGAAATGACTCTTACCATTTCCAGCTTTAAGAAAACCATTAATTTTATTTGAAAAAGTTAACAGTCCGAAATTATCACTATTTCTAACAGCAGCCATTCCGGTTACAAGTGCTGACACAATATATCTTTCAAGTATTGTTGCATCATGATCATTAATATTTTTATTAAATACATTAGCATTTCTTGCACTTAGTCTGGAGCTGTCGATAATGATATAAACATCCTGAGTTCTTTCCATTCGGTAGATTTTGGAAACAGGATAAGCTCTTCTTGATGTGGCTTTCCAATGAATATCTTCATAACTGTCACCTGGCAGATAATCTCTTAGCTGTTCGAATTCCCGCCCTTTACCAATTTGTCTTAAGGAATGAATACCTGATTTCAATCCTTTAAAAAAAGCAGTAATAGCTTTTTGCTCAGATATGAGGTCTGGATAAACTCTGAAAGTTAATTTTAAACCACAACTATCCTTAATTGACCAGAGACCAAAAAATGAATCTGTTTCAAAGTAAATATTTTCTATACTATACTTACCAGTATTTGTGCCTTTAAATTTCCATAGAAATGGTTGATTCAGGTAAATTGTTTTCTGGTATTTGTCTGAAGATACACCATCAGGTTTTTGGATTCCAATACGGATCTTTGCAGTAGACTTGTTTTCTGAGATAACTTCAAATCTGACATCAGCATCCCTGCCTTTTGAGATCCTGACAATTTCAGGAGTATTCACAGAAACAGACTTTAATCTGTTT
Source organism: Desulfobacterales bacterium (assembly GCA_024226555.1). Taxonomy (GTDB): domain Bacteria; phylum Desulfobacterota; class Desulfobacteria; order Desulfobacterales; family JAAELO01; genus JAAELO01. Next base: position 6,193 of record JAAELO010000154.1, on the reverse strand, counting down.
TTTGATATAAATATATCTAAAAGCAAAAACATAATAAACAGGATAAGCAATCCGGTAATTGCTGGATTGCTTATTTCTGTATAAGCTTTTGCTATCCCTAAAGGTAAAAGTATAATACCTGAAAGAAATATCATTCTGTAATTTGGTTTAAATGATAGCATTAATATTACCTTGGTACTGCTGTATCCTGAAGTATTTGCACAATAACTTCCTGTTCTGTTAATCCTTCAATTTCATATTCAGGTCTTAAAATTATTCTATGTTCAAGAACAGATCCTGACATATATTTAACATCATCTGGTATAACAAAATTTCTTCCTGAAATAGCAGCATAAGCCCTGCTTGATAATATTAAAGCCTGGGTTGCTCTTGGCCCTGCTCCATTTAGAATACTTTGATGTGTTCTGGTTTTTCGTACCAGTTTGACAATATAATCAACAAGATCATCACTTATGATAATTTCATTAAGATTTTTGCGTAATGATTCTAAAATTTCCGGAGTTAAAATTGCCTGAATTTCATCTTTTTGAAGAACATTTTCTGGAGAATCATCCCCAATCATCCTTTTTGCAAGAAGCAATTCATCTTCAAAAGAGGGAGGATTCATATTAACTTTGAGCATGAATCTGTCCTTTTGCGCTTCAGGAAGGGGATATGTTCCTTCATGCTCTATAGGGTTCTGTGTAGCAAATACGGTAAAATTGGATGAAAGTTCATGTGTTCTTCTATCTATTGTTACAGTTCTTTCCTGCATCGCTTCCAGAAGAGCGGATTGTGTTTTAGCAGGAGCCCTGTTAATTTCATCTGCAAGCAAAAAAGTTGTGAAAACCGGCCCTTTCACAAGAGAAAAATTTCCCTTCTGCATATTAAAAACATGAGTACCGGTAATATCAGCAGGCATCAGGTCGGGAGTAAATTGGATTCTTGAAAAATCACTTCCCAGAATTTTAGACAACGTTCGCACAAGTAGCGTTTTGGCTATTCCCGGAACCCCCTCAATCAATACATGGTTGTTTGTGAAAATAGCAATAAGTAGTTTATTGATTATATCTTCCTGTCCAATTATTACTTTTGCGGTTTCTTTTTTTGCAAGTTCCAAAGCTTCTATCAGTTTTTCTGTTTCTTTATCCATTTTATCTCCCAAATTTATTTATAGTAACCTCTAATAATTGCCTTTTGACCGAACTACTGCGTTACTCAAAAAAAGTAACTGTTGTAAAACCGCTCATTATTTTTTCTCATGCTGAGATTTTATAAAACTAAATAAGCTTTTATAAACGTTGAATTTCAATCAAAATTTTAATTATTTTGAGGTTCCTTCTTTGAAAGTATTTTTGAAATCTCATTATATCCTGAGATAATCTCTTTCGGTTCTATATTATCCACAACATTTTCAGCTTTTGTTATGGTATCTTTTGTGTTGGTTCGTTTATTGAGTGTCCTTTTATACTCTTCCATACATTTATTTAATAAGTCTTTTTTATTGATATTCCTATAAAGAAGATTAATCAGTCCTGATCTGCTATCTTTTTCCATAAGAATATTTTCATCATCATAAGTCCCTGTTGAAAGTGGTGGAATAAAATGGGTCGCATTTTTCCAAATGAAAAGTATAGTAACAATTATTATAGTGATGAAGAAAAATACCAGATCATACTCTTTTATTAATGATGCAATACCATAATTAGCTTTTATATTAAAATGAGCTTCATCAAATACAATTCTGGTTTTTCCACCTATTAACCATAGTAATAATTTAGGAGTGGGATTTTTTTTCAGAATCTCATTACTGATATAATAGGAATCAGTGGTCATAACAATACTACCACTTCCAATCTTCTTTTCAATGATAACAGGGTAATTATGATATGATAATATTGTTTTCCAGCTATTATCTTTAATTTGAAAATATCTGTTTGAGTGTAAAGAGAGTCTGTTATCAAACCTGTAGTCAGCTATGGATTTATCTTTTGACTTCCAGTCGAACTTTTTTACAGTAAAACCCTTGGTTTCCCAACTACCAATACTTTTTTCTTTTTTTAAACGAGCCATTCTATCAACAGGAAACAGCATATAAACAATTCTCTTTCCCTTTTTAGCCTGTTTGTTAAATGCTTCCATTCTGCTTTTAACTGGTAGCCTTTTTGAGCCTGCAAAAAAGAAAGTATCTGCTTTCTCCCACTTAATACGCTTAAAAGGTAGAAAATTTCTTTCGGTTGATATTTGATTTAAATTATCGCAACTTTCAAAGAATGCTCTTGTACCTAAAGGATCAGACCTTAAAGATGAGTAGGGAGGGTAAATATCACCAGCTTCAAACTGGAGAGAAAAAAGCCAGTAAGTCCCAAAGATGAAAAAGGTTATTATCGAAAGGAAAACTATTTTTTGTTTATTTTTCCGCAAATCCTAATATCCTCTCCTGATCAGCAACATATATGGAAATATCTGTTTCAGATATTTCATGTAATCCATACCACACCCTGTCAAAACGTTTTACAAAGCTTCGAAACAATAGATTAAGATCTTTATTGTCGTGGGTTCTTCTTTCAAGCTCATAGCCATAATCAAGGTTCGATTTGTAACGTGCTATATGCAAAAATCTTTTTTCAGACATATTGGATAAAATTGATAATAAAAGAGCTCTCAGTGCCAGCCGGTACGATCCTTCTCCTATTAATTTATTTGCAAGTTCGCGCCATTTGTCATGTTTTAAATTATCTGCATCAACATAATCATCTGTAAGGTCTGGTGTCTCGCTTTGTAAAGGATTCTCTCCTGCGCCAATATCTTTCTTTTTGAGTTTAAAATTTCTAATGAAAAAAATTAATCCGATACATAACAGAGCTATTATTAAAATTACAAATATTTTTGTATAGGAGATCTGACTGCTGCTGGTGTAGCTATTTACATCCCTATTGCTACCCCTTGGTTTTCTTGAAGAACTTTCAAACCATTTTTTTAAGGTTTTCTCAAAGCTCTTAAAATATGGTTTAATCCAGTCAATAAATGAATCAAACATCCCGGTTCTTACTCTTTCTTCCTGAGGCCTAGGTATTTTCCACTTAAACTTTCTTTGGCTTAGAGTTTCCTCAATGGATTCATTAAGTTCGTTTGGAGTGTGGGTAATTGTTTGGGAAGAAATGGATATTGGAATAAGAAATAAAATCAGAATCACGGCAAAAACTATACTTTTTTGTTTAAAACTTTTAAGTTCAGCTGTAAGGTCTTCCCCTGTGAGCATTGAGCTTCCATAGAAGCATCTGATGGCATAAGTTGTTTTAATAAATGGATCAACACATATATAGGTTATACCCATTGAAATCACTAAAAAAGATGGATTTAAGAAACTAAAACCACTCATGGAAAATAGTGTTTCAATACCCAGGATTCTGCTTAGTAAGTAAGGCAGAAAGTAGAGTACGGAGCAAACATTTAAAAAAACAAAAAAGCCAAAAAGACTATATATAAAAAGAATCTTAATGTTTTGTCTTGGATTAATACAGCCTAATCTGTAGGCACTAAAAATTCTACCTCTGATTCCAGGTTCATTATTATCAATAGAATAATTCTGATAGAAAGCAAAAATCCAGGGAAAAGGCAAATATAGTAAAAAACCTGTAGCATGTATTAGAAATAATCCCGTGGGTTGTATGATTGTTTGATAGAGTATTAGTTTTACGACTCTTTTTAAACTCCATAAAACTTTGGTATTAGCCTTAAAAGCTTTTATCTCTGTCATAAAAATCGATTGCCAGACCTTCATCCAAATAAACAAGATAGCAAGTGAAAGGGAGAAAGGTGCTAAATATGATTCCATACCAGAGCTGTGGCTCATATCTCCCCAAAAAAACAGAAAGTAAAGAATAAAAGGGATTGTGCCAATGAGATATTTTGAAATAATTAAAAGTGGCACAGATTTCAAAACATGTACACTCTCTTCTATTATTTGTGTTGCTGTTTGATCATTGGAACTTTTCATTTATTTAACTACCCTTTCCCAAATTGTTCCGTCATGAAAATCAGAGGGTAAAGATAATAGCATATCTCCAATATAAAAAAAGAAGATCCAGGCAGAAAAAATACCAATACAAAAAAGGAGTGAATAGATAAATGGTTTTCTTAACTTAAATTTTTTAAATATGGGTTCGTCTTTAACCATCAGACAACTGCTGCAAATTACCTGATCGTTATGCTCTGTCACACACTCCCTGCAATAAAATCTGCCGCATTTCAGGCAAACTGCGACTGCTTCTCTTTGCAGGTGGTTATGACATTTACTACTACTTATATCCATTAGTTATCATCCGCCGAAATCTTTTTACCCTGTTCAAAAGTAAAATAGATACCAATTAAACCAATTATAAATGCAACAATACCTACATAAAATCCTGTGTACTTTAATGGATTTGAATCGTGGACCATTAGTATTAAATTTCCTGTGTTTTGGAATTTTAATTTTAATTTTGTCAACTCAACTATTAATCCAATATACATCGCTATAAAATGAGAGATAGAAAAAACAATTGAACTAATCATGGCAACTTTCAATGGAATAATGTTTGCTTTACTTTTTGCTAATGAAACTATAGCAGCAACAAGTATTAGAGAAAGTAGCAAAATCATTACAATTGTTGAGGATAGAATATAATAGTATTTCCAATAGATTAATGCTTCAAAAAACCCATAAATCAGCATTAAGCCAAACAATATTTTTGGATATTTAGTATGGACGACATTACTAACTTTCTTGATTTTTCTTACCGATATATCCTGTTTATCCGGGTTGTCAATCTCATCTTCATCTATGATTCCCTGATTACGATTAACAAGTTCCTGGATTTTATTAACTGTTTTAGCTGATATATTTCTTCTTGTTAATGGAAAAAGTTCAGTTTTTTGAACTGCTGTGGTTATATATGTTTTGCAGGTCTTCCCTTTTAATGAGTGTATCAGTATTAATATTGCAAAAAGAAAAAAGAAAAAAACGGAAATTGTTCCATTATTTATCATTGTAAAAAAACAAATAATTAGCATAATGGAAAAAAATATATTCCAACCTAAAAGACTCTTTGTTTTTATAGTCGAGATCGCTTGTATATCATTGAAGTAGAATCTTTTATATTCCTCTGTAAAGCCCCTGCATTTTGCAAGAAGGAGATGGTCAGAACTTTCCCACAATGAGCTGTAACCAAGAAAAAACCTCTTTTTTGCCAGTTTTTTGTATTTCAAATCATCCATATTAAAACTCTTTAATTAAAAAATATGTAAACACTATCATTGCTATTATTTCACCTAAACTAACAATAAAAGCTATAATAAACCTGTATTTTGTTCTTGGAAGAATGCTCATTGGTTTATTCCAGTATCTTATTGAAATGAAGAGAGAAACCGGAGCAGTAATAATTGTTACGAAATACAGAATTATTGTGAAAGGAGCAAGAGCCATAAAAAGAGCCATTCTATCATACAAGGTTCTTGCTTTTTCAATAGTATTTACATCATTCTTTTTTTGTGATTTTTCCAAACAAGACAGGCAATAGTTACTATTGCCCATCTCCACATTACAAAGCTCACAAAGAAATCTACCACAACCGGAACAGGGAGTCGCTGCTTTTTTTTCAGGATGATAGAAACAACCTGCTTCATCATCAATTACAAGCTCTTCCTTTACAGTTTGTTTAGAAAGATCTTTATAAAGAGCTGGGAAAACTCTCACATCTTCCATTGTAGAACATAACGGACATCTGTAAAATTTAGACGTATTAAAATGATCTTTATCTAAAGTTTTCTTACAACTGGAACATTTAACACTATTTCCCAAACTAACATACTTATCCAAAGCTAAAACTCCATTTGATAATAATTATCAAGGGAACCTCTAACAACCACCTTTTAACGGAACTACTTAAGTTGTTTTAAAAAAAATAAAACAACGGAGTATTATTACGAAAAAAAAATGTTGTAATGTTTATAAAATTAAAGCGTTTTATAAACGAATCGGCTCGTTATTTTTTCTAATGTAGAGATTTTATAAAACTAAAGCTTTTAGGGAATCTCTAATAACCTCTCTTTTGGCGAAATACATTGTTATTTCCAAAAAAAACTGTAATAAAACCGGCTCGTTATTTTTTGAAATGCCTTGTATTTCATCCAAAATTTTAATTATTAGAGGTTCCCTTTATAAACTTTGAAT
>JAAELO010000153.1 GCA_024226555.1 Desulfobacterales bacterium | reverse complement strand
GTTTTTTGAAGGGTTTCTTTATTAAATTAAAAAAAGCCTCGCGCGTTGCTTTCAATTTTTCAAGCGTTTGCCTCTTTTCGACTACTTTTTTTTGCATGGATTCCCCCATTTCGGTAAAGGTTAACCTTTGAAATAGAGCCCATCTTCCACGTTTTCTTGCGTTTTCGTAGGCATCGGGGGCTACTTTGCATTTCATAGCGCCGAGCATCGTCTCCATTATCGCCAAATCGTCTTTACTCGTCGCTATGGGTCGCCCTCCCCATACGTTCGATAAACGGGAGATAAGTCTTTTTCCGAATTCTTTGTTTTTTGTTCTTTCCTTTGCGAATACGTTGGCGAATACCTTGAAAAATGGGAGGCATACGGGTTGCATAGGGTAAACGTGGTTTTCGCCAACCATTTCTTCGATGGCTTTCATGGCCACTTCCTATAAAAAAGAAGAAGGGATAATAAAAAAAGAGAAAGGGAAAGGGAAAAAGAAAACGCACCGAAATGAAGGAGTCATTTCTAAGAAGTGTTAATATGGCTTTATCGAGGCGAGAGTCCGTAAATCCTTGAAAATCTCGCGAGAAAAGTTCCATAATTTTTTGGTTTCCTTTTCCGTGGCCATCTCTAAATTCCAATTTGGAAACCACTTTT
>JAAELO010000152.1 GCA_024226555.1 Desulfobacterales bacterium | reverse complement strand
GTTCAAATAAAAATCTTTTAATAGAAACTAGTCTATCAAAAGAGTTCAAAATAGGGTACGGGGAAGGGGCGTTTGGTGTCTATCACTAAACTGGTGTGGGGAACGGAGTGTGCTGTTCAAAAAAATATTTTTTCAAACTAAATATTATAATCAATATTCCAATATTTCAAACACATCAATTCCTTCACTATACCTTTATAAATATCAAAAAAAAATATTTCGGTTCCATAGCCTGCGCAATTGCGCACATTCCATTATAAACCCCATTTTTCACACTCCATATTACATTAAACCCATATTATTCTTTCTTTAATTCCATGCAAGCCACGTTCCCCGTCATTAAAATAGGATGTCCTAAGCATAAACGAGGAGCTAAGAGAGAGATTCTAATGGGAATATGCGTTGGAAGGAAGTGGAGATGGTTATGGAATTGTATTTTCCCGTTTCATATTTTTTGGCGTTGTTTACGATATATTCATGTGGTTTTTTCGTCTTTTCAATTGCATAATCGGCAGTTTAGTGACGTCCTCCCTTGCGTTTTATTGGATTTTGTGAGACAGTCGCACTCGAACAAAACACAAGGGAGGAGGTCACTAAACTGTCGATTACGCAATCGAAAAGACGAAAAAACCACATGGATATGTCGTAAACAACGCCAAAAAATACGGTAGGGGAAAATACAATTAATTCCAT
>JAAELO010000151.1 GCA_024226555.1 Desulfobacterales bacterium | reverse complement strand
ATAAAAGGTCTTTTCGATTTCTTTATATATAAAAAGAAGAAGTCTTTTCTTCAGCGAGGGCGTCAATATTTCAAAACTTTTGCCCTGAAAGAGAGAAAAGATAGAGAGAAAAAAAGGTTTTAATATTCTTTTCAAAAAAACAAAAATGTCGGGTCTTTTTTGTTTATTTTATTTTCGTCTGACACATGCATCACCTCTGAAAAAAGGAAGAGGTGCCAAGAGAGAGAAAGAAGGAGAAAAAAATAAAAGGAGAAAAAATAAATAAAAACGGGTATGGCACATAAAAAGGCTTTTCATTCGGCAGGTTTCTCTTAAGATATGTTCGGGTCTTTTTTGTAGGGAGGTTTTCGGGATGGTTAAAAACAAAGAAAAAAATTCTTATAAGATCTTTTCGTAAAGAAAAGAAAGGAAAACTTTTCTTTCGCGAGGGCGCTATTATTTCAACACCTTTGCCCTAGCTGAAAAAGGAAAAGAGAAAATAAGCTTTAATATTCTTAACAAATAAAAAATAAAAATAAAAAGTTGGATCTTTTGTTCATTTTATTTTTGTCCGGCACATGCATCACCTCAAAAGAGAGAGTGCCGAGGGGGGGTGAGAGAAAAAACAAAAAAGATAGGAAGTGGAAAAAGAAAATAAAAGTAAAAAAGGTGAAATAAAAACAAAAAATTTTTCATGTTCTTTTTCAAAGAAAAAAGAGAGAGAGAAGAGAAAAAAGGAGAGTAAAAAATTGGTTCTTTCATGGGATTCTTTGGGTCTTACAAAGAAAAGGTCTAAATAATAGGGAAGGGATTCTTATTCGATATATATTAAAGATAAGGAAGATAAGGAAGTTGGTAAAGCATAATATTCACACTAAAATCTCTTAGGTCTGTTTTGAGGGAGAGGAGTTCGATGGGAAGTCTTCTTACGTTCTCTCGAAATCTATGAGGTCTTGTTCGATGGCGGCTTGGATATCGTAGTCATGGTAATCCGGGGAATTGTCGAGTTTTGGTGCTTGGTTCCATGGCGCCGGGTCTATTTGTCTTAATCTTTTTACAAGTAACCATAAATCCATTGCTGAGTACCCTGGGATGACTTCTTTCTCGGGGAGCTCGTATTGGACTTCGTCAACCCACTTTTCTTTTCGATAGTCGATGATTTTTTGGGGTTTGCAACTCTCGATTCTCCCGGTGCCTTTACAGGTGTAAAGGATGTGAAGGGGTGCGGATTTCCATTTACTATGGCAATATCGGCATTTCGTCGATGATAGGAGAGGTCGCATCTCAAAGTGCCAATGGGTCAAGCCGGTGATAACTGCAAAGTAGTCTTTAAAAGTTCTCGCGGTATCTTTTTCGTTCCATAGTTTCTTCGGGCATATTTTTTCTATAAGGGATGTTTTGATGGGGTGCTTTGGTTTCTGTTTCTTTGGGTAATATTCTTTTCTTTCCGTTTGTTCTTTGGTTTTTGGTTTTTTTTTTTTTTGTGGGGAGGGGGGGTTCTTTGGTTCTTAGTTGTCTTGTTGTCTTGAGACAGAGGGGAGGGGTCTTCATGATTTCTTTTGTGGGGT
>JAAELO010000150.1 GCA_024226555.1 Desulfobacterales bacterium | reverse complement strand
GCGTTGGTAGCATAAAAATGTTTCAAAAACCCAACCTGAATGATATATGAAACAATTTCAAAATGACACAGATTTATGAAACAAAAATACAGATAGATTCGTGGAAATTTATTTGAATTTTGAGAGATAAAAAACTGTTCCATAATTGTACATTTTTGAAACATATATTTTTACAGACACCATTAACTGGAAACTAATTGAAAAGCACATGAAAGATATGCTTAGAGTTGCCCTATCAATAAGTAAAGGGAAGATTGCCCCTTCAACAATTCTTCGTAAATTGGGAACTTACAGTCGAAAAAATAAGCTCTACCTTGCTTTTCGAGAATTAGGAAGAGCCGTAAGAACGATTTTCTTATTGGATTATCTTTCAAATGAGGAACTAAGAAAAACTGTACGGGCAGCAACAATCAACTCTGAAGAATGGAATGCTTTTATAAATTGGATAGCATTTGGAGGAGAGGGTGTTATTACAGAAAATTTACGTGATGAACAAAGAAAAATTATCAAATACAATCACCTGGTAGCGAATCTTACAATTCTTCATAATGTTCACAGCATGACAAATATTTTTAATGATCTTCAGAATGAAGGATATGATATCACAGAGGAAATAGTATCTAATTTTGCACCTTACAGGAATGGGCATCTCAATCGATTTGGCAAAATTAAACTACAATTTGATAGAATTCCTGAGCCATTAGTGAATGATATTGATTTTCATGTTATTACAGATAATTAGAGACGAATATCTAGAATTTCGCACGTTTCTTGGCCGAACCTCGAAAAAATCGAAAAACTCAAAATAAAAGCTCCCGACTGGGGGTCCTCCTATGGAAAAAAAATTGGACTAACCCCTTAATATTACAGCAAATCCACCCCAAAAAACCCAAGAAACCCTATGAAACCCTATAAATAATACAAAAAATTTTCCCACCCCCCTCCCTTACACACATAAGGACTTTTTCCCATTTTTTAGAACCGGCTAGACTCAACCATAACTTTTCCATCATAAACATCACGATCTAACAGTTTTAAAGGACTTTTTTCCATTCTTATAAGGCTGCCTATCCATAATACGAAACCTTTCTTTCTACATACCTGTTAATTCAATAGTTTTGCTTTTAAGAAAGGTAAATTTGATTT
>JAAELO010000149.1 GCA_024226555.1 Desulfobacterales bacterium | reverse complement strand
GAGAGGGAGAGGATGGAGAGAGGATGGAGAGAGGGTACATAGTACTGTATTTACCCATGTTTCCCTGCTTCGAACGAGGCCTGTTTAATGTGCCCTGATAAACGCCCCGATATTTTGAGTATTGTTTCTCTGTTCACGGACGCATATATGCCTGGCTCCTCGACATATGCATTCAATTCGCGACATAATATGTCAAGGTCCGCGATTGGGTCAAGACGGGGTACGGGCGGGAGGTCGTTTTGAAGAGTTTCTGCGGTTTTATTTTCCGACATTTGAGCTTTCTGTTGTTGTTGTTGTTGTTGTTGGGAAGAAGATGGGTTGAATGTGAGAAAGAAACAGAAGATGCGACGCGTGCAGATCTGAAAAAAAAGCGTGAGACTCAAGGATATCGACAAAGCCGCATTTGATTGCCGTTGGTTTGCTTGTGCTCGTTGTTGTTCTTGATTAGACAAAGCATGTCCTCCGACACTCCAAATGCGAGCAAAAGAAGAAGAACAGACGATGACAATGCGCCTTCGATCATGGACGAACGCCCCGAATTGAGCGCTGCCGAAAAGGCCATCGTCAAACTCAACAAACTCAGACAGGACGTGTTCAACCACGATACCTACATCCCTATGATCTTCAAGTTTATGTCCGTTCCATGGATCGTAACCAGAGGGGTCCTCATCGCTAAGAAGCATCATGATTTGATTTTGGGTCCTACTACCGAAAATTGGGACCCTAGGGGATGGTGGAAAGAATTAACCCAAGAATATTTTGGAAAATTCGCAAGTTTTATGCTTAAAACACATCCCCCCTCTTCTCCAACCCCCTCCTCTCCACAAGACTCCACCCCTTCTCCACCATCCGACAATCCCACAAATACTGCAACCATCGACACTCCCCCATCTCAACAATCCGATCCCTCTCCACAAGCCAGTCCTTCTCCACAAGCCAGTCCTTCTCCACAAACCTGTCCTTCTCCACAAGCCAGTCCTTCTCCACAAGCGAGTCCTTCTCCAAGAATACCCCACGTCGAACCCCAACAATCCGCACAAATGTTTTTTCGAGACTTACCCGAACTTTTGTTCGAAGGAGATTTCAATAATTGCCTACACCATGGTATCTCTCTCTCTCTCTCTCTCTCTCTCTCTCTCTCTCTCTCTCTCTCTCTCTCTCTC
>JAAELO010000148.1 GCA_024226555.1 Desulfobacterales bacterium | reverse complement strand
TACTGTGTTTTTTCTAAAAAAAAACTGTAATAAAATCGGCTCGTTATTTTCAGAAATGCCTTGTATTTCATCAAAATATTAATTATTAGAGGTTCCCTATATGTATATTTACAAGAATTAAAGGGATATAAAACCAGTTGGAGAAATCACAATTGCCATTGTGTTGATCAATTTCTGCATTGTTATTATGGTGCATAAAATGTACCCTAGGATAACGAATCAAGGTAATTTGATATTAAGTAAATTGGCCTATAATATTATATTTAGGTATAGGAATATTGGATGGAATTTAAATCTGCAGATAACACTAATGAAAATCCAGGTTCTCGGTAATTTTGTTGATGAAAACAGCGACGTTCATTTTTCGCTTTTTCAAAATTTAATAAAACGTTTTAAAGAGTTTATAGACTATAGGTGAGGAGAAACTTGATCTAACCGAAGATAAAAAAATGCAAAAATATAAATCTATAAAAATAATAGTTATTTCTTTTATGCTTAGCCTCATTTCTGCGAGTCGAAGCTATTCTTTCATTGGTGGCCCACCAATCACAACTCTCTCAGCCGCTATGCTTCTTTTAAACTTTGGATTGTTTACCCTGTCTTTTTCAATATCAGTATGCTTCCAAGGTTGGTTTATGAGCTCACGACATGATGAAATCAAACTTTTAGAGTCAACTTTTCAATCACTAATTGCTAAAATATGTTTCCTCTTTTACGCGATACCTATATTGATTTTAAGTGACATTTTAGGTATTTCGTCAGTTTTAATAATAGACTATATCCCTATCTTTAGCAAATTCAGCAATAATCCATGGTTTGCAGGAATCCTTTATTTTTCATTGGGTTTAGTATTGATTACTAATATCGTTAGTAAAATTGAATTTTACATTTTTTCAAGAAAATGGCCAATTGTAGAAATCATTAGATTGCGACGTACTATAACTATTTCAAATACTCTCATATTTGCAGTTGCATTAATATTAATTGTAGTAAGTAAATAATACATGAGATAAATCGACTAACCATGTCTTCCAGTTTTGTAGTCAACTTTTTACCCATAGCAATCAAAAATTATTAATTTTTTTAGTTTTATTGCTGAATAGTAATAAATTTCATTGAGTATGTTTATTGAAAATGAAATAATAGATACATAAATTGGGAATATAAAATCTTATCTTAGGCTTTATATTAAAATTGGGGGAGTGATGAGTAAAAGCGCTCGTAGTATTTTTTTCTATTCATTATATTTAGTAGTTCTTGGACTATTCCTGATATTGGTTCCAAATATTTTATTAAATTTATTTAGGTATCCGGAAACCAGTGAAGTCTGGATTAGGGTAGTTGGGATGTTGGTCATCCTCCTTGGATTCTATTTTTTTCATTCGGCGATAAATGATTTAAGAGTTTTTTTTCAGGCAACTGTTTATGCACGTGCATCGGTTCCTGTTTTTTTCGTTTCTTTTGTATTACTCGATTTTGCTGAACCTGTACTTATCCTTTTTGGTGCCATTGATGGTCTTTCAGGACTTTGGACTCAGTTGGCTTTATGGTCAGAAGTGAAAAAGAAACAATTGATATGAAGTTTGTTTTAAGGGAATCTCTAATAACTGTTCTTTTGGCAAAATACTTTGTTATTTAAAAAAAAAACTGTAATAAAATCGGCTCGTTATTTTTTAAAATGCCTTGTATTTTATCCAAAATTCTAATTATTAGAGGTTC
>JAAELO010000147.1 GCA_024226555.1 Desulfobacterales bacterium | reverse complement strand
GAACCTCTTATGGATAAAGACAACGCATTTAAATCGATATCTTTAGTGGAAGCCCGCCTGAGTGCCGGAGGCGGCTCTTTGGAAGTCGGTGCCGAAACCGTGGATAAGGTCCCCTTCCGCCTTGACTGGCTTCACCGAAAGGGAGTTCCTGACAAGATGGTCATGTTCAAAATATCAGGAGACAGTATGGAGCCCGTGGTTCATGATGGTGACACTGTTCTTGTCGATATGTCCCGTAAAGAAATTGTTAGCGGTAAAATATTCGCAATAGGTGTCGATGACGCAATCGTTCTTAAACGGGTTGAAAAAAAAGAAGACCATATCAGGCTGATCAGCGAGAACAACATTTATCCTCCGGAAATTCATTCTGCAGACCAGACACAAGGCATTCGGATTATTGGTAAAATGATCTGGTCCAGTCGCGAGTATGTTTAAAACATGTTTGAAAATCTATCAAACTTTTTATAGTGTGGCTACCTATGACTCCATAATGGTGTGTTAACGTTTTATCAACGCACCTTTAAGCGACATCAATTTAAATGAAATAATTGGGAAAATCTCGATTACCTTTTTAATTACTGTCAGAAAACCTAAACCGAAAGATTAATCATACTTGTTAATAGAGGATTTTAGAAAATTTTAGAGCTATAGTAGTTTCATAGATTGAATTTTATATCATTTCAATCTATGAATCTAAGGGGAAAATAGCAATTATAGTTTTAATCTATTCTTTCAATTTTAAAAATTACTGGACGAAATGGATCAGTACAAGTCGCAATAGCTGAATATTTGTTTTCCATGAAATCAAATTTTCCTCCTGAGGCAATTGCTATAATATATGGCCGAATATCTGCCCAGGCAGAAGCACATATTTTTTCAGGCATTACATATGGATTGGAAATTATAAATTCCTGATTGTCTTTAACGCTGCTACAGATTGAGATTGTTTCTGTCTTTTTTAAGCTTGAATCAACCAATTCTTTATTTAACGATCTTTTTATCACTGTTACTTTGCATGCTTGAAATTTCATATTATCTCCTGAATATGTTAAATTATAGTGTTTCCCCACCTTTTTACTTCTGGTTATTTTCTTTTGTACAATTTTCCATGTTTTTGTTTTTAAAAAAGATCCGTCAAAACGATTTATCATTTCAGTAAACATACCAAAAGGGACTGTAAAGGATAACTCATCAGTCTTGAAAAACTTCCTTGCTGAAGGATCCCAGCCACCAAGAACAGCATTGTTAAGCCTTAGAAAGATAGTGTAAAGGCCATACAACAAGGCTCCCACAAGCTGAACTCCATGGTGACACAATCCTTTAATAAATGTTGTTGTTACTATAGTTGGTATAGCAACTATATGTGTAAAAAAAACGAATCCTATAATTCATTTTTAATTCCAATACAAACAGTATCTAATGATTTAATTAATTCCTTTACCTCTTTTTTATTTAGAGAATGGGTACATATTTCATTTGTTTTTTGAACAATAGGATCAACTGCTTTCAATATTTTTTTACCCTGCTTTGTAATAAGTATTCTATTCATTCTACGGTCCTTGTCATCTTTTCTACGTTCAATCCATGTACTCTTTTCCAATAAATCCAGAATTCGTGTTATATTGGTTTTATCTTTCAGGCTTTTTTCTGCAATTTCTGTTTGTGACAAGGCAGGATTTATATAAATTACTTTTAATACAACCCACTGTTCATTGGTTATGTTTAAACCCTCCTCTTTAAAAAGCTTATTTAAAAGAGTTTTCAAATACCAGTTAGTTCTGCCTAATGCATATCCCAATGAAATTTCGTTGTTATTTTTTGCCATATTATTTGCTTCTCTTTGTCATATAAACCATGTTTAATATAGTTGCCATACCAACTATATTAGGTCAAGTCTTTTTTATTGTTTTAGAAAATTCTTTTTTTATTTTATTATGAAAAGGTTGCTCTAAATAGTTCCTTATAAGTACAATATATAAAAAGTAATAAACATAAGAGGAGAATCATGAAAATAATACGAAAAGAGATTGAATCATTGTGGGATAGATGGAATGTCGCCTGGGATAATCATGACCTGGATAAAGTAATGGAATTTTTTCATGATGATATCTATTTTGACAATTGGACTGGTGGAAATACAAAAGGAAAAAAACAATTAAGGGAAGCATGGCACGAATGGTTTTTAAATCATGGAAATTTCAAATTTATACAAAAAGAGATCTTCATTGATGTGGATAAACAAAAGCTTCTTTACAGATGGGTATTTGAATGGCCATCTTTTGAAAAGGGTTATGAAGGAAAATTCGAAAAACGAAGAGGTGTTGATGTTATCCATTTCAAAGATGGGAAAATAATAAAAAAACTGACCTATTCAAAAACCACAATTGAAATTGGGGGAAAACTTGTAAAATTAACACCTGAAAAGTGATTTCAATAAATAGGTTAATTATTTAATCTAAGATAACTGACTTTTGATTAAACGACTTAATGGAACCTCTAATAATTAGGTTTTAGCTATTTATAAAATTTTTTGTAGATCACTTGATCATCTTTGGTACCGATTTTTATAAATCCACATACTTTTTCATAAAAATGATGATTCCTAACTGCCCAGGTTGGTGTGTCAAGTATCCAACTCTTTGTAAGAAATTTATCTTCTATAAAACACCATGCTTTTCTTCCTACCCCCTTATTTTGTAGTTCAGGATCCACAAAAATAGTACCAAGAGTGCTTTCACCATCTTCATTCCACCAGATGATGAATGCTCCAACACTTTTACTATCAACTATTATTTTATATGATATAGACCCGTTATTATCAAGACCCCATTTATAAAGGAATGAACCATCATCATATCCGGGAGGCCCATCTTTTTCTTTACCATTAAATCGTTTTGCATCATCATCAAAAGCTTTTGTCATAGGATCGACTAATTCTATGATGTCTTTTTCTTCCAATAGTGTAAAAAATACTTCCATTTAATCATTAATCCTCTTGTTCAAAACCTTATATGACAGGTTTCGGAGTTCGTTATATGATTGGTGCTTTTCTCAATACTCATACCATTTCAAAGTCTAAGTCTTACTTCAACTCATTTTTTATTATTTCCCCTATAATCAAATACAAAAACAGAGTAACCATGTATAGTTTTACGAAATATTGTCTTTAATAAAATTTTTGGTATTTTTATTTTTCCTAATTTAATTACTTTTTCAAGAATAGAGATTTTTTCTAATTCTTTATAACCGCAATCAATAAAATTTTTTTCTGGTTCATTGGAAAATATTTTAAATGGAGAACCAAGTGTATCCATTATTTTACTGAGTATTTTGTTGTATTTTTTAAAGAATTCATACTGTTGAAGATCACAAATCAATTTGTGATTTGGAAAATTAGCAGTTAATTGATTAAGTAAAGTATTAATCTCATTCTCTTCCAGATAAAAGAGAACTCCTTCAATTACAAAAGTTACCGGATCTTCTTTATTTATAGATTGAAACTTTTCCACTAAAGATTCAGTTTTATAATCATAGGGAATCCTTTGAATAACATTCTTGCATTGTGATCTAGAGAGTTGTTTGTTTTTTAATGAAATGAGTTCCGGATCATCAATCTCTATCCATTTACCCCCTTTAATCCTGTATGCTCTTGTATCAAAACCAGAACCAATGAGAATAAATACTGTTTCAGGGTTTTTTTCAACTATATTTTTAATAAGGTCATCAATTATTCTATGCCTTGTTGCATTAGCAATTTTCCCATTTTTTAGCTTTTTATTATCAAATTTTGAAAATATTTCTAAACCATAATCATCCATAAACACTTGTGCATAAATATCTCCACATACAGGCTCATTGCTTTTTGCATCCTGAAAACGAGCACCACAACAATAATAAGCAGTATCTGAAACGGATTGTTTTGAAGACATAATGTTCCTCCCAAAATCATATTTGCGAATCTCTTACCATATATCGATTCTCAACCTGGAAAATATCTGATGTAGCAATAATTTCAAATCCAAAATTTTTATAAAAAAGTACATTTTCGTCCAAATCTGTTTCTAAATATGCCTTTGCTGAACAATTATCTACTTCCTGACAAAAACGCCCCATTAGTCTGGAACCTATTCCCAATCTACGATAAGATGGAAGGACACCAATAGGACCGAGGTGCCAATGTTGATCTTCAGGCTCTCTATTTGACCATTCACTGTGCCAAACAGATTTCCTGTAATTTATATCGTTCTCGTTTTTCAGTTCTTCTGGTTTGCTCTTATTTTTTCCCCCAACACATGACTTCATCCTCATAACTCCGATGATTTTTTTACAATCCTTTGCAAGAAAGATTATGGCAGGTAGTTTATTGAAAAGTTCAACAAACATCTTTTCTATTTCCAAACGTTCTTTTTCGCCGTTACCCTGAAAAACTGCAATGTGTAATGTATTATTGAGCATAGTATGGCTGAGAACTTTTGCTGCTTCCTGGATGTCTCTATGTTCCATAAATGAAATATTAAAAATTTCCATAGATCCACTCCTTTAAAGGTTTGAGGTTTTAAATCAAAGTTAATTTATTTATGGGAACCTCTAATAATTAGAATTTTGGATGAAATACAAGGCATTTCCAAAAATAACGAGCCGATTTTATTACAGTT
>JAAELO010000146.1 GCA_024226555.1 Desulfobacterales bacterium | reverse complement strand
TTTGGAAGATGGAATGTGGATTTTTTTTGGATGTAAAGAGAAAAGTGGAAGAGAATTAAAGAAAATAAGTGAAAATGATGGGGAAAGAAAATTTTAAAGTGAAATATGTTTTGTTTGGAATTTGGAAGAAAAGTTTGTTTGAAAAAGTTGGGAGGAAATGGAGGAAAAGTTGGGAGAAAATGGAGGCAAAGTTGGGAGAAATTGGAGGCAAAGTTGGGAGAAAATGGAGGCAAAGTTGGGAGAAAAAGTTGGTTTTTTGAAAGTTGGGGAGTGAAAAGTTGGGGAGATTTTTTTGGTTTTCCCAACTTTTGTTTTTGAGGTGCGAACTTTTTTGGAACGGGAATTTTCGCGACCAGCTTCGCGAAGTCTATAAATCAAGGAATATGGACCTGAGATGATCCTTTTGCAATGTGCGAAGGATAGAAGGTTCGCGAAGTTGGTCGCGTTTTTTTGCAAGCACATCTTCGGGCATATCAAAACGCCCCCAACTTTTCAAAAT
This sequence comes from Desulfobacterales bacterium, assembly GCA_024226555.1. GTDB lineage: Bacteria > Desulfobacterota > Desulfobacteria > Desulfobacterales > JAAELO01 > JAAELO01. Next base: position 320 of record JAAELO010000146.1, on the reverse strand, counting down.
ACAAATAAAACTCAGTCACTTACACTTCAAGAAAAACCTTTTCACACGGTTCAATAGAATCATATGGTGGTACTTTGTGTAAAAGGAAAAAACAAATGAAGGTCTCGTTGAGAAAAAAAGTTCGTTTTACGAACTTTGCAAAAAGTGAAAAAAAAGTGAAAAAAAGCAAAAGTTCGTCCCCAACTTTGATTTTCAAAGTTGGGGACGAACTTTTCAAAAACAGGGATTTGCGAACTTTGCCCACAAACTACAGTTGCGTAAACACATTCCAATTTGAGATGGTTAGAACGAAAAGAAAAAGTGAGGGAGGAATCTTAATT
>JAAELO010000145.1 GCA_024226555.1 Desulfobacterales bacterium | reverse complement strand
TGGTTTCCCTTATTTATAGTGCGGAAGGCTGTGATCCGCGACGTTATGCGTGAGCGGAAGCGGCCAATGATCCAGACCATTACCATCTCTATTTTAACGCCCTTGGCAGGTCGCGAACCCGCTGTAGCGAACGCATAACGTCTTAATAACCGGGAGCTTGATAACCTTACCAACTCGACTGCCGCTCAGTCTCCGTGAAAGATTAATGCGATCCGGTTCATTTTTTTGTTGGCTTTTCAGCCTATCTAAACGTTTTACTTCTTTACGTTCAGAATGTTTTTTCTTTTTATCTTTTACAGTTTGCTCAATCGATAGAATGTTTTCAGGTCGTTCCTTTTTAAAGCTTTTGAAATACAGACTTTCGATAAAATCAGGGAGCGGTTCCTTCCAAGGTTCTTGATCGTGATTTGCAAGGCTCCCAAATTTCTTTGGATTCAATCCAAGCTCTCGAGCCATTTGTATGTGAGCATGCGAAAGCTTAAATTTTATTCTTGCATCAATCCACACTTGGTATTTAGGTGATAATTTTTTCTTATTCTTCTTAGTCATAATGTGATTTGAAGCCAACGTCTGTTTAACAGGTCGGGCGAAAAACAGAACAATTTAAAAAGTTGATAAATTTTGTTCAAACGATGTTTTCAAAATCTCGTGGAACTGCGGCCCGATCCGAGTTCAAACTTTTGTTAGTAGAAAATTTGTGTTCCGA
>JAAELO010000144.1 GCA_024226555.1 Desulfobacterales bacterium | reverse complement strand
GCAAGACCATAAACTCCGTCATAATCGTTCAGACAAAGAGACTGATAGCCCATTTTCCAGGCATGATCAATCAGCTCATGGGGGTGAGAGGCACCGGTTAAAAAACTAAAATTACTCTTGCACAGCCATTCATGCCACTCCGGATATTTATGAGAAAATGCCATAAATGATCCATTCATAGGTGATCGGAGTAATAAAGCCATAATAAACAATGGCAATAAGCAAATAATTTCCCCTTGAATTCAATAATGTGATAGCTTTTCTCCGAATAATATAGGAGGGAACTGTATTGGAATTGGAAACTGTTTTAGCATCGATTAAAACCAAGGTAAAAAAACAGATACCATCTAAGGATAAAAGATCTTCTATTTCAGCCTTAGATTTGATTTTTGGTCTAATCCAAGCAGTCATGGTTGCAAAGAAAGACTATTCTATTGCTGACCTTCGGAGAAATGTTATTGCCTTTTCAGGGATTAAAATATGCCGTTCATCCTTTCTGGACAGACTAAAAACGCAATATATAGTAAAAAAACTCTACTTTGTACTAAATACCATAATGATGGAATTCAAAAATTCTCTTGTATACGATGAAATTAATTTCCTCAATAAGATTGGGGTTAAAAAAATTATGGCGGTGGATTCAACCATGGTAACTCTCTGGGATGCTTTATCTTTGAAGTTTCCAGGTACGTTTAATTATTCAGCTGTCAAGCTTCATGCTTGTATTGATTTGATTACAGGTGCCGTTGCGTGGTATCAGCATACTCCAGGATCGACACATGATTCACAGTGTTTTCCGAGCTTACGAGGCACACAAAAAAACCTGTTTATTTTTGATCTAGGATATTGGTCTTACGATCTTTTAATAAAAATATCTGAAAAAGGGGCATTTTTTCTTTCTAGAATTAAAAAAAGTGCAACTTTTACAATTGTAGAAACTGTAAAAGGACTTGGAAAAAAGCATATTGGAAGAGATCTTCTCTCCCTAGAGTTCAAGAAGAGTCGAGGCAAAATATTGGAAGTGATGGTTAATATCACTAATGATAATAGAGAGTTAATGTGCCGAGCAATTGGTTTTTGGAACCCGACAGAAAAATGTTACCACTGGTATTTAACAAACTTAGACTGTGATCCGAAATATATTCATTTGCTTTACAAACTCCGCTGGCAAGTGGAGCTAGCCTTTAAAGCATGTAAATCGACGATTAATATCGATCATATGCCAACTACACATCCCTATGCTGTAATCACTTTGTTATTAATCGGTATCATTAACTACCAGATATCTATGCTAATTTAAGCGTCGAATAAAAATACAGAAAAAAAAAGAATAAGATTAAAATCCCGGAATACACTCAGGGCTGATTCAAGATGATTAAAGCCATATGTAGCAGACCTTTCAATGTATGTAACAACAAGTGACTGTTAAAAGATAATTGCCAATCTATGAAGCATACTTGCTCTCTGAGTCAGATTAATT
>JAAELO010000143.1 GCA_024226555.1 Desulfobacterales bacterium | reverse complement strand
GTAATCTCTCACAATCGCCGCCTCAAGTAACATATTTTTCATATTCAAAACATTTTTCTGTCTAAAAATGAGCATGGAATACATTGAAAACTGCCTCAAAAAAAAGAAATATGGTAAAAGAAAGGAAAACGTCATTTTTTCATTCCAAACAACTTCGAACTTGCAAAATACAAATATATTCTTTTTCGACTCTATAAGTCATTTTTTCAACATTTTGTAGAAATTATCAAAATCGATACTCCTCACACAACCTATTCTTTTTTTTTCTCTTACACTAAAACACTACAGATTGATGAAAAAAATAAATACTCAAAATAAATTGGACTCGATCTATATTCTATTAATCATCACTTCCTGCTCCCACGGGCTTGCCAATAAAGAGCAATCATCAAACCTAAATGTCGACCATTCCATCCAATCTGCACTCTCCAAATCTCAAAACGAATTTGTCAAAAATTATTCCCTCCCATACTAAATGGTAGCTCCTCATTTCGTGAGCGACAACACCTCATAAAGCCACAGTATTACCGCTCATTTCATGACCAATATTTACCTCATTTCCTTTTCATATCTAAAGTCAAACACACAAAAAGTACTCTCTATCACTCATCATACTAATAAACAGAATAATTCATATATAAACAAATCACAAACCCTTCCAAACCAAGAAG
>JAAELO010000142.1 GCA_024226555.1 Desulfobacterales bacterium | reverse complement strand
TTGGAAGGGAAAGGAGATTATGGGCCTCTTTCGGCTTCTTTATTTATGGCTTTTCATCCGTGGGAACCAGACAGGACGCTTTATGAATATTACGCAAAACCCAGCTGGCCAGCTGAAAATTTGAAAAGTGGCATTTTGAACACAAGGGTGGAAAGCACAGCCCTTCCGTCCCAAAATATACAACGATCTACAACGGGATGTACAACGGGAGCAACGATCTACAACGAGCAACGCCAGACATAAAACAAGCAAAACAATGCGAAACCATTCATTGATGAGAATTCGTGCTCTATCAAACCTACCCAGATGATATCTGTCTCTTTTGCGATCATCTTTGATGCTTATAATATGAAAACAAAGAACAAAAAGAAAATCTACAACGAAATCTACAACGGATCTACAACGATCTACAACGATCCACAACGGAATTCCGTTGTAGATTTTGGGACGGAAGGGGGGTACTTTACGCCCTTGTGAATATTAATTTAATTCGTCTCGGTATTTTTTCAGAA
>JAAELO010000141.1 GCA_024226555.1 Desulfobacterales bacterium | reverse complement strand
TTTTTTTGGAAATAACAAAGTATTTTGCCAAAAGAACAGTTATTAGAGATTCCCTAATGTTTCATTCATACCCCATTATTTTATATTAATATTTAATATGTAAGGATTTGTCATGAAATCTATACTAAAGGTATTTTTATTATCAATATTATGTATTATATTTAGCTGTGATGAACCAGATAATCCAGACAATCCCGATGACCCAGGCACTGTATTTTCAAAAACCTTAATTGATCGATTTCCCGTTGATGGGGTTATTAATTTTACAACTCTTAGTAATGTTCAGGAAAAAGAGCTACCATTTCTATCAGTTGTTGATTTAAAAGAAAGTCACAAAACAAACTTAAAATGGGCGATGGTAAATGATGATAAGGAAATATATATTGCCGTAGAATGGACCGATGATGACCACAATAGCGAATATTCTTTAAGAGATGGTATTATCAACAATGATTTTATACAGCTTCTTTTAGATAATAACGGTAATGGAATTTACGAGGCAGGAGAGGATAAAAAAAATATTTTAGCTGCTTCTGTTAGTTCCTGTTATTTTGATACATCAAAAAAAAATGGAACTGAAGATGAGGGTGAGGATATTATCGGTGATGGCATCGGTTATCTCAGATATTATGAAGCTGAAAAAAAATATCAGGCTGAATTTATCATACCACTCCTTTCAGACTCAAATAATGAAGATGCAAATATAAATTCCGGAACAAAATTTAACTTTTCCATCTCAGATAATTTTGATCCTACAGGAACCGAATTACCAAATGGTGAAAAAAAGCCCTCCGGTTTTTTTACAATGCTTGAGTTTAATGATAATGCATGGCCTGTATTTACAATTGAAGAGACTCCTCCTGTAACAAGACCATCTATTCCAGACAATCTTGAAGGTTTAATTATTTTTGCAAGCAGCCACGAGCACCCTAAAGGAGAGATATATACTTTCAATCCCCAGTCTAATGTTGTTTCCCGTATTACAAATAATGATATCTACGAAGGAACAATCTCCCTTTCCCATAATCGTGATATAATTGCATTTATGGGAGCACCAAATAATCCTGAAAGTGATTCTGATTCAATTGCAAAAGCAGAAATTTATACAATTAATATAAACAGTCTAGAACAAAAACAACTCACTGGGATTGTTGATCCCTTAACAGGACTTATCATTCAGGGATCAAGTAATAATTATCTGGATGGCCATCCAGCATGGTCACCTGATGATTCAAAAATAGTGTTTGGCAGATATAAACCAGATGCCAATGGTGACATTTGGGGCGCTCACATAATCGTAATGAACACTGATGGAACTGGCAAAATAGATTTAACTCTTATTTCAGAACCAGCAGCTAATACATTCTGGTGCGATGAAATGGATCCGGAGTTTTTACCAGATGGAAGAATTGTCTTTAAAACCAATCGAGACCATCATTTTACTGATGTTGGAGATTATAGCCTTTATATAGCGGTTATGGACATAAATGGAGGAAATTACCAGAGAATAACGTATGTTAATAAAGTTGCGGATCACGATCCCGTTGGTGATTTACACTATGCTCTTTTTGAAAGAATGACTGGAAACTACAACTATTTAGAGCTTCCAGGAGCAATAATTCCATGGCAAATAGTAGAAACAAACCTTGATAGTAAAATCGACAATATCCTTGTTGATAATGATTTTGTGAACTGGCTTCCTGTTTATGATCCAACAGGTCAATATGTTGTATATATAAGATCATGGGGATATTCAGAGGCCCGTCTTATAAAAAGAGATGGAAAAGACCTGGGTCGGCTGATTCCGGATGTAACAAAAATTACATATCTTGATTGGAAATAGCCTACAAATCATTAAAAATTATAATAGGCAGTGGGGATTTAACCTTTCTGCCTTTTTATTTAAATCTGACCAATGAATATTTTCTTATTACATAAATTGACAAGCATTTAATAAAAAGAGTATAAATAGATACTATCCTGTCACTGAAATAGACAAAATAACTGTAAATTATGTACAAAAATAATTTATCCATGGTTTCTTATAAAATTTAATTATTTAAAGGGAACCTCTAACAACTAATATTTTGGATGAAATGCAAGGCATTTCCAAAAGTAACGAGCCGATTTTATTACAGTTTTTTTTTGGAAATAACAAAGTATTACGCCAAAAGAGGAGTTATTAGAGATTCCCTTAAGTAGTTCGATCAAAACAAACAAAACTAAAGTCTGAAGTGGTATAGTTATTAGAGATTTCTACCTAAATAAAAAAAGGTTTGTTAGTAACAATTGATGGGTTCTTAAAGTGCTTTAAATAAAAAAAGGAGTGATATGAAAATTTATTCAGTATCCATAAATAAAACTATTTTTCTTTTGATACTATTTTTTTATATTACTGCATTTTCACAGGAAATTCTTAACGTTCATGTTACTGAGTGGCCACCAATCTACTATCAGGATAAAGCAGGCCATTGGACTGGTCTGGACGTGGAATTATTCAAAGCAATTATTAAAAAAGCTGGTTTAAAACAAATTTTTAAAAATCAACCATGGATAAGAGGTCTTAAAGAGCTGGAATCTGGTAGCATTCATGTGGTGTTAAATATGAATAGAACTAAAGAAAGGTCCGTTTACACAAACTGGATTGGACCAATTCGTAAAGATGATATTATATGTATTATTGTAAAAAAAAAAAATAGATCAATGCCAGTTGATTCATTAGATGATCTGGTAAAAGTGTCTAAAAAATATAATAAAAAATTTGGGTTTCAGAGAGGAGTATTTTATTCAAAAGAATTTAATGAAAGGATTAAGAACGATTCAGAATTTTTAGAACACTTTGCTGTTGTAGCTGATACTAATATTAATTTTAAATTAACTCTTTACAACAGGATCTTAGGTTGTTTTGAATCTCCACTTAGGCTTGGGCATTTGATTAAAAATGACCCAAAGTTTAAAAACTTATCAACACTTCCTTTCAGATTTAAAAAGGGAGATGAAGTAGATGATATCTATTATGGAATTAGTAAAAAAAGTGTTAATAAAGATACTCTAAAAAAAATACAGGAAGCATATAGTAAATGCAAAAAAGATGGCACTATTAAAAGAATAATAAGGAAATGGAATAAGAAATTTTAATCAAATAATTCTCTTTCCTTTGAGCATCTTAATAAAAATCTGCGTTATACTTTTGTTAAATATAACGCAGATGAGAAATCAAATTTATGATTTTGATTCAGTTACACCACGGTCAACTACCTGTCCATCTTTTGTGATAAAGAAATGGTATCCCATTTCCGCATCTTTAGGTCCGAATACCATTTTTTTCAATCCGTTTTTGTACTCTTTAACACTTAATGGCTTTCCCCATTTATTTGTTATAAAAGCTACACTTTTTGGATGTTTCTTGTACCAGCTTGACATAAAAGGACTAATTTTTAGGTCTTTTTGTTCTTTTTTATGAATATGAAATCCATCAATTGTACCTGCATCAAGGACTCTTTTATTCATCGAGATTATGTATGCAAATGTTTCCTGTTCAATTGGACCGAATACAAACTTCTCCATTCCATTTGCATAGGTCTTGGAATAAATAGGCTCTCCATATTCTGATATGATATCACTAACTGTTTTTTTATTTGATTTATAATATTCTGGCATCCAACCGCTGAATTTATGCTTATAAACTTTATCGGAATTATTGTCTAATGATTGTGTATAACCTCTATCTGTAACAACACCAGCCTTAACTATAAAGTAGTTGTAACCGACCTCTACATCTTTTTTTCCATAAACTCTTTTTTCTATGTCATCACCAATGATTTTTACTGATAAAGGCTTACCCCATTCACTTTCAAGTGCTTTAACCGATACCGGGTTGCTTTTGTAGTATGACTGAACAAAAGTTTCTGCTGATACCGTGTTTGCACCAAAAAACAAAACTGCAAATCCTGTTAGAGTGATTATTGCTTTTTTAATTGCTTTCATTTGTGTTCTTCCTTTTTTATAAAAAAGTAAAAGTTAGTGGAACAAGAAAAAAATATATAAACCGTGTTCTGCAAGTAATACGCCATATTCTAAAAGTCTAATGATAAGAAATATTTGAAATTTTTAATGAATTTTGAACACTATCTTGAATTTCACTTTGAAAGCATGACTTGCACTTTGAAAACAATTCTCTACATGTCTGTATTAACAACTTTATAACTACGCTGCTCCAGAGTAACCTTCCCATTATGAAATGAACCCATTTATATTGTGATGTTTATTTATTACCCATTAGAAAAGAAGAGACTTTACCTCAACAGTGATTAGGAGTGAAACACCCCGGATATTATAGATGCCTATTTAATAGTCTAATTTAATTTAAAATATCGATTTGTTATTTTCATTTTATTCTGTTCTTTATTATTTTTAAAAAACAATGAAAAGGAATTTACAATCTATGAAAAATAAAGCTGAGCAAAATATCTCTTTAATTGTGGTTAGATATGGAGAGAGTGATGCGAATAGAAATAATATTATCTCAGATAGAAATGTAGATCATAAATTAACAGATATTGGTGTTCAACAAGCTCAAAAAACGGCTGATCTTTTGAAGAACGAACCTATTAATATTATTGTAACTTCCACAAGACAACGCGCACAATTAACAGCATCAATTATAAATGAATATCATGGTGAATGTTATTGATCGTTATGATCTTATTGAAAGAGATTTTGGAATAATTGGTGGCATTAATCAAATTGAAGCTCAGGAACGAATGGATAAAAAGGGTTTTACCTGGATTAATATTCCAGAAAGTGAAAAGCCGGAAGAGATTGATTCCAGAATTAAGAGATTTCTGATTTTTTTAGGAGAAAACCATACTGATTCTACAGTTCTTGTCTCCACACATGCTGATGTTGTGAAATCATTCCACAGGCTTCTAAATGGGATAACAGTAGAAAATTCAATGATAATTGAAGTCAAAAACTCAGAACCGCATTATTTTTCCTTATAACTTCAATTTTATTGATAAGTCTTTTCACTTTTAACATTTTGTCTTTCCGAAATATAAAAATATTCATTCGATTCCGGACTGAAACGTTGTGAATCTCAATCACAAGTTTATTATTCAACATCTTTATAAAGGGAATCTCTAATAACTCCTCTTTTGCAAAGTACTGTGTTATTTCTAAAAAAAACTGTAATAAAATCGGCTCGTTATTTTTAGAAATTCCTTGTATTTCATCAAAATATTAATTATTAGAGGTTCCCTAAAAGTTTTAGTTAGATTCCCTTTATAAAGTCTCAACTTTTTTATTTTCAGGAATAAAATTCAAAAACCAGAGGAACCATAAGGGATTAAGTAAAACAATAGCTGATCCCCCATTTTTAAAATAATCTATAGTCAGATTTATATCGATAAAGCCAAGAAAACCTAGAAATCCGAACCACCAGTATTTATTAAATTTCATTTTTGTTTTCATATAATCGCCATAAAATGTTTGTCAAACTTTTCAAAAAAGGTGCGTAAAAATAAAAAATATTTTTATTTTAGATTTGCCTGCCAGTGGCTAACTAATGTTATTAACCGTTTTATGACCCCTTAGTTTAAATAGTTTTCTGATATCATCCCCAAATGAGATAAAAATAGGTACAAGTACAAGAGTTATTGGCGTTGCAAAAAGTTCACCCCAAGCAAGGGATATTGCTGCCGGTATCAGGTATTGAGCCTGTTCAGATGTTTCTGACAATAGAGGTAAAAGACCTGATACTGTTGTTGCTGTTGTTAGAAAAATAGCTCTGAAACGACTACTGCCTGCTTCGATTAAGGCTTCGTCAATTGGCAGGCCTTCATCTCTAAGTTCGTTGAACCTTGTAAGCATAACAAGGCTGTCATTAACAACAATTCCCATTACTGCCATCATTCCAAAGAATGAAAGAACGCTTAGGGGGAATCCTGCTATTTTGTGCCCAATTACTGCTCCAACAAATCCGAATGGTATAACAGACATTATTACAATTGGTTGAAAGTAAGATTTTAAAGGAACTGCTATAAGAGCATAGATTAAAATTATAATTATTATTAAAGCTCTTTTTAAACCACCTTTAATCTCACCCATCTCCTCAATCTCACCGGCTCCTTTGATTGATATTCCTGGGTATTTTTGTTTAAGATCTGGTTCAATAATACTTTTAATATGATCAAATGCTTCTGATGCGCTTATTATATTTTTATCAAGAGTAGCACGAACTCTAATAACCCTTTTACCGTTTTGTTTGTTTATATCAGTCTCTGCGTACCCTGATTTAATTTCGGCAATAAGGGAAAGCGGTACCCATTTTCCTGAAGGAATTTTTATTCTGCTTTGAAAAAGATCACTTATGTATCTTCTTTTTTCCTTTTTATATTTGACCATGACTTTTACTTCTTCAGAATTTCTCTGAAATCTTTGTACCTCAAGTCCACCGAACGCATCTCCAATCTGTTTTGCCAGATCTGAAACTGTTAATCCCAAATGTTCCGCTTCCGGTTTTAGATTCAGCCTGATCTGAGATTGTCCGCTGTAGAAATCTTCATAAATACTATGAACACCTTTGATCTCTTTTAACTCATCAACGAAATCTTCAAGGGCTGATTCGATAATTTGCCTGTCTTTTCCCATAAGCTCTATTACAAAACCACCACCGGTTGCAAATGAACCACTGAATGTTAATTTTTCGGTTCCCTCAAGAGTTCCAACTTTTTTACGCCATCTCTTAAGTGTTTCCATGGTTTCAATAACTCTATCATCTTCCTTTTGAAGTTCAGCATATATCTCTGCTGTTAAGGAATCGTTCAGTACTGACATGATGTGAACTATGGGTGGGGTCTTGGTATTTGTTTCTCTCATCACCTCTTCATTTATTTCTCTGGCTGCTTTCTCTAATTTATTAAGGTTTTCAACTGTAAGGTTTAAGGGAGACCCGTTATTCATTTTCAACTTAACAGTGATTATCTGACCTGGAACATCCGGGAAGAAAACAGTTCTTACCTGTCCATTAAAAATCATACCTATTCCGATAACAGAAACGGAAACAAATATAATAAAAGCCGAATATTTATGCTTTAAGCTAACCCTAAGAAAGGGTTTGTAAAATTTTATGTTTACACTATTTAATAGGAAAGTGGCAAAATTCTGAGCTTTCTTTAATGTTCTTCCAAAAACATTACTACTTTCTTTATTTGAAATCGGAATAGCAGCAAGGTGAGCAGGCAGAATTAATTTACTTTCAAGAAGTGACATAAGGAGCGATAGAATTACTACCACAGAAAAACCTGCAAATATTTTACCAAGATCGTTATCTATTAAAAGCAGAGGAAAAAAAGCTGCAACTGTTGTAAAGCAACCAAAAACAGTTGCTGTGGCGACTTTGTTTACACCCTTAATAGTACCTTCTATTGGATCTAAACTCTTTTCTCTCTCTTCGAAAACACTTTCTCCAACCACGACAGCATCATCCACCAGAATTCCAAGAACAATTATCAAACCAAAGGTTGTGATATCATTTAAGGAGTAATCAAGTAGTTTTGGCCCCATGAAAATTAGTGCCCCTGCTATTGAGATTGGTATTCCCATCGCAACCCATAAAGCTACTCTGATGTTTAAAAAAAGTGTGAGAATTACAAATACAATCAGGAGTCCCTGAAGAGCATTGGTTTTTAAAAGGTTTAGCCTTGCCTTCATAAAAACACTGTATTCACCCCAGATAGTTGCTTTAATGCCAGTTGGAAGGGATGAGTTTATGTTCTTTAAAACCTTATGTGCAGCATCACTAACATCAAGAAGACTTGCTTTTTTTGTTGTAAAAACAAGCATTCCAACAGATGGTAGTCCTTGAAATCTTGCATATGTATCAATATCTTCAAAGCTGTCAAAAACTTTTGCAAAATCTTCCATTTTTAGCCTGGCTCCGGTACTCCTGGCTATAATTGGTATTTTAGCAAACTCTTCATAGTTAAAAGCTTTTCTGTCTGCCTTAATAATAACTTCACCGGCTTTACTTCTCAAACGCCCTGTTTTGTAGTCCATGGATGAGCTGTTAATGGCATCTGAAATATCCATAAGCGATAGCCCATGTGCTCTTAGTTTATCCTGGTTTATCTCTATTCTGATCTCATAGGGAATTAAACCAAATATTTCAAGTTTAGAGATCTCAGGGGCTGCAATTAGAGACTCTTTTACCATCCTTGCAGATTCCTGAAGTGTCTGTTTATCTGTATTTCCATAGACCTGAACTAAAAGAGCCTGAACTTTAAATTCATCTCTCGTTATTACTGGTCTTTCACATAGACCGGGAAGATTTGAGATTGCATCTATTCTTGTTTTGATCTCATTTTGAAACCTGTCCATATCAAAACTACTGACCTTTTCAACATAGATCATTGAATATCCGGCTGATGAAGAGGAGAATTTTCTTTTAATTCCAGGCATTCCTTCAAGTTCAAGCTCTATTTTTGAGGTAATACTTCTATCAACCTGTTCAGCAGATGCTCCCGGATAGACTGTTGATATGGTAACAGAGTTTGGTGGAATTGCCGGAAAACCTTCAATACGTATGGATTTTATGGTAAAATACCCTGCAATCAGAATTAAAACCATTAAAAGGTTTGCAGCAACAGGGTTTTTAGTGAACCATCTGGTAAGGGTATGCATTACGATTTTCCTCCCTTAACAGTAGGTAATACTCTTAGTCCGTTAATAAAAGAGCTGTTTGGCGATATGGCTATGGATACATTCTTCATATCTTTTGGTGGATGAACAAATACTTTACCCTTCTGATAGAAAACAGGTTTTGCGTTATAACTTGAAAGAAGATTATCAACTACATACCAGATCTTCCCGCTTTTAGTCAGTGCTGATTCAGGTAGTTCAAGAAGGTCTGAAATATTTTTCCCAGTAAGTTTTACAGAGAGAAAAGCACCAAACAGAAGGGGTGGATTTTGATTCAGAGGATTTTTTACCTCAAGAAAAAGTTCACGGAGCCTTGATTCAGGAACAATTCGCATGCCCTCTCTAACAATCTTTGCATCCCACATATTTTGCTGGTCATCAATAATCTTAGAGTTTATTGACCTAAGATCCGTCGGTAGTTTTGACCACTGCTTTGAGTTTAAATTTACAGCTATTTCAGCTTTTTTGATTCCATAGATAAGAAAGATCTCCTGTCCTTCAGATATTGAGTCTCCTGAATTAACAGAATTTTTCACTATTAATCCATCAAATGGAGCTCTTATGTTACAGTGTGAAAACTCTTTTTCTGCTGAGAGTAAAACAGCTTTGGCAGATGATACCTCTTTTTCAGCAACCAGTAGTTGTGGTTTTCTTAAAAGAAGAGGATCTGCTTTTCCTTTTAGACCTGAGTTTTCCCAGTTTTTAACAGCTTCATTAGCCTCTTTTTTCTCTTTTAAAAGAGATAGTTTTGCACTTGCAAGCTGAAGCTCATATTGAGCAACTCTTGATCTGTATAAACTGTTTTCAATACTTATTAAAAGCTCACCTTTTTTAACAATAACACCTCTTTTAAGGTTCTCTGATACATAATTTACTTTCCCTGAGACCTGTGACTTTAAAAAGCTCTCTTTTACAGGTTGAACCTCACCCAAAAGAGTGATAATAGCAGGATAATCACTTGATTTCGCATTAATGACAGTAATTGGCAATACTACTTTGTCTTTTTCATTACCCTTATTCTTATCCACTGTCTTAGTATTATTCGTTAGTGTAAGAGATATAAAAATCAGAGAGGTTACAGATATAATTAAGAAAACAGATATTTTTGATTTAATATGTTTTTTTATAAAATTCATTACAGATCCTTTTTTATTCGGGAACCTTTAATCATTAGGATTTTGATTGAAGTACAAGGCAAGAGAAAAAATAACGAGCTGCTTTTTACAACAGTTCTTTTTTCGAAAAACGCTGTAATTCGATCTAAAGACAATTATTAGAGGTTCTCCATTTCTTTATCGATTCCAATGCCTGTTGTTAAAGCAAGTTCTACTCTGTTTCTTAATAACAATGAATACACATCATTTAACTGATTCTTTAGATCCATCTCCTCTTCCTGTGCAATTAAAAGAGTTTGAATAGTATCCAATCCATTTCGGTATCGGTTTTCAAAATATATTCTGCTTTTTGTAGCTTCGATTGTTGCTAATTTAAGATTTTTATACTGCTCAATAAGTTCAGCTTCTCCACCAAGGGCATCCTGAACTTCCTTAATAGCTGTTAAAACTTTCTGTGCAAGATCCTGAACAGATGCATCCCTTTGAAGTTCTCTTGCTTTTTTGGTGTAGTATATATTTCCACCGCTAAAAATCGGTTGTATTATACTTGCCACAACGCTCCACACAAGAGTTGCAGTATCAAGTTTCCCGGCTTTAAAGCTATCTTTAAGCATGTCTGAACTGATCTGAAGAGTAGGAAGAAAACCTTTCTTTGCAGCAAGAGCTTTTAAATTTCCCGATTCAATTTTAGCGATCGCAGCTTTTATGTCAGGTCTGTTTTTAATAACAGTTGCAGGAACAGTAACAGGAGGTGATTTAATTTCAGGATAGTTATTATCCGAAATAAAATAATTTCCCGGATATCTTCCTAATAAAATCTCAAGAGATCTTAAAGCTTTTTTATGGGATTCCAGTTTTGAACTTAAAACAGCTCTGGCAACAGCTTTTTTACTTCTTGAGGCGGACAGTTCATCAAGTCTGCCGAGCCCCCTTTTATATCTTCTAACCAGTGTGATATCGTTTCTTTTCAGGTTTGAAAGGCGTTCCTTTTGAATTTCAATAGCTTTCTTTGTTCCAACAACATCAATAAAAGCCTGAATAACACGTGCTGCAAGTGAGTCTTTTGCAGCGATATATTCCTCTTTTAAAACTCTGAATTCTGCCTTTTCAGCATTATATTCATCTGAAAGCTTACCCCAGATATCAATCTCCCAGTTTATATTCAGAGTCCCTCTGTATTGATATTTTGTTTCTCTTTTTCCTGTTACAGAATCAAAATTCTGATTATTTCTACTTCTTGATAAACCTGCATTAGCTGAAGGTAGAAAAGCTGATCTTGAACCATCCACTAAAAAGCTTGCAGCTTTAAGTCTTAGAAATGTTGCTTTCATGTCATAATTGTTTTTCAAAGCTTCATTTATAAGAGCACGTATTTTTTTATGTTCAATCATATCAAGAAGTGAATATGTAACAGGCAGATCACTTATTTTTGTCTCGTAACTCCAGTCTTTAGGAAGATCTACAGGAACTATTTTTTCCTGCTTACTACTACATCCGGATATAAGTATTGATAGTATAACTATTTTTAATATAAATCTCATGATTCTCAGGAACCCCTAAAACTTCTCATAGCTATTCATTAAAAGTTTGTAAGGACCATTTTCATCTTCTCCCTCTTCTTTAAGGAGAAATTGACCAATATGATCTTTAGATATCCATTGTTTAATAGAATGTTTATCTTTCTTAATTGAAAGAATTGTACAATTAAAGGTTTGATTATCAATGTTTACAGTCTGGTTTTCCACAATCTTTAATATCTTAACAGAAAGAATTTTTCCGTTTTCAATATTGAACATCTTTAAAGTTCTATTCGTCTGTAGTTTTTTAATCGGTGGTAATTGAACACTTGTAAAATCAAACAGGTCAGATTTGAATTTTGCATTGGTTATTTCTCCTTCAGAAACCCACTTACCAGTATATTCATCTGAATTTTTAACGATCTTTATTTTTGATATATCTTTGCCCTTTTTAAATTTGACTCTGTAAGAGAAAAGATCTCCATCATGATATATTGATCTATCCTGTGATTCGATTTTAATGTCAGAAAAGAAGAAACTTATTTTGATTAATGTATCAGTTTCAGAAGTTAATGTTCTTATGCTGTTTTTGGTTCCTGACTTTCTGCTATTAACAGATTCCCCGATTTTATCATCATCTGCGTATATATCGTATTTTATAACTGTTGTAGCTTTAGTAACAACCTCAGTTGCAAATACACTATTAAAAAAATAGCATGTAAATAACAGAGTCGCAATAATAATTTTTTTTCTTTTAAGATTCATTTTGATCCTCCCTATTGATTTAAAAGACTAATAATATCCAGTTCTTATAGGATGTTTTATACGTACTCATGAGTACGTAAACAAGAAATGATTATTTGAAATGATAATATTAGGAATTGAAATGCATAATATTTAGTTTGAAAAGTTTTGACAGACTATTTTTCAATGCCTTTGAAAAAGATATCCATTGAAATATCAACAAGTTCGATTAAATCAGATTCTGTTGCAGAGTCATAAACAACACCGTAGAATAGTGAAATCAACACTTTAGCTGTTTTTAAAGGCTCAATTTCTTTTGAGATTATTTTCTTCTTTTTCCACTTTTTAAAGAGATACTCGATATATAATATTATTTCATCATCATTCTGGTTTAGAAGTTCTGTCGCATCAGATAGATCCTCATTCCATTCAATTTTATAAACCAAAATATTAAAAAATTTATTGATCTGCTGATCCTGAGCTACTACTAATGCATATTCATGGAAAAAACTCTTGAGATCATTAGGGGTTTTAATCTTTCTGGCAATTGGATCTAAAATCTTATCCATCTTTTCAGAGATATCTTTTATTAATGTAATAAAAAGATCTTTTTTACTCTCAAAATGCCAGTAAACCGCACCTTTGGTTAAACCAAGCTGTTTCGCAATATCCACCAGACTTGTTTTAGAGTAACCACGCTCATAAATAAGCGATAACGCCGAATCAAGTATTGATATTTTCGTTTTAAGTGCTTCTTCTTTTGTCTTTCGAGCCATATCTTGAATAAAAAACCGTCTTTTTGGTTTTTTATGTGCCCCTTCTATAATGTTAGACTTAAATAACGTCTTAAATAAAAATCAACAATAAATAATATAGAAAAATAAAGTCCTCTGCCGAGGGCTAAACTTTTGAAAAGTTTAACAAACACATTATTAAGCAAAAGCGAATCAACCCACTAATTCTCAGAATTGTTTATATCAATATTATTGGTCTCGAAAAGTTCTAAAAGCAAATTATCAGGACCTTCCACCATTATATACTTTAAATATCCTAAATCAGTTATTGGTTTTCTGAACTCACAACCTTTACTTCTCATATGCTCAACCAAAGCATTCAAGTCATCTGTGTGAAAACCTAAGTGGTGTAATATACCTTTCTCATTATCTTTTGGTGGTTGATCATAAAGATTAATAAAGCCACTGCCAATTTGAAGTAAAACATTTCGAGATTCTGCTATCTCACCATCAAATACTACCTTTGCATCAAGCATTTCCCTATAGAATTTGATGCTATTGTCAACATTTAAAGAGTATAAGTGACAATGATGTAATGATACTTTCATTTGACCCCCTACAATTTATTCATTTTAGGTATAACTTCGAAAAAAACGGTCGCAGGTCAAACTTAACTCCTTCATTACCATTCAGACTCCCGTGAACGAGTTTATGCGATCCGGTTGATTGTTTATTATATTTCTTTTATCAAAAATATCTCTTAAAAGCACTCTTTTGATGTTCAAAAGATAGTTCTAAGGAAAAAATAGAAAGGTCTTTTTTTTTACCCAAATCTAAGTAAGACAAAAAATAATTCTGTGAATGAAAAATGGAAATTATAAAAAGAATTTCAAAAAAAAATAAAAAA
>JAAELO010000140.1 GCA_024226555.1 Desulfobacterales bacterium | reverse complement strand
TTTGGAAGTGGTGGTTGTCCTAATAAAATAATTGATAGTGATAATCTTATAAAAAAGCTTGGTATTATGCTTGATAAAGAAGATCTTTTAGACTTTCTTCAAAAAAGTGTAAAAGGTGATCTTAAATTTCACCATGAATTCCGGGTAACAATTTCCGAATGCCCTAATGCATGTTCTCAACCTCAAATCAAAGATATCGGTATTATAGGCGCATTTGAACCATATGTTTCAGACAATGAGTGTACTATGTGCCAGATGTGTATCAGAACATGTAAAGAGGACGCCATAACTTTGAATGATGAAGGTCCTGAAATTGATTTTAATCGCTGTCTTCTTTGTGGTCAATGTGCTGTTGATTGTGAAACAGAGACAATTAAAAAAAAAAGAGAGGGTTTCAGAGTTCTTCTTGGTGGAAAATTAGGAAGACACCCAAGGCTTGCTGAAGAACTTCCAGGAATTTTTACTGAAGATGAAGTTATAGAAATAGTTAAAAAAAGTGTATGTTTTTATAAAGAGAATAGTACTGGTGGAAAACGTTTTGCAGTACTTCTAATGGATAGAAATATCTCTGAGGTATTAAATTAAGGGAACCTCTAATAATTAGAATTTTTGATGAAATACAAGGCATGACCAAAAATAACGAACCGATTTTACA
>JAAELO010000139.1 GCA_024226555.1 Desulfobacterales bacterium | reverse complement strand
CACGTCACGCAAAAAAAATGAGAAGCCATTGCAGACATCGTCTTTTGAGAACACTACAGCAGATGCCCATCCCGCCTCGTTCTAGGAAGTATTGCGTCCCAGACGAATCGAGGAAGTATTGCCAAGTAGTGCTTTTGGAGCAAGTTCTTCGTTCGAGGAAGTAAAAACGCACAAAAACTGAGTTTGAAAAACGAGGAAGAATTACAAATATTGCCAAAAAAATACTTCTCATGTGGAAGAAGCATTGCGATTTGCAAAACAAAATACTTCTCAGTGTTGAGAAGTGTGCCTGTGAATAAAAAACCGTTTTGGAGAAAAAAGTGATCTTCACTTTTTTGAACTCCCGTAAATTACGGCGAGAAGCGCGTCCCACTGACCAACCATTCGTCACGATCTTACAGCATTGTGGTGCTCCACAGTTCCCAATGCTTTCATTTCGCTTATTTGTTCTCATGTTGTCAAACAGTACGTCCCACTGGTCCCAGTCAACCAACGCACATTCGCGATCGTTGTGATTTTCGCCGAATAATCATGGATCCCTCACCAAAGACTCGCACAATGTATCCTTCTCGTTTCAGCAGCAATCCCAACGCAACGTACGTCAACACAACCTCTT
>JAAELO010000138.1 GCA_024226555.1 Desulfobacterales bacterium | reverse complement strand
CTTGTTGAAAAATTGTAATTTTGCTCATGTTAATTTATTTTATGTTTAACACGAGTAGGTTACCTCTTTTTTTGGTAACATCGTTGAGCTACCTCCCGAAAGGGAGGTTTAGTTCAACAATGCATCATATCGCATGCCGCGCTGTGTGCCGGTTTGACAGTTTGGTTTAAAATTTTAACTTCGTGGCAATTTAATAACAAAGTAACAAAACGCAGCGGCACGACGGCATATGAGTTCGTTACCCAACATAAAATACGATAATGAATAATTATTAACTAAAGTTTCGGACTTCACATATTTCGGAATATCAGTCATTTAAAATCCGGAATTTTATAGGATATCGCATTTAAACATAGGCTATGCCCTTGTCAAACAATAATTTGCAAATGCAATTACATATTTCGTGTGTTTCTGCATGTTTTCAAGCTGCATGTTTTTCTGGTTTTATCCTTAGTATCTCAATAATCGGTGCTGCCTTTGGGTTGCGTAATAAACCTTCGTAGAATGTAATAAAATCAACTCCCGCCAGGTCAGCAAATATTTGCAATAACTCAATAAAATAAACACTTATGTCGGCAAGTAAATTTTCTTCAATTGATGCTTGGGAAATGTCACGGAACAACCCCCCGATTGTTATCCCATAATGTGTCCTTTCATAATAACTCAATAACAAATACCGTATCAAACTGAGTGTTGTGTCAGCTATTTGCGCATCAAAATCCTGCGACTGGCTTTTACCCAAAAACAGATATTGCTTGCATTCCTTAAAAAACACTTCTATCGTCCATCGTATTTTATAGACTTCCATTATACTGGAAAAACTCATTTGAAGGT
>JAAELO010000137.1 GCA_024226555.1 Desulfobacterales bacterium | reverse complement strand
TAATAGCAAAATTTGTAATGTCTAAAGTTTGTTTTGATGAACATATTTTTTATTTTGGAACTTTTTTGCGTGTTAAAATTACTATTTATAAATTTCGTGATATAAATATCGCGTCACGAAAAGTTGATTCTGATAATTATGATAGTTTTGATAATTGTGGATGCATATTTGATGAAAATATAGAAAAGTTTTGAATTCAGCCTAAAATCATTTCTGTCCTCTAGCTTCCGCAATATAGTGCAGGAAATCTCTTTAGTGTTCCTGTAAACTGTCTCTGCTTCTGTAAACTTGATTGCGAAAGCAATAACAGCTCCCAAAACAGAAACAAAATTTACACAAACTTTACTAGGAAAAATGTCCAACCTCCCCAACGACAAGCCTCATATTTCGTCCGAATGCAAACAGTCACAATCATAATTAACAATAACACAATGATATGGTAAGGATTTTCTTCGAAAAACCACTAGCTCTTCCTTACGATACCCTCACAATTTGCGCGTTTACTGTGACCATCACCGCATGAATCACCGGCCTTCTGTACATTTGTTGCGCACTCCCCCCTTTCACCCCCCTCTCTTCACACACACACAGAGAGCCACACACACACACAGGTCCCAACAGAAGTATTATTATTGGATATGATGTCAAGAGGTGTTTTAAAGGTTGGAGAAAACGGGTCTATACCTCTAGATCTCTGGCAACCCGTCCCTTTATGGCGTTTCCCTTTTTTGGGAGCGCGAAATTTATGTGGAGTTTTAAAGAATAAATAATAAAATAAGGATATGAGAGATTATAAAGAAGTGAAGATAGAGAGGTTGTGGATGCCAAGGCATCCCTAAACGATTGTAAAAAGTGTGGGAAAAGAAGGAGAAAGATTTTTTTTATGGAAAGTAAAAATTGTATAAAAAAAGGGAAAAGAATTAAAAAGAAACTTTTGAATGTTTTTTTGTGTTTTTT
>JAAELO010000136.1 GCA_024226555.1 Desulfobacterales bacterium | reverse complement strand
GCCGAAATACTTTGTTATTTCCAAAAAAAACTGTAATAAAATCGGCTCGTTATTTTTTGAAATGCAGAGATTTTATAAAACTAAAAGCTTTTATAAACGCTATATTTCATCCAAAATTTTAATTATTAGCGACTCCTCCAGAATAGATATTCTGGAACCTAACTGCCTAATAACACATAATATATAAAAAGTGTTACTTAGAAGAGGTTCCTTTAAATCAATTTTTATGGTTCAAACAATTGGCTTTGTTTGATTACTGAGAAGTATTCTCCCTTAACCATCCAGTAATAGCTTTAAGGGAACAATTTGCTAATTGAAGTTTTTAACAGGTTTGGAATAAATGCGGTTATCAACATGGATACACAATTTCTAAGCTATAGAATTCTATAATCGATTTGATTTTAGAGAGATCGGTCAGATCTATTGTGATCTGTATGTAGATTCTCATGAGAACTGTGTACTTGGCAGATAAGTTTTTAGGAAAAAAGATTCCCAGGAAAAAGTTTACTGATCATATAAGCATCAATACTTTTTAACTCTTTTCTGGTCTCTGAATCAAGAGCATTTACAAGTTCTTTAAGATGTTTAATCATCTCATTACCATGCTTGTTTATTATTTCAATAGCATGCTCTGAATTATCAATGTCTTCCCATGGAACTGAAAATGATTCATTTAGATTTTCAAGACTTTTTATTGAAAAATCGTTTGAAAGATCTGTTATTTTCCAAACATCATCAATCGTTAATTTGATAGTTTCATAAGTTTTATCGAGAGCTTCATCAATGAAACTTAATAAATTTTCGTTTAAATCGTTCCCCGTTTTCTTATCACTATCCATAAACTGAAAAGGAGTCATCAGATTAGTAAGAAAATTGCAATAATCTCTCCAATATAGAAATTGCCTTTTAATTAACTCCCCTGGGGTTTTTGTGCCGACTTTAACATTTTTGTCAATTGCTTCTAAAGAAAGCTTTTCAAGTTTATATTTTGTATCATAGAAGAAACCTATTAGTATACTGGTTTTATGGAATAACTCTTTATAGAGTTTTTCTGTTTCACCTGAATTTTCATCTTTTTTTAAAGAATTCACTTCAAAACCTGTTTAAGGGATTTAATTAAATATAGGAATCTCTAATAACCGCCTTTTAACTGAACTACTTTGTTATTACGAAAAAAACTGTAAACTTTATAAGGGAATCTCTAATAACCTCTCTTTTGGCGAAATACTTTGTTATTTCCAAAAAAAACTGTAATACAATCGGCTCGTTATTTTTTGAAATGCCTTGTATTTCATCCAAAATTTTAATTATTAGAGGTTCCCATAAGTAAAACCTTTTTTATAAACGAATCAGCTCGTTATATTTTTTCTAATGAAGAGATTATATTAAACTATAAGCTTTTATAAACGTTGAATTTCAATCAAAATTCAAATTATTAGAGGTTCACTATAATAGAATTTTTAGATAATTATGTATATAGGATGGAAATATCATTTTTATAGGGTGAAATCCCACAAATGAAATGAGTTACAGATTATTCAGGATTTTTTACTGAAACCCTGAAGCACCCAGTAAAGGCCCCATACACCAAAAACAGGAAATAAACCAAATTTTAAAAATTCAACAAAAGCACCTGTCCATACTTTATAATATATAGCTGCAATAGATAACCATGTAAATGATAACACTATTAGTAATCTGATTTTCCAGTGAACAAGCTTTACATCAGTTTTTACTATGGTCTTTTTCTTTGTTTTTCTTGTTATCCTAGGTATAAAAAATATTAGAAAAACTATTCCTGCAAGTATTAAAATTTCCTGAAATCCGGGCAAATTAAATAATTCTCCACATGTATTTATAATATAAACAAGTTGATTCTAAAATAAAAACCTGATTTTTAGGTTTTTATGTATCAATTCAATTTAGCAAGCCTCAATAACGTCTAAAATAAAAATCATATCTTTCGTTTTTTTATGAGTGCTTCTTATGGGGACTCTTCAAATTTAGTTAGTCTCAAAACGCCTTTTAAATATACACTAAAATCTGAATTTTTCTAACTAACATTACATATACAAAATGTACACCTAAAAATTTTAGTATTTTCTTTCAGGTTTAATTGTTTGTGTGTTAAATATTAATAACAAATAATGTCACATAATTAAAACTGAAATCAAAATATAAAATTATATGTTTGATAAAATAAAATGTAAGATTCTCTATAGGGAACCTCTAATAATTAGAATTTTGATTGAAATACAAGCCATTCGAAAATATAACGAGCTGATTTTAAAACAGCTTTTTTTCGTAATAACTAAGTAGTTCGGTTAAAAGACTGTTATTAGAGATTCCTTTAAATAGAACATTTCTCTTGTTTAATTACTGGCGAAATGTCCTTTTTTATTTTGAAAATTAACATTGAACAATACACATAATGAAGGT
>JAAELO010000135.1 GCA_024226555.1 Desulfobacterales bacterium | reverse complement strand
GGGACTCTCGTTCGAAGACGTTAAGAGCGAATAAATGCGGCTTTGAAGCGTCTCTTGTAGATTTATTGAGGCTTGCGTCCGTCGAAGCGACTGCAATTAGCTCTCCCGCGAAAAAATCGATTTATTTGTTCCTATTTGATTAGGAACCAGTCAATAGTCCAATAGGTCGACTCAGTTGTAATTTCCACTTATCCCTCGAATTTTGAAAAATTATTCCATGAAAATGACTCAATTTCATTCGATCCGAAAAAATGGAAATTTATTCATCGGACTCAGTTGTCCAACTCCGACTCCATCCCACTTATCCCTCGAATTTTGAAAAATTATTCCATGAAAATGACTCAATTTCTTCACCATACTTTTCCAAAATGCGACGGATAAGTGGAATCAAGTTGGAATTGGAAAAGTGAGTTCGAGAAATAAATTTTCATTTTTGGGTTCGAATGAAATTGACTCATTTTCTTCGCCATACATTTTCAAAATGCGCGGGATAAGTGGAATCTAGTTGGAATCGAAAAGCTGGGTTTGAGGAATACATTTCCGTTTTTTCACTGTTCAAACAAAAAAACAGGAGTGAAAGAGGTGAAAAAAAGGGGACACGCCAAAACTTTTTTTGGGCCGGCCGCCACCAACTTTTCTCTAGCTTTTTTTCATACCTTTTCCGCCATCTCATGAGGATCCTCTCGCGTCTTTTTCATGACTCACTATTCGAAGAAGTTAAGAGTGAATAAATGAGT
>JAAELO010000134.1 GCA_024226555.1 Desulfobacterales bacterium | reverse complement strand
GGGTAGATAATAAAGGAAATTTTATATTTATCAATCATACAGCTGAAAAACGATTTGGAATAAAAGCTGACGATTGTGCCGGGTTTTCAGCTTTTGATTTCATTCATCCCGATGATAAAGAAAAAACTGTTCAGGCGTTTGCCGAATGGGGCGAAAAAAAACTTACATCTCATGTTTATGAAAATAGAATGATAGACTTTGCTGGTAAAACCAGATTTATTACCTGGTCATTTAATATTCACTATGAAACTGACGGGACAATCAAGCATCTCAATTCTATTGCCAAAGATATAACTGTCCTTAAACAAATACAGATGGACTTAAACAACGAATTACAAGCACGAAAACAGGTTGAAGAACAACGAGAAACACTATTAGGCGACTTAGTTCGTGCAAACTCTGAATTAAAAGATTTTTCCTATACAGTTTCCCATGATTTAAAAGCTCCTTTGCGTGGTATCAGTTCAATTGCAAAATGGCTGTCTGAAGATTATTCAGAATCCCTTGATAAAAAAGGGCAAGAGTATCTTGATAAACTTTTGATTAGAACAAAACGGATGCACAATTTAATAGAAGGAATACTTCAATATTCAAGAGTTGGCCGCACCAAAGTCGAAAAACAACAATTGGATAGTAAAAAAAATATTCAAGAGATTGTAGACAGTATTATGTTACCCAAGAATATAACCATAACTATCGAGGAATCCCTGCCAATTATTAAATATGATAAAATTTTATTCATACAAGTTTTTCAAAACCTTATAGAAAATGCAGTGCAACATCTGGGAAAGCCGTCGGGAGAAATTCTTATTTCTTGTATAGATCAAGGTAAAAATTGGGAATTTTGTGTTAAAGATAACGGTGTAGGGTGTGATCAGGGATTTGCTTTTTCCCCAAAACCAGGGTTTCAAGAGACCCCACGCCTGAGTTTTGGCGCACCTGTCCATTTTGATGCTTAAAAAAACGATCAAGAGCCTCCATATACCAGTTAAAAATTAACCGGCTTTTCAGTTTTTAATTTAATTTTGATTAGTTCCTCTTTCGATAACTTGGGCCCTCCAATACAAGGATCTCAGAGTTGTAAACAAGACGGTCGGCAATCGCTGTGGCAACAGTAGTGCTGTCAAAAATGTTTCCCCATTGGGCAAATGGCAAGTTGGTTGTAATCATGGTAGATTTTTTCTCATGCCTTGCACTGATTACCTGGAAAATCAGATTTGATCCCTGTTGGCCAAGTGGAAGGTAACCGATCTCGTCGACAACTAAATTATCCGGTGATTGATAATATCTAAGCTTTTTGAGCAAATTATGATCAGCTTCAGCTGCTATCAGATGATTGACCATATCCATAGCAGTAGTGAAAAGCGTTTTTATTCCAGCCTGGGTGGCAGCAAAGGCGATACATTTAGCCAGATAACTCTTTCCTGTGCCCGGGTTGCCAATCATGATGATATCTTTTTTCTTTTCAATAAAATCAAGATCCATAAGATTTAAAATTATACTTTTTTGAGCCTGCCGGGATTTGTGATAATTAAAATCAAACTGATCAATGGTGACTTTTGTATCAAGCTTAGATTGCTTGAACCTTAATATCATTCTGGCTTTATCCCGTTCTTCGATTTCAATGTCAATTAACCGTTCAATGGCTTGAAGGGGAGACAGGTTTTTCTGGCTCGCTTGTTCAATAATGTTTTCTATGTTTTGTGCACAATTTTTCAACCTTAATGTTTTGAACTTTTCTATAACGGTATTCATGTTTTTTTCCTTTTCTTGAGGACCAGTGCATCATATTCGGCAAGATTGGGAGAACAAAGCCTTATTTCGTTGAACCTATCCTCTTTCAGTCTCACAGGGGGATGACAGGTTTTGGGTGTCATCTTCTGATAAAGAATATTTTGGATATAATCCGCACCGTATAGCTTTAGATCCAATGCCTTGTTCAAGGCGATAATTATTGAACTGTCTCCATATTCGTCTTTCAGGGTCATTATCTGGATAATATCTTTTTTTAATGGTGACCCTGTTTTTTCAAGTTCGTTTAAATAATCCAGCGCTGTTTGTCCCAAAGATAGAAAGGCAAGAACGTTTTTATCAGCAAGCCTTCGTTTCCTAAGCTTATGAAGTTGTGATTTATGGGATTCGAGTTCGATCCTTTGTTTTTTCTCCCAGGACCTGGCATGGACGGCAATGCATCGGGTCTTGTAATAGATCCATACTTTTTCCTGATTTGCTTTCAAGACAGCGGTTTTACCAATCGCCCAAACCGGAACAGTATAGGTATTAGAGTCAAATCGTAATGCAAAATCTTTATGGGCATATAAGATATGTATTTCCCTGTAATCCAGGGCAATATCCGGCAGCTTTTTAAGCCGGCCCCTTTGAAGCCTTTTTACCGGGATTTCTCCTGTAGTGTTATGTGTCCTGGTATTGGCGATGGTGTTCAGCCATTTCATAGCTTGGGACTGGAGATCCGGCAAGTTGTTAAATTTTTTTAACGGCAAAAAGTTGTGTCGGATATAATGAATGCTCCTTTCAATTTTTCCTTTTTCATGGGGCGACCTGATATTGCAGGCCACAGGCTTGATACCAAAGGGGAGTAAAAATTCAAGAAAGTTGTCATTAAACCGTATCAGAGAACCTGCCCGTTCCGTAACAGCTGTGAGCATGTTATCCACCACAAGTTCATCTGGGGTGCCGCCAAAATACTTGAAGGCATCAAACAAGGCCTGATGAAGTGCTTCCTGTTTCTGGCTATGGGTAAAAGAAACATAAAGCATCCTGCTGTGGGATTCTATAACGGCAAGCCCATACAGTTTTCTTTTGGTCTTCCCATAGGAAATAGCCCCAAAATGTCCCCAGTCAACCTGCATCTGTTGCCCAGGGTTTGATTCAAACCGGCTGTAAGCCTGCCTTGTTACTGACTGTCCCCGGATTTTACGCAGAAAATCTCTTAAAATGGATATTTCGCCATCAAACCCCTTTTGTTCTATTTGTCGTAAAACAACTGGCGCTTTTAATTTTGGATATTTGATTATCAATTTCCGGATATAGTCATGGTATGGTGCAAGCTTCAGTGTCCGGCCTTTCCTTTTGGATGGTTTCAACTCTGGATTGGAGATATATTTTGCTACCGTTTTTCTGCTGCAACCAGATGCTTTTGCGATTTCTCGATTGGACATTCCCATATTTTTTAACCGATGAATTTCAAATATCATTCTTTTATTGATCATTGCGCCTCCCTATATTTTATGGGCACTTGGTGGCAGTGAAAGGACCTGGAACAGGGTGCCGTCATATACGACAAGATCTTTATGGATCAAACAATTACGGGCAAAAAGATAGTCTTGCTCTTTAAGACTCAGTATGGAGCAGATACTTTTATCCCCGTAATACGAAAGCCCATTCATGTCTGAGGCCAACACGAGAAACAGGTACAGTGCCAGCTCATGCCGGGTCAATGATTGTAAAAAACCGTCTGTAAGGAAACGGTGAGGGATAAAACAAAAACTTTTGCCGGTATGGCGTATCCGGTCCAAAACAAGTACTTTTTTTCTTATCATGATCTCCTCCTGGTTAGACGAGTTTCATGATCTGTGTAACACAAAAATTTTCTCAAGTCCCCGAGTCCATCTTTGCAATTATGGCGAACAGACCGGGGCTGTAGTTATAAAAATTTTTACCGGGTCCATCTTTGCAACGGTTGGAACAAGCCAATATTGGCCTAAAAGTTCATGGTTACTGGCTTTACTCGAGTCCATCTTTGCAATACCGATAGTTTTTGATGCCTTGAAATGCGCCTTGTTTTCTTGCCTTTTACAGTTTCTGATTTTCTGTAAAGAACGGTTCCTGGCAGCGTTTTCAGGATTTCGTTGGCGATAGTCTGCCCAATAATCGGGGAAATTTTGTAGCCATTTCTGATTGGCTAATTTCTGATCTTCTTTGTATTCCGGATCACATGCTAATTTTTGTTTTTGCCATAGGGCTTTTCTGGCCCTCTGGCAATTCGTTTTTGAACAAAAAACCTGTAGTTTATTTCTTGGAACGAAAAATGAGTTGCAACAGGGACAAGGTATGGGGTCCATAACTCCCTCCATGTAAACCATCGTTGAGTACGAGGTGGAATTATAAGGAAGGAATTAAATTTTTAAAATTTTCTTTTTTAAAGGGAATTAAAAGAAGCGAATTAAATGGATTGAATTAAACTGGGTTGGGGAATTACATCCCCTGATTTTGGGACGGAATTAAATCCTTGATCACAGTATTATGCCTCAAAAATCAAAATATAAATTAAAGACCCCTCCAAGCCAAGAACCCCTTGGAGAACGCCTTGCAAGGTTAAGGAAGGAACAAGGCCATACACAGATAGAACTTGCGGAAAAGATCGGCATTACCCAGGTACTTGTTTCTAACTATGAGAGGAACCGATTACGTCCTAATTATGACATGATCATCAGTTTTGCCCAGGCTCTTGGCCT
>JAAELO010000133.1 GCA_024226555.1 Desulfobacterales bacterium | reverse complement strand
TTCCCATGGATTTTTAATCAACAGATGTGTTCTGTTTAATAGTCTTTTATATCTACTCTGTATATATATAAATGGGATCTCTAATAACTGCCTTTTAATTGAGCTACGTAAATTGTTTTAAAAAAAATTAAAACAAAACAAATGGAGTATATTTCGGAAAAAAATGTTGTAATGTTTATAAATTAAGGCGCTTTATAAACGAATCGACTCGTTATTTTTTCTTATGCAGGGATTTTTCTGTATTTCGATCAAAATTCTAATTATTAGAGTATTCAATACTCAGTTGACATTTGTTTTCAATATAAGTAATTTTATTGAGATAGTATAAGGGAATCTGGATAACTTTTTTATAATTTATTTCTAAGGAAAAATTATGGCAAAACTTGCAAATTTTAAAACTGACTCATTCTCCTTTTCAGCTTCTATCAATAAACTTGATAGAAAGAAAGTATATGGCTGGACTGAAGTAAAAACCTATGATCAGGATGGTAATGAGTGCAGTCTGGCAGGTATCACAAAAGATGGAAGATATTTACTCCCTTCAGGATCTGTTGCTTTAGGACTTTTTTTGGAAGATGGAAAGTATATTACAAGGAAAGAGCTTGAAGCTGTTGATGAAGAAGGAAAAAAGCTTGAAAAGGTTCCTTCTGTTTTTGATGAAGCTGTTGAACTTAGAGAGGATGTATCCATTGAAGACTATATGGATATGAATGTTAAATCAATTTATCAGCTGGATATTGAAGATGGAGCTGATAAAATCCTTGAAGAGCTTAAAAGTGGTAAAATTTTTCATATGATTTTTAACTACCGTGCAGATTATGAAGGTGATGATGCGTATCTGATTTTAAATGAAGATACAGTTTTTATGGTGGTTGGAAAGAAAACTGAATTTGAATATCTGGGCCTCGAAACAGCAGTTACTGAAACTGCTCCTGAAGAGGAAATTGATGAATCTGATAGTTTTGATTTTGGGATGCTATAATTATGAGTAGATTAATAAATATTTCAAATGAAAAAGAGAGAAATTCCGAGATTGTTTTTGAGAATTTCACACCTAAACAGGCAGTGTTTTATCAAACATCTGAAAAAGAGAAGGCTGCAAATAAAAAAATTATAAAGGGTGTTGCTGAGCACAGTTCTGAAGGTCTTTTAAGCAAGTATGATGGAGACCCTGAAAAACTTGCTGAAGCACTAATAGAATCTGACCCTGAAGTGGATATGGAGATAACTGGTCAGTTTCTGACAAGTACTACAAGAGTTTATATAGGTAATGACCAGAAAGTTGTATTTAGAATAAGAAATAAAGAGTTCGTTTTTCTTCCCGATGGTTCTCTGAAAGAGGAGAGGGAGCCAAGGTACTTAAGACCAAATGTGTGTATTGATGCACCTTTAAAATGGTCAGGTAAATATATGCCAAAAAAAGAGGCATATAACAAATTTATATTTGCCCGAAAATACCAACTTAAACATACAAGCGGTTTAACATATGATTTCCTTTTTGATATGTCAAAGCAACTTCATGAAAAAGAGAGTTTGATGTTAATAGGAAGCGGGGTAAAAGGGATGGGACCTTTGATATTTCAGGAAGGTGGTAAACCATTTAGAGCATTTCTTGAAGGCAGGATAGATGGAAACAAATATCTTTTGATTATGCATCTATCAAATCTTGAACTGAAGCCAATACCAACTAAAGGGAACTCTTAATAATCAAAACTAAAACCTTTTGTTTTAGAGCAGTTATTAGAGATTCCTTAAAATAGAAAAAGGTAAGAACTCAAAATGGATATTAAAGATTATCAGGAACTAACAACCGGCTATAAAAAAACAGTCGTTTCCAGATACATTGCTATAGAGAAAGACAAGATTTTAACAAATATAACAAGTGATGAAAAATATCTGGTTTCAACAAAATATGATGGACACTATTTTTCATTGTGTTGTATTAAAGGAGCACCTTTTTTAATAAACAGATCTGGAAGAATATATGATGATCTTCCAATTTTAAAAAATGCAAAAGAGCTATTTAAAACTAAAAAAATTAAAAATATAGCCATACCAGGCGAAATTTATTATAATGATGAGGGACGGGTACGTGCATTTCATACCACAAAAGCTCTTGCAGAAAGCTCGGAACATCTTAAATTTGCCGCATTTGATATAATTCAACCTGAAGATTCCCCATATAAAAACTCACTTGAAACCTTCGAAGAGTTGAAGACTATTTTTCCTGCAGAAGGTACTCTTCATTATCTTGATGCAAAGGTTGTTGAAAGCAGAAACGAGATAAAAGAGATTTTTATAAACAAGGTTGAAGAGGGTGGTGAAGAAGGTGTAATAGTAAAACCTTCCCAGGGGTTTACGTATAAAATCAAACCTAAACATACTTTTGATGCTGTGGTTGTTGGATATGCAGAAGGAGATGGAGACCGCGAAGGTTTAGTAAGGGATCTTCTTTTAGCGTTTATGAGAGAAGACAATACCTATCAGATTTTTGGCCATTTACACCATGGTTTTACAGATGATGAAAGAAGAGAACTCCTTAAAGAACTTGAATCTGAACGTATAGAATCAAACTATATCGAAGTGGCAAGAAACAAGGTAGCTTTTCAAATGATTAAACCTGAAAGGGTAATTGAATTTTCAACAATTGACCTTATATCAGAAAGTGCAACCTCTGTTATAAGGAAAACCTGCTTAAAATATGAAGATGGAAAACTGATTATTGATTCAGTTATGCCAAGTGTAAGCTGCTCTGTCCCCCAATTTATAAAATTCAGAGATGACAAGAAAGCTGTTTATGAAGATGTAAGATTCTCTCAAATCGATGATTTCATAGAGGTTCCAAAGGAAGGGGCTGTTAAAGATCTTCCTGAAAGTACAATCATAAAAAGAGAGGTTTACGTAAAAGAAAGCAAAGGAAAAAAAATGGTTAGAAAATTCCTCCTTTGGAAAACAAATAAAGAGGAACAACAGGAATTTCCAGCCTATGTTTTTTTCTATACAGATTTTAGTCCTAACAGGAAAGATTTGTTAAAGAAAAATATTATTGTATCTGATTCTGAAGAACAAATTGGAAAGATATTTCAGGATTCAGTAAAAGATAATGTAAAAAAAGGTTGGGAGTCTGTGTGATTTAAAGGGGTTTGTTACAATAGAAATTTTGTAAAAGCCCCTTTTAACTTTTTTACTTTGTAATATCAAATACATATCTATATAATATTATATAAAAGATTATTATTTTCCCTTCATTTTCGTTTTGTGAACTATAAGTTTGACAAAACTTTCATATTCGGTCATAAGGTGTTGCGCTAAGAGATTTTAACAAGGGATCATTGAAAAATAAGAGAAGTGGAATAGATGGAAAAAGAATTAACAGTGTTGCAGCTTCAGGGAATGTTGCGGGAGATGGGAATAAAATTTTCTGCAGAAGAAACCCAGCAAGGTTTAGAAAAGCTTTTAAAAGCTGAAAATCACAAAAAATGGCTTGGTTTTGATGAAGAGGGAAATCCTTCAAAGGATAAAGTTGTTATAAGAAGGAGATCTCCAAAAAAAACAATTGAACCATTAGAAGACAATGACAGTCTTATAATTACAGAAACACAAGGTTCTTTTACAGATAAGAAAACCTATAGCAATTTCAAACCCAAAGAGATTGACTCAAAAATAAAAATACTTCCCGAACATTTTAAAAATGTAACCAATGTTAAAAAATATAAAGAGGTTAATAGAAATGTTACTGATCTTGTAATGAGACGTGCAGATGGCTCTTGTGAGCTTTGTGAAGTGGAAGGATCTCTCAAAAATTATCATATCCTGAGTCTTGAAGATGGTGGAGAAAACACTGTTAAGAATATTGTGGCTCTATGCTCAACCTGTATTGAGGTTAAGGATCACAAGAAATCTGATCTGAAGAAAATGAAAAAAAAGGCGAGATCAAGGATCACTAAAGAGATTACAGTGGTTTATAAAAAGAAATAGGGCCTATAAAACAAAAGGCCTTGGTTTTGTTTGTTTTGATCGAACTTTCCAGTTATCATTAATCAAATTACAACCCTGCTTCGTATTAACTGAGGGTTATAAAAACGGTAAAATTGAAAAAAAAACCTTTCTGAAGATCAACTTAGGGATTTTTAGTATGAAGTACTGGAATCTAACAATATTAATAAAAAATTTACCAGCAAATTATGCTGACTGTTTATTTCTATAAACAGAATCAGGCTTATCCAGAATGCTTAATTTTGTTTTAATTTCAAGGCAAATAATTAATTTTAATTGCAGGAATATAAATAATATTTTGAGGTATTTATTCGGCGCATAGATTAATCAAAAGGGCGTTTCTTGGAAGTCTGATTACATGCAGTTGCAACATAAAAGACAAATAGACCTCTCTGGATCTGAGCATGTAAAACAGAATTGACTATCAAGCATCGTCTGACCACAACTGTCACAGAATAGCGTATTTGATTTTTCTTTTTCTTCACCTTCAAGGGAATTAGAGGATATAACTTCACCCTCAAGAGTAAGTTCTATTTTTTTATCAACAATCCTTATTTTAAGATTGTCCTTTAAATATCTTTTTATATCATCCATATTAAATCCTACTTTTTTAATTCAAACCCAAAGTATATTCCTATTGTCAAAAGAATATAGGCACAAAATATATAAAAAAGAACTATAATTAAAAGGATTAAACCACTTTTAATTATCCCTTTACTTTTCATTATTTTATTAAAAATATTTATCATTACATCTGCTTTTTATTATATTATAAAATCTCATCATTTTTATAAGAGTTCTCACTATTTTACAAGGTAAACAAATTTTTCTTTTTTTGGTATTAATTAATATAGGGGAACCTCTAATAATTAGAATTTTTGATGAAAAACAAGGCATAACAAAAAACAACGG
>JAAELO010000132.1 GCA_024226555.1 Desulfobacterales bacterium | reverse complement strand
TTTTGTGCTAAATACAATGCAGTCACAAAATCACATCTATACGCAACGCAGACCAGTGCTCAGTACATGTTGAAGGAGAGCGGGGAAGGGAATTCATTCGCCGTCGACATCCATCGGGACGACCCGAGATCGCGTCGTATGTCGTCTGATAAGGAACGTTCCGGCAGGGACTGAAATGGGTTCGGGTTGGTCCGATGAATCGGTTGGTTCTTCCGGAGGTACTTCGTCGAATTTTCTCTGTTTAAACCATGTTTCTAAATGCATCACTTTCCCAGCTTTGGGACCTCCACATTTGAGTCCTCGACGTCGGAGCTCACGGTCTAGCTGTTTGACACTCATGTCGGAGAAGTCTTCGAAAATCAGCCGAAGTGCTTTGTCCTGTTCCAGTAATTCGGCGTCGGCTTCTTGTGCGACGGCTTCTCGGCGTAGGTCCTTTTCGATGTTCCGTCGGAACACACGTCGAGCGCGGTCGGACATTTCATCGTTGGGGTCGGAGGATTTGAGTTCGTCGATCTGTTGCTCAGCAGCGGTTAGACGGGGTACGACGACGCGGTAGTATGCGAACAGAGCATTGCGCATGGCTGGG
>JAAELO010000131.1 GCA_024226555.1 Desulfobacterales bacterium | reverse complement strand
AGATTTCGCTCGATCCATCTCCAGGCTTGCCACAGCAATGACGAAATTTCTGATGCATGGTCGTGTCAGACAGGTCGTCACCGATATCTGCAAAAACAGAATCGATTTTTTGCCTCTTTTTTCGTGTTTCACAATTTCAGGTGGAAGTGAAAAATTTTCCCTTTTCGCAACGCACAGGCATCGATATGATAGGAAGAATTGCGCGCAAAGCGAACGATTAGCCGAAATCGCAAAGGATTTGGAAATTGACAAGTTGCGAATAGCACATCGGTTGGAGGAAGGGGGAAAGCTTATTTTGGATGTTATGCACGACATGGGTTCACAGCTAGCGAGATATAGGTATTTCAAATTTATTTTATTTTGATAAATTATTTTTTTATTTTCCATTTTAGAAATCAAATCCTTGAGAATTCGAAAAAAAGTATTTCTAACAAAACTCGTTTTTTTCAAATGAGAAGTAATTTGCAAAATTTGATTTGAGAAGGTAATTTGAAAAAAAAACCTTTTTTTGTTGTTCAAATTTGTTCAAATTTGAAAATTTTTTGGAAAAGCGTATTCACAACGGAATGGATATTTTTTCAAATATTTGGAGATCTGAAAAATAACTTTTGGAAAAACAGCAGAACTCTTTGCAACGTACATCAGTTTCGTGGTGTGGTGTGTGTGCGGGGAGTGGGTAAAGGTATGAACTTTCCTGGGGATGAAATGGAACACTGCTTTTCCTCGCTCTTACTCTTTTACTCTAATCACTTTAAATTCAAATTTATCTAAATTTGAAAAAAATTAGGTCTTAAAGATATAATATTAATTGTATCTAAAAGACCTTTTGACGCACTGCCACAGTCCTTCTTTTATATCTCCTTTGACAATTCGACTTTCTGGATATAATTTTATTTTTCAAATTCGCAAGGATTTGATTTCTGAATTTAAGTTTATCTAAAAAATTATTTTCAAATTTCCTTTTATTTAAAAAATAGAGTACTTTTTCAAATTTATGTCATTTGAAAACTACTTTTTTGGGTTGAAATCAACAGTTTTAACACTTGCTGAAGCCTTAGGTTTTGTTTCTGGAGTTCCAAGGGAGACTGCAACCAAAGACAAGCAAGCATTTCTGACATTCTATGACCCACCTATGCGAGGAATGTGGGGCTTATTCGAGGAATGTGGGCTCAGGGGT
>JAAELO010000130.1 GCA_024226555.1 Desulfobacterales bacterium | reverse complement strand
TCTTATTAATTACTGATATAATATTTAAAATAGTTTCATTACGAGCTTCTTTTAATTCTAATTTAGAAAATGTCTTTGAAAAAGCAAAAGGAGTAATTGCAATAGATGAATTTGACAGACATTTGCACCCTTCATGGCAACGAAAGTTTATTACAGATTTACAAATTCATTTGAGTGTCCCTCTTTTTAACTGAATAGTTAAGCAACTCTTTTGATAATGAATGGCTTATGGACTCTTTTGCGTTCATTTTCAATTTTATACTTATTAAAATCTTCCCATTGTTCACTTTTAGAAATAGATCGCATATGTAACATACTTTCTGCTCTATCTAATGACCATTTCATACCTGAACCTTCCATTCTGCCAATTACAATTTGCTTACAAGTAGACTCAACAATTCCAGTTGCAATAGGGTATCCTTTTTCTATATATTTATCATATTGCATATTAAGTTTATGATTTTCCAAATATTTTACAACCTTTTCTAAAGTTTTTATTTTATTTTGTGATAAATCACGCTTTGTTATAATTTGTTTTAAACCACCTATAACACGACCAACTTTTCCTTGTAGTATTTTTAGTAACAAGCTATAAACATAATCTTTTATTTCTTTTCCATTTTCTGAATAGATTGCATGAGCAACATCATAAAGATATTCTATCACATGAATTATATCTAGTATAACTGTATATTTTGGAATTTCATTAAGCGAGTCTCTCACTATTTTTTCTTGATACAGACTTCCATCTAATAAAACAATCACATCCTTTTTATTGTCTGGATTTCTTTTGTTTGCATCTTTTTGAATTAACTGTACTACATTACTTTTAGGCATTTTTAAACTCCCAAACCGGATAATATTCTGAGCTTTTATCTGCTCCTTTTTCTTATTTTGATTAAAGTTTGCTTCAGGATAAATTAAATTTTTTGCGATTTCTTCGGCACTTCTTATACGCTTATCAACAGTATAACTTGTACCTATTAATGCTTCCTTTTTTTTCTGATTTTTCTCTCCCTTTCCTTTACGGGACTTTATTTTTGCTGTATCTTTTTTTATTAGTGGAATTCCTTTTCCATCAAATTCCATAACCTGTAATTCGCCTTCGTTTTCTTTTTTAGGCACTTCTTTTTGCTCAAAATAGGAAGCACAATAATTATCTGTAGTCGAAGGAAGCTCTTCTATTTGACGATCTCCAATGTTAATATTAAACAACTTCTTCAACTTTTCTTGAGTTTTCTCAAAAGTTACATCAACAGAAAAATCATTGATAATATCTTGTAAATAATAGGAGTATACCTGCTCTGGAAGATTACAATGATTATCAAGTGGAATAACAGATTGCTCTCCTTTGAGCCAGTAAATTTGGCGTTCAATATCTATTTTTCCAAAAATTGAAAAATACTTTCGAGTTCTTTTTTCGTGACGTTTTAGTTCTACTTTATCTGAATTTACAACCTTATCGCCAACATCATTTTGAGAAACACCAGTGAAATAACCACTTAACAATGACTTTCCGATTGAAAGCAATTTTGCTAGAATATGTTCTTCAACTTTGTGTGCTTCCAATTCACTACTTTGCATTCCTATAAATTCAATTATTTGTTGTAATTTTGTATTAGATTCTAAAAAAAATTGTTCGGTTTTAAATAAATTCATAACTGCTCGGTTTTTTGTTAAACATTATGTTTGCTTCACAATGTTAATAAAATTCGGGCAGTTTTTGGTATATTTTCATACATTTATTTTGCTGATATGTACGTAGTTGAATTTCAGCCGAAAAGAATCACGCTCAAATCATTTGAGTGTACCTCTTTTTAGTTGATATCTAGTAATAAGTCAATTAGTCAAATAGGTCAAATATTTATTTTGCAAATTGCTCCAATTTTAGTAACATTGATTAACCAACATAATGTTTAACTAAAAAAGGAGCAAAAATGAAATTATATGAATTAGAATCTAATATTTTTCGAGCCACCACAAAACTAGAAAAAATATTTGACTTTGTGAACCAAAACAGCAATAAGTTGGTTCACCAAGTTTATTTACGCGCCAAATGTTTTTTAAATTTAATTTTACCTAGCATTCATCTTATATTCTTAACCTCATTTTCTCAAAATTTAAAAATCCATATGCTCTTCGTTTTATCATTTTTATTTTATTATTTTTACC
>JAAELO010000129.1 GCA_024226555.1 Desulfobacterales bacterium | reverse complement strand
CCAGCCCTATTTGGCAGCCGTTTTAGTACAAAATCTTGAAAAAAGTTTTGAACGAATATCGAAAAAGCTGGATTGGTAAGAGCTTTCTGCAAAACAAATAGTGAATTATGCTTTAAGACAAAGGAACATTGTTTTCCACGACGTTTTAGACCCGGTGGATTTAGGCCATTGCCAATGACATCACTGTAACCATGGTAATATGAGAACGAGGCAGAAAAAGTAAGTCCAAAAAGACAACTGTTCGATTATGAGTCGTAGTTTGAGCGTCCAGCAAATGAACTCAATAGCAATAACTACGACTCAGGTAATAAGTCTAGCAAGCCTGTATGATGGACCGATTTCATTCGCTTGTCACAAATAACATTTCTTAAAGACATACTTTTTTTCAGTGTCGTAATCACTTTCATGATCCCCTTCTGCACCACTTTCTTCATCTTCACTTTGATAATCTAAAAAATACCAACAAAATCATTTGCAAAAAGTACAAATCGCTTCATAACATTATGCCCGGTTTAGATGTTCTCAGATTCTTACTTCACAGTGCACGTTTTATCAATAAGTATTTTATGAGAGCTAAATTTCCTGAACCCCTCGTATTTAAAAGACATTTTTAGAAAGAAATGCTCATCTTATTCATCTAGGCACGGTTTGAACCTTGAGCATTACCGACCAAATCAAGT
>JAAELO010000128.1 GCA_024226555.1 Desulfobacterales bacterium | reverse complement strand
TCACTGGTAGAGGAAAACAAAGACCGGTACGTCAGGAGGCTTCGAAGGAGGGTCAGCAACGTATAGCCTCTCACTGCAATCTTGTATTATGTGGGTACCTCCTGACGTCAGGAAACAGCGAAATTGTGTAGGAACCTCATGAAATTCACCTCCTCACGAATAATATAGAGTCAAAAGCCTCCTGACGCGGGGAGGAAATCGCAATTTTTTAGTGATATCCTCCTATTGTGGACCCCTGTCAAGAGGCTAAAAGAAGGTGAACAAGAGCACTCCCCAAATACTGAACCAATGAATCTCGTGGAGTCAGATCCCTAATGCAGAACAATTCATGACTCAATGTCCAAGAACCCGTGGATGGAACTCTCTTGTAAATCTTATCAACTTGTGAGTGTCCATTCCAAAATGTGGATGAAAAAAAATCTGAAAACCTCTCCTGACGTCAAAGCGCAGGAGGTTAAATGAACCTTTTCATGAGGAGGTCATTGTTTAATTCAGATAACCTCCTGACCGAGAGAGGCAGGTCACCAACCACAGCAACCTCCTGTTGACAAGAGGCAAACGTGCAGGGAGGGGAGCAGACCCATACGGATACCAACTGACATTATATAATTATAAATATCAAAACAACACTACAATCAACATACACATCATCTTCCTTTCCTTCCTTTCCTTTCATTTCCTTCCTTTCCTTTCCTTCCTTTCCTTTCCTTCCTTTCCTTCACTTCCTTCCTTTCCCTTCCTTCCTTTCCCTTCCTTCCTTTCCCTTCCCTTGCTTTCCGTTCCTAAAAACAACAAACAAAAAAACATGAAGCACACACACGCGAAC
>JAAELO010000127.1 GCA_024226555.1 Desulfobacterales bacterium | reverse complement strand
TTACTTAAACTGGCTCACAATTACCACAACTCGACGCAAACGCCGTTTTCGGCTTCATCCCCAACTAGTAAAACTCCAAGCGCGCCTTCTCCAAATCAAACAATCAATGCTCGATCCCACATCAAACACCAACATCCAAGAGGCCTGGGCTCAAATTGACAATCTCCACGCCCAAATCGACAATTATGCAATCCATCAACGCCTCCGACACCTCCACTCCACAATGGCCAAATCGGAATCAAAATATAACGCGCGCGCGTTCAAAGACTTCTGGGCAATCATCACCAACAAACCACCTCCGATGGTCCTATTCCCAGACCCCGACGGAACCATAAATGCCTCTCTCACCCACCAAGCAAACATGGTCCGATCATATTTCCAGGGGCTCTTCACTCGCCCCTTTGAAATGCTCCCCAAAGACAAGCGCCGATACCAAGCGGCAACCAACCAACGAACGGAGGGCCCCTACGACGGACCCATAACAGATGATGAACTCACCCAAGTCCTCCGAAAGAAACCCCA
>JAAELO010000126.1 GCA_024226555.1 Desulfobacterales bacterium | reverse complement strand
TAGAATGTTCTTGTTTTTCGCCCCTTTGTTTTTTGAATTGTGGCCTTTCTCTTGGTTTGTTTTTTGAAGTAGTGAATATAAGAGAAAGTTTTTAAAGGGGATCGAAGACGTAGGGATTAATTGGGTTGAAAAGGAAAAGTGTTGATTGGTTGATAATTTGTATTGTTTATATGGTTAATTTATATGCTAAGTATTTGCCCGGATCACTACATCCATGCCTGCAATAAACTGACCTGTTCATGTCTGTATTCGGCAATTGACTATTTATTGACATACTCACATCACTGGTTTGACTCCTGCGAATTACTGACCTGAGTCATGTCAGTATCCTACATTTGAGAATGTGTCAAGTCAGTATACTGCATTTTCGGAAGTCCGGTACATTCCATGACCTATATACACAACTAGATGTGAGTTTCACAATTTCTTGATAATAAAGGTTTGTATATGAAGACTCTGCCTTTGTGATGTGCTGCGCAAACAATTCTTTCCAGTCTTCATTTATATTTTCATGGGTGAAACAAAAAACAACGAACGACTGCACTGAGGGTCCCTCTGAAAAGCAGTGATTCGCTGGTTGGCTTGTAATTGCAGAATACTGACTCAATCAGTTCAGTGTTTCGTTGACAAATTAGGGGATTTATATGTGGGTCAGCATTTCGTTTGGGTCAAAATGTGCCTCACGGATCACTGACTTGATCACATCAGTCGTTCGTTG
>JAAELO010000125.1 GCA_024226555.1 Desulfobacterales bacterium | reverse complement strand
ATTATTTTTGTTCTCATTTGCAGAAAGTGAGACAATTATTTTTTGCTGCTGTCCATCACTTTCTTTACGAAGTGAACACTCACTTGGAGAAATAGAGCATAAATTGTTGAAATGTCGAAGCAAATTAGCTATTTTGAGAGCATTTGAACAAACTCAATAATTTGTTCATGAAGTTGGCGTACATTTGTCTTCTGCTTCAAAAATAATTTGTTTGAAGACAAAGAGCTATGGCATGCACATTC
Source organism: Desulfobacterales bacterium (assembly GCA_024226555.1). GTDB lineage: Bacteria > Desulfobacterota > Desulfobacteria > Desulfobacterales > JAAELO01 > JAAELO01. The sequence goes on along the minus strand of JAAELO010000125.1, from coordinate 687 downwards.
AACAGGTGGTATTTTGATCTTATTAACCCTTAACTCGAGGAAGATTTCCATAAAATCTGAAGAGGTTATCCTTTTTCTTGGAACATAAATATGATGTTTTCGGTGAATTTGCAACAATTTATTTATCCATTTGACCAAGTTCGGAATGGATCATCTCCTATCCATCTGAAGCCAATCTCCTCTTATTCAAAACATGAGAATTAGTGCAGTTTTTGGACCATCTTTTACGATTGAAGGAGATTAGTTATTATTTTATCATCAGTTCATGTTTACGCCGGTCAGTTGATGATGCACTTTGGATGTCAAAAATGACTTGCACTGAATTCAATGCAAAATGGTCAGCTTCAACGCCGTTTCGCCAAAAATGAAGCTGAAAAAAACCAGAATTTGCTTCACACACATTTTTGACAGCTTTTTGGCTTTTGAATGAAGATTGTTTTGGTGCAATTTGTTCATCATCTGTGTTTTGTTTGCCATTGCTTTTATGCCAACACATTTTGCAGGTTTCAAAAATGATGATGATGATATTCGACACTCCCCTTCGACTATGCCTACTATAGAATCCAATATATTTGATTAATCTATATTTACAATGTTTTCATCTTCAAATTTTTCAAAAATGAAGAAGCCCCTTTATCAGAAATATACCTATTTTGGGTCATCAATGTTCTCCGCGCCTACTGGTGT
>JAAELO010000124.1 GCA_024226555.1 Desulfobacterales bacterium | reverse complement strand
TCTTTTTTATTTCCTGATCCAGTTTTTTCTTAAGAAGCTGTGCCGGGATCTTCTTTTTATCTATTCTTAGGGAAAAGATAAAATATGACCCTACCAGAAAAGAAGAGTCTTCAAAATAAGGATTAAAAGGACTATGAGTTGAAGTCCATCCGATAGATAGTTCCTGTGTTGTATTTTCTTCAATTTCTATAATAGTGTTCTTTTTTAAGCTTTCTTCTACTGTTTGAATTATAGAAGATTCAATTTCACCTTCTACTTTATATTTAACTATTGAAGCTGTTGGGGAAAAAATTCCCATGATAACCTCCTTTTATATGTATTCTTTCATAAGTTCGGGTTGTTCAAGAAATGTTCCTTTTACGATCCAATTTACATCTAAATCACCTGTTTCAATCTCGTCATGACAGCAAAGGCAGACTGATATAAGGTTTTTTAGAATATCTAATCTTAATTTACTTCTCTTAATAAGGTGATGTGCTGTTAAAAAATTGAAATGGTTTATTCGGTGTGTACAGTTCGGATTTGTACACTTAAAACCATCTCTTTTATAAACTTTGTTGGTTAGCTTTGTATAATCCTTACCAACTAAAATAACAGAGCGTTTTGGAACCTTAAAACCTTCGTATTTAATGGTGTTGTTTCTGGACTTCCTTTTATTATTATTTTTAACTTCTTTGATAATATTAATAGGTATCCTTACACCTGAAAGCTTGATTGCTTCCTGAAGCTCCTTTTTATTTAGAGAATATAGTGATAACCCTGTCATTTTGGTAATTCCATTTTAAAAAGTTCTTCAACTGTGACTTTAAGAATATCATGTGCAAAAAATTCAAAAGCTCTATCGAAGTAAAAACAAGCTTCAGCATGTGCAAGATTTTCAAAGCTTATAGACATTGGAAATACTATTACTTGATTACCTTTTACGATTATTTGAGAATCATCCCAGAATTTAAGTTCCATTCTGCATTGCTGATCAACTTTTTTTTCTGTATTCCAGTTATGATCACCAGACAATTGATGAGCTATGATCCTGCAAATAATAAAATATTTAGCCATTTGTTTTAAAGATCTATAATGTTTTACTTTTGCAAATGAACCCACAACTATTTGATTCTCTTTGTGAGCTTTAGAAGCTTCATGGTCTTTAATAGAATATGGACGATAAAAACCACCCTTCTTTTGCATAGCTATCTTCATAATTATCCTTTTTGAACCTGATTCCAGAAATTTAAACAAGCTTCCTGTAATCTTTTGAAGTATTCCTGATCTGGATAAACCCTGTGTATATGGTGTAATATCTGTTTTGTTTTAGGGTGTTTATAATAACTCATGAAATCCCACCATTCTCTTTCTGATACCCATAATGAGCCTATAACCTGTGGTTTGTGCAAAGAAGGAATACCTTTTTTAACACTCATCATATGTTCCTTAAGAGATTTACGACCTTTGATTTCTAATCCACCTTTAGTTCTAATTTGGTTTATAAGCCCATCTGGAGAAATGCTTATAAAGTCGAATTCAGAGTGAACAATTACTCCTTTTTCAATTACTTCATATCCAGTTTCCCATTCATACCTTCTTCGGGCTTCAGGTTCTAAAACTTTTCCATGCCTGTACCAAGGTTCATCACCCTTGCTGAATGTTGGAACACCTTCAAGAGCTTCAATTATCTCTCTTTGGTAATTTTGATATCTTTTAGTAGTAGGTTTGGCTAATACATCACCAAACCTACTTCCTGTAATTCTTACAGATCTAAAAGCATGCCATTTTTCAGAACCTTGTTCCATTTACTTACCCTTCTTTGGTGCTTGAGCAGGTTTAGGTTTATAAGGAACTTTCTGATTAAGCTCTTTTTTGGCCTGTTCAAACTTATCAACTGTAAGATCTCTGATATCTTTCAGGTCAAAAATTTTATCAGCTAACTGTTTAAGAGTTTTTTCTTTATGGAAATTCTTGTTCTTGCAGATATTGATTAATTCAAGGTGTTGCTCATCACTGATCTTATCTTTTTTAAAGTCTATATCATCATTGATAGGATCTTCTTTAGTTTCAAGACCTAATACTTTTAGGTAAGCATATTTAACAGCATAAGATATAGCTTTACCGGGGCCTTTATCCTGATAATCAACACCATAACCGAAGGTTTGCATTACAACTTTATCTTCTGGATTATCAATATTTATGAAGCTTACATCCATTTCAACAGTTGTACGGTTTCCAGTTTGTTCTTTATTAGTAATGGTAGGAACTACAAGAACTCTATGTTTTACTAAATGAGGTCTTACAATACTGATAACAGCATCATGAGAAACACCTTTATAGGATTCATTGCCCTGAGTAACTTGGGTGTCGGTCATTACAGTGCTTACTTCCTGCATTACTTTATTAAGTCTTTGATGAATATTAAGAAGAAATGCTTCCAACTTGTTATCTCCATTATTAATTATTTTTTGTTTCCACCATTTGCACCAAACTGTTTCAGGTGGTTGTCTTTTTTTGCACTTACTACCTGTCCTGAATTTACAGTTTTTGCATGTTTCGACTTCAGACATATTCAGGTTCCTCTATCCAAATGATTCCTTTACACTCCATCTCTTTAAGAGCTTCTTCAGCTAAAAAGGATTCATGAATAGTTTCAAAATCTTCAATACTGTCTTCACTTAGATTCCAACCACCTTGATTTACCTCTTCAACTTCAAGGTAACCGTCTCTACCTTCTTGCCAAACTCCTGAAATTTTATATTTAATATCTTCAATTTCTACTTCAAAATTAAGATCAATCATTTGTTAGGTTCTCCCGTTTTATGCGTAAATTACGTCAGAGTTTGATTTTTTCTTACAGGGATCGCATAGAAGTCTGTTGTGTTCTGGTCGTGGCTTGCCACAATTGGTGCAAATACCAAAAGATTTATAATTCAACCCTTTACGTGTTCTTCCACGTTTTGAGTGACTATCACGCCTCTTTTCAATACAATCATCACAAAACACTCTTGTTCCATGGCGTGGTCCAACTTTAAAAGTTACACCACATTTTTTATCCTGACACACCTTAAAATCACTCTTTAAATCCTCACCATGCTTCAAACAAACTCTTTTGTTATTTACTCTGTACCTTTGCCCTTTGTACTCACAACCACAGTCAAATACCCAATGTACGTTTCCATCAAAATATTTAGGTTTACTTTTTCTTTTTGATGGTTCAACATTCATGCTTTTCTGCATGATCTTCTTTTTATGAAAGATGGTCATATCAGATACATTTAAATCCTTTGCCATTTCACAACCTGATGTATGGGTCCCTGTAAAGCATTTTGTATAAATGTATTCAGATATAGACCTATAACCAAGTTCAATAACTCTCTTATGAACAGCATTAAATTTACTGAATGTTTTAAAATGGTTGGGAAGTATAATTCCACACATCTTAACTTTAACTTTCGATTTAATACCTTTTCTCACAATCTAACCCTTTCTTCTTCAGCCAATGGATTGCTTGTTCACCTTCTGCTTCTTTCTTAATTACATAGCCTTTTGCTAAACAGGGTTTGTTATTGTTCTCTTTTTCAGTTAGTGACCAGATAACACCGTCTAACTCAACTGACATTTGAACTGTTTCTTTGATATTGTCTTGATAATGATCAGTCATTTAGCCACCTCGTATAATTTTTAGAGGGAAAATAACCGCACTTTTGAAGAACAGTTTTTAAACAGTTGAATTTTTGCTTAGTATTTATCTCAAAGACTTTTTTAAGATGATTTACTTCAACCCTGATATCTTTAAAAATATTGAGTTCTTCAGTTTCAACAATGTTGTTAATCTTATTTCTTAAATCTTCAGCAAACCGATTTTTATCAATACTGAATGTTGTGGTTATGTCATGACCTGATTTGTTTTGAGCACATAATCTCATTCTCATTAGATATACCTCGCTGAATTTTAATTAATTTATAAATTCTTACAATTCGCTACCCTGCTTTATTAGGGTGTTCAATCAATCGCTATTAATCACTAGTTAGTTTTTCTTTATTAGATTTGTTATTCCTGTAATCCTTGTAATGATCTTTGTATTTTGCATAATGATCTTTATCTTTCATTTTGATATTTGGATCATTCTTGCGTTTTTCTTTGTGAGTATTTGATATACAAGACTTACAGGTGTTTATGTGACCATCTTTCATGGCTTTATTTTTGTGAAATAAATCAAAATGCAACATTTTGTTACATGAAATGCATTTTTTAGTCTGATTTTTGGATTTCATATCTAACATTGCAATATTCCTTTTAAAACTTTGATATTAAATATTTGCGTGAAATTTTCATTTAAAAACCCACTTAAAAAAGGAAACATTTTTTAAAATTGTGCTAGCAAAATCATTGAATTTGTGCTAAAAATAGAGATGAAAGTTTGACATTATTTTTGAACGCAAAAGGGGTGTTTACCTCAAGAACTTAAAAAGGTTCTTTTGGTTCATTGATAATCAAATTTTCGGTGTTAAGGACTGCGTTTCGAATATTCGATTCAATCTTGTCGGAGGGAATGAATATTAGAGATGCAGTTCTGTATATTAAGCCTCTTTGAGATAAGAATATATCTCATTATGGTACATATATCAAGTAGTATTTATAAAAATTGAGGAAATATGGACTTAGACTACAAAGCTATATTGGATAGAGTAGGTATAGTGTTGAATGTTGATGATAAGAGACAGATTAGAAAAATTTTTGCTAATGATATTGGTGTAGATAGAGCAAGCGTTAACCGATGGATAAGCAGAGATTCAATCCCCTTAACAGTCCTCTACGAATTTTCAAAAAAACATAATATTAGTTTCCATTGGTTAATTGAGAGTGTTGGAGATAAAGATCTTTTTATAATCGATAAAGAGCTATTAATTGATGTTTTTGAAATAGCTGAAGAATTTGTTGAAACAACTGGAGTAGATTGGGATAAAGCCACAATGATAAAATATGCTTTCTTGGTATATGAACAAGAATTAAATGCGTTAACCTCTTCAAAAGAATCGAAAACTAAAATGTTAGAGCTCATCTCAAAAGTTTCTTAAAATCAAAATATTTTACTAATAGGTATTTTTACCTACTGACACTTCAATCAGTCTATCAATTAGAACTTCCAACAAATTACGCTTCTTTGCAAAATACATCTTTTTAAAGTTTTTATCACCTCAATGTATTTTCTCATTGATGTTTAATCATTTGTGTATTTTAAAATAAATGTAAAAACAATATAATCAAAAGGAGAATTGTTATGTTTGGTTTGGATATAGGAGTCGCTACGCTATTTTTCTTGTTTTTATTCTTCTTAGCTTTACCATTTATAATAAATGCAAGCCTTGCAAAAAGTAGAGGGCAAAGCGTTATTTTAATGCTTTTACTAACATTTATTTTTTCATGGATAGTTACTTTGATTTTAGCTTTCATGCCCAAAAATAGACAGTCAGTCTAAATGTACGGCCTAATAAAATAAGGGGTTACTATGTTTGGCTTTGATACAAGTTCACTTATGATGTTTTTATTTCCTGTTGTTATTGTTCTTATAATCGTAACCATTGTAAAGTCACAAAAAAGTACAGACCAAAATGAACCCTCAAAAAATCTTCATACTGACAGATTAACTCTGTGTCCTGATTGTGGTGGCAAGGTCTCAAAAAGAGCAATTTCTTGTCCTCACTGCGGTTTACCTATGTCTGAAATGATTAAAGAAGGATCTTTATGAAAAACAAAGCCCGCATTTTGGATAGGTTTTATGATTTTTCAAATTTAGAAAATGTATTTGACGAAAGTGCTGTGGTATATGAATTAAAATCTTCCTCTCAAACATTTGATATTGAAGAGGAAGATATTATTGATATGCATCCTGAGTTTGACAGGTTTTACGACTTATATATTTAATATTTTTCCTAGTAAATTTGCATTTATAGGTTTTGCAAGAAAATACAACTTCGTATCATCCTTTAATAATTTTTTAAGTCTTTTATCTGTGTCCGGTGATACACCAGAGGATATAAGTATAATTGGGCAATCTTTAAATCTTGAGTCGCACCTTAACACCTGGGCGTATTGAACGCCTGTATTTTTGGGTAACATTATATCAAGTAGAATTATATCAAACTTACCCCTCATAAGTTCTATCTGAAGAATAGCATCATCTGTGCATGAAGCTCCATATGGCGCTATTCCCCTTTTTTCTAATGCTTGCATAATAGCCCATCTTGCAATGGAATCATCATCGATTATAAGTGCTTTTTTCATTTTATATTAAGGATCGCTATCTTAATAATAGATGTTTGTATCATTAGTGTCAATATTAAATGTTTCATATAGATACTTTTAACATTGACTTAAATGTCTCATTATGGTACATTTGTAATCAAGAAACCGAGCAAGCAACATGAATGTTGTTATAAGTCGGTAGGGTTCTTAAAAAAGTAAGATTTTCAGTTTTATCAAGCATCACCAGTTTTAAGTATCATACGTATTAAATCAGTTTTATAAATAGCTTTAAAGCACAGCGCGCTAAACCATTAACATTTAAATAGTAAAGGAGTAGGGTCGCTGTTTTACCCGGGGTCATTTTTATCAACAAAATGTGAGAATTGATTTGAATAAATTCCGGCCCCGGTTTGATTTTTAGATTGTAGAGGTAAAGGGTAAGAAAGCTACTTAACCAATAAAAAGGACTACTACTATGTTTAAAATGATTAGCAACACATCAATATTATTCTTAGCAATGGTAGTCATGTATTGGGGTATTCTTGGCATTACAGTAGCTTTAGAGAATGTATTTAGTTGGGTGTTCTAAATCATTCTTTAGGAAATTGTTTTTCAGTACAGTTCTTTGACAATTTAATAGGTTAGAAAAGAATATTAAACAAACGGTTCTATATTACTAATTCTGTTTATTTCTGAAATTACATGCTTATGATCCACTGATAAAGAAGGAAATATTATTTTGAAGTTTGCTTTAAGGTTTTGAAAAAGTTGTTCCTTATTATTATCTGGAAACTCTGATAACTCGGCATAAGCTTCTATGTATTCACCAGAACCTTTTGCAATATCAATCGCTATATTATCAATGTTATCAGCTACAAATCTTTCTAATGATGCTTTTTTCTTACTCTTTTTGCTTGATGTACTTTTAGTTGAATCTGTTGTAAATTCTGCTGGTAATACTGTTGTAATATGGGTAGGGCCATATGTAGTCGATAATGCTAAAAGGAATACCTTCTCCCATGTAGTAACCTTATGTGCATAACTATTTGTTGTGATAGAAAATATTATAAATAAAACAGCAACGAGTTTTTTCATTTAATAAATCCATTAATATAATTTACATCATTAGTACAACATATAACAAACTGTTATTTAATGCAGTATTACCGCATTGTCAAGATAGAATTGTATTGATGGGCTTTGTGGAAAGATAACTTATTTTAATTATCAGGCTTTAGAGAATGTATTTAGTTGGGTGTTCTAAATCATTCTTTAGGAAATTGTTTTTCAGTACAGTTCTTTGACAATTTAATAGTTAGTTTCAATCAAAATCTATATCGATATCAAAATCTGAGTCTGAGTCTGAGTCTGAATCTGAATCTGAATCTGAATCGAAGCCTGAACCAGAACCATCTAATAAAGTTGATGAAGTAATTAAAAAGCCAACTGAAAAAGCTACAGAATATACAAAGATATAAACATTGATAAAGATAAGGATGAAATTAACAAATACGATTAAAAGCATATTTTTTAGATTTAGACTGCCATTAACCTTTTGGTAAAGATAACCAAGTCCTAAACCTATACAAAAAGCGATAATTATTGGAACGATAATTGAGGTATCCATAATAAACAATTAGCACTTATTGTAATAGAAGACAATATAGAAGAAGTGGGTAGCTTTAGAGAATGTGTTTAGTTGGGTGTTCTAAATCATTCTTTAGGAAATTGTTTTTCAGTACAGTTCTTTGACAATTTAATAGGGTTAAAATAGATCTTTATAAGTATCAGGGTAATTATCTTTATAATCTTTACTTGCAGGTTTTTTACCAGTTATTCGTTCACTTAGATCTTGTTTAAGCTTCTCCATTTCTTGCGGTGCTTTAATTTCTCTCTCTTTTTGGTGGAGTCTGTATTTTTCTTCTTGAAGTTCATTGCTTTCTTTAATCTCATCATAAGTTTTTACAGCTTTATATATAGACATAATAACTATAGTAATTAAGAACCCTACAGAAAAACATATAATGGGAACTGAATACATTAAAGATTCAAAAGTATTTATTTTTAATAATGAAAACGCAATTAAGACAAGTGTTAATGAAAATACAATACCAATAGGAATGGACTGTTTTAAAAAAGATTTCCAAGAATAGTATGCAGCAGGGCAACCGATTAAAGCTAATATAAATAGTGTTTGATATAAAGAAGAGTCCATGAATTTACAGATATCATTTAAGCTTTAAGAAGGCAATGGCAAAGGATTATGTATGAATCTGTTTCTTTGTTTTTATTCATAATTTCGGGAACTTCAGAGCTAAGTTAAATCCAAAAATAAAAGGCATTACTATAAGAAAAATAGCTAAATTAGTGAAAAAGACAATGAAACCAACAATCATAATTATAATGAAAATCAAAAAAGCAATGTACTTATCTTTTTTGTATAAACGTTTTCCCAAATAATTACCATAAAAGAACAAGATAACAGCTAAAATACCTAAAGCTATAATAATTAAGATTTTTATAAAATCACTTTCCATGGTTGGAAATTCTATCAAAAAACATAAGGTAAGACAATAGCTTGGCATTTTATAAATAATCATTAACTAGTGATTTCTATCTATTAAAATAGCAGGGTTAAATTAAAACAGAAAGGAGGTCTTAAAATCATGAGTATTACTGTTAAAAAACATCCTCTTGCTGAAATATTATCAAAGAAACTGTTTGGAATTGAAACTGTTCCTGTAAAAGAGCAAAAAAGAATGGTCAATAGAGCTATTAAAGCAGCTGTTGAATATCATGAAGGTATACCAGTAAAAAAAGAATTAAAATCTATGGGTGAACAGATAACAGAAATGATTACTGAGATAGGTCAAAGGTCAAAAAAATAAAGCATTCTCGCGCGACCAAACGAAAGAATGCTTTGTAAAGGCTGTATAAATACAACCCCTAAAGGAGCTTTATTTTTATTCCTAATTAAATTGAATGTCAATGTTTAAATTCAATAAAAAGCCATGTGTTAAAGGGACATACAAAGATATAAAGTTGATTAGATAGAATCTATACATGATATGAAATTTCAGTATGATTTTATTGGAGGTGAAATATGAAAAAAATAATTTTAATTTTAATCATAACAATTGGTTTAAGCTCCTGTCTTTCTCAACCTAAACCAAAACAAACAGTACCCTACAAAATAAATCAGGTAGAAGGTAGAAACGATATAATAACTATTACTATCACTATAGATCAAAGTAAGAAGGTGAAATAAATGAATTTAGAAGAGCTTGAAAATCAAATTCATAAAACAATCAAATCAGTTAAAGAAGATGGGCACGACCCTTCTAAACTCAAAGTTATTATTCAAATTGATGATTTTTTTAATGGTTATCTTTGCACTGATAATTATGAACTTCTTTATGATAATGACTTACAGGTGTCTGATTGCGTTTTTCATGATACTTTGGAAAATATTAACCTTTTAGAGATTAATAATTTTCAAGGAGTACACCTCATTTTTGAAGAAAGAAAACGCCAGATAGATCTTGGATGGACAAAAGAGCATGATGTAAAAGAACACCCTTATGCATTGTCGGGACTAGTAAAAATGGCGTTGCAATATATAAACAAATCTCTTCATGGTGCTTGTTGCTATGAAGAAGATAAAATAAAGCATCTTAAAAAAGCAGGTGCCTTAATAGCTGCTGAAATTGATAGATTAATTCAAAAATAAGGGCAAAATAATGAATAATGAAAACCTGAGAGCTTTAGGCGATCATATTAATAAAACTTTAAATAAACGTAGTGATAAGAAGCTCGGATTTGGTCTACTTGTTTTCGAATTTGGAGAAAAGCCAGAAGTTAGCTATATATCAAACTGCGTAAGAGAAGATATGATCCCAGTTCTTAGAGGTTATGCTGATAAGATTGAAAAAGAAATAGATAAGCAAGAAATCCCAAATAAACTAACCTATGAAAAGACCTGTTATTCAAATTACAAAGAAGCAGGAAGAAAGGCCGAAAACTCCACCAATGAAAAAGAAAAAGCTTATTTTTTAGGATTGGAGAGCTACTGGCTTAATCTATGGGGAAAATATTTAGAAATACAATAGTCTGTACGTTTTTAAATACTACTAAATAACGATTTAAAAGGAGGACACGATGTCATTACCGCAGGATTCCCTTAGTTATATTTCAAATTGTGATCGTAGAGACATTATTCCTGTTCTTAGAGCTTATGCTGATAAGGTTGAAAAAGAAATGCATGAAGCTGAAAAGAAAGAGCTACATGATAAGTTTGGAGCACCATTTTCAGATGGTATAAATGATTGTCATGCAAAGTAAGAAAAAAGAATAGAATATCCCTTGGAAAAGATAGATCAAAGTAAGAAAAAATAAAGATACTTCTTAAGGAAGGGGGGGAGGAGTTGGTTTTGTTGACATTATTAACCTAATTTCTGTAGCTAATACTATAGCAACTCCAAAAGGTATTAAAGTTACTAAAAAAATATTTCTCGGAAAAAAATATGTAGGAATTAGAATGCATAATAAATAAACATATGGATAAGGCCTTAGTTTCTTAAGATCAAAATTGAATTTTTTTTGCCCAATAAAAAAAAAGAATAGAAAAAAGAATCCAACAAGCAAGACAAAGTAGCCTATTAAAATCTCATAGGGTAATGAGGAAAAATAATGATAATATATTTTAAAGTTCATAAACTTAAAATATCATTTTATAAATATTATGGCAATAAGAACTACTTCTAATACTATTTAACTAAAACCAAAGGAGGACACCATGTAAACGCCATAGCTATATCTATCAACTGAATAACCATACAAAAACCTACTGGAGCCTTGACTATCACTCTATAACAAAAAAACATCTCCGGTAGGTTTCCAAAAAAAATGAAATTAACCAGTGATTTGTGGTTAAGAATTTTGCAGGGTAGAGAGAAATCAAAGAGAGATAATTTATGATGCAATATGACCTAAATTTCAGTGACGAATTAATAGTAGATAACTTTGCAGGCGGTGGTGGAGCTTCAATTGGTATAGAAGCAGGAGCGAACAGATTTGTTGATATTGCTATTAATCATGATGAGAAAGCTCTTAACGTTCATGAATTAAACCATCCTCACACTAAGCATATTAAATCAGATGTTTATGAAGTTGATATTCTTGAAGAATGTGAAGGTGACCCAATAGGGTTTGCATGGTTTTCTCCTGATTGCAGATATCACAGTAAAGCAAAAGGAGGAAAACCTGTTAATAGGCATATTCGCGGATTAGCTTGGGTGATTAGAAAATATGCTAAGCTACCAAAGAATAAAAGACCAAGGGTAATTACTTTTGAGAATGTTGAAGAATTCTTAAATTGGGGACCACTTATTCCTAAAAGAGATAAAGAGGGTAATGTTGTTTATAAAGATGAAAAAGTTTGGTTGATTCCAGATCCGAAAAGAAAAGGTCTTACATTCTGGGCTTTTAATCAGTGGTTTCTTCGAAATGGATATAAAACTGAATGGAGAATATTAAAAGCTTGCGATTATGGAGCTCCTACCATCAGGAAAAGATTATTCTGGATTGCTCGTTGTGATGGTGAAAAAATAGTCTGGCCCGAACCTTCTCATGCCCCTAAAGATTCCATTCAAGTTAAAAAGAAAAAGCTTAAACCTTATAGAACAGCTTCAGAATGTATTGATTTTTCAATTCCCTGTCCTTCTATTTTCATGGATAAAAAAGAAGTAAAAGTCTTTAACAAAAAAAATAAGACCAGAATTAAAAGACCTCTTGCAGATGCTACTTTAAAACGTATTGCAAAGGGAATTGTTAAATATGTTATCAATGAACAAAACCCATTTATTGTTCAAACTGGTTATGGAGAAAGAAAAGGACAATCACCAAGGGCAATAGACATTAATAATCCACTTGGAACTATCGTTGCCGGCGGTGTAAAACATGCTGTTTGTACTCCATATATTGCGAGACAATTCGGGCAAAGCATAGGACACAACATCAATGAACCAACAGGCTCAATCACTGCCGGGGGTGGTGGAAAAACCCAACTTGTTGCACCAATAATAGCAAGACAATTCAAAAGTGGAGTTTGCCATTCAGTTGAAAATCCACTTGCTACGATTATGGCAGCCGGCGGTGGTGGAAAAAATCAGCTTGTATCTGCTTTCCTTGCAAAACATTATACTGGTGTAGTCGGATCAGATCTTAAAAAACCACTAGGAACTATAACATCAGTTGACCATCATTCATTAGTTACAGCTACACTCTCTCAAGACCAAATCAATAAAGGTGCTGAAAAAGTAACAGCATTTCTTATAAAATATTATGGACAGAGCTTTGCTCAAGGTTTAAAAGAACCGCTTCATACTCTTTCAACTAAAGATAGATTCGGTTTAGTCACTGTCCATATTAAAGGAGAACCTTGGGTTATTGTAGATATTGGAATTAGAATGCTTCAACCTGAAGAACTGAAGTTAGCTCAAGGTTTTCCTAAAGATTACGATCTCGGAGACAACACTAAAACAACTAAAGTAAGATTAATTGGCAATAGTGTACCTCCACCTTTTGCGGAGGCAATAGTTAGAGCTAATTACAACACTCTTAATACTTATAGGAAATCAGCTTAAAATGAAACATGTTCTATCAATATCAGGTGGAAAAGACAGCACAGCTATGTATTTATATGCACTTGAAAGAGGTATTGAATTTCTTCCCATTTTTGCTGATACAGGGAATGAACATGAAATAACATATGATTATGTGAAAACCCTTCATGAGAAAACTGGCGGGCCTGAGGTAAAAATTGTAAAAGCTGATTTTTCTTCAAGAATTTTGAAAAGAAGAATGTTTATATCCCGGGATCAGAGAAAAAAGAAACTAAGATATTCTAACAAAATGAAGAAAAGAATATTAGAAAATCTTTATCCTTCAGGAAATCCGTTTCTTGATCTTTGTATGTTGAAAGGTCGTTTTCCCTCCACAAGAGCAAGATTTTGTTCTCAAGAGTTAAAAGGTTTAACCATATATTCAGAAGTTTTTGAATCTTTAGCAGATAATAATATTATACTTTCTTGGCAAGGTGTTAGGGCTGACGAATCAAGAGAACGTGCAAATTATAGAGTTTCTGAAATTGATAAAAAAAACAATAATATCATCAATTACAGACCCCTCTTAAAATGGGATGTTCAAAGGGTTTTCCAGATTCACAAAAAGCATGAAATTAGGCCTAATCCATTATATCAAAAAGGTTTCAGTCGTGTTGGTTGTTTTCCAAATACCAGGAGTTTTGTCGGATGCAAAAAAAGTTGATATTTCTCTCTTTGAAGTTAAGCTCTATCTATGGGCTGTGTGAATAAGGCTTTATATTATGAAATACATAATAACATTCTCTATGATTTTAATATTTGGAACAATGGCATATGTTAGCATTCTTGGATTGTCAGCGTTCTTATCTGTGGGAATACTTGCCTACTTTATTGGGGCTGGTCTGGAAATGGGTAAACTCTCCTCTATTATTTATATCCATAGGAATTGGACCAGTTCCAAAAAATACTTTTATATTTTCATTGCTGGAGCTATCGCACTACTAACGACATTTGAAGTTTTTGGATATCTTTCTTTTAATCATGTTGTTTCAACTCATGTTTCAAAAAGTTCAGAAAATGAAATAAAATCTCTGGCCGAAAGGAAATTTTTTTTAAAAGATCAGATTAAAAAAGTTGAGGATTCTTTAAAAGAATTACCTGAAGGATATGTAAGAAGAAAAGAAATTGCCAGGAATAAACCAGAATATCGAAATAATATTTCAGAAATAGATAAAATAATTAAAAGAGAGACAGCGTTATCTACAAATAAGGAAACCGCTGTTGCAGGAGGGGCAACTTTTGCCACTGCCCAACTATTGGATGTTAAGCCTGAAACCGTAGCAAGATCTTTTAATTTAATTTTAGTCTTAGTTTGGGAGATCCTTTCAACAGGTATGATAGTTATGTTTTCCTCAGTGTGGCAGGTAGAGAAAAAGATTAATCCTCTGCCGATCCCTAACAATGGCAGAAAAGCACTAAAACCAAGAAACAGAGAATTAATAGTTTTAGCAAAAAAAAATAAATGGACTCTTCAGGAAATCACGAGTTTTACGGGTCGGCAAAGATCTGAAACTGTGAAAGATTGGTTTAACAACAAGACCGAAATACCATTAAAGGCATTAAAAATATTAAAACTTAAATAATTAATCGAGCCTGCCGGGCTAATCTCTCCTTCCAGTAACATGTTCGGTGGGCTTTAAAAATGGAATATTTAGAGTTTGGATTTAAATTATTTTCAATAAAGTGCGGATTTAAACAGCCGACCATACATCCTTGAAAATATACAAACTATATTATGGGAAGATTAATAAAACAGTTACAAAAAAGGTTTAGAAAAAGTGAGAATTTTCAACTTGACATTGAAAAACAAATTATGCAATCCTAATCATGTAATAGCAAATTCTATTACCGGGAATGCAAGCCCGAATAAACCAAAGGCGGACAACGCCTATTTATTTTCAGGTGTTTTTTTATGTCCGAAAAGTATGCTCTATATTTGGGCGTGCTGGATAGGAAGTCTTTGGACTTGCCGTTTTCCTTTGGTGACGGTCTTGCAACCTGTCTGGTTCGCCCTTTTTCTGTTTGCAAGCAGATTGGGTGAAATAATATTTTACCAAAGGAGCATATCTATGCAGAACACCCGAAGTGTACCCAAAGTAGTTAAACTCTTTCCACACCGACCAAGCACTATAAACCCAAGACTTAACAGGATGTTGCTAAAACTTTACGACCTTAGTGGCGTTTCAATTCACCTTAAAGAAATTAATTCAAATTCAATAAAAACTATATGGAAGGAGACAGCATGAAGAAGAACGAATTAATAAACATTAACAAAGAGCGTATAGGCGTTTCAGAGGTTAATGCAGTCGATGCAAGAGAATTACATATTTTCTTAGAATCCAAACGAGAATTTTCTACATGGATAAAAAACAGAATTTCTGAATATGGGTTTATAGAGAATTTAGACTTTTTGACAATTTTGTCAAAAAACCCAAATAAAGGGCGTCCACAAGTAAATTATACTCTTTCTGTAGATATGGCTAAAGAAATTTCTATGGTAGAAAGAAATGAAAAAGGAAGGCAAGCAAGAAAATATTTTATAGAATGTGAGCGAAGAGTTAAAACTAACACACCTAAAATTTTATCTAAAACAGAAGCCCTTCTTCAAACTGTTGAAATTCTTGCCGAACAGGAAATGAAAATTAAGACCCTTGAAGAGAACACAGAAAAAGTTAATGAAGCTATAGAAAAGATCAAACACAAGTTTGAAACTAACGGTTGCGAACCAGGATTCATACCCCAAAGTGAAGCCCATATTATTTACGGAAAAGCTGTTTCTTTTGGCACTTTTAAAATAATTATCAAGCGCTTTAAACATCCAGTAAAAAAGTATATTTTTAAAAGCAAAGAAGGGTATAGCATCCCGGCAACAAGTGTTAAAGAGGAAGGTCTTGAAGAAATTATAAGTAAATTTGTTAGTGAAAGCTATAGGGCAACTCCTCAATACCATGAACATCCTGCACTCAAAGGGAAGAGGTTTAGGGTTTTTGAAGCGGTTCAGTAAAAACAAACTAACTAGTGATTATTCATTAATAATTTAGGCTAATAAACTCGGTGGTCGTCTTAATGAGGCCACCTTTAAGAATTAAAATTTAAGAGAGAGGTTTTAAGATGGAGGTTAATCAGGAAATATTTCAAGAAACGCTATCTAACATCAAGGCTATGCACCCGAATAAATTAGCACTTGACGTTGAAAAAACTGCTGAGTTGTTAGGTATAGAAAGGCAAACTATTTATAATTCAATGCGAAAAAATATTAAAAGCTTTCCCATAAAGCATAGGAAAGTTGGGAGAAAGCTAAGGTTTAATATTGTAGACATCGCAAAGTTTCTTTCTCAATAGAGGTTTATAATGGCTATATTACAAGAGTGTCCAGATTGTACCACTAAGCAATCCCTTAAAAATAAAAAGTGTAAATGTGGAGAGAACCTGGATAAAGCTAAAAAATCAAGAAGGGTTAAGTACCACATTTACTTTAGGACACCAAGTGGAAAGCAAAAAACCGAATATATAAGCAAAAGCCTTGATGAAGCAAAGGCTTCTGATGCAAAAATTAAAGTAATTAAAAAAGAAAATAGATTTCTTGATGTTGTACCTGATCAAAAAACAACTTTTTATCAGCTTGCAGATTGGTACAAAGACCTAAAAAAAGTACAAGAATTAAAAACTTATGTCAGAGTTCTTGAGCTGATCAAAAATTTTAATGATTTTTTTGGTGATACCTATGTCTCGAAAATAGAGTTTTCTGATTTAGAAAATTATCAAGTAACAAGGCTTAAAAGTGGAGCTGCAAAAGCACAGGTTGATTATGAATTATCAGTTGTAAAAACTATGATTAAAAAAGCCTTCTATAATGATAAGGTACACGGCAAAACCCTTAAAACATTCCAAAGAGTTTCAAAGCTATTAAAGAGAAACGAAAACAGAAGAGATAGAATTCTCACACCTGAAGAATTTGAAAGACTGATTGAGAATTTACCTAATCATCTAAAACCAATTATAGCCACTGGTTATTTTACAGGGATGAGGAAGGAAGAAATTTTGGGTATGACTTGGGATAGAGTTAATTTAAAGAAAAGATTTTTTGCTTTATATATTGAACATACAAAAGACAAAGAAAAGAGAATTGTTACAATGTGTGATGAGCTCTATTTATTCATTAGCAGTTTGAAAAAAGGTGGATCTGAATTTGTTTTCCTTTATAAAGAAAAACCAATGAAAGATATAAGAACTGGGTTGAAAGATGCTTGCAAGAAGACAGGGATTATTTATGGCAGAAACAAAAAAAACGGGTTTACATTCCATGACTTAAGACATACATTTAACACGAATATGAGAAAGGCTGGAGTTCCTGAATCAGTAATTATGGGAATAACTGGGCATTCTACAAGAGAAATGTTTGATAGATATAATACAGTTGATTTTGAAGATATGAAAAAAGCTTCAGAAAAAATGTCAGCTTATTTATATAAAGATTGACCTGTTGACCGAAAAGGTTGTTTTGACACAATGCTTACTTTCTGCTTACTAAAGGGCAAACATAAAAGATAAAATGTTAAATTTAATAAAATATAAAATGATCTTAGATGTTGACAGAATAAAGATTTTGACATATTAAAGTTTCGATTATGCCGGAGTGGTGAAATTGGTAAACGCAGCGGATTCAAAATCCGCCGGGCCTGGCCCTTGACGGTTCGATTCCGTCCTCCGGTACCAAAGTTAAAAAACAGTAGAATCAAGTGTTTATAGAGTTTTCATAGTGTCAGCTATGAAAACTTTTTTTTTGATAAAAACTCAATTGTACCTGTTTTTGTACCTATAAAATTATTTATAGATTTTTGTACGTTCTTCAGGTCGTTATCATTCACAATGTTATATCTGTCAAAAACGAATCTGGTTTTATGTCCGGAAATCTGCATCGAAACACGTTCTGGAACTCCAGTTCTAACCATATTTCTTACAGCTGTTCTTCTCAGATCGTGAAAAAATTTCTTTTCAAACCCCGCCGTTTTAAAAGCAAGATCCCATGAGCCGCGAAAGTCTTTTATTTTTCCAGTGTAAGCTTTGTTTGGGAAAACATAAGGTAACAAAATACCCTTTGATTTTCTTTCCTCATTATTAATAAGGAATCTCTAAAAACTGTCTTTTGCCTGAATTACTACGTTACAGGAAAAAAAAATAACTGTTGTATGTTTATAAACTGAATTTCAACCAAAACTCTAATTATTATAGGTTTCCATAGTTAAAAAAACTAATTCGCCAGATGTTTTACGTAAAAATAAATTATATTCGTTTTTTTTTTGCATTTTTATATACTTTTTGTTTAGGATGCGAAAGTAAACCAAAGCAAAAAATAGTAAATCCTCTTGGAATGACCTTCAATATTGATGGAGATAAAACTGATTTTATACTACTTATATCTGACTATGTTTACTCTGATATTAATTCTCTTATTAAAAAACTTGGAATTGAATAGGAGATACAAATTGAAAGAATTTCAAGTTGTATCCCCTTATCATGCGTTGTTCTCCCTGTTGGTACCTATTAAAATTTGTTTGATTGTCATTATAGATATTTTTTTTACATCATTGATATTTTTAAGAAGTATTTAATACGGATTCAGGTTATAATCTATGGGAACCTCTAATAACAGATCTTTTTTGCGAAATACTGCTTTTTCAAAAAAACAACTGTAGTAAAATCACCCCGTTGTTTTTTTCTCAGCCTTGTATTTCATCAAAAATTCTAATTATTAGAGATTCCCCTATACAATACTCCTTTTTATGGTTTTCTTAGTTGTACTATTGTTGAAGCACTATGTTGTTCTGCTTTTCTATCAATTATATTTAGTATTTCTTCAGGTTAAAATTATTATTAATGGCGAGTTATCAATATATTGGAGAAATCCTGATCAATGAAGCGTTTGATATAGGATTAAAGGTTAAAGACGGTAAAGGTTAATATTGCAGTGATATCCGGTTCTTAAAAACTCATGCATCCACAGATGTAAGAGGATTAAAAAAGGTAGTAGAGGATTATCGGGATAAAGCAAAATTGCTTCATATTGATGAAGGTGGTTGGACAGAAAAAAGGCTGAGAAAACAAGTGTAGGAATAGTTCGACGATATAAAAATATCAATACATTTTGGGGTGTTAACGACACTATGACTTGACCTTCCTTATAGGAAAGGATATATTTTAATAATATCAAAAGAATGGATATTCCAATTTAAAAAATAATTATAAAAGGAGAAAATGATGACTTTTTATCAATGTGGCAAGAAAATGTTACAGACTGTTATAGCATCAGTCTGCTTTGTACTTATTGCTTCAACAGTGTTTGCAGGAAGTGCACCAAAATATGTGTTCTATTTTATTGGCGATGGTATGGGAACAGCTCAACGTCAATCTGCTCAGTATTTTTATAAAGTTCAGACCAATAATCCAGATGCGAAATTACTGATGAACAGCTTTCCTACATCAACACTGGTCACAACCCATTCTGATAACACCTTGATTACAGATTCTGGAGCTGGTGGAACAGCTTTATCAACTGGATTTAAGACAACCAATGATTTTATTGCAAAATTACCAAACGGGAAAAATATAAAAACTATAGCTGAAGCAGCACGAGACGCTGGTTATGCAATCGGTATTGCGACTACTACCAGAATTTCCCATGCAACACCAGCTTCTTTTTCTGCTCATAATATGAGTCGTTATAATGAAAATGAAATTGCTGTTGATCAGCTTAATTCAGGATTTGATTATTTTGCTGGTGGTGGTTTTCGTCATTTTGTTGCTAAAAATAACAAGCAGGGTCTTAAATCCAAACGTAAAGATAGTCGTGATCTTGTGGCTGCGTTTAAGGCTAAAGGATATAAAACTTTTATAGGTGATAATGCCCGTGATAAATTTCGTGCGTATAAACCTAAAAAAGGAGATAAAGTTTTAGCACCTCTTGCATATAGTAGTCTTGGAATGGAAATAGACCGACGTTTCAGTAAAAAGAGAAAAAATGCTATGCCAGCTCTTTATGAGTTGACAGCCAAGGGAATTGAGGTATTGTCTGCTCAAAAAAAACCTTTTTTTATGATGATTGAAGCTGGGCGAATTGATTATGCAGCTCATTGTAATGATGCTACAGGTACTATATATGATACTTTAGCTTTAGATGAAGCTATTGCGCAGGCTTATAAATTTTATAAAAAACATCCTAAAGAAACATTGATTGTTGTTGCTGCTGACCATGAAACAGGTGGAATGGCTATGGGTATCAGTCTTGATTCAAAAGGATATTTTCTTAAGCTTGAAGAGCTATTAAAGGTAAAAGTATCAATTGAAGATACACTTGTGTCTGTTTATCCTAAAATGATTAAAAACATCTCAAAAGTTTCCAAACGTCAGCAAGCTTTTCTTAAATATGTTGGTAAAAACTTTGGCTTAACAAAATTAAATGCACGGGAACTTAAACAACTTAAATCAGCAATGGTTATTGAAGATCGTAATCAGAAACTTAGTGCAGATAAACAAATCACATATGGTTATGCATACTCACCAACCATTATTGCAGTTGCACATTTAGTCTCTGAGCGAGCACGAATTAGCTGGACGTCTTATGTTCATACTTCGTCAGTTATTGCTTTATCCGCCGTTGGAGTTCAAAATGAAAAGTTCAATGGTTTCAGGGATAATACCGAAATACCAAGAATAATGGCGAAAATTATGAAAATTAAATTATCTTCATTTAAACTCAGATCATCCAAGGCCCTTACAGGTAAAACGTTTGGTCCAGTTAAAAAATATTCTAAAATTCCTTACGGCTTAAAAGTGAAAGTTTCTGGAAAAAATTAGATTTATTGCGTGGTAGGGAGAGTAGAGCTTATTTACTCTCCATACCGGAGGATTGATGCTCAGATTTAAAAAAAAAATATTATGTTTAATCCTTGTACTAATGATGTTTTTTTTTCTGTGGTTTTCTTTATTAGAAGATAAAGAGCCTGGGAATATTCACGAAATTTCCGGAACAGTTGTTTCAGTTGATAACAGTGAAATACTTCAGGCTGGGGTTGGAGCTGTAGGAGTGCAATCTCTTTTTGTAGTTCTTCATGAAGGTGAATGGAAAGGGGATCAGGTAAAAGCAATAAACCATTTAAATGGTCAGCTTGAAATGGATGAGCTTTACAGTTCTGGTGACAAAATTTTACTTGCAGTACTGGAAAAAGATTTTAAAATCATTGATGCTAAGGCTATAAACAGCTTTCGGCAAAATTGGGAACTGGTATTATTTGCATGTTTTGCAGTGGCTTTGATAGTCTTTTCCAGGCTTATCGGGCTTAAAGCATTACTTTCCTTTGTGGCGTCATTGGGTGTGCTATGGTTTGTATATATTCCTAACCTGCTCAGTGGAGTACAGCCTCTTCCATTAAGTTTGGTAGTATTGGTGCTTTTATCAATGGTGATTATTTTGTCAGTAGCTGGAATTACACGTTGTGGTATTGCGGCTTTTCTGGGAACCGTTTGTGGACTTGGTGTAACTCTTATTCTAACACTTTTTTTTGGTGAAAAGCTTAAACTTGCTGGTATGACAGCTCCGTTTTCTTCAACTTTGCTGATGCAGGGTGGGTTTGATTTAAATTTACAGCATATTTTTTATTCAGCTGTATTGTTGGGAGCATCTGGCGCGTCGATGGATATTGCTATGGATGTAAGTGCTTCCATGAAAGAGATTAAAGATAAAAAACCTGATATTGAGACTTTTGAACTTATTCAATCAGGTTTTAATGTTGGTCGCATGGTGATAGGCACTATGGCTACAACTTTGTTGCTTGCTTATTCCGGTGGATATTTAACCATGTTGATGGTTTTTGTTTCACAAAAAACAAGTTTTACACGTATATTGAATATGAAACTTGTGGCAGCAGAGATTTTTCGTATTTTGATTGGTAGTATTGGATTATTAATTGTTGCCCCTGTTACAGCTGTTATTGCAGGTATTCTTTTAAATATTTCAATAGATACTTTTCCTGTGTTGGGAAAGATCAACAATTTTTATAAAAAGATAATTAAATTTTAACCTGTATAATTATCTACTTCTCACAAAGCATGCAATGCCCATTAACTATAAAGGCAACAGACGTCATTGTTTTCCTTCGATGCCATTGTACTGAAGAAAGCAGACCACTTCTTAATGATGAATCGTGCTGAAGAGTTCAACAAGTACATGATTTGAACCTCAGGTTCAAATCATGTAGGCTACGAACAGGAAAAAACAAAAAGGTGCCAGATTTGCAAAAGGTATTTTCAGACTTGACACATTGCCTTTTCTGATATTCGTTTGGTTAAATATCACTAAAATATTAATGATATATACAGTTACAAAATTCAAAAATTAATGCTAAAAAAAATGTTGATTAAAATTTATTTATTAATGATATGTATATAAACATTGTAATTACTTGTGGTAACCTCTAATAATTAGAATTTTTGATGAAATACAGATTATAAAATCTTTAGTTTTGTAAAATCTATGCATGACAAAAAGAGCTGTTATTAGAGTTCCCTTGTTTGGGAATTGTTGTAGTAAGACTATTTCCGGATTATTAAATAGTCCTTTAAATATTGAGAGTTTTAAATATGGGTAGATGGCGTCCTCCGAGAGAAAAAGGTTCTAAATATATCACACCTGAAGGTGCACGAAAATTAACGGAAGAGCTTCAGTACTTGTGGGAAGTTGAACGACCAGATGTGACCAATAGAGTTGCTGAAGCAGCGGCACAAGGTGATCGTAGCGAAAATGCTGAATACATTTATGGCAAGAAACGCCTGCGCGAAATTGATAGTAGAATTCGGTTTTTAAGGAAACGTTTCGACGGTATAACAGTGGTCGATCATATTCCTGATGATCAGGATATTGTTTATTTTGGTGCTTTCGTTACCTTAGAAGATATAGAAGAAGGGGACGAGATCGAATATCGTATTGTTGGCCCCGATGAGTTTAATGTTGTTGACGGAAAACTTAGTATGGATTCGCCTTTAGGTAAGGCACTGTTAGGAAAACGAGTGGATGATGAAATCAAAATTTCTGCTCCAAAAGGAGAGAAAGCTTTTTATATATTGAAAATTCGTTATCTTGAAAAACAATAGAGTTAAAGACTTACGTAAATTATCAAATATTCCATAAAAAGATGGGACAAAATGAAAATAAAATTGATTTTTTTATACTTTTTATCTTCATAAATATTCATTAAGCCTGGGCATTTGATATAAAAAATAATGATTCAAGGGAATCTTTAATAATTAGATTTTTTGATGAAATACAAGATGACAAAAAATAATGGGTTGATTTTACAACAGTTTTTTTTTGGAAATAACGAAGTATTTAGCAAAAAGATCAGTTATTAGAGGTTCCCTAAACTG
>JAAELO010000123.1 GCA_024226555.1 Desulfobacterales bacterium | reverse complement strand
TCCTTCCGAGTTCTTTACCGTAAATCGTGCAAAAATCTCTCGAAAATGCGAGGATATACCGAGGGAATGCCGAAAAGGGGGCCTTTTCTTCTTTCCCTTTCCCTTTCTTTCTCTTTCTCCTCCTCCTTCCTCTCCTCCTTCCTTCCCTTCTTCTTCTCCTTCTTCTGCTCCTTCCCACCTTCACTTCCCATCATGTTTTTCTCATAAATTAATATTACCACCCTTTAATTTCATTTTATCCATAAAATTATGTTTATTTTACCATACTTCTAAAATTGAGAATTTTTTCTTTTCTTCGAATCTATATTTTTTCTTTGGTCCAGCCGCCAGCGTATTCCTTTGCAAGGCATCATTTGTCGGAGGCCTACGGCTTGCAGACAATAAAATTCCAATCGAATGATAACTTTTCTCTCCATGTTTCACGTGCACATGCCGACAGTTTTTATATATAAAAAAAGGTGGCCCACTTTTTTTTTGGCAAGAGATCCGAGTCATCTTCACATTTCTCACACAACTCTCAGTCTGAACTTTTC
>JAAELO010000122.1 GCA_024226555.1 Desulfobacterales bacterium | reverse complement strand
TATTTATATGAGGGAATCTCTAATAATTAGAATTTTTGATGAAATACAAGGCTGAGAAAAAAACAATGGGTTGATTTTACTACAGTTGTTTTTTTTGAAAAAGCAGTATTTCGCAAAAAGATCAGTTATTAGAGGTTCCCTTGAGCTACTTCAGTTAAGCCAAGCTCTTTTAATATTTTTACTAAAAGTTCTATAACCTTAAGGGCAGTTTGAGCATCTTCTTTAGTGTAGCTTTCATCTAAAGGTACATAAAAAGCTTTACTCAGTAATTGTATGGCTTCCAAATGATCATCCTCTTGAAATTTCAGACTCGCTTTTTGAAGGTTCTTTGGTGCATTCTTTTTTTCCTGCGATGAGAGGTATGTCCCAAAAAAAAATAAATAAAACTATTAAACCAACAACACCACCAAATATATAGAATACTAAAGTCATTTGATTTTCCTTAGATAAAATTTAAAAGAATATTTTATATCTGCTACAACATTAAATAAAAAACTCATATTAAATGTTTCATAGTTACAAGAGATTATTTTTTTTGAATATTGAAATCATAACAATCTGTTTGAGCAGAGAGGTTTTAGTGATCAACTTGTGGAAAACCTAATTTCCTGATATGAAAGTTTGTACACAAGTTAAGATATTATTCATAATTTAATCCAAAGGAGAAAAGTATGTTTAAAAAGTTAGTAATTCTGTCTCTGGCCCTGTTTTTAGTTTTACCGTCTTCATTAACTGCAAAAGAGGTATCAGGGGTTGATATACCCGAAGCATTTAAAGAAGGTGGACAGGACCTTGTTCTTAATGGTGTAGGTATCAGATCCAAGTTCTTTATGGATATATATGTTGGAGCATTATATTTAATAGAGAAAAGTAAAGATGGAAATGCTGTATCTAACGACGATAAAGTTATGAATATCCGTCTTCACATGGTTTCAGGTCTTATAACAAATGAGAAGATGACAAATGCTGTTAATGAAGGGTTTGAAAAGTCTACTAAAAAAAATACCGCTCCTGTTAAAGCGGAAATAACCCAGTTTACAGATGTTTTCAAAGAAAAATTCGCCAAAGGTGATTATTTCGATTTTTCCTAC
The DNA here is from genome assembly GCA_024226555.1 of Desulfobacterales bacterium. Classification (GTDB taxonomy): domain Bacteria; phylum Desulfobacterota; class Desulfobacteria; order Desulfobacterales; family JAAELO01; genus JAAELO01. Next base: position 26,598 of record JAAELO010000122.1, on the reverse strand, counting down.
GTACCAGGTATAGGAACTAAAATATATAAAAACGGTACAGTTAAGGCTACTATCAAAGGACTTGAATTCAAAAAAGCTCTTTTTGGAATCTGGTTTTGCGAAGATCCTGCTGATGATGATCTGAAAGAAGAGATGCTGGGTGACGATTAATAAATAACAGCCTCTATTAAAAAAGAGTTTGTATTGTTTTGCCTTAGATGAAAAAGGAGGGTTTATAACCCTCCTTTTTTTTGTAAATTTGATTTCCTGAAATCAGCTCTGCCGATTATTTTATTTCATAGATCCACAAAAAATTGTAACCCACTGATCAGGCTTTAAAAAACCCTTTCCCCATTTTGAGTCAAGTTCAGCTGTTGGCTTAGAAGCAACAATCTCTTTTACTGTTTTTCCATTTTTAAGAAGCCTTGCTATTCTTTTATAGACTGTTGATAACATATTTCTATATGCCTTAAGATCTTTCACTGTAGCAAGTGGGCCATGGCCAGGAATAATTTTAGTTTTACTGTTAGCCCGATTAAGAACTTTATCAACAGACTCGATCATTCCCTCAACAGAACCACCGCTTTCAACATCTATAAATGGATAGATCCCATTAAAGAAAAGATCACCCGTATGAATAACATTAGCTTTTTTAAAGAAAACCACTGAATCACCATCTGTATGAGCATGGGCAAAATGTTTTACTTCAATAGTCTCATCATTCCAATGAAATGTCAGACTTGTTGGAAATGTCACGACTGGAAGAGCCTGTGGCTTTGCTGCAGGGACTTTGAAATTAAAGGCCTTCATCATTTGACCTGTAGACATTCTCTTCCTTACATTATCGTGTGCCACAATTACAGTGTCACCTTTCCCTATGTTTTCATTTCCACCAGTATGATCAAAATGCCAATGTGTATTTATTAAAAATTTTATTGGCTTTTTTGTAATACCTGAAATAGCTTCAAGGATTTTCTTTGTAAGAGGAGCATACTGGTCATCAATTAAGAAAGTCCCACTCTTACCAGTGGATACACCAAGGTTTCCTCCGGCACCCATTAACATATGTATATTTTTAGTTACTTTTATCGTTTTAATTTTAACCTTGGAAAAATCCTGTTGAGCAAAAGCAGTTGTTCCGAAGAAAACAGCAAGTATAAGAATAGGTAAAATCTTTTTTTTAAGTCTCATAATCTTTTTCCTTTAATTATTATTGATATTTTGATGACTCTTAAAAAAATGCCTTATATCATTCTATACATTAAATGAGAATGTGAAAGTCATCACTACATGCTTTGAAGCTCCATAAATGCTTGTTTATTTAAACTGTTACCAATCATTGTTAAGACAGAGGCATTTTAAATCATAGTAAAAGATAACAAAACAGATAGATAAAATACAGGTTTTTATTCCTGAAGTAATAACCCAGGGCAACCTTGGATTGTGAAAATAAAAATGTAACCTTTTCAACCTTATATTTGTCTTATAATTAAAAAAGGGAATCTCTAATAACCGCCTTTTAACTGAACTACTGCGTTATTACGAAAAAAACTGTTGTAAAATAGCCTCGCTATTTTTTCTAACGCAGAGATTTTTATAAAACTAAAAGCTTTTATAAACGTTGAATTTCAATAAAAATTCTAATTATTAGAGGTTCTCTAAAGACAAATATAAAAAGGAGAAAGATATATGCCATTCTATCTGAAAGAGGTTGACATTATCCCTGAAGTTGAAAAATGCAAATCAGCTCTGATTGTTATCTGTAGGTTTTGTCCTGCCGCCAGCCTGGCAGCAAGAAAGGAAGAACCTTACATTGAGTTCTTTCGCAGATTTTTAAATACAAACTCCTACGAACAACTTATCAATAATATGCAATACCGCCTGGAAGCGAAAGGTCTAAAAACAGATTCATTCAGGGGAGGTCTTCTCAATTTTATTATTTGTATGTGGACGTCAGGCATACGACAGAAATTACTAAAAGTTGCTTCCCAGTATGAGGCGATAGTGGTTATGGGGTGTGAAGCGGCATATCAAAGTGTGTGTAATATTCTTGCTTCAACCGATTGTAAGATATTTAGTGGTATGGAATCTGAGGGAGTTCTTGAAGCTATACCGAAGTTCCACCTTCCTTTCAGCATCTCGCTTGAATTAAACAGTGTAACTCCGATTCACTTCCCGGATCAGGATGAACCGGAAATTAACCCATGACAAGAGTGCCAAACTTAACCTAAAAATGATACCCGAAAATCCGGGTTCCCTTTATATGAAACCCGGATTTATACTATTTTATCTTTTGAAACTACTCATAGTCAGAATATTTCTGAGGTAGTAACATAAATGTTTTAACCATATCAGCCACAGATTTTGCAATTGGAACTAATTTTGACTTATCCACTTTATCCTCAGTATCTTCAGCTGTTAGAAGATACAAGGGACTTCCTATCCAGTGAATATAATCTATCCCTGAAGCTATATGAAAGTGACCAGCTTCTCCGGGTGGAACATCTCCAAGCAGAGTTGAATGAATTGCCAGAGTTTTATCAAGTTTAGGATTTGAATTATCTAACATTCTTGCAACTGTAGCTATAGCAGTTGGCGATTCGTTAATAAAAATAAATGCCGGCGCCCCACTACCTATAGCAGTAATAGAACCATCTGCATTTTCTTTAACATCTTTGGCTGCAAGATGTTCAAGATTTATATTTATTATTGTTTTACTCATTATATCATCCTGGTGTTTTTCAGCAAAATCTTTAGCACCAATACCTGCATAGTGATGACCATCCGTTATAACAAAGACGATATCCTTTTCACGTTTTTGTTGTTTTGCCCAAATAGCGGCTTGTGATAAGACCATAGAAACACCTGTTCCATCTTCAGTCCATCCCTCAAAACAGGAATCATGATGAGAACTTATAAGTATGGTTTCTTTATTTTCATTTGGTTCAGTTGCCGGAAGTCTTGCATAAAGATTGTGACCAACACCAGGCTCAACTTTTCCTTCGATTGTTATTTTTGCCATCGTACTGTTTTTTGCAATTAATTTCATCTCTTCTTCTTTATAACTGCTTACCCAAAGACAAGGTAAATCCCTCATTTTACCATCATAAGGCCCCCAGTGAGTATTTATATCTCCGGGGTGATTTTTCATTATCAGGACAATGCCCTGTGCACCATATGTTACAGCTAAATTGTAGACGGAATCCTCAAAAACTTCCTCATCATACTCTGCCGGAAAATTTGATCTTGCAAAACCCATTGGTATTGTAGTTAAAAGATTTAAGAAATTTTCAGGATCTGAACTGTAATACCCTCCACCAAAAAGAGCATTAATTGCCCCAAGAGGCAAATCCGGAAATTTACATTCTGCCACTATAATTTTGCCATTAATCTTATCTTTTCCTAACTTCTCAAATTCAGTACGACTACCGTCAGCAAGCCAGATCATCTCCCCTTCGATAATTCCACCAAAAGGTTTTTGAAGGGTCATCCCTGTGTTTACTGCATAAAAACTACCATATTCTTTAAGTCCATCTCCCTGGTCCAGTTCAAGTTTCCAGGTTTTTGCTTCATATACATCATCAATTGGAAATGTTTCATCAATAACAGTAGCCTGGTTTCCTAATATTTCAGTCAACATATTTTTAATTTTATTTATTGCTATTTTTGATTCCGGAGACCCGATCCTTCTATGATCATTTTCACAAATATCTTCAATCCAACCAAATATTTTATCTTTATCAGGAATTTGATAGGAGTAATTATCAACATCAGGAAGAGTTGGTTGTCTTTTTTCTGCAAGTTTTTTTACATTATTAAAATGGGGAATCTGCTTTAAAATTCCGGAAAATCGATCCACCATACTTATCATTCCACCCAGTGTTTCAAATTCAACCCAGCCCTGTACTCTTCTTGATCGTTCTCCCAGGATAATTATTTTTTTAGGCACCACCTTATACCAGTAATACTTCCCTTTTTCTGCGCATGTATCATAGAACAGTTCATTACCTGGTTTAGTTTTTCCTATTGGAAAATATGGTCCATCATAGTTAAATGATTTGAAAATGAGATAGGATGTTACTTTTTCAACAGGATCCCACTTAATTTCTACTTTCTCGGCAATAGTTCCCCGGGAAGCAGATATATTAATATCTTTATTGAAAGCATATACTGAAATGACAGGGATAAATAAAAAAAGCAGAAGATATGTTAATATTTTAGATTTTAGTATTCTATTTATTAAATAGTTCATTTTTTCTCCTTTTAATAGAAAATCAATTCAAGGGAACCTCTAATAATTAGAATTTTTGATGAAATTCAACGTTTATAAAAGCTTTTAGTTTTATAAAATCTCTGCATATCAAAAAATAACGGGTTGATTTTGCTACAGTTTTCTTTTTGATATAACGACGTATTTCGCAAAAAGAACAGTTATTAAGATTCCCTCAAAAAAATAAATATTTTTACTAAAACACTCAGTGTTAACTATTACTTCATTTTTCAGATTAGTAGCATCCAAAAAAAACAGGTGTGCATGCATGGCATTAGGGCGTTGCGCAGAACTATTAAATGAGGATAACAGAGTTACATCTGTTAAATTTCACTCATAGCCAAAAGCAACATCTCTTGACAAGATAGTGAATATATACACCGCAGTATAAAATATAATTAGTAATATATGTTAGAGATGTGTTAAGTTAAAATCAATAATTAATTATGCTATTATTCAAATAGTCGATAAACAACAATCCACATTATACATATAGAATATTAATTCGAAAAATAATATTATTTTATTAAATATATTAAATTTAGTTTGACATACTATTGTTTACTTTGTGATTTTTTATAAACATCGTTCACTCGGCTTTTAAAAGCCATATGAACTATATGTAAATCTTAGAATATAGAGCTTTTTAAAAATAGATAATATATCAAAAAGGGACAGTGGGAGATATCAAATAAATAACCATTCTGTTAAACCATGATTAGAATTGTTATGAAATTTAACAGAATAGTTGCATAAGATGTCAGTAAATACATTTTGAGTACAAATAAGCTAATAATAATCGAATTTTGATTTAAATCCTCTCATATCACTTGTTTCGTAACTCTATCTACGAAATAGGTCTTACCATAATAAAAAGGTTAAAGTCATAGATAGTTGTGCAGAAACTAAAGTAATGTGAGGAAATAGCTATGCGTCAACGATCAATCAATATAGTTTTTGGTGATTCTTTCGATCGTTCCATCTTTTTTCATTTGTGTCATGATACGATTGATCTTCAATATCTTTTTTTAAAGAGGCAAAAAAAAATGATTTGGATTTTGTTTTTTTAATATCGGCAAAATCCAATAGATATTATACAAGTAAGGGACATTTTAAGACAGTTAGCCCAGATAACCCAAGAGATGGATGGTTTTATGGAACACTTAAAAGTGGTAAAAAACTTGATATAAATATCAATATTGCTGAAGATTCTAAACAAGTTATGGCCTATATAAACATCTTAGTAGGTTCTGTTGAAAACCCTGTTGGTGTTGCGGGTGCAGGGTTAAATCTAACATCATTATCAAAACAGCTTAGAACTACAAAGTTAAGTAAAAATAGTATTGCTTACCTTATCTCTAAAGATGGCGGTATCTATGCTCATCCTGAAGAAAAGTATACTTCTGAAATTAAAAACATCAAAAACATTAAAGACAATGATTTCCAGAGGATAATTACTCCTGCCATATTGAACGATAATGAAGGAACCAGGAGTTATACAGATTCATCAGGTATAGAAAAAATTGTTGTTTTTCAAACAATTAAATCATCAAACTGGAAAATTATTTTTGAAATTCCGAAAAATGAATTAGGAAAAGAATCACGTAAAAAAAAACATTTTTATTTCAGATTTGGCCACAATAAAACAAAACATTATTATTGGTTTGTTTGTTGTGGACCTTTATTTTTTTTTGCTAAATTATTTCTTTGTATAAAAAAACTTAATCAATATGCTGTTCATCCGGTTCTTCAAGCTCTTCCTGTGGTTTAGAACCATAGACAACAGATCCGTCCTTTTTCTCTATCCAGACCTTTACTCTTCCATGGCTTGTTTCATATTTTGCAAAATATTTTGTATTGGGTTCAAATGTAAAACCATCTATTTTATAGCTTGCATGTTGTCTCCTATAGGTAAATTTTAGAGTAAAATCTCTAACTTCAGGAATTAAACGCATAGATTCATAGAAAGCACTTTCTGATTTTCCCTCATCATCAAACTTTATTTTTAACTCTGGTGTTGCCCAACCAATAAAGTAAAATTGTGTTCCGCCCTTTGCACATATTATCTCTGCAAAGTCTTTTTTATCATAACCCTTAAGATAATTATGCTCCTGAATATCTATATTTTTTGGTATAAAACCATGGTGTTCTTTTAAACTTCCACATGACACGATTAATAATGAGATGAATAACACTGATACTATTTTAAAATTTTTCAATTTTACCTCCATTTTTTTTACATAATTTAACTCACAAATATTTCAATATCAACAAATGTTTATTAATAAATATTGCTTAACAATACACAAGACTAGTGATATTAAAACTTGCTAAGGAGTTTAAATCAATGGTAATATCTAATCAATTATACAACTAACATTTTTTTACACTCGTTATTTCTGAACCGCCTGATCATAGCTCGTATAATTGCCTTTCTATATACATTATTAAGTTTTACCACAGATAAATCATGCATAGTACGAAAAGAGGATCTGATTTAGTACCTTCCGATCTGAAGAAAATACATATGGCTTTGGTTATTGGCAATATTAGACAACTCAAAGAACTGGTTGGTGAAATCAGTAAACATAATAGCTTTTGCCAGAGCTTTGCAGGAAAGGGTTGATAAGTTTGATCTTAATCTTAAAGGAACTGTTCTTATCAAAATATTTCAGGAGATAATGTAATTCAGAGGAGAAATAGTATGGGTGACAAAGATAAACAATCAATCCTGATCGCAGAAGACAATCCAAACAATCTCAAGGTCCTGAGTAAAGCCCTGATTAAATTTGGTTATCATGTCCGAGTTGCAATGGATGGAAAAACCGCAGTTGATAGTGCTTTCACTGAAATTCCCGACATGGTCATGCTTGACATTCATATGCCTGAAATAGATGGTTACGAGGTTTGTACCATTCTAAAAAATGATATCAGAACTAAAGATATCCCTGTAATTTTTGTAAGTTCTTTAAACGAACAGTTTAGTAAAGTCAAAGCATTCAACTCCGGGGGGGTTGATTATTTAACCAAACCGATCCAGATGGAAGAAACAAAGGCCAGAATCGAAGTTCATCTTGCGCTTCGCCAGAAGATAATAGAATTACAGGAGTTCAATAAGATAATGTTAGAAAGGGAGATGCGGAATATTGAACTGAAAAAGGAAGTTAATCAATTGACATCTGAGCTTGGAAAAGAAAAACCCTATCCTGAAATCTGGGAGAGAAAATAAAAGAGGAAGACCTATAATATGTATAGCTCGAGATCTGAGTTTAAAAGACTAATATTGTCTTCAAAGAACTTTGCGATATTGTTTTTGTTTATGCTGATTGTTGCTATCATCTCTTTACTGATGCTTAACAGGATCAAAACTCAGATTAAAATGGATGTTCATGACAAGCTTAATATTGTTTTAAATTCATCACAACTGTTTATCAGTTCATGGATAGATGACATGATAGATGATATTGAGTATTTAGCAGAGAATGAGTCTGTTAAAGATAGTATCAAACAATTACTAAGTGCCTATGCAAAAGGTGAAAAAATTGTAAACCACCCTGCTCAGAGTAAAATTCGTACTCATTTCAGTTCCTGGATCAAAAAACATGGAGTAAAAAATTTTTATGTAATTAACACTTCCGGTATCACTATTATATCTACCATGAATGAGAAAATAGATGTCAATCCTTCTGTAAAACAGGAGAAATTCTTTATAAGGACGCTAAAAGGCCTTCCCCAGTTTGTTCCGTCATTTAAATCAGTACCATTGTCAAATCTTAAAGGAGACATACGAATTGAGGAAACAACCATGTCTATTCTGGTACCTGGCTATGACAAATCAGGTCGGGTTAATGTTGTTTTTGCTGCCAGATTTGATCCTGCAAAAAAATTTTCTAAGTTAATTCATGTCGCCCGTACCGGTCAAACCGGAGACAGCTATGCTTTCAATAAGGAAGGGAAAGCCAGGTTTGATTCTAACCTGAGGCAATTAGGTATTTTAAAGCCCCACGAAAAGTTAATGATATCGTTATTAGTTACAGATCCTGGTGGTAATATTATGACAGGATTCAAACCGGATATATCAAGAGATAAAATGCCATTGACATTTATGGCTAATAACGCTGTTTCAGGCAAATCCGGATATAATTTACAAGGATATCGTGATTATAAAGGGGTTCCTGTTGTTGGATCATGGACCTGGGATAAAAAATACAATTTGGGTTTTGCGTATGAAATAGATGTTGCTGAAGCATACCAGTCCTATAAAACTATACGTATCATTGTAGTAATCGCAATTTGTACTCTTTTCTTTCTTTTTACTGTGATCATGTTTGTCAGAGAAAGAGGCAGGAGGGTAATCATAAGAGCCGGTGAAGAGATCACTCAAAGTGAAGAATACCTGATTACTCTTACGGATTCCGTTCCGGATGCAATTGTTATGATAGATAATAAAGACAGAATTCACTTTTGGAACAAAGGTGCTGAAAAGATGTTTGGGTTTAAAAAAAAAGAGGTATTGACCCGTCGCCTTCACGAACTAATTGTACCGGAAAGGGACCGGAAAGAGTCTTGCAAAGGGCTTAAACATTTTTCCAGTACAGGTGAGGGTCCAATTGTTGGCAGACTCAGAGAAGTTAAAGCACGAAGAAATGGAGGAGAGGAATTTCATGCAGAACTGTCAATTAGTCAGGTAAGAAAGGAAAATGGATGGTGGGGTGTTGGGACAATCCGGGATATAACCAATCGAAAGGAAACCGAAAAGAAAATTCTGAATAATGAAGTACGTCTTAGAAGTGCTCAGGAAATCGCGAATTTAGGACATTGGGAGTATGAAATCCAATCAGACATTTTAAAATGGTCGGATGAAACCTTTCGAATTTTTGGGATGGACCCTAAGAAATGTAAAGCATCCTTTGAATCTTTTATTGACAATATCCACCCTGATGACAGGGAAAATGTTAATAAGGCATATTCAGAGTCCATTGCAAATAAAAAAGATTATAATATTGATCATAGATTATTATTAAAAGACGGGGCAGTTAAATATATTAATGAACGCTGTAAAACAGAATATGATACGGGTGGTAATCCCGTACGATCCCTTGGAACTATTCAGGATATTACAAAATTAAAACTAAATGAAATAGAACTTGCCCGTTTGTCAGAACGTTTTAAATTAGCCACAGAAGCCGCCTTGGTTGGTGTCTGGGACTGGGATATAAAAAAAAATATCCTGATCTGGGACAGATCTATGTATGAACTATATGAAGTTGAAGAAGATGAATTTACCAATGACTATCAAGGCTGGGAAAAACATATACATCAGGATGATTTGAAATCTGAACAGGAATGCATTGAAAAGGCACTTAAAGGAATAGCCTCTTATTCCACTTCTTTCAGGATACAGACAAAAGGAAATACCAAATATATAAAATCAGATGCCATCGTACACAGAAATGATGATGGTGAACCTGTCAGGATGGTAGGAACAAATCTTGACACTACTCAGAGTATAGAGATCGAAATCGAACTTAAAAAAATGAATGAAAAGCTTGAAAACAGAGTTTTTGAAAGAACCAAGGACCTTGAGGATGCACGCGCTGTTGCCATGAGCATTATGCAGGATGCTAACAGCCAAAAAAACAGAGCAGAAAAAGCATTGAAAGAACTGGAGCAGTCCCGAAACGATCTAACAGCCAGTGAAGGCCGTTTCAGAGCGTTGGTGGAAAGTACCAATGATGTTATCTGGGAACAGGATAAGAACGGTATTTTCACATATATAAGCCCCACTGCCAAGGAGATTTATGGAATTGACCAGAGTGAAATTATCGGCAGCAACAAAGATGTATATGTGACACCTGAGGAAGAGGGTTTTCTGAAAGCAAAAGTAAAGTACTCGATTGAGACTGGAGAGCCTATTAAAGCGATGGAACATCAACTTTTAACCAACAGGGGCGAAGATGTTTTTCTGGAAACAAATGCAACCCCTTTTTTTGATAAAAATAACTCTTTTATAGGATTTAGGGGAATCAGTCGTGATATTACTGCCAGAAAAGATACTGAAGAAACTTTAAGAAAGCTTTCCCGGGCTGTTGAGACAACCCCGGTGAGTGTTCTTATAACCGATCTGGATGGAAATATTGAATATGTAAACAATAAATGTATTGAGGTCACAGGTTACAGCAGAGAAGAGATGCTTGGTAAGAACCCAAGGATTCTTAACTCGGGAATTCAACCTGATGATGTATACATAGATCTATGGAAGACAATTAAAGGCGGAAATCAATGGCAGGGTGAACTGTGCAACAAAAAAAAGAAGGGTAGAATATTCTGGGAGCGGGCATCGATCTCCCCAATATATAATTCATTAGGAGATCCTACACATTATATTGCAATTAAAGAAGATATAACAATAGAACGGGAAATCCAGCAACATCTTGAACTGACTCGTTTTTCAGTTGAAAAAGCAGCTGATATGATTTTCTGGGTAATGCCTGATGGAATGATTTCATATGGAAACAGTACGGCATGTAATGTATTAGGTTATTCTCCACTGAGTATTTGTTTGATCAAAGTTAGTGATATTGATGAAAATCCAGACTTCAGTCCTCAAAGCTGGGATAAAACAATAGAGAATCTACAAAAAAAGGAAACAATTACACTTGAAACCTTTTTTAAAACGAGCAAAGGACAGAGATTTCCGGTGGAACTAACAATTACCTACAGTATTTTTGGTGAGGAGTCGTACCTGTTTGCTTCTGCAAAGGATATTACCGAGAGAAAATATGCTGAAAAAGAGTTACAAGAGGCCCTTTCCCGGGCAGAAGCTGCAACTGTAGCAAAGAGCGAATTTCTGGCCAACATGAGTCATGAAATCCGAACCCCAATGAATGCTATTATCGGGATGAGCCACCTTGCACTGGAAACAAGGTTAACACCAAGGCAACACAACTATCTCAATAGCATAGATGTTTCTGCCAAATCTTTGCTGGCTATTATCAATGATATTCTGGATTTTTCAAAAATTGAGGCAGGTAAACTAACTATCGAAAAAACAGAGTTCAATCTGAATGAGATCCTTGCAGATGTGGTTACTCTTTCTCTGGAAAAAATCTCCAAAAAAGAAGTAGAACTGTTTTTAAATGTGGATGATAATGTTCCCACAGTCCTTTTGGGTGACCCTGTACGAGTTAGCCAGGTATTCAATAACCTGTTAAGTAATGCAGCCAAATTTACGGAAAAAGGGGAGATAGAGATAACAGCAAAGACAATAGTAAAACATGCAAAAACTATAACCCTTGAATGTGTTGTAAAGGACACAGGTATTGGGATGACAGATGAACAGGCATCCAAATTATTTCAAAAATTTAGTCAGGCTGATACTTCCACAACCCGTAAGTATGGAGGGACTGGCTTAGGTCTTGCTATTACCAATCAGTTGGTCAAGCTCATGGAAGGAGATATACGGGTTGGTAGCATCCCTTCCAAAGGATCCACCTTTAGCTTTACTATCAATACAGGATATAGAGCAGATCGTCGCAGGAAGAAACAGGATAGAATACTACCTGTTGATTTGAGAAATCTAAAAGTTCTGTTAATAGTTGATAAAGAGAGGGTCTCATTAAAACTAAAGCAGTTCCTGGAATCGTTTTCCTACTCTACCTATGTGGCATCAACTGTTCCCGAAGCCAAAGACATTGTACAGGAGAACAAGGGTTTTAAGTTGATCATGATTGATTATTCCATTGCATCATTTTTGTTTCAAACGCAAGGCTTGTCAGATATTCCTTGCATTGTTATGGCATCTATTACTCAAGTGCATCAGGCAGAGACTTTAATTAAAGATAAAGATAATGTCATTGTCATGCAAAAACCGATTCATCCATCCGGTATTTATAATGCCATTGTAGATCTCTTTGGATATCGGGATCTCAGAATTGAAAGGCGCGAAACGATTCGTAGTGAAACTGCCAGTAATTTTACTCAATTAAAAGGAGTACACATTCTTTTAGTTGAAGATAATGTATTGAATCAGCAGGTTGCAATGGAACTGCTGCTTAAAGCAGGTATCAGAGTTACTATTGCTGAAAATGGTCAGACTGCTATTAACACCTTGCTGGAAAAGAATTTTAACCTTATTTTAATGGATATACAAATGCCTGTTTTGGATGGTATCTCCGCCACAAAAATTATTCGGGAAATGGGAGGGACATTTGAATCTATACCCATTATTGCAATGACTGCTCATGCTATGAGCGGAGACAAGGAAAGAAGCCTTGCTGCCGGAATGAATGACCACATAGTTAAACCTATAGATCCTGACAGGCTCTATGCTTCTCTTTTAAGGTGGATAAAACCTTACAAAGTAAAAGAGTATGAGTCAAAACTGCCTGTCAGGAAGGAAAGTGATGGAATAGAAGATTTTTATGAACTCGTTAAGAATACATCAGACATTAATATTGATTCCGGATTGGAAAAGGTTGGTGGAAATAAGAATCTTTACATAAAACTGCTCAGGGAGTTTATCAGGGATCATGATGATGTGACCTTTGAGATCAGGGAGTTGCTGGAAAATAAAGAAATTGGAGAAGTGGAGAGAATTATACACACAGTGAAGGGTTTAACAGGGACTCTCGGGGCAGAAAAACTTAATTCCCTGTTTTTGAGTCTTGAATTGATTATTAAAGAAAATGAAACAACTGAAGAAAACGTGAAATTTGACCAACAGTTGTATGAGTTGGAAGTAGAATTAAATAAGTTTGTAACACAGGTTTCAGATGCTTTACCAAAAGAGGCAAAAATTTCTGAAGAGTCTTTTTTCTGGGTTGATAAAAAAGAGGTTCTGTCCCAGCTGAAAGAGTTAAAAAAATTGATAGAAATTAATGACATGGCATCTGAAGATCTCCTGGAAGAAGTTCACGAAAACCTTGCCTCCTTTATGCCGGATGAGGCAAAAGCTTTGTCAGATGCCATAGGTGCTATCGATTTTAAAATGGCCTTTGGTATTGTTGAGTTTGCAATTTCTGAAATAGAATCTCTCATTCAAAAGGAATAGATATGTCAGATAAACAAAGAGTCCTGGTCGTTGATGATGCACAAGCCAATATCAAAGTATTGAACGAGCTTCTGCGAAATCAGTATCACATAAGTGTGGCAACCAATGGCCCTGATGCCCTTGATATTGCTAATTCGAAGAACAAACCGGATATAATTCTTCTTGATATCATGATGCCTGGAATAGATGGTTATGAAGTTTGTAAACAAATAAAAGCAAACAGTAAAATAAGTCATATCCCGATTATATTCATTACTGCAAAAACAGAAACGGAAGATATTGTTAAAGGATTTAAAATGGGTGCAATTGATTATATTCTTAAACCATTCAATTCTGAAGAGTTTCTGGCAAGAATAGATACCCATTTACAGCTCAAAAAAGCTAAAGAAAAAATTGAAATGGATTCTGTTGAAATAAAAAACCTTAACAGTAATATTCAGAAAATAAACCGGGAACTTATCGGTTTAAACACATCTCTTGAAGAAAAGGTAAAACAAAGGACCTTAGAACTTTCAGATGCAAATAAAAGACTTGCATACCTGAATGATGAAAAGATGGTTTTTTTAAAATATCTTTCCCATGAGATGAATACACCACTCAACTTTATCTCTGCGGCAAATATTATAAATAAAGATGATATGAGTGAAGATAATCTTGAAATAGTTGAGATGATAAAAATGGGTTTTTCCCGTTTGAATGATTTTATCAAGGAAGTGATTGGTTACTTTGACCTTGGACAAATTGTTTGTAAAAAGGTAAATGTTTCTTTAGAGGAGGTTATAAAAGAGGTTAAAAGTACTGTAGACACAAAAAGCATCACCTTGGAACTACTGCTTAAAGAACAGATCAGAGTTAATGCTGATAAAACATATCTTACTCAACTCATTTCAATTCTTATTGAAAATGCGATTGTTTTTTCCAGGCCAAATGGCCATGTTCTCATAGAGACATCGACTATAAATGATAAACCTGTTCTTATAATCACAGATAAAGGAAAAGGTATTAAAAGAGAAAACCTTGAAGCTGTTTTTATTCCCTTCGTAATACAGGATTTCGAAAGGCATGATGGTGGATATGGACTAAACCTGCCTAAAGCAAAAGTCATCGCTACATCCCATAATTGGTCTTTATATGCTGAAAGTGATGGAATCGATAAAGGTTCGAGATTTACGGTTGTTTTCAAGTAGAAAAGTTTTAGAATTGTAAATTTATCTTTAATTTACAAAAGGAAAAATTCAATGTCGGATAAAAAAAGAGTTCTGGACATTATGATGCCATGGTTATGAAGTTATAAAAAATCCCGGTGTTTTTTATTACAGGCAAAGGTGACGGACAAACCATGCCCGAACATTTTGATCCTGTAATTCACAGAGTCTTTGAACAATCCTTGTCGTATTAAGGGAACCTCTAATATCTAGAATTTTGTTTGAAATACAAGGGTGAGAAAAATGTAACGGGCTGATTTTTAAACAATTATAGTTTACGAACAACGCTGTAGTTCGATCAAAAGGCAGTTATTAGAGATTCCCTTAAATGAAATTTTTGAGACCCCATAAAGATGAATGAAACTTTGAATTAAGGAAATATTCCATTGAATAAACTCTGAAAATGAGGCCTGCAAAATGTCAGATAAAAAGAGGATTCTTGTTGTAGACGACACGCCTGCAAACATCAAAATACTGAATGATATTCTGAAAAATTTATATCATGTCAGTGTTGCAAAAAGTGGAAAAGATGCTATTAAAATTGCAAATTTTGAGCCTAAACCGGATCTTATTCTTCTTGATATCATGATGCCAGATATTGATGGATATGAAGTTTGCAGAAAACTTAAATCAGATAAATATACATCACAAATTCCTGTTATTTTTGTAACGGCAAAGGTTAGAGATGAGGATGAATCCAAAGGTTTTGAACTTGGATGTGTGGATTATATAACAAAACCCATAAGTCTGCCAATTGTCGTTGCCAGAGTAAAAACGCATATTGATTTGGGTAGTGCTCTTGAAACACTTGAAGAGCAAAACAGAGAGCTTGTTCAGGGAGCAATATTCAGGGATGAAGTTGAAAAGATAACAAGGCATGACTTGAAAAACCCATTAACAGGTATATTTTCGGGCATTGATTTTATGGAGATGGTAGGAGGGCTTACGGAAGAGCATTTAGAAGCTATTAATACCATGAAAGATTCTGCCCATAAAATACTATTAATGGTAAACTCTTCACTGGATCTTTTTAAAATGGAGAGAAATCTATATATTCCTGAGCCTGTTGATATTGATATGGTCGATATCATTAAGCGGATAGATAAAGAGTTCGACTCTCTTTTTAGAACATATAAAACCTCTGTTAGTATTTTTGTTGAAGACAAACCCGTTTCAGAGGATACTGTATTTTATGTTAAGGGTGAGATGCTTCTCCTCTATTCAATGATGGCAAATCTTATAAAAAATGCTGCAGAAGCAATTCCTGAAAATGAAGATATTACAGTTTTATTACATAGAAAAAATTCCACATCTTTTATTGCTGTAAAAAACAAGGGGACGGTACCAAAAGAGATCCATGAATCATTTTTTGAAAAATTTGCCACCAGTGGTAAAAAAAATGGTACCGGGGTAGGGACTTATAGTGCAAAATTAATTACCAGAACCCTTGGTGGTGAAATTTCAATGACATCTTCAATTGATGATGGAACAACTGTATTGATAGGTTTTCCTGCCTAAGATTATTGATAATCATAGGTTTTCGAGACATTTTGTATGAACTCTTTAAATGTAAATTTACAAAACAATAAATTGTTGCTATGACTGCCATGCCAATAAATTTAAGGCCGGGAAAAAAATCCTGAGGTAGAAATGGATGATCATAATATAGCTATTGATCCAGTCTTATTTAAACAGTAAAGGAAGTGCTCAAAATCGATTTTAATCGTTTAAAAAATAAGATCCCTGATATTGATCTTGAAACAGGAATAAAAAATGTTGGAGGCAGTAAAAATCTTTATGTCAAACTTCTGAAAGATTTTGTGACCAGGTATGGAGATGTTCATGAAAAATTAGAGAATTTGCATTCAACAGATATTGAAACCACAGGACAAATAGTTCATACCTTGAAAGGATTAACAGGTTCACTTGGAGCTTATGATCTACATGCAATTTTTATAGATCTTGATCGAGCCATAAAAGAAAACAGACCGGTGGGTCACCTTATGGATGATATGAAAATTGTATTTGGAGAGGTTATAACTCAGATTACCAATACATTTCCAAAGGAAGAGGCATTGAGACCCGAACCAAAGGCTGTTAATATAAAAAATATTCTTAACCAGTTGAACGATCTTAAAAAACTGATCTCAATCAACGATATGGCTTCAGAAGGTCTTTTGGAATCATTTTTTCATAATATCTATTCTCTGATTCCTGCTAAATCAGAAAAATTATCAGATGCTATTCTTGCAATAGACTTTAAAACTGCTGCAGAGACGATCGACGTGATAATTTCTGAAATAGAAAGTATGTCCAAAGAGGAAAAGTTCAATGGGTAAAAAAAGAGTTCTTATTGTAGATGACACTCATGCAAACATCTTAATACTAAATGATATACTGAAAGGCTTGTATAATATCAGTGTTGCTACAAATGGGAAAGATGCCCTTAAAATTGCTAACTCTACGCCAAAACCGGATCTTATACTTCTGGATATTGTAATGCCTGAAATGGATGGGTATGAAGTCACAAAAAGGCTTAAAAACAACAAATTGACTTCATCAATTCCTGTTATCTATGTGACATCAAAGGACAATGAGGAAGACGAATCCAAAGGCTTTAAACTAGGATGTGTTGACTATATAACAAAACCTGTAAACCCTCCAACAGTCCTTGCCAGAGTTAAAACACATATTGAATTAAGTCATGCATTTGAAACACTTGAGATACAAAACAAAGAACTTGTACAGGCCGCAAAACTTAGAGATGATATTGAAGAAATAACACGTCATGACCTGAAAAACCCGCTAACTGGTATATTTTCAGCTGTTGATATAATGGAGATGATTGGTGATCTTTCTGATGCTCAAAATGAAGCTCTTGAAATTATGAAAAGTTCAGCAAACAAAATGATATCCATGGTTAACACATCTCTTTATCTTTATAAAATGGAGAGAAATATATACAACCTTGAGTCCACTGATATTAATATTATTGATATCATAAAAAGAATAGTAAAAGAGTTCGATTCGATTTTTAAAAGATATAAAACATCAGTCAGTTTATTTGTTAATGATAAACCGGTTTCAGAAGAAGATGTATTCAATATTAAAGGAGAAATGCTCCTTTTCTATTCAATGATGGCAAATCTTATAAAAAATGCAGCAGAAGCAAACCCTGAAAGTGAGCCTATTACTGTTTTACTTAATAAAAAAGATTCCACATCTTTTATATCAGTAAAAAACAAAGAGACTGTACCCTCTGAGATCCATAAAACATTCTTTGATAAATTTGCAACAAGTGGAAAGAAAGGTGGCACCGGTTTAGGAACTTATAGTGCGAAAATGATCACCAAAACCCTTGGTGGAGAAATTTCTATGACATCTTCTAAAAAGGATGGAACAACTATTTTGATAAGTTTCCCTGATTAAGAATAAAGGGAACCTCCCATCAACAAATAATTACTGATTTATTAACAATTCAATTGCATCTTTACGGGTTTCAAATAATTTAACCACCCATCCCCTGTTGTTACATATAGTTTTGTAGAACTCTGCATAATCTATTAATTTTGGTGACTCAGGTATAATAAGAGCAAAAAGCACCTTATGGCTAAGATCTTCCTGTACGAACTGTTCAGCAGGTAAGCTGTAAAGATCTGCAATTGACGGGGCCAGCTCTAATCTGAATGAGTCAATAAGGATGCCGGGTACACCTTTTTCATTAGTCATTGCTATACATTTTGAGGTTGCTTCATGTATATCTGCTCCGGTCACAACTCCTGATAACACCAGCTCTACAAAACGTAAATCACTGTCGAATTTGAGTCTCCAGGCCATAGAATGCTCCTTTTCTTGAGCGTACCTCTTGAGGCACAGATCCTTTTAAAAAAATAGAACAGAGTTAATATGATAAAGGCTTGAGGGAATCTCTAAGAACCGCCTATAAAAGCAAAAGGCTTTAGTTTTGTTTGTTTTGATCGAACTACTGCGTTGTTTCGAAAATAAAACTGTAAACTTTATAAAATAAAAACTTTTTATAAACGAATCGTCTCGTTATTTTTTCTCACGCAGAGGTTTTATAAACGTCGTATTTCAATAAAAATTCTAATTATTAGAGGTCCCTTTAATATATTTGGAATTCCTTAATAATAACAAATAGTCTGTATGGATGTCTATTTTTTTTAGGGAAGGGTTAGAAAAATAACCCTTCCAGGAATTCTCTAAAAATTAAAAACGGTGGACCAGTCAAATGTTCCTGAATCTTCGTACCACTCTGGCCAATTTGCACACCAATCCGGCATCTGAGTTTTTTTGATTCTGTCGAAACATGGTTGATATGGTTTGATATCAATAACGGGAGATTCAGCCTCAGCGTCAATCCATGGAAGTTCAATAATTCCTTTATCCACGTTGATGCTTATAATCTGGACAGCTGATATTAAAACAGGATTTGGTCGTACGTTAGATCTTGTCGCAAAGATACCTACTGTTTCAGGTGCTTTTTTATATGGTTTTTTAGCAACCATAATATCTCTTTTGTCAGAAGAGTCGGACAAATTCCCCCACCAAATAACATTTATGTGACTAAATCCTGATAGCTCTTTTAATGCATCTCTGTATTTTTTATTTATAGAAATATAAAAACGCCCCTCTTCTATCTCAACAATCCCAACCGGGTTGATCTCTAACATTGTTTTCTCCTTATTTTATTTTGATTTGTTTGTAAATTACAAACCAAATATAAGGTAATTCAGGTCAGAAAACTTCTCAATAACTGCTATTTGATTGTCCAAAACAGCTATTTTTAATCAGAGAGCAAAAAAAAGATAGTTAAAACTACAGTTCAACGACCTTTTAAAAGCTGTGATCTCGTTCGATATTTGTTATACGGACCTTGAAAGAAGAGTACCATAATTCCTTACCTAATTTTTAAGCATTTAAGTGTTCTACATTGTTCTTCCATTTTTTAATTGAATTGAGATCTGTCCAGTATGAAACAGTTATTCCTACCTCTCTTGCCGATTCAATGCTAAAAACCGGGTTGTTTTGAAGCTAATTCAACCATTTTATCTGCCATTTTCCTTGCAATATTCAATGCATTAATTCTGCTATTTTAAAATACCTAAGCGCTCCACAAGTTCAACAGTAGCTAAAAAGACCACAATAATTACTAAAAATTCAATTGCCCCGGATACATTCGTGGGGATCATTATTTTGTTACTAATAAAAGTTGTTCCTTGTATCCCAAAGCTATCAATAGCAATTTTTGAAGCCCATGTTCCACAAAAAGTTCCTGCAATCAAACCAAGGGCATATACAATTAAACGTTTCAATTTTAACATTACAACCTCCATTTATATTTGTTTTGTTTGTTCTGCGACAATTCATTATAATGAAATTATAATAACTTTCCTTTTTTATAATCATCAAAAGCTTGCAAGATCTCTTCTATTATCATCTGGATTTTTACTTCGAAATTGCATCAAGTAAAAAAAAGGATCAATATAATTAACTTCGGGTGTAGCGATCAGACGGTTAAGTGCAACACCTGCCCCATCAGATATATACGTTTTATAATATTATTCATAAGAGACCTCCTGTTAAATATTTCGCTATTTTAATATTTTAAACGTATAGATCAGAAAAAACAATGGAGATATTAAATACAGATGCTTATTAAATCAAAACTGATGCTTTTATTTTTATTATTAGAGATTCCCTTAAGTTGTTTTAAAACAACAGAATTATTAGAAAAAAGAAACTGTAAATATTAATAAAAAAAAACTTTTTATAAACGAATCTCCTCGTTATTTTTTCTAATGCCTTGTATCTTATTAAAATAAGAATTTTATAAGAGCATAACCCTAAACCCTATTATGAGCGACTTACAGTGGTTTTTGAATGTTGAAAAAGTATTCAATCTTTATTGATTGCTATAATATATGTAGCATGCTATTAAATACATAGCATGCTACGAATTAAATATTAAAACCATGAAATATAATAAAGGAGTTATTATGCCAGTTATTTCAGTAACAATGGCGGAAGCCACGAAGGAACAAAAAAAAGATCTTATCACTGAACTTACAGCCACTGCAGTAAAAATCACAGGGATTTCACCACAGTCTTTTATTGTCACCCTTAATGAACTACCAAAAGATAGCTTAGGTCTAGGTGGACAAACAGTTGAAGAGATTTTAAAAGCCCAGAACTAAACAGGATATTTTTATCTTTCTTTTTTTTGCCCTCATTGCTACATTATTCGTAGCAGTGAGGTTTAATTTACAACAGTATTTTGAAATTACATTATTAGAGATTCCCTTATGAGAATATAAAAAAGGAAAAGATATATGGCAATACCAATACCTGGACAACCTGTACGAGGGTCAGAATCCGGAGCCCCGATTATGGCAGTTTTTGATCTGCTCGGTAGAAGATGGGCTATGGGAATTATCTGGAATCTTAGCAGGGGGCCGCAAACATTCCGTGGGTTGCAAAATGCCTGTGAAACCATCTCCCCTTCCATATTAAACAGTCGAATAAAAGAATTAAAACAAGCCCTTATTGTTGACCGATCTCTTGAAGGATATCATCTTACACCACTTGGGGAAGAGCTATTTACCCTGCTAAAACCTTTTGGAGCATGGTCAATCAATTGGGCAAAAACAATCGTACCTAAAAACCCTGAAAAATGGGACAAATGCGGTGATGATATTGAGAATCAGAATTCCAAATGATAACTTAAGGGAATCTCTAATAATTAGAATTTTTGATGAAATACAAGGCTGAGAAAAAAACAATGGGTTGATTTTACTACAGTTGTTTTTTTTGAAAAAGCAGTATTTCGCAAAAAGATCAGTTATTAGAGGTTCCCTTAAATCCTTTGCAGGTATTTTTTTAAATAATATTTGGTGTTAATAATTATAACAAATATTATATAGGAATCTCTAATAATAGTCTTTTGATCGAACTGTACCAAGATGCAGCAGAAGTGAAACAAGGTATTTGGTTGCTCAGTTTATTAGTAATATTTTATTGTTTTGGATAACTTTCCAATTTACCAGAACCATCTGAGTATAGTTCAATGAATACATCATTCCCGGAATAGCTACATTTGTATTTTGTTAAAAAATCAGTTGTTTTTACTATTTTGCAATTACTATGGACGTCTTTTGAGTCACCAGAAGAATATCTAAAAGTCATATCAACAGTTCTTGCATCAATGTTGTGTGTCTCTTTGATTTCGGTGGAAGAGTTAGGTATAAAAGTCGGAACCCAACCACGTTTCATTATACCGGAAGCTTTTGCTTCACTATAATCTGAGAAATAAGATGTTGGACTTTCGTAGTAATGACAAAATGAGGACAGACCTATCAAAAAACCAACAAGCACAATCTATAATAGTTGTTATTTTCATAATATTTAACATTACCTATATTGATATTTTTTTTATTATAATGTTTTTGGAATAATTGTCAAACTCTTCTCAATAGTAGCTATTAGGGATTCCCTTAAAGAACATTGTCAGCGTAATCCGGCCCCAAGACATGGTCGAACCCGCTAAACTGAAAACGCTCGTTAAGCTCCTACAGATTTCATAAGCTCACCAAATGCTTCTGGTGAACTGGTTTTAAATAATTTATACCAGGCTTCAAGTACTTCAGCTTTATAAAGGTTTAATTCTTTAAATATCTCCCGGGCAAATTCAAGAGAAGCAGTTCCAGAGGCTGTAACAATCCCTTTATCATTAACAGATAGGTCATCCACGTAATATTCACCGCCTTGATAATGAGAATTAAGAAGGTAGTCTTTTGAATTGCTTGTATGCTTAATAGAATCAAGCAGTCCAATTTTTGATAGACCAAGGGTTGCTCCGCAAATGGCTGCCACCTTAATTTGATTTTTGTGGATTTTTTTTGCAAGAAGAGTAACTTCCTGGTTGGCACCTTCATCCCAGCTTGCTCCTCCAGGGAGTATTAACATTTCGGCATCCGAAAATGTTACATCATCTAAGCTCAGATCTGGTGTGATTTGAAGCCCGCCAATTGTGCAAATGGGTTTTCCGTAGGTACTGAAAGTTTTCAATTGATACTTTTCGGGATTTGTCTGCATCATAGGATTGTTGATACCAGCAGTGACATACCCTATTTCCCAATCTGAAAGTGTATCGAAAAGATATAGATAAATAATTTTAGGTGATTTCATAAGCTTTTCCTCCTGGTTGCATTAAAGCATCGATATTTTCTTTCATTTCATAATTCCTTTGAAAGTGTATTAAATTTGATCGTAAGGGAACCTCTAAAAACTGCTCTTTGACCGAAATACTTAAGGGAATCTCTAATAACTCCTCTTTTGCAAAATACTGTGTTATTTCTAAAAAAAACTGTAATAAAATCGGCTCGTTATTTTCAGAAACGCCTTGTATTTCATCAAAATATTAATTATTAGAGGTTCCCTTAAGTTGTTTTAAAGAAATAAAAACAAAACAACAGAATTATTCGAAATAAAAAACTGTAAACTTTATAAAATAAAAACTTCTTATAAACGAATCGCCTCGTTATTTATTTTTCATGCAGAGATTTTATAAAACTAAAAGCTTTTATAAACGTTGAATTTCAATAAAATTTCAAATTTTTAGATGTTCCCTTAACATACCAGAAACTTTATACTATTAAAGTGACAACCCTATGTCATAAATATTCTCATAATTAAAAATTTGTTGTAGTATGAAAAGGGTCTAATAAGTGGGTAAAAACATCATTGAATGTGGTACAGGAAACAAGTCGTATCACATTAAAGATATGAAGGAGAATCGATGGACACAATACCTAAGTCCAAGGGAACATGGATTACACGGTTTGCAATTCGTTTTTTTACAATTATTCTTGCAGTGTTAATTTTTTGGATACTTGGTTTTTTTGTAAAAGATATAAAATCGATCAGAGGCCCTAATTATTATAATATTGAGAGAAAGCATATTGATCAGGGACTTGTTAATAAGAAAATTTTACTTGAAAACCAAATTGATAATCTTTCCCGCCAAATTCAAACACAACAGGAAAGACAACGTTTAATTGGAGATAGTTCACAGAATCTGCAACAAACAATAAATCAACTCCTGGAATTACAAAAACTCGGTTTTCAAAAAAATATAGTCTTTTCTAAAAGAGAACAGGCTAATTTTACAAATAGTTTGAATCTTTTTCTTGAGAATCAGAAAAAGTACCAGAAATTGTATCAAACTATTTCAAATCTACTTCAAAAGAAGTATAATTTAGAGGATAAAAGAAAACATATTAAGCAGCAAATCGAAAAACAACGGGGACCTGCAAGGGTGGAATATGATACCCTTAGTGAGAAGCATAGATTAAAACTGGCATTTTTCCAGCTCGCGCTTTTAATTCCTCTACTTACCTTGTCGTCTATTCTTATTATTAAAAAACGCTTAAGTATATACTTCCCATTTTTTCTTGCATTTGGTGGGGCTGCTCTGTTGAAGGTCACTTTGGTGATCCATGAATACTTCCCATCCAGATACTTTAAGTACATCTTAATCATCATGCTTCTTATATTCGTAGCACGATTATTATTTAATTTTATAAGATCCATCGCATTTCCAAAAATTCAATGGCTTATTAAGCAATATCGTGAAGCATATGAAAGATTTCTTTGTCCTGTTTGTGAATACCCAATTCGAACCGGACCTCGCAGGTTTCTATTTTGGACACGTCGTACTGTTAATAAGATTATCGTTCCTGAAAATGCGGATAAAGCTGAAGAACTGTATACTTGCCCATCATGTGGGACTATGCTATTTGAAGAGTGTTCATCATGTCACAAAGTAAGGCATGCATTGCTACCACATTGTTTATATTGTGGTAATAAAAAGACAATAGTTGAGTAGGGTGCTAACCTTTTTCAATGAACATTTAGATGACAGAATGTGGAAAAAATTAAGTTTTAAGGATTATAAGATATTATGAAAGACGGTATAATACAATTAGAGGGTGAAGCTTTTAAGATCACTTCATCACTAAAAGAAAATGATTTTTTAAATTCAGGAATTGGCCAAAAAGCAATATTATCAGTTAAAAATGAAGGATATAGTTCATATACATTTGGCCCCTACAAAATAAAATCTGATAATTTTTATTTTTTGTTAATATTTTATTCAGGTGAAATTCATTCTGTGTATATGGAGCTTTCTGATCTAAATGACAAAATTGATTATGGTGCCGACGATAAAGAATCTGCTTTAATTAAAGCAAATAAAATACATGAAAATTGGTTACTATCAAATTTAGGACTACCACCATATTTTTATTCATGGGGTTCAATTGATTCTGCATATGATAAGAAAGGCTGGTCAGCTTTTATAGTACTGAGTTATAAACAATCATAGCATATCACTTTTAATGCTGGAACCCTTTGTTAGGCGTTTTAGGGTTCTGATTCCAGATCCGAAGTTTCAACTATACCAACAGATGATTTGTTTTCTCGGATATTTCCAGTTTAATAATTAGGTCAAAACATTTATACCCTGTAGGGAATCTCTAATAACTGATCTTTTTGCGAAACACAGATATAACAAAAATAAAACTGTAGTAAAATCAGCTCGTTATTTTTTGTTATGCTGAGATTTTGTAAAACTAAAAGCTTTTATAAACGCTGTTATTCATCATAAATTCTAATTATTAGGTTCCCTGTATTATTAATACCTAAAGTCCTAAAAATCATACTCTATACTCTTAAATATTGAATTAATTTATTATCTGATCAAATACTTAAGGTCTTTTACACTTCTATTAAAACGCCTTTTAACTCTACTTGAATCAGTATTATTTTCACAAAAATAGAAAGTTCCTGTCTAAAAAATCAAGCTGAAATATTGAAAATCAAGCATTTTATCTTGAGTAGTTTGTATTTTAAATATAGAAAAATCTATTAAAGACACTTATTTATAGGCTATAACAAAACAAAAAAAGGATATGACTATGCTATACTGTTTTGACGGGAAATCCCCTGTAGTTGGTAAAGACTCTTATGTGAGCGAATCTGCAAAAGTTATCGGTGATGTTATAATAGGGGACCAGTGTTATGTTGGACATGGTGCCATAATCAGAGGCGATTACGGTCATATAGAAATTGGCGATGGAACTGCTGTGGAGGAAGGAGTGATTATCCATTCACCACCTGGAGGTACACAATTGATCGGTAAAAAAGTAACCCTTGGGCATGGAGCTATCCTGCATGGTAATATGATTGGTGATAAGGCAGTTATTGGTATGGGGGCAATTGTTAGTCTTTTTTCTGTAATTGGTGAAAATTCTATTATAGGAGAGGGCAGTGTGGTCAGATCCAATCAGAATATTGAACCAAATGTTGTAGCTGCTGGAAATCCCATAAAAATAAAAAGGGATGTTAAACCTGAAGACTCTGAATTATGGGATTTTGGTAAGCAGATCTATATAGACCTGGCAAAAAAATATCTGGAAATTGGTATGCAGGAAATAAAAGCATAAGGTCAATAAGATGGAAAATAGAATATTGTACAAGTATAGGGCATCTAGATGGTTCTAAGGATGCAAGAAAAAGAGCTGTAAGGGACCAAGCGAGTTATAACAACAAAAGCTGTGATGGGTTTTGATGATGAAACCAGAAAAATGAAGATCCTTGCAACAATGCCTGGTGAAACAGTTAAAAGTGTTCAGGATGAAACTGGCTTTAAACTACTTGTTGATGATAATATCTTTGAATATAAACCACCTACCACAGAAGAGATAAGGTTGATCAGAGAAGTAATTGATCCAACTCAGATTTTTTGTAAAAGCTAATATAACGATAAAATATAAGGATTTGTTAGTATAGTTTTGCTATCAAATCCTTTTTCAAATATCATTGGAGCGGTTATGGAAAAGACAAAAATGTATTAAAAATATCCCTGCCGGAGGCTAAACTTACATAATCTTTTATCAATTCAAACACTTGAAAAATTCAATTCTTTAACAATATGATCTAATTTCTTATTTTGAGGGAACCTATAATAATTAAAATTTTGGATGAAATACAAGGCATTTCAAAAAATAACGAGC
>JAAELO010000121.1 GCA_024226555.1 Desulfobacterales bacterium | reverse complement strand
TCGTTGCGCAAAGAAGGCTCCCAGTCAATCATCTTGCAACCCCACAGCACCCTTTCACTGTTCTAAGCACGTCACTGTAAGGCCCTTGACTACAAGACTATGAACGGAGTGAACTAGAGACTGGCGACTGGCCGCCGGTAGGCCCGCCCTTCCAACCGTCTACATCGCCCCCTTCTAAGGAGCCGTAGGTTCTTTAGAACTCTGACGTTGGGCAGGGCACTACCGTGGCTTACATTTTTACACATCAGCTTTGTTTTTTAGGGGTTTGTTTTATTTGTCGCCTTTCCGTGGGTTTCATTTTCTGGGTTTCATTTTCTGGGTTTCATTTTCTGGGTTTCATTTTCTGAGAGAAAGAATAGTCGGAGAATTTCTTGTGTTGTCTGAGTGCTGTGACTGCTTAGCTCGGAAGGTCATAGAAGTATTGTAGTTTTAGGCTATACATAATCAAGACTGTGTTCCTTCACCATTGACTGAGCCATCATTCCATTCCTCTGGCTCGGGTGTTTCTACTCTACTCCATAATACTGCATTCAGTCGGTCTCTATTTGCCTCGTAATCGTTTAATATCCTAATAAGATCTTTCTTATT
>JAAELO010000120.1 GCA_024226555.1 Desulfobacterales bacterium | reverse complement strand
TGGAACTGTAAATTCGTCCTACCAATTCATTCGTTTTGTAAATTCAGGTAGCAATCATTTTCAAAGTTGTTATTATCCTTCAAAACTCACTATAAACATAATATTTATCAATGATAATACGCAAAAAAAGAATTAATTTTTTCAGTTATTTCGAGTTTGATATTTAGCTTTTTATCGTTGAATATTGGAGTTTTTTGCATGTTTATTTCCTCAAATATTTCGGATAAAATTTTTCTTACTTTCGGCGGAATTTCTATTGTTGGCAATATGTTGATTTTCATTTCGGAATTGTTTGTCTCAATTTCTCCATCGGAATATGTTATTGCTCTAAAAATCACATGGTCATCTCTGTAATTATTGTATTTACTTTTAAAAGGCTCAAAAGCAAGATAAAAGATATTTCGTGCTATAATTTTTATTATATCCATCAATTGTTTTTGAGCAGTATCCATTTTTTTCGTTCCTTTTTCACTCAACTCCTCTATTTTTGATACTATCTTTTTTGTAGCAGCCCTCTCTGTAAATTTATCATCATATTCATTGGTAAGATGAACTATTTTTGTGATATTTTTTTTATAACTCTCTTCTTGTTTTTTTGTAGGTTTTTTTTCTGTTTTTTCTATTTTTACATTTGTCAACTCCTTTGCTAATTCGCTTATTAGCATTTGTTTTTGTCCCTTTATTAGTTCTGATATATCCTGATAAATTCCGAATTTAGTATCAAAGATATGTTTTTTATGCAAGGTTGTTTTTAGTTTCTTTCTGATTTTATCAAGTTCTTTGGTCAGTGCTTTATATGTACCACTGACGTGTTCTTTATCTGTAATTGTTTCAGCAATATCTTTGTAATTATCAAAGAGATACGATGTTATTTGGTCTAATCCAAAATGTGCTATTAAATATTTAAAATCATTTTCCTGTATCCATCGTTTGAGCATCAGAAAGATTATCACAGTGGCGGCTCTGGACAAATCATCGGTTAAAATGGATACTTCCACTATACCATTTCCTTTTTTTTCCGGCAGTCTGACTATCAGTTGTCTGATTTTATCATTTTTATCCCAGCGATATTCCTGATATTCGTAAGTTATTAGTTTTGTGTCCGTTTTATTGTTTCGTTCCAGAATAATAGAACCTGTTTTTTTTTCTTGATTTTCATCCCACTTATCCTTTTTGTAATCTTTTTCCCAACTGACGATATGAAGATTTTTCATTCCTGCGACCTTCTTAAATACTTCTTCTGAAAAAATTCCACGGTCTACACAAACTGTAATTACCTTATCGTCTGGCATTTTGGTAATGCGTCTGAACTCTTTTATATCTTTAAAAAAACGAACCCGCATATCATCGAAAGTGTCACCGTTTTTGATATAAACCGGAAATCCATCTGCAGTATGGATGAAGTCAGTGTTAATTATTCTGGTAGCCATTCTCACTTTTGAACACCACGATTTTAAGAGCGCTAGAAGTCCTGTATAATGTTTGGTATGAGGGTCGTAGTAAAAATCGGATTTTTTGTCAATATCTACAAGTATCGCATTTAAATTCAGAAGTTTGGTGAAATTATCATCAATAGCAAACTCTTTTAACTTTTTCCGTTGGATGTGTAAATTTCTTGTCGGTTTGTCTAAAAACAATGCTAAGGATTTATAATTTAAAAGTTTGCTTTGTTCTATGTTTTTTGCTCCCAAAAGAACTGCCATCAACCACTGTATTACGTAAGGTTTACAATCTCCCAAATTACTTTTTTGTATCACATTCATGAAGGGTGCAAATATCAGGCCCCCAACATGATAGCAAAATCCTTTTTGGGACATGTTTTTTATTTCAGATATCTTGCGATTGTCTGTTGCATCACATTTACTGTCAACTGCTACAATATTATTATCGCATGATGATGTCAACAAAGAAAATTGGTTGGCATCAGATTCTTTAGTGAATAGTGGTGTATGGTTACTGAGTATGGTATGAGCCTGACTGTTGTTATGTGCAGAAGGATTATCCTCGTGAGCTGGTAGTGACAGAAGTGATTTTGCCGGTGGAAGTGCAAGTTGGGTAGTGAATTTAAATAATTGAGAAGTATTGGGAGTATCCGGAACCGATACTACTTTTTTTTTTTGAAAGTATTTTTCTTTTAGTGCATTGAACAATGGACGCAAGGTTTCTGCACTAATGTCCTGATGAAAAATTTCTAATATTTCTTCTCTTATTTCTTTGCTGTAAGAGTATATATTTGTTGCATATATCGACTTAAATCTGTGTGTGACAAATGATTGTATCTCTATTGTGAGTTTTTTCGGGGCGCCCTGGCCAGACAAAGCATGAACGATGGTCATGGCGTCATTGGTTTTTAGAGCGTCTCCCCATCGTTTGATAGTATTATAACAGAAACCAAAAGTGTCGATCAGGCTTTGTTTATTTACTCCCGCATTGAATAATCGGGCAATCATAAACTTCAAATTCGGATTGTCGGCCTGATCATCTATGACTTCATAAAGGGCAGCCCCTAAATAGACTGAAATAGTGTTGTCCTTTGTATTACGAATTAAAGTAAAGAACGGATTTTTTTTATCAACGCCAATAATTGTCTGTAAATGTGCTTCCATTTTATCATTATTTTTGACGACAAAATTAAGCAAAATTTTTTATAACTTTTTTTTGGAGAAGATTTTCTCAGGATATGAGTATTTTTGTGTGTTTTGACAAATTAACAATTTAATTTTTTAATTGTTATTATTGCCTAAAAATTAAATCATTAATTGCGATTGATTTTTATTAAAATTCAGTTTTTAGTGAGTTTTGATCTACAGTTTATGGAATTATAAATACGGCAAATAACTGGTGCTTAAACTATCTTATTCTCTCTTCCCATTCAATCAACGAAGAACTTCCTAAGTTTAAAAGTCTTGATCCTTCCACCATCAACTACGAAAAAGGCAAGCACTTTCACTCTTTTCTTATGAGCGATGGCGACAATATGCAATGGACAATAGGTTCTTTCGTTTTATCTGAT
>JAAELO010000119.1 GCA_024226555.1 Desulfobacterales bacterium | reverse complement strand
TCAAGATCACTAATATATTACTAACAGATTGAGACACTCGCCAAATTGCGAGCAAGTTGCCTAATGCAGCTCTCAAAAGAGCTACGGCTCTGATACTTGACTTGAACCTTCTTGAAGTGTTGTTGGCTACTGCTTGTCACTTAAATGTCGATGAAAGGCGCTGCTTGTGGTGTTAACAAAAGTCGCAGATGATGCTTCCTGGACCTGCCGATACCAGCCATTCCACAACACGCATACTCTCAAAAAGAGATCCTTCTGTCCTTCATGGTACCAATTCTCCTATATTCATACCGTACCCTCACTCGATGGCTGGCCCCCTCCCAAGTCCCAACAAAAAAAACAGGCACAAAGAAAGGATTAAGAGAAGATAGGGGGATTGTGAAGGGTCTATATCCCCAACCCTATTAGAGTTCGTTGGAGATTGTTGAAGATGATTATAGAGGTTATACCTATCGGCACCTCTTTGAATTTTCGCCTTCTCTCTTTTGGGGGAAGGCGAGTTTTAAAAAATTCTACCAAAAAAATGATTTTTTATTATATGGATTTATTGGATTTAGTATTAGTTAAAAGGACGCAGGCCGTCCAACACAGCTTCAAATATTAAAAAAGATGTGGTGAAGGTTTGAAAAGGAAGGAAAAAGGAAGAAAAAAAAAAGAGAAAAAGAAAGAAAAGAGAGAAAAAAAGAAAAGAAAAAGAAGGAGAAAAAAAATAGGGAGGAGGTGGGAGAGGGGGGGAAAATTTTTGTGTTTTTGGTGCGCGAAGTTTTGTTTTTGTTT
>JAAELO010000118.1 GCA_024226555.1 Desulfobacterales bacterium | reverse complement strand
TTTTTTTTATTGGCGAAACTAAAAAGGAAAAGAATTTTTCATATTTGCCAATTATAAAGGATTTCGAATTAACGTGCAATTATTGGACCCTTCGGTAATTAATTGTTTTTCGTTGTTTATTTTAGAACTTTTTCTTAATTAAAAAAATACCAAAAAAAATGAAGTGGGACGATGGTCGAGAGAACTCAATTAGTCATTACCGAGGCGTTCATTTTATTTTATTATTTGTGGATATTACCGAAAAAGAAGAATCCAAATATGAATTCGACGATTTAACACAATTTTGGGAGGAACAAATTGATGGATATGCTCGTCAAAAAACGAAAATAATCGTTGTCGCATGCACTAATTCCTTAGTAATAATTAATAATAAATCGAAGGAAAAATGGAAAACATTTTGCTTAGAAAATACCCATGGCAATTTCCCTTATATTTATGGTGGAGAATGCAATGTGTCAAATGTCACAGATTTTTCTTTTTTTCAGTGCACACATTTTATCCGAAAATGGTATGCAAAGAGACATCGTAAAAAAACCTCAAATTAGGCCACCCATGCACTGAAACAATTAAAAATCTGGCGACAAAGAAAGAAAGTGTGGAAAAAACAATGGAATTCGTCATGAAAACATTTTTCGAGGAATTTCGAAAATGCGATTATTGCAATTTTCCAATATTTCCGGAATCTCAAAAAGCATTCGTAACTGTAAAACAGACAGTATTTAAGTATTTTTGGAGGGAAGAAGAATCAGTGCATAGCAATAAAGTTATTCTG
>JAAELO010000117.1 GCA_024226555.1 Desulfobacterales bacterium | reverse complement strand
GTACGTCACGCAGTACATCACGCAGTACGTCACGCACTAAAATACATTACAACTCTGGAGAGTCTCCGTTACACTAACTGCGACGACCACTCGTCTTCGGCTCGCGGCTGTCAGGGGTAGGGTGTCGTAGTTAGGGGCACAGCACGTGCAAGACTAGCCGGTTTGCTCATTATCCCAGAACGTGCAAGACTAGCAGGGCAATTATAAAAGAAATTCAACGCAAATTTTATAAAGGAAATCCCTTATAAATTGATCAGACCTCATTGAAAAAAAGGCCTCTCCTCGAGGGGGTTTTTGAACCAAATTTTTCAAAATTTCAAACTTGAAATCGGATTTTCTTCCAATAAAAAAGATGACGTCACAAAAGTCGAAAATGGGGCACATTTATCTATCGTGAACATCATCTGAGCAAATTTTGAGCAAGATCAGAGAACCTTTTTTGGTCACAAAAATCAACAAATTTCGAACTTGAAATCAGATTTTCTTCCAATAAAAAAGGTGAAGTCACAAAACTCGAAAATTGCGCACATTTATTTATCTTGAACTAAAAGTGTGACAAGTTTCTGCAAGATCAGAGAACCCCAAAAAAAGTGCCCCTCCTCGAGGGTGTTTTTGAACCAAAATTTCCAAAATTTCAAACTTGAAAGTGGCTTTTTTTCCAATTCAAAAATGACGTCAAAAATTTTCGAAAATTGGGCACATTCATCTATCGTGAACTTCATATGAGCCAATTTTCAGCAAATTTAGAGAACCTTTTTCGGGAGGGAGGTAGGTCATTACAAGTTATTTTAAAGGGAAATTCTTTTGGAAAAGGCTGCGAACACTGGACACGTAGCACGTTACCACGCTGGCGCGT
>JAAELO010000116.1 GCA_024226555.1 Desulfobacterales bacterium | reverse complement strand
TTATGGAATGTCTGTTTATCGATTTTCTGTGAATTTTTATACTTTACAGCAACCATGTTTTAATTGCCTCTCTAAGTATCGTCAAAAATCCACTGAAATTCGATTTTTGCAAGAACCTCATTAGATAATTGTTTTTGGGTGACAGAGGAAAATATGCTTAATAAAGATAAAAGTGACAGAGGAAAATATATTTGAGTTTAACTCGAGTGACAGAGGAAATCAGATTTTGCATCCACAAAAACTAAAAAAATCAATTAAATATATAAATAACAGTATAAATATTCTATTTTTTGAAGCTGTATAACAAAAATACCAGTTATTTAAGGTATGCGTAAGAATAGAAAACTAAAAAAAGGAGCAAAATATATAGTTTGCTCCACAATAAATCGTAATGAATGCATTTTCAATGAAGAACTTATAATAAATCGAGGCTCTTGCAAAAATAATAAAATAAAAAAAAGATAGGTCTAAAATCCATGGTAGTATTTGGTTTACCACAACTAAAACTACAGGAGTTCGACCTATCTATGAAGAGTTTATCAGATATCTTAGGAAATACACAAATGCTTTTGGGAATAAATTTCAATCCTGAGCAACTTTTTGAAGAAAACCTTTCAACAGAACACCGGACAATTCTGTCAATGCTCAGAGTCATTGAGGAATTTATTGAAATCCCTGAAAAGGAATCAGGTCTTCGCGGCAGACCATCTGTACCAGATTCGCCAGTATTCCGGTTCTTTCTCTGCAAAAACATACTTCAAATTGATACGAATTCCCGGATGCGTCAAAGACTTTTTGCTGATGCCAATCTCAAGAAAATTTGTGGATTTAAAAAGATTCCAAGTGAATCTACATTCTCAAGACGCATGAGTAAATTCTCCCGTCTACACTATTCTGAAGCAGCAATATCAGCCATGGTTACTAAGTATCTCGCTGGACACATAATCCGTTCTGTTTCTAGGGATTCAACTTCAATTAAAGGCAGAGAGAAACCACATAATAAAAAACGTGATATAAAGCCCAAGGTTAAGAAGAAGCGAGGAAGACCTCGAAAGGGAGAAATACGACCAGCTAAAGAAAAGAAACGAATAGAGAAGCACTATAAAATGAAACCAGGCAAAGCCTTCAAAGGTATAGAGAAAGAATGTGCTTGGGGGTGTAAGAAAAATAGCCAGGCAAATACGATGTACTGGAAAGGATACAAACTTCATCTTGATACCACTGATATAGGAATTCCTGTTAGCGCTCTTGTTTCGGGTGCTAATGTTCATGACTCACAAGTATCAATAATCATGGAAAAAATGACCGAGAAACGAATTACTCATTTATATACGATGGCGGATTCTGCCTATGATGTTCCGTCTTTGAGGGATTATATAATCAAGAAAGGGAGAATCCCTGTGATTGATTTCAATAAAAGACGAAGGAAAAATCCTCCTTCATTCGCACCAATTGAAAAAGAACAGTATAAAACACGCTCAGTTGTAGAACGGGCAAATGCCCATTTAAAAGATTATTTGCTACCTCAGAACATATTTGTAAAAGGATATAAAAAGGTTAATTTTTCATTGATGAATGGTGTTTTATGTTTAGCTGCTATTAAAGTGATTCAACACCTTGTTCTACCAGACTGTTAAGCTGAAATTAAAAAAGAAAAAATATCCTCTTCTTTGTCACATAAGGACAGGTGGGTTTATGGAATGTCTGTTTATCGATTTTCTGTGAATTTTTATACTTTACAGCAACCATGTTTTAATTGCCTCTCTAAGTATCGTCAAAAATCCACTGAAATTCGATTTTTGCAAGAACCTCTGTTTATTGAATTTAATTTTAGAATCAAGAAATTACAGAATTCGGATCAGCTGTTTTGCTAATTCAAAAAGGTTTTCATCCTGATTATAATCCTCTGCCAACTGAATACCAAAAGGCAATCCTTCAATTTCACCTGATGGTATCGAGAATGTTGGAAGACCAGCGAATGTCCAGGGAAGATTCATAATTGGATCTCCTGTGGAATCCAGACCTTTTGGAGCTGTTGTAACAGAAGAAGGAGATAGAAAAAGATCAATTTGGTTTTCTTCTTTTATTTTATGCAATTGATTTCTAACTTCAGTTTGCATTTTTTTTGCAGATTGGTGATCGGTTTTTGAAACTGCTTCTCCGCTTTGGATTAACTGTGAAGCTGTTTTACTGTATCCGGAAGGATATTCAGAAAACCATTTTCTATGAACTTCCGCAAACTCGAATGCTATCATTTTCCGGTGCAGCTTGTTTATTTCCTCTACATTATCAAAGGCGGAAGTTTCAATAATTTCATGACCGGCAAGCGATAGTTTTTCTATCACTTT
>JAAELO010000115.1 GCA_024226555.1 Desulfobacterales bacterium | reverse complement strand
GGCGTTTGTGTATCAAAAATACCTGAAATTCAAACATATGTTTAAATCCAAGGAAAAGAAGCCAAAACCGGTGAAGGGGCTGGATGGGATGTATGCACTAAAAAGATTGGTTGAGCAGTAAATGAATTGTAAAAAATTAAGGATTAGAAAAAATAATGATACAGGCAAATAATTATCGCCTATTTCATGTGCTACATAGGTAAAAAAACAATAAAGAGATAAAGCGAAAACTATTGTTAAAAGGTTTTCATTTAGCATTACAGAGAAAAAATGTATATATGTACCTTGACAGTATAAATATGGTATAGTACCTTATTGGTATGTGGGAGATATATGAACATAAATCTTTGGTTAGAAAGCTTCCCAAGATTCCCGTGGATGTCCTGAAGCGATATGAAAAATGGAAAGATATTGTCTGTATATCAGGACCAGAAGGCCTACGATTAATAAAAGGATTTCATGATGAATCTCTCACGGGGAAGTGGAAAGGTTACAGGTCTTCAAGGTTAGGCCTGCAATACAGGCTGATTTACAAGATAGAAAAACAGATTCTGTATGTTACGGTTATTGATATAAACCCTCATGATTACAGGAAAAAATAAAATGAAAGATTATAGGAAAGCTAAAAAGACAGTTGATGTTTCTGTAGGTGAATCTGTCAGAATCATAAGAGAACTACAGGAAATCAGTCAGAATGAACTTTCAAAACTCACAGGAATTCCTCAGTCTACTATTTCCGGTATAGAGAATGACAGAATTCAGATAGGGGTTGAAAGAGCAAAGGTTCTGGCAAGAGCGCTCAAATGTCATCCCGCCGTTCTTGTTTTTCCTGGATGGGAAATCAAAGATTTAAAAGCAGCATGATTTATAGCTTTTTAAGTATTTTTGAAACGGCTCAGCAATTTGTTTTAAAATATTTGCAGAGCCAACGGTGTCCGGGTTTTTGTCACTCCCTTTGATTTTTTTCTGCATATAGAAGGTCTCTCGAAGAGTACGAAGAAAAAATAAGTGCTCTAAGAGCATAAAAAAACTTTGTCTTCATCTTGAACTGTGGTGAGAAAGACAAATAAAAATTGGTGGATTACAACATATCTTGTTTATACAGCAATCGTTTTATTTTTTTTAATTCGATAATTTAATAAATGAGGCTCTTTATCAATAAGCTCTAATAAAACTTTTGTTGAACCAGTTGGTGTTCTCTTTCCTTGTGGCGTGGTAAGGATTTAGTGGACACATTCTTAAGAATGTATTTTAATCTTAAGAGGAGGTGTCAAAATTGAAAAGAAAAAGAAAAAACTATACAGATGAATTCAAAGAGGAAGCAGTTAAACTGGTAACCGAGCAGGGATATACAATATCAAAGGCTTCGAAAAATTTGGGCATTCATGAAAGTCTTCTGCGCAGATGGAAAAATGAATTTGAACCAAATTCAGGATCGCAAAAATCCAAAATGGCTGACATAATAGAAGAAAATAAGCAGTTAAAGAAAAAAAATAGACAACTTGAGCTTGAAAGAGAAATATTAAAAAAGGCGGCGGTCTTCTTTGCGAAAGAGCAGAGCTGAGGTATCAATTTATTGATACAGAAAGGAAGACCTATCCATTAATTTTACTCTGCAAAGTAATGAAAGTAAGTCGGAGCGGTTTCTATTCTTGGAAAAGCCGTGGAAAATCTCGGCGACAGAAAGAAAGAGAACGACTGATACCAAAGGTGAAAGAGATCCATCGGCAAACAAAAGGATCATACGGTGCTCGTAGAATTGCCGAAGAACTCGAATCCCAGGGTGAATCATGTAAGCGGACAAAAGCTGCCACTCTCATGAACCTGGCAGGCATTGAAGCCAAACAGAAAAAGAAATTTAAGGCAACAACGGATAGTAAGCATAATTTACCAATTGCCCCAAATCTTTTAAATAGAAATTTTGAGGTGGATGCACCAGATAGCGTCTATTGTTCTGATATTACATATATATGGACCACAGAAGGATGGCTTTATCTGGCTGTCGTTATAGATTTATTTTCGCGTCAGGTCGTTGGCTGGTCAATGAACAATAGAATGACAAAGGAGTTAGTCATTAACGCACTTCGAATGGCAATATGGCGACGTCGACCAGAAGAAGGCTGTATTTTCCATTCTGATCGGGGAAGTCAATATTGTAGCCATGATTTTCAAAAGGAACTGAAGGATAACGGAATGATCAGTAGCATGAGCCGTAAGGGAAATTGTTGGGACAACAGCGTTGCTGAGAGCTTTTTTGGTAAGTTAAAAACAGAAAGGGTTTATGATTCAACCTATTCAACAAGGGAGAAGGCCAAAAGGGATATCGTGGATTATATTGAAATGTTTTATAATAGTAAGAGACGTCACTCCTATTTGGGATATCTTAGCCCAAAAGAATTTGAAGAGATGATGCTCGATAAAAAAGCGGCTTAAGAAAATGTCCACTTTTTATTGACCACACTATATCTATCAAACGTATTCTTAAAATGTTTTTCGGCAAAAAAAGTGAAAAGTCGAAAGATGTTTTAAAAAATGACGACCAGGATAAAAAATCGCCTTCAACCAATAATCCACCTGAAAAGGATCCGCCAAAAAAGAAAGAAAAGCGGAAAGGACACGGAAGAAATGGTGCTGATTCATACACCGGAGCAGACAAGTCTTTTGTACCCCATCCTGATTTAGTCCCTGGCG
>JAAELO010000114.1 GCA_024226555.1 Desulfobacterales bacterium | reverse complement strand
TCAAATATTTTGATTGGTGAGGACTCTTCGGAGACATTTTTTTGGAGCAAAAATTTTGATTGGTGGGGACTCTTCGGAGACATTTTTTTGGGTCAAATATTTTGATTGATGAGGACTCTTCGGAGACATTTTTTTGGGTCAAATATTTTGATTGATGAGGACTCTTCGAGTACATTTTTTTTGGGCAAAAATTTTGAATGGTGGGGAATCTTCAGAGACATCTTTTTGGAGCAAGAATTTTGATTGGTGGGGACTCTTCCGAGACACTTTTTTGGAGCAAAAATTTTGATTGGTAGGGACTCTTCGGATACATGTTTTTGGAGCAAAAATTTTTGATTGGTGGAGACATTTTTTTGGCGCAAAAAGTTTGATTGGTGGACACATTTTTTTTTTGAGCAAAAATTTTGATTGGTGGGGACTCTTCCGAGACATCTTTTTGGAGCAAAAATTTTGATTGGTGGGGACTCTTCGGATACATTTTTTTGGAGCAAAAATGTTGATTGGTGGGGACTCTTCGGAGACATTTTTTTGGAGCAAAAAATTGATTGGTGGGGACTCTTCGAGGACATTTTTTTGGAGCAAAAATTTTGATTGGTGGGGACTCTTCGGAGACATTTTTTTGGAGCAAAACTTTGATTGGTGGGGACTTTTCGAAGACATTTTTTTGCAGCAAAAATTTTGATTGGTGGGGACTCTTCGGAGACATTGTTTTGGATCAAATATT
>JAAELO010000113.1 GCA_024226555.1 Desulfobacterales bacterium | reverse complement strand
GGTTGTTGTTGTTGTACTGTGGAGGGCGGCCATGCATTGCCCTTTGGAACGAGACTCAGCGTTCAATGATGGCGCAGAAAGACAAAGAAAGATTGTGGCACAATCATTGCTCGCAAAGAAATGGGTTTGCAAGATCCGCAGTTGAAATGAATTTGGAAGATCCGCAGACGTCCTTTCGGGGACAGTCTTGCCCAAAACATAACAGGGACCCAAAAAAAACATAACATTGCTCTGTAATGTTCTTATGTTTTTTCGAGAACTTTACAAACCAAACTTAACATTTTTTTTCTGATTTTTCCTAACAACATAACAGGAAATCCCATTGATTTGAATTTTGATTTTTAAGGAAGCACATCTACAATCTTCTTTGTAAACTCAGCAGGAGACATATATACATCATAGTTTCGATCTCATATGGGTTAGAAATCAAAAGTCGTGTCCACACATTTTTTACCATCATTTTTTTTTCGATGGTTTTTTCATCGAAAAAAAGCATAACAATTCGAAAATTAGAATAGAATCCTTAAGTAAAAAAAAAATGATGAAAACCTAACATAACAAATGTCATGAAAAAACCATAACATGATCGTCAGTTGCGTGTAATGTTTTGCGATTTTGTGATGCTTTTTGCGATTTTCCCCGGAGGAAAAAGATGGAAAACTTTACATTTTGAAAACCTTGTTATGGTTTTTTCATAACATTTGTTAACTGTAAAGAAAAAAAAAAGTAATATCAAAACTTAGTTGCTAACTTTTTTGACCTAAGACACATACGGAAATGTTGTATATCACTGACGAAAATCAGAAATGGCGTGCGTGCGAAAATAAAACTAACAAGGAGCGGGATGG
>JAAELO010000112.1 GCA_024226555.1 Desulfobacterales bacterium | reverse complement strand
TACGTTAAGGGGAGATTCATGGATGCAAATGGCACAAATCCCCAAAAAGATAGCTCTCTTACTCTTCGTCTGGCTGGTGAAAACAAAATGGCCTAGCTCGAATGGCGACCATAGGAAGAGTGGAAGAAAAGGGCGATTTTCCATAAAGTCTCCTCTTTTGCAAAGCCATCTTTACAAACACCAAGACGCAAACACACAAATCACGTTAAGGGGAGATTGGTGGATAAAAACGGCACAAATCCCCCAAAAGATAGCTCTCTTACTCTTCTTCTGGGTGGTGAAAACCATGGCCTCGAACGGCGACCATAGGAATGGTGGAAGAAAAGGGCGATGTCAGCCCATGTCGACGTCACGCGAATTTGACCCCCCTCTGGAGTGAGCAGGGGAACAACTTGCAGACGGCTTCCGACGTGACCATTCATCCTAAAAAACATCAGGGAACTCGAAAAAATGGGTTTGGAGCTCCCTCGTACACTTTTACTACCTGCTCCGGAAAGAATCTCGACGAGATTTATTAGCTGCTACAGAAATTCTTCATGGAATTTGACCCCCCTCTGGAGTGAGCT
>JAAELO010000111.1 GCA_024226555.1 Desulfobacterales bacterium | reverse complement strand
TTTTAACCGAACTACTTCGTTATTACGAAAAAAAAACTTTTGTAAAATCAGCTCGTTATTTTTTCTAATGCAGAGATTTTATAAACTAAAAGCTTTTATAATCTGAATTTCAATCAAAATACTAATTATTAGAGGTTCGCATATATATGCTGATATTTTATCTTTATATTTTCTGATCAGATTTATGTATGTTGATCAATCATCCACAATGGAAAATACAAAGTTCTTTTTAAAAAACAATTTATAACAATGACTCCTTATCAACGTTAGTTCCCCTTCTTTATTTACACATCTCATCAACATCTTAGATTTCACTCTGATGTAAATTGTGTTAGGCTATTTAAGTTTTCTGTGCATTTTGGTTCTATACAAAATCTCTAATAATTATAATTCTATTTGAAATACAAGAAGTCATTCTGTCAAGAGCTAGTTATTAGAGGTTCACTATATTAAATTCATAATTTAAAAGGAGAATTACTATGACAGACGTTGATATCTATCCAAAAAGAGAAACTAATCCAACTATAGAAAATTCAGATAGTTCAAAGGCTAATATTGGTTTTTGTTTTTCAGGAGGTGGTTCAAGGGCTCTAACATGTGCCTGGGGCCAATTACTTGGACTAAAAGCATTAGATCTTATTGGTAGTGCTCGTTACATCTCATCTGTATCCGGAGGAACATGGGCTTCTGCTGTTTACAACTATTTACCGGACCATATTTCTGATGACGAACTTCTTGGTGCTTACTATTCCCCAGAAAATTTATCACTAGCTGGTGGAAGTGGCAAAATGAATGTTAATGAATTATCTGAGTACAGCCTTGGCAAGGCCCCTCTGGGGATGGATATAGGTGTGCTATTATTTAGTACCGTATATTTTTTAATTTCACATGAAAAGCCCGATTATAAATGGCTTTGGGCTTATATTGTTGGTGAATTTGTGCTTGAACCATTTGGACTCAGATCTGAAGGTAGTGAGGTATGGGAATCTTCAAAATTCTTTTCTCTTTCTGAAAACTATGCCAAAAAGAACTTTCCGGAAAGTTCCCCACCACTTGATAATTTTTTCTTTTTACGCCAAGGCCGCCCATTTCATATTATAAATGATAATATTATGGAAAAAGTTAATGTAGCAGGAAAAGAGGCTCCCAACATTGTGCAGCTTCCAAATCAGATTACACCTGTTTCCGGTGGTGCGCAGGGACAAACCCCGGACAATGTAATCATTGGTGGTGGGTCAGTGGAGTCTTATGGTTATAATTCAACACTTAATCAGAGTTCTGCAGTATCCTCACCTGTAGATATTACGATAGATAAACCCTATTCATTAATTGATACTGTAAGCACTTCAAGTGCTTTTTTTGCAGAAACAATTGCCAGTCTGGTTAAAGAACATGTTAGTGATCCAGATAAGAGAAAAGTACTAATTAACAATATAGATTCAAATTTAAAACCAAGGCAAAGAGAAATTCTATTT
This sequence comes from Desulfobacterales bacterium, assembly GCA_024226555.1. Classification (GTDB taxonomy): domain Bacteria; phylum Desulfobacterota; class Desulfobacteria; order Desulfobacterales; family JAAELO01; genus JAAELO01. The sequence continues at coordinate 15,948 of JAAELO010000111.1, read as the reverse complement.
TCAAAAGCTGATATAGAAGGAGTTCTATTAGAAAATTTTGATTTACGTGGATTTATTGAAAAAATTTTGGAAGATATCGTAACGGATCTCTCTCTTGATGAAATAATCCCAACCTATAATTACTGGCCGGTTTGTGAGGAGAGCATTAATAAAGAAACAGAATATACAGATGGCGGAACACTTGATAATACCGGAGTTCTTGGCATGCTGGCTCAAACAGATACAGGTAGTGATACTCAGGATCCAATATATCTCGTGGTTTTCGATAATACATCAACTGTACTTGAGAAGAAAAAAGGTAATATTGTAGCTGCAAGTCAGGTAGCACCTCTCTTTGGAATAGATTTTGATGACCATACAGGTTCATATCAAGCTTTCACTGAATCACAACAGAATCCTGAACTGAAAGAATTTAAAACAACAAGTTTGACAGCTATATTTGATAATAATGAAGTCTCCCCTTCTAATACTCCTTTCAGTATTTTAGTAAATGGGCTTTATAACGCAAGCTGTGGTACACCGAAAGGGGAAACACCCAATGATGCAGATGTATGTACAAACCCGGCTTTTTATGAAATCAGCTTAAAAACTATAGAAAACTCTCTTGCAAATGTTAGTGCAGGAAGAGTAGTAAATATGCTCTATATCCAGAATTCAAAAATTTTAAACTGGCAGAATAAAATTGGTGACCCGAATCTCAAAAATCAGATTATTGAAGGGCAAAATAAATCTGCTGACCCATTTAAACCCTTTAAAGATTTTCCATATTACAGCACTGCTTTTAAAATTGGCTTATCAGAAAAAGAATCAAATACTCTTTCTCAAATGTGGGCATGGGCGCTATCTGATGATCAAAGCACTTTAAAAGATAAACTACAGAAATTTATTGAGAATGTTTGATAAAGGATTAAAAGAATATGAAGATATGTTATTACATAGCGTAAATAAACAAGATATAGGGAACCTCTAATAATTAGAGGTTTCCTCTACATATTCCTGCGAGATATAATTCTCGAAAACAGAGATTTTATAAAACTGAAAGCTTTTATAAACGTTGCAATTAAAACAAAATCCCTCATAAAAACCTGATCTAAATAAAAATACTAAATAATACTAAAAAAACCTCAGCTGGTTGTCTTTCCCGAGAAGATTTGGATTGTTTTTGTTTCCAAATCAGAGTCGGGAATCCAGGGGCTTTTACTTTATTTATTATTCATGACAGCCTCGGATATAAACTAATCAACAGGTTTATCATTAATCTCTTCATCCTTTATTATACTAAAAAATCCAGACCTACTTTTTTCCTTAAAATAATCAGAAGCCTTTTCTCCAAGAGTCGTCCCAGCCTTTAGCGATGCTGTTCTGGCAAGTCTCAAATTAATATAATAAACAAGAGTCGGTTCATCTCGTCTACCAATAGCAGGTTCCTTAATAACGATATACTCGTGAAAACCTTTAAAGCCACCTATTAAATCTTCTATCCATTCTTTAAAAGGAACTTCACATTGTAAGTATTCATGCAGTTCCAATGCATTTACTCTTAATGTTTCACTATTAATATTTATTGATAAGATGGGGATTTTCTTCTCTAAATTATTAGTCATTTAGTTTCCTATTTATTAAAGATTTCGAGTTAATTACAAAGCATAAAAATAGTGGAAAACATATCAAGGCCAAAACCCTCCTGCCGGATCTGAAATAAAATGCTTTGCTTTTATTTTAAGCTAAACTTTTGAACAACCCACATAAAAAACTCTAAAAACGTAAGTTTTTTATTCAAGGTTTATCAAACAGGTCTTTTATAAAACTCTAAAAAATAAAAAAAAACGTGTCATCCCGGAACTTCAATATAAACTTGTTTATAATTGAAGTATCTGGGATCTCAGGTTAAACGGTAGCTTCCTGAGGTCGATAATCTGAATTAATGGAGCCGTGAAAAGACGCACAGCTCCATCTGAAAGGTACAATCCAGATGGAATCAAGAAAAAGCCCCACGATTCCATCAATAGGATCACATCGCACTACCAAACTCCCAAACACAAGAATACCTTTAAGAAGGGGCAAAAATCTTCAAAGTATTAAATCGTGTCTGAATTTTTTGATGGAAAAAACTGCAAGACCTGAAACAGTCACAAGCCGTTGCATTCCTGCGGAGGATGCAGGAATCCATTTTGGAATTGTCTGGCAATACGAAAGCAAGAGTAAGTTCATGCACCTGAGCTCTAATGCGCACATGTAACTTCCCACGATCCTTCTTATCGTGTTGACTATGTATAGAAATTTCTGTTATAAAACTTTTAGTCATTGGCTTAATACTCATATATTAAGTTGATCGATTAGAAGGGGCTTGAGACGGCAATCTCTTGCTCCTTTGCTAAGTAGTATTTTGAACACAAATACTGAGAAAAATCTATTACGGTCTATTAAAAAAAGCAAGCTTTAAATTATAAATATTGAATACAGTCAAAGTAATAAGTCTTATACTGGTTTTATACATTTAATTCATATTTTATAGAAAATTCAGGTAAGAAATAATGATTAAAATATTAATTTGGAAGTATGAAAGATATATTCTGGATTTAGTAGTTCGGGCTTACAGGAATTAGTAATATCGGTGCGTTAAAAACAAGAACACACCCTATAAAACTATAACAACACTAACAGCGATGTAAAAAAGATAGAAGTAAAGAATTTCATTAAAACTTAGCCCTGAATTTGTTATTGCCCATATTATAAATAATGAGAACACCAAATAAGATGTTGTTTAATATACTCTGTATGTAGTTTCATAGTGTTCTTCAAAATTTGGATTTTGCCAGTGACTTACCTTTTCAAGGAATCCATCTTTTTCAAGAGCAAGTAAATCATCACTTGTCCATTCTGGTGGAAAATTGTCTGAAATTACTACTCCATCACATTCAATATAAACATGTAAAGGATCAGTTACCCAACCCACATAATCATAACAATAAACAATAAGATTATTACTTTTTATTTCTTCTTTAATTAATATTTTTAATTGTTTTTGCAATTTTGATAGTTTCATCATTTATTATTTTAATACTCTGTTTCCTGGTTAATTAGATATGTATTTAAGAGCTTTGTTTAACAATTTGATCCTTCTTTTCATTTGTACAGATCCTTTTGGAAAAAGTAAGAACTGCTTCATTTCACCATGACTTTCGAAAGAATTTGCATGGTGAAAAACGAAATTAAACAACATTTTAATAATGTCCTGTATTTGATAGCAATGGGTTTTAGCATTTGATACAGAAGTTCCTTGATGAGTGTAACTATTTCTATAATCTCTCAAATGCTCAAGTATTTGTTTGTAATATTTATGCTCTTCAAAAAGAAAAGAACCCCTTTTAATAATATTGTCATAAATAGCTTTTTTTTCACCTATTAAAATTTCTAAAACTTTCCATGCTCCAGTAAAGGCACTATTCCAATCATTCTTGTCAAATGAGCTAACATACTGAAGCAATGCATTTTTGATAACTTTTTTAAATGTCTTGTTTTTTATACCTTTATATTTTTTTATATACCAATTTAATGATTCAAAATCTTTTATCTTGTAAATTTTCTTTTTAATAAAGTTTGGCCTATACCAGAAGTTATCATAAACTAAGGATCCGTTTGTATTGTGCAAACATTCACCTAAACATACTACATTAATGGGATCTCTATCCATTCCAAATGTTTTTGAGTAACGATAATTGGATAATAAGCAGATAAAAGCTCTAATTATATCTAATGCATTTAAACAATTTTCCGCCGCCTCTTCTGCAACTGTTTTTTGAGTACTAATAATAACTTTGCAATAGTTAGTGGGCTTTTCAGTTATCAAACCCTCTCTTGATGAGTATGTTTTGCCATAGTTTTTAACAAACCTTATTCTACATGAATCAATTGATATAGTTCTATTAAAATTTTCTGGATTGATAGATAATGAAGTCAACATTCTATATTCAGTATTTGGTTGTTGCTTAATTTTATTGAGACCTTCATTCAAAAGGTCAATAAATGGTTTGTCAGTACCTTTTAGAATATTATTTAAAGCTTCATCAACTATAATGTTTTTATTAAAATCTGAAAGAATTTCATCTGGAAATTTTATCATTGACTGAAGGGCTGCAACACCAAAATCAAGCTCTGTATTTAATAAATTATTTCCTTTTAGATCAATTAGTCTATCTAATATAATGTTTGGCTTGAACCCTTCCTTTAATTCAATTTTCTTCACTTCTTCAAATTCCTCAATATCTATTTCCATAATTATAAGGACTTCTTATTTTTGATTGTTTGTTTCTGTAATTATCCTATTTAGTTCTATAGCTTTTTTGAGCCTTTGATCTGTTTCATTATATCTATTATATGCTGCTTCTGTTTTTCGACCAATTTTATTAGGATTATTACCCCTAAAATCATCGAAATAAGGATCTGTTTTACTGCATTCATATACTTCTTTTGCATCTTCAAATTCTTTTTTAGCTGTATCTACATCAGATTTTCTTTTTATCTCTTTCGTATAATATTCCAGAGCTTTGTCAGGTTCAGATAGTAACTTTTCAATATCTTTTTTTAATCCATTAATATAAATCTCTATTAAGTTATTCTCAGGGCGAAAATACCAATAATGATGCCATTTGCCAAAAATATTACGCCTTTCACACCAATATTCAAATCCGTTTTTAAAATGTATTTTTCCCATACCTTATCCATCTTGTTCCGATTGTTTTTTCCCTCTTCCACCAGTTCTTTGTTCTGCCTTTGGAACTCCTTCACCTGGTGAAATTATAGTTGTAAGGTTTGCATTTGTTTCATCTAATTTTTCTTTAAGAACAGATGCGATTGTTTTATTTGTTTTTACTGATTCATCTAATGCATCTGCTATTAAATCCCCAGATATTGATTCACCCTTATTCGCAATTAACAATGAACTCATGTGTATTGCAGCATCCTTCTCATTGTCAGTTGGTTCCGAGTTTTCAATAGCGAAATCAAGACCTTCTTTACTTCCTAAAATTTCTTCCATTCCAACTCCAGGACCACAAAATTTAACAAAATCCTTATCTTCTTTAATTAACCCAATTAAAAAAAGGTCATCTTCATGGAACGGAACATGAAAGTCTTTATAGCGTATAAATAACTTTCCATTTAATTTTATTTGAATATGGTAATGAGGGAAATTACCATTTCTTGTTGTCATATGCCCTTCGTAATCAGATTTTGCACAAGAAATAGACCATGTGAGGTGTTGATATTTAGCTGTGAAATCTATAAGCTTTCCACCAGGATGTTCAATTTTGATATCATTAATATTTTTGTTGTTATCAACAGAAGCTGCCCAACGAATATATGAAGATATTCTGTAATAACTGAATTCTTTGTATAAAATCTTAAAGTGTTTTTTTTTAAATTTCTTTGGACGAAGTAACCAGTGTAAGCAAGGCTTATCTTTATTGAAGCTCTTTAAATGTTTTAAACATATACTACACTTTCCTTTATTAAATAAACCTAAAAATATTTTATGATCTTTTTTAGCCTGTTCATAATCGAGTTTGTCTATTTTATGATATTTTTCAGGGTTTTTCTTAACTTTTTCAATCGCCTCTTTTGGAGATAAATAATTCATTTTCATTATTTTTCCGTTAAGGTTTTCAGAAATGTTTTAAATTTAATTATTGATAAAAAAACGCTACCACATAAAAACAATCCCTTCAAATCTAAAAAGTCGATAAAACAAACTGACATAGCACTTTTCGAGCCTGTCACCATTATAAATGGTATATTTTATGAACCTCTGATACTCAGTTCCAATTAACACATATTCTTAAATTTCTATTTTATGTATTAAATTGTATTTTTTGTTGCTAACAACAGGAAATATTAGATTTGATGAAAAATAATTACCATAATAAAAATATTTGAGTTTTTAATGATAAGTTATACATAGTAAACTGTACTACAATTTGCGTATCCTGCTGATTAAAAAATCTCAGAATTTTTATTAATTGATTAATTTTTAATTAAACTTAAATTCACTTGATATCCTATACTGTTAGGCTTTTACGGGGTTTTACTCTTGACACGAAAATTTCAAATCTATAGTTTAGAAATGTAAAAGCTCAAAGGCGTCTCTGTGAAGGGCTGTTAAATGAGCCTCGTCTTAAATTTTTTTTTTTCCAATTCTATATTAGGAAAGAATCATTAATAAAGTTGCAGCATAGATATATACAAAAAAAAGGAGGTAACTAATGAACAAAAATTAATATAATTGGGATTTTTTTATCATTTGACCATAATGAAATGATGTATTAAAAAAAAGAATGAAATTAATTTGATGGGATAGGGTAGGCAATAAAAAAGCAGCCAAAAAAAAGGGCTGCTTTATATTTCATAGAAAAATGGGTTGGAAAGTTTTATTAACCTAAAACTTTATTCCACTCTTCAATTTTATCTTTCATCTGATCAAACAGGTCTGTGTAATCACCTTCAATTGTGATGTTATCAATTGAATCGCCTTGTCTGATTGAGTTAACAACTTCCATATCTGCATCTGATACAACTTCACCAAAAACTGAGTGTGCTCCGTTCAGGTGAGGAGTTGGTGTATGTGTAATAAAGAACTGGCTTCCATTTGTTCCAGGACCAGCGTTAGCCATTGATAAAATCCCTGGTTTGCTGTGCTTTAGTTCTGCAACAAACTCATCTCCAAAGTTGTAACCAGGTCCGCCAGTTCCAGTTCCCTGAGGGCATCCACCCTGAACCATGAAATCTGAAATCACTCTGTGGAATTTAAGGTCTTTATAAAAACCTTTTGTTGCAAGATTAACAAAACTTGCAACTGTCATTGGAGTTTGATCAGCAAAAAGTGTTAAATTGATATTTCCTTTATTTGTTTCGATTGTTGCTACTAATTTTGACATTTTTTATATCTCCTTAAGATAATCTTCCTTTAATATAATGTTGCATGATTTATCCAGTTGATCATACACAATCACAGCTTTTGAACTTTTAAGCATGTTGTGAACCTCTTTAATTTTATCTTCAAGATTCACGAGTGTGTGCGAAGAGTCATTATCATCCCTTGTAACAAATTGTTCAATAATGCCCCTTAACGCTTCCTTGCTTATTTCGGTATACGGTATTTCCATAGTTCTTTTCTTTTAATAAAAAGTTTAAAACATATACCATGATATTATTGTTACTTTTTGTAATTTTTCAAGCTGGCATACAAAGTTTTTTTTAAGGATATCCCTGGAACTACTCTGTAAATACCTCTCTGTCCTGTATTCCAATAAGATATAACAAACCATCAAGCCCAATGTCTGAAATCGAGTTTTCCGCTCTTTCCTTTACAATCGGTTTAGCATGGAATGCTACGCCAAGACCTGCAATTGTGATCATGGGAAGATCGTTTGCTCCATCTCCCACAGCAATTGTCTGCTCAAGCATCAGGTTTTCCTTAACAGCAATTTTTCTAAGGAGATTAGCTTTTTGCTCACCGTCAACTATATCACCAGTGACCTTACCAGTAACTTCTCCATTTTCCATGTGAAGTTCATTGGCATACACATAATCAAAACCAAATTTTTCTTTTAGAAATTCACCAACAAATGTGAACCCACCTGAAAGGATACCTAATTTATATCCAAGGCTTTTAAGAGTTTTTACAACGCGTTCTGTTCCTTCTGTAATAGGAAGGTTCTCAGTAATTTGAGATAGTTCTGATTCTTTAATACCTTTAAGCAGAGATACTCTTTTTCTGAAACTCTCTTTGAAATCTATCTCTCCGCGCATGGCAGATTCTGTAATTTCAGCCACCTGATCTCCAACACCTGCAAGTTTTGCAAGTTCATCAATGACTTCAGCCTGGATAAGAGTGGAATCCATATCAAATACGACAAGCTTCCGGTTTCTTCTATAGATGTTATCAACGTGGAATGATATATCTATTTCTGTCTGCGCCGATATCTCCATAAGATCAGATCTCATGAGATTTATATCAGGTGGTGTTCCTGTTACTACAATCTCAACACTTGCTTTAGGTTTTATATCAGGATTTTCCATTGAAATCCGTCCTGAGAGTCTTGTTATGTTATCGATATTCAGGTTGTTTTTAGCAGTAACTGCCGAAACTTTAGCAATCTGTTCAGCGGTAAGTTTTCTACCTAAAAGGGTAATGATTCGACGCTCTTTACCCTGCTCGCTAACCCATTTTTCATAATCATCAAGGTTAACAGGTGTAAAATTTACTGTGACTCCCATACTATGACATTCAAAAAGCAGGTCTTTAAAAAGGTCAGAACCATTTTTATTTTCAGGAATCCCAATAAGAACTCCCATAGTTAAGAATTCATGAATAACAGACATTCCGATATCTAAAATTTTCACATCATACTCTGCAAGAATACTGATTAATGAAGATACAAGTCCTGTTTTGTCTTTACCGGTAAAGTTTACTAATAGAATTTTATTCATTTCCAAATCCAATGTTAATTTTTCATAAAAACCGATTAAAAAGAGTTGTTTTTTATCTAAAATGAAAATTCATTTTTTCAATTGATGCTTACAACTTTTTTGTATATTTCCACAACAATAAAACTTAAGTTACCATTCACCCCTTTTACTAATAATAAAGTTTCAATTGTAAACAATATTAATAACATCTTGAAAAATAAGAAACTTCAAGGGATATATTGTATTGTAACAACACCAAAAATAGAATGGTTATTCTGTTTATGACATGTTCTTTCCTATCAGATTTTGACAATTTCATCAAATCTTTCAAATTGCCTAAAATAAATGGTTTTTTTAAGACTGAATAGCTTTATTTTTGACCTGAAAATGTTTTTTTATAAAAATAAAATGCGGAAAACGTGTTATGAGATATATAAATATGTCAAACACGTTAAATAAACAGTGTTATTTTTACAAAAAGGCATCTTGGATAGACTTTGAAAATATCTATAAGGCATATGTATGAAAGGTTTGTGTTGTTTAAATATGGTTTTTTTGTAAAATGACGAGATTGTCAAAATATATTTGACAATACGGTTTTTATTTGCAAAATTGCGTTTCTACTTGTAGAGCCATATTTTTTACTTGATTATATTCTTATATTAATATCTCAATAAAAAATATACAGACTCTGGAATAAATTTTAATATAACTGAACGAGGTTTGACAAATGAGTGAAAACAGAATTTACAATTTTAATGCAGGGCCTGCTGCTCTACCACTTCCAGTGCTTGAAGAGATCAAGGAATCGTTTCTAAACTATAAAGGTTGCGGTATGTCCGTAACAGAGATTAGCCACAGATCTGTATGGTTTGATGATATCATTAATGATGCTATTGCAAGAACCAAAAGACTTCTTAATCTTGATGACAGATATAAAGTTCTTTTTTTACAGGGTGGAGCAAGCATGCAGTTTGCAATGATCCCTATGAACTTTCTTGCAAATGGTAAAGCTGATTATGTTAATACGGGAACATGGTCCACTAAGGCTATTAAAGAAGCTCAAATGATGGGTAAAGATATCAACGTTGTTGCTTCATCTGAAGACAGAAACTTTGCTTATATCCCAAAGAATATAGAATTTAACTCTGATGCTGCTTTTGCTCATATAACTTCAAATAACACTATTAAGGGAACCCAGTGGGCTGAATTTCCAGATACAAATGGAGTTCCGATTATAGCAGATATGTCATCAGACATTATGTCCAGACCTCTTGATGTGGATAAATTTGGTATGATCTATGCCGGAGCACAGAAAAACATTGGTCCTGCCGGTGCTTGTATGGTTATCATCCGTGATGATATGCTGGATATGGTTCCTGATAACATTCCATCAATGCTAAGTTACAAGACATATGCATCAAAAGATTCAATGTATAACACTCCACCATGTTTTGCTATCTACACAATTCAACTTGTGACAAAGTGGCTTGAAGAAACAGTTGGTGGTTTGGAGAAAATGGAAGCATTCAACATCAAAAAAGGTAATACTCTTTACAACTGTTTTGCAGAGAGTGATTTCTATAATGCTACTGCTGATGAAGACAGCAAATCATTAATGAACGTAACATTCAGGCTTCCAAGTGAAGATCTTGAGAAAAAATTTATTGCTGAAGCAACTGAAGCTGGTTTTGGTGGTCTTAAAGGACACAGATCAGTTGGTGGTTGTAGAGCTTCAATATATAATGCAACAGAGATGGAAGCAATAACAGCTCTTGTTGATTTTCTGAAAACATTTGAGAAAAATAACGGTTAACTAATGGGAACCTCTAATAATTAGAAATTTGATTGAAATTCAACGTTTATAAAAGCTTTAGTTTTATAAAATCTCTGGGTGATAAATAAATAACGAGGCGATTTTACAAAAGTTTTTTATTTTGAACAACACAGTAGTTCAGTCAAAGAGCAATTATTAGAAATTCCCAAATTTAAAGACGGGATTAAAATTATGAAAGTTCTTGTGAGCGATGTTCTTGGTGAAGAGGGTGTAAATCTTTTCAGAGATCAGGATGGAATAGAGGTAGATGTTAATACAGGTCTAACACCTGAAGAGCTAAAAGAGATCATTGGAGATTATGATGGTCTTGTAATAAGAAGTGCTACAAAGGTAACCGAAGAGATCCTAAGTGCAGCTAAGAATCTTAAAGTTGTAGGTCGTGCTGGTATTGGACTTGATAATGTGGATATCCCGGCAGCTACAAAGCATGGTGTTGCTGTAATGAATACTCCTGGTGGAAACGTTGTTACTACAGCAGAGCATGCGATAGCAATGATGATGTCGCTAACAAGAAATATTCCACGAGGAACATCTACTTTAAAAAATGGTGATTGGGCAAAAAAACAACTTCAGGGACGTGAGGTTTTCAATAAGACATATGGTGTAATTGGATTTGGAAACATTGGATCAATTGCTGCTGATAGAGCCCGTGGTCTTAAGATGAATGTTGTTATTTATGATCCAATGGTTAGCGCTGAAACTATTGAAAAAGCTGGATTTACAGCTGTTACTCTGGATGAATTGTATGAGCAGGCTGATTACATTACAATTCATGTACCAAAGCTAAAACAAACAACACATCTTCTAAATAAAGAAGCCTTTGCCAAGATGAAAGATGGAGTTATGATCATCAACTGTGCAAGGGGTGGAATTATTCAGGAAGAAGATCTTTATACTGCTCTTAAGTCAGGTAAAGTAGCAGGTGCTGCCCTTGACGTATTTGAAGTGGAACCTCCTGGTGACTCTCCTCTTTTTGAGTTTGATAATGTGATTGGAACACCACACCTTGGTGCATCCACAAAAGAAGCACAAACAAATGTTGCCGTTGCTGTTGCTGAGCAAATCATCAAATATCTTCTTGAAGATACTGTTATAAATGCTGTAAACGTTCCATCTGTAACAGGTGATCTACTTAAGAAGCTTGAGCCTTTCCTTTATCTTGGTGACAGAATCGGTTGTCTTCAGTCACAGATCATTGAAGGTCAGTTCAAGGAAGTATGTATTGAATACAGCGGTGATTTTGATAATCTTGACATGGCCCCTGTAACAACTGCTATCTTAAAAGGATTGCTTGCTCCTGTTGCACCGGATGAAGTAAATGCTGTTAATGCTCCTGTTATTGCAGAACAGATGGGAATAAAAATTACCACAACAAGCACTACAAAACTGAAAGACTTTACTAACCTTATCTCTGTAACTGTTAAAACTACAGAAAAGGAAAGTCTTGTTCAGGGTACAATCTTCGGTAAAGGTGATGCAAGAGTAGTAAAAATTGACAAATTCAGACTTGAAATGGTTCCAAAAGGATCACTTGCTCTTATTCACAACCTTGATGAACCAGGTGCGATTGGAAGTATCGGAAACTGCCTGGGTGATCACAAAATCAACATCGCAAGAATGATGGTTGGTCAGGAAGTAGATGGAGATAGAAACATTATTTTCCTTAGAACTGATAAAACTATTCCTGAAGACGTTGTACAAGAGATGCGTGACCTTCCACTAATTAAGACTGTTACTCCTCTCGAACTATAAAATATAGATTAAAGAAATAATTAAAACCGGAGTAGGTTATCAATTACTCCGGTTTTTTTATTTTAAGTTCTTTAAATGATAGACTTGCCTTTTTCCAAACCTGATTTCAGCCTTAAGGGAATCTCTAAAAACTGCTCTTTGACTGAACTACTGTGTTATTCGAAATAAAAAACTGTTGTAAAATCGGCTCGTTATTTATTTCTCATCCTTGTATTTCAATCAAATTTCTAGTTTTTAGAGGTTCCCTTAATACAATACGTTTTATAAATTTATATAAAAATGAATTCTCATAATATCAATATTATTGTATTGTTTACAAAGCTGGATTGTTGTGCGTATTTTCAATTCTTTAAAAGGAAAAAAAATGACGAAATTATTTATTTCATTAGGTATTGGGATCATTGCAGGAATAATTGATATCATCCCTATGGTACTTCAGAAACTTGATAGATACTCAATAATATCTGCTTTCATTCACTGGGTTATTCTTGGTTTCATAATTTCATATACCCAACTTCCTTTTCAGGGTTGGCTCAAAGGTTTAATCGTAGCTGAGATATCTGCTATACCCATTGTTGTGCTCGTTTTTAAAGATGACCCTAAGAGTATATACCCGATTCTTTTCATGTCAGCAATTCTTGGGTGTATTGTTGGTTTTTCAACAGCTAAATTTGCAATCTAAAGCATTTGAAGAGAAACTTACAGAATTGGTGCCTTCAGGTTTTTTAGAACTGAAGGCAATTATATTTGACAATTAGCAGTGTATAACTGTACCAAATTCATTAGAACCCTTTGCAACAGAAGCAAAAACACCAGGTTCATCGGGACCAACAATCGCAACCTTTGAAACACACCTTTCCACAACTTTTGCAGCGGATTCAATTTTGGGGATCATACCATCTGTTATTACTCCAGAACTTATATAGTCCTGAACCTCAGTAACTTTGATGCTTGGAATTCTTGAAGATGGATCATTTATATCTCTATATATTCCGCCTATTTTAGTGGTGAAAAGTAACATCTCAGCTTTTATGGATTCTGCTATTCGAATAACAGTATTATCAGCATTTATGTTAAATATTCTTCCTGTTTCACTTACACCAAGGGTTGCTATAACCGGAATAACTTTGAGGTTTAAAAGTCCAAGCAGAAGAGGTCTGTTGATTTTACTAACATCTCCAACCTCACCAAAATCGATTGGTTTATCTCCTGTTCCTGTTAAGCACACTGGAGGTCTTTTGGTTGCTCCAATAATTTTACCGGAAGCCCCGTGGCAACCAAAGGCATTAACGCCAGCATTTAAAAGAGCTGACGTTAGTTTTACATTTACTTCACCACAAAGAGCCTGGGTTACAACAAGAAGATCTTTTTCCCCTGTAATTCTTCTTCCACCAACCTTATTAGGTATAAGGCCGTGTTTCTCCTGAAGGGTATTAATTTGAGGACCTCCGCCATGGAGTATGATTACTCCGCAGCCAAGATCTGTCAGGTCTTTAACGTTCTTAGCTAAACCTATAGTGGACTCTTCAGATTGAAGAACGTCACCACCAACTTTTATAACTGCACATTTATTCATTTTGTTTGATTCCAATTCCCAAGTACCATTTTAAATTAAGGCCACAGACCTGCTTTTTCATAGCCAAAATTTACCGCTTTGCCAGTCATAAGATTAAAGCATTGAATAGCCTGGCCAGCACCACCTTTAATCAGATTATCTATGGCACTTACACATGAGATAGTAGTTTTCCCACTATATTCATCTTTTCTTGCTTCAAGGGAAATTTCAACCCTTGCTGTTCCTGCGATAGCCACAACTTCAGCGCTCTGCCCTTTTGGCATCACTGAAACAAGTGGATTGGATTCATAGTATTCATGATACATCTCTCTTACAAGTTCAAGATGAAGTTCATCAGGCAGATCAAATTGAGAAACTGCAAGAATTCCTCTTGCAAGAGGTCCTGAAACCGGTACAAAATCAAGAGAAATTTTATCACCACCAGCATTATGAAGTGTTTGAACTATCTCTGAGCAATGCTGATGACTAAGGGTTTTATATGTCTTAAGATTGTTTACTCTTAGTGGGTGATGGGTTCCGGCAATTGGATTAACACCTGACCCTGAAGATCCGGTAATTGCCACAGTCCTGATTCTTGAATTTTTAAGATGTCCATTTTTTGCCAACGGTAGTAATCCAAGAGCGATACCTGTTGCAAAGCACCCGGGAGATGCAACATGTTTTGCTGATTTTATAGCTTCCCCATTTAATTCAGGCATTCCATATACAAAAGTACCTAATCTGTCAGCACATGGATGGTGAGGAGCATAATCTACTTCATAATCGGTAAGGTTTTCAAGTCTGAAGTCTCCTGAAAGATCTATAATTCTGACATCCTCATCGAAAAGCTCCATTGCGACACCAGCGGTAATAACGTGTGGCATGGCAAGAAATACGAAATCAGCACCTTTAACACACTCTTTCGGAGAGATATCTTCAACAACAATATCTGAACCCCACATGGATCTGTGGACCTCTCCTATTTTTTTGCCAATGTAATCCTTGCTTGAGATTTTATGAATTTCAACATCATCCCGATCAGAAAGCTGTCTTAAAATCTCAGCAGCTCCATAGCCTGCCCCACCAATTATTGATACTTTAATTTTTTCCATAGTCAAACCCGTCTTTTTTTGGATTGATAATTTCAATTTACAATTTAATGTAACATATGTTACATTTTTAGTTATTAAGGATATAAAAAGCAAGTCTTTTTTAAGAACTATCATAAAATTATAAGTACTTATTTAAGTATAATCCTTTTTATATTATTGACAATAGCTTTCCAAGAAAATATGAGTTTGTAACAAATGTTACAAAAAAAGGATAAACCATGGGAAAAAATTTCATAGAAAGAATAAAGAAACTTGATAAACTTACACCAAGTGAGACTAAAATTGCAGATTTTTTCTCAAGAAATTACGATGAACTGGTTTTTGAAAATCTATCCTCAATAAGCAGAAAAGCTGAAGTCAGCAAACCAACTGTTCTAAGATTTATATCAAAATTAGGTTTTAAACAGTTCGCAGCATTTAATGATGAACTTCGTAAAGAGCTAAAAAGTAATCACGATTCCATGCACATAAGATACTCTTTGAAAAAGAAGGTTTTAAATGATGGAAATGACGATATTATAGCCCAGACATTTACCAATACAATTAATAATCTTGAAAATACATATAATAATATCGATGAAAAAAAGTTTAATTTAATCGCAGAGTCACTTGCAAAGTGTGATGGTAAAATCTATATAACAGGACAGAGAAGTTCCTATGCTTTGTCTTACATTTTCAATAATATGATCAGAAGAGTACTTAGCAACACAATCCTTATTGAACCCCAAAGTTCTCTTGTTCCTGATGCACTAATAGATATTACTGATAAAGATGTGGTTTTTGGTATATACAGAAGACCGTATTCAAGTGAAACAAACTCTATTATTAAATATTTTGCAGAGATTGGATCAGAAATCATTTTAATTACAGATAGTGAGCTAAATCCATTATCCAAAGTTTCTACACACCAGCTTTCTGTGAATACTGAAGGTGTCTCAGTTTTTACAAGCTCAACCAGCCTCCTTGCCATCCTTGAGGCTTTAAATATTGCTATTCTCAATTTCTGTGATGAATCTGTTGCTGACAGATTGGAAAAAGCTGAGCATATTTACAAAAAATTTAATACATTCCATCCATAGGGAACCTCTAAATAATTAGAATTTTAGTAAAATAAAAACTGGAGATAAAATAAAACTAAAGCCTTTTATTCTAATATAGAAAACCATGCCCTCCGGGTATGGTCAGAGTTCGGAGGCTTTGCCGTATGAACGACTCTATGTTACCCC
>JAAELO010000110.1 GCA_024226555.1 Desulfobacterales bacterium | reverse complement strand
GGGGAAGGGGCGTTTGGTGGTTATCACTAAACTGGTCTGGGGAACGGAGTGGGCCGTTCAAAAAAATAAAATTTTAAACTATATATTATATTCAATATTCCAATATTTCAAACACATCTCTTCCTTCACTATATCTTTAAAAATAACAAAAAAAAAATAATTTTCAGTGCTTCGCCTGCGCAACCGCGCACATTTATAAACTCCATTTTTTCACCTTGAAATACCATATTTTTCATTCCTTTAATTCCAGGGGATGCATACCGCCATGAAAAAACATAAACCGATGGTTAATTGAAGAAAGGGGGAGAGAGGAATTTAAGGAGATAAAATGGAAATATAATATGCTTTGAAAGGGGGATATGGTGTTAATTTCTAAGATTCATAAGGGTGTTTTCATTGGGTTATTCGGGAGTATATAGTTTATATTCTAAGATGCTTTGGAGTTTGAATTGGATAGCGCCATGTTCATGGTCGCTTCAGTCAACCTATCTTGCGCGTATTGCTGCGGGACACACTCGAACAAAACACAAAGAGGGTACGGGCACCAAACTGTTGTTTGCGCCGTAGAAATGATCCAATTCAACCTCCAAAGCATCTTAGAATATAAACTATACTCCCGAATAACCCAATGAAAAGAGCCTTATGAATCTTAGAGATTAACATCATCTCCTGCCCCTTCCAAAGCATATTATTTCCATTTTACCGCTGCCAATTCCTTTCTCCCCCTTCTTCAATTAACCATTGGTTTATGTTCCTTTCAATTAATCCATTCAAATTTCATTTTTTTAATCAAAATATTTTATTCAAAATTTCTAACTTCTCATAAATTTCATTTCCAAAACCCACAAATAATAATAAGTATTATAATATCCAAGATAATCCACGCCTCTCCTGTGTGTCATAAAGGCCGATTCGTTTGGAAGGCATGGGAAGAGATGAAAAAATAAAGACAGACCAATCAACAAACCTTGTGGCTCCCGCAATGGGAGCGTGGATG
>JAAELO010000109.1 GCA_024226555.1 Desulfobacterales bacterium | reverse complement strand
TATCTATTCTGGAGGAGTCGCTAATAACTGTTCTTTTGGCAAAATACTTTGTTATTTCCAAAAAAAACTGTAATAAAATCGGCTCGTTATTTTTTAAAATGCCTTGTATTTTATCCAAAATTCTAATTATTAGAGGTTCCCATTAATTAATCTTTGGATATCATAATGTTATTTTAAATAACGATGAAATCGTTCACAGTTTATTTTTTTTTAAGTATTAACAATATTTCGTTTTAGCGTGTTAATTAAAAGATCTATTGATCAATTGTACAACTACCATTTTCGAATTAAAGTTCTAATATTAAAAGCAATTGTTGTGGAATCTTCTGTAACTTTTTATAATATAAAGGAATCTCTAATAATTAGAATTATGATTGAAATACAGCGTTTATAAAAGCTCTATCGCCTACATTACAAGTCTGGACAGGTCATTTAAAAGTTTAAATATCATGAAGGGAGGTAAATGATGAAAAAACTCGATTTTATGTTTTTACTACTGATGACCTTCTTTTCAGTAACTCTTGCTAAAGAATCCGCGTTAGCAGGTCCTGCTGGAGTCTGGAGAGGCGAATGGAGTAGTCCAAGAGGATATATATATGTAGCTGAAATGCACTTAAAAGCTCCGCATAATGGAAAGATCGAGGGGCATATAAATTGGATTATGCAGAGATCTCCACGCGCAGCAGATCAATCTAAAATTGGAACCTCTGGAACAGAGTTTGTAAAGGGTACATTTGACATTAGTAGTCGTGTACTATCAATAGCAGGGTATGGAAAGGATGATCCTAATGTAATTCTTGGCCTGGATAAATACAGGTTGCTACTGGCAGATAACGATAATATTATTGGAGGGATTACCTGGAATCATGGGAGCTGGGAAGGTAAATTTTTTCTAACACGTATAAGGGACTGAACATAAGGGAGCGTTAATGATTTATTAACGCTCCTGCTATAACAAATTATGCTAAAGACCTGAAAACCTGTAAAATATTTTGGCTTTGTTTCAGTTTTCGGCTTAGTATTCTCGGTGTAATCTTATTTAGAATTTTTTCCCATGGTATTGTTTGAAGAAAAATAGGATTCAGCCTGAACAAAACCATTATCAATACTCTTTTTAATTTCTTCCTGGCTTTTTTTAAGCATGCTATTCCATTCTTCATTAGCAACAGGATTATTTTTCAATAACGGTTCCATCATTTTTTCTGTTTGTTGTAATAAATTTTGCATTGCATCGTAGGTTTCATTGAAAGCATTTTTTTGAAAATCAAGTACTTTAAGACCAATTTTTGAAGGATCCATATCTTTCATATCTAAGTTACTCATATTACCAACATTACTAAACATATCGCTCATTAAATTTTTAAACATATCCTGCATTTTTTCTCCTTATCGCAAAGCTTTTTTTCAGTAGTTACTATACTGAATGATTAATAATAGGTAGACGACAAACATGTCTGATAAAATGTAATACTTGTAGAAAACTGAATTATTGATTTTTTATTGTAGTGTACCATTAATATTTTCATAGTCAAGGAAAATATTGCACCGCACAAATATTAAATAAAATGATAAATATAGGGTAAGGTAAGATTAAAAAATAGGGAAACCATTTGTCTTTGTATTTAAATACCCGTGGTTCAATAAGATTTTAATTATTCCGTTAAAATGCAAATGAAAACTGCTCAAGTCAACAACGGATAGATTAAATTCATAGATAAACTCTTTTTCATTAACATTGTAGCTCTTTTCTTTATCATTTATTGATTATTTATTTTATTAATTGTAAAAATAGAAAAGCACTTTTAATTAAACTAAAACCTGAATGAAAAGAATTTAAATAATGTTATAAAGGAATCAATCATGATTACAGCATTAGTGCAATTTAATCTTCCAGAACCAATTGTTATAGAAGAAGCACAAAAAGTCTTTTCAAGTACAGCTCCTAAATACAGAGAGATTCAGGGGCTTATACGTAAATATTACATTCTTTCTAAGGATGGTAGAACTGCTGGTGGTGTATATTTATGGAAATCTCAGGAAGAAGCAGAGCATCTCTATAGCAAAGAATGGATGAATTTTATACAGGAGAAGTATGGTGCAAAGCCTATTGTGACATATTTTGATACCCCTGTTATCGTAGACAATTTTACAGGAGAAATTGTTGGTGCATGAAATAGATTGTGGTAAAAACGATTAATGGTAAAAAAACCAAAAAAGAAGAACTGGTACAGGCTTGATAATACAGCGAAGCTGTATCCAGCAATAACATCAACTCAGGCAACAAGCGTTTTCAGATTATCAGCAACACTTAAAAAGATGGTTGAGCCTTCGCTTCTTAAAAAAGCTCTTGTCAGGATCTCAAAAAGATTTCCATTGTTTACTGTCCGATTAAAAAGAGGCTTTTTCTGGTATTATTATGAAAAGACCGATATTGACCCTGTTCCAGAGGAAGAAAAATTTTTTCCCTGTATGTTTTTAGAATACAAGAAAGAGGGTTTTTTGCCGTTCAGGGTTCTCTATTATAAAAGAAAGATCAGTTTGGAAATATCCCATAGCATTACCGATGGTACTGGTGCTATCACATTTTTGAAATCTCTTATTGTTGAGTATTTTGCCCAAAAGGGTGTACCTTGTGATCTCTTTCAGGGAATAGTTCGTCCTGAAATGCCCATTGAGGATTGTGAATCCGAAGACTCTTTTCAGCACTATTACAAAAAAGGACTACCTGATCCACCACCTTTAGCAAAAGCTTATAAACTTAACTATAAATCCATACCAATGGGTGAGTATCTGATTACAACAGGAATTGTCGATGTAAAAAATATTTTAGCTGCATCAAAAGAATATACATGCACTGTCACTCAGTATTTTATAGCCCATTACTTTGATACTCTTCAAGATCTATTCCGATTGAATAGTGATTATAAGCAGCTTCCAGTTGTGATTAATATTCCAGTTAATCTACGTAATATTTTTCCATCAAAAACAATGCGAAATTTCTTTGCAGGAATATCTCCTGCTATAGATTTTCGGTTGGGTCATTACTCTTTTGCTGAACTTATCCTAATTGCTCAAAACTATATGAAAACAGCTATTACTGAAAAAAAGCTTGCGCAACAGATAAGTTACAACGTTCAACAGGAAAAACCTCTATGGATAAGAGTTGTTCCTTTATGGCTAAAAAAGCAAATAGTAAAAATAGTATACAGAAATTATGGCGAAAACCGGATGACAACTAGTCTTTCTAACCTTGGCGATGTAGTAATGCCTGGTGAGATTGAGGATCAAATTGACAGATTTGAGTTTTATCCACCTCCAAGTGACGGTACTATGAAAAAAGTCAGTATGCTCAGTTACAGAGGAAAAATGTATATCTCTTTTGGAAGTCTTACAAATGATAAAACAGTTGAAAAACTCTTTTTCAGAAAACTAAGAAAAGCAGGTTTTGCGGTTAAAATTGAGAGTAACGGAGTATAAAACTATGCCCTATTGTCCAAAGTGCGGTGTTGAGGTTGATAACGGTATTATAAATTGCCCATTGTGTGTTTGTGAAATCCCACAATTTGAAGAAGATGTAGTTGAAAAAAGGTTTCCCATACCGGAGAACATCTACAGCAATCAGATTAAGGAATTAAAAAAACAAATTTTTATAAGTATTACCATTTTGTGTTTTGGTGGCATACTTACACTGAGTTCAGTACATTTTCTTGCAGGTATAGATAGCCAGATAACAAACTATGGTATAATAGGAATTTTTGGGACATGGTTCTACCTTTTTTTGTTTTTTGGGTATATCTCAAATATTTATCTAACTGTTATTGGTGTTGGTGCAGTTAGTTTGTTTCTAATTCTGGGCATTGATATCGTAAACCCCGGAGTGACCTGGTCTGTTGATGTGGGTTTTCCGGTAGTAGTTCTTTTTACAGTTATTCTTCTATGCGCTATTAAGCTTTATAAAAGATTCAAACGGAAAAACCAGTATGTAATTATTCCAATCTATATTTTCACATGGTCTTCTTTTTTCTGTCTTGGGTTAGAATCAATAATTGATTACAATTTTAGCGGTGAAATATCTCTAACCTGGTCTGTTATTGTCCTTATTCCATTACTATCTATTGCAGCTGTGCTCCTTGGACTTTATATAAATTTACCTGAGAAAATAAGGGACAGGCTAAGGCGTAAATTTCATTTTTAATAATTGATATTAAAATGTTTGTAAGTATTACAGACTGCAAAAGGATGACCATTTCTCATAATTTGAAATGATCATCCCTAAAAACAAAGGTTCTACGAATTAAGTCTGCCCAACTCAATATGCTTCTTTTCAAAACCTTTAAAACATAAATTCTGATATAACCTAAACATGAAAGGAGGTTCAACAAAGTAGTAATCTTTTTTAAGATAATTTGGTGAAATATTAACACGTGCTATTTCAGGTTTTTTCTTAACAGAATTCATCTCTACTGCAGTAACAGAACAAAATTCACCCTTTGAGTCCACATCATTAACAAGTGTTTTGCCTGATGCATTATAGATATTTGAATTCCCAACAAATTCATATTGAGACTTTGCCCAGTCTGGGAATGGATAAAACCTGGGATGGTTCATTGGAAAATCGAGTACCCCACTTTGATTTGAATATACTGCTGGTACATTTAATTTTGTCGCATATTTGTGTGGCACTACTTCCGATGCTAAATAGGATTGATGTTTAAGAAGCTTATTGATATAGATGCTATCTGGGTATCTTTTTTTAGGGAGGACTGTTCCCCACAGAGCTACAATTACAACTAATTCAACACCACTTCTTTTAAACCCTTCATATGTCTCTTTTGAAAAGGAGTCAAAGCAGATAGCTCCGCCAACACGGCCAAATGGTGTTTCAAAAATTCCTGGTCCAGGAACGTTAGATCGGGTCCATACAAGGCGTTCCTGTGCTGTTGGATTACGTTTTCGGTATATTTGAAGAGATCTGTCACTTCCAACCATCACCATTGTATTGTAAAAACTCCCTTCAAATTTTTCATAAATGCTGGTGATGATATAAACATTATTTTTAGCAGCCTGATCCTTAAGCCAATTTACTGTTAACCCATCAAGAGGTTCAGCAAGTTTCATTAACTCTTCACTGGTAACAAATCCAACATTGAACATTTCCGGCATTACAACAAGCTCTGCTCCATCCTTAGCAACCTGTGAAACGTAATGCTCAGCCTTCATTAAGTTTTCATGGATTTCAAGTTGTTTTGATTTCATCTGAATAAGACCTATGTTAACCATTGCAAACCTCCAGACTCTTTTAATTATTGTTTAAACTCTCTTTTATATTTTGATAGATGTACATCTATCTTATTTTCTTGACTTGTGAAAAATTCAAAGTAATATTGAAACAAATATATTAAATGGTTAATATATATGAAATGAAAATAACAACAGGGGTATGTCGTTGCAAGTAAACAATTAAAATAATGGCATAATAAAACATTTCAACAAGTTGTATTGAAACATTGCAAAATTTTATGGGAACCTCTAATAACTGCTCTTTTGGCGAAATCCTTTGTTATTTCCAAAAAAAAAACTGTAATAAAATCGGCTCGTTATTTTTGGAAATGCCTTGTATTTCATCCAAAATTCTAATTATTAGAGGTTCTCTTTATCAAGTATTGTTCTGATGGTTCTGATTAACTCACCCATGCGAATGGGTTTCTCAT
>JAAELO010000108.1 GCA_024226555.1 Desulfobacterales bacterium | reverse complement strand
TATCTATTCTGGAGGAGTCGCTAATAACTGTTCTTTTGGCAAAATACTTTGTTATTTCCAAAAAAAACTGTAATAAAATCGGCTCGTTATTTTTTAAAATGCCTTGTATTTTATCCAAAATTCTAATTATTAGAGGTTCCCTTAAGTATCCTCTGAGTTCATTTCAAAAAAACAGCTTCTTTAAAATTTATTTTTAAAGAAGCTGTTTTTTAATCTTTCATAATTGTATTTTATATTTTCATAATGTATTATACGTATTTATATATTTTCACTAAGAAAACTTAAAAAATTATGTATTTAAAGGTGTGAAATTGTGCCGTAATCTTCTAATTCTACTACTTCCTGTATTCTTGCAGGGATGTTTAAAAAAAGAGGAAATACCTGATGATCCTTTCCTTTATCTAACAGTTTTTATTTTTTTTGCCTCCATCTATTTTATTTTTAGAAACAGAAAACTTCAAATTCTTAGAAAACAAATTATAAATGAACTGGAAATCACTAAACAAAAACTTCGATATCAAACAAAGCTAAATGATCAAATAATAAGCAATTCAAAATGTGGGGTTATGGTTTGTACTAATGATGGTCAAATTCAACTAGCAAATGAAGAGATGGTTGAAATTTTTGATCTCCCATCCATTGAAGCCATGAAATCAGTTCATGTTTTTACATATATACCTTTTGTTCAGGCTAATATATCAGATAGCTTTGCTTCAATACTTGAGAAACCAAATACCAAACAGTTTGATTTTTTCTACACTTCAAAATGGGGAAAAGACACCTATTTAAAAGCAACCCTTACAACATTTCAATTTGAAGATGACACCTTTCTTATTGGATATTTCCTTGATGTTACAGAACTTGAAAACCTTAAAGAAAAATTGAAACATTCCCATAAGATGGAATCTCTTGGTGTACTTGCAGGTGGAATAGTTCATGATTTTAACAATATTCTCGGAGCAATAATGGGTTACTCTGAGATGACAATGTTAGATATTTCTGATGTTGAAAGTACAAAGGATAATCTTACCCAGGTAAAAATGGCATGTAACAGAGCAAAGGATTTGGTTTCACATATTCTTTCCTTCACAAGGGAGGAGGAGAGAGAGAAAAAAGCAGTTAATGTGTCTATGATTGTTAATGAAACATTAAAACTTTTAAGAGCGTCGCTTCCTTCAACAATTGAAATAAATGTGGTGAAAGATCTTGATCCATCTATTGATGAGGACCTGATTTATGGAAACTCAACTGAGATTCACCAGATTTTGATGAACCTTTGTACTAATGCGTCCCATGCTATGGAAGGCAAAGAAGGAAAACTTGATATTACTATAAGTAATGAATTTGTATCTGAATCCACTTTCAAAGAGATAAATGAAGGTACATTTATAAAGCTTTCAATAGCAGATAACGGCCATGGAATGGATGCTGAAACAGTAAAGAAAATTTTTGATCCTTATTTTACGACTAAAGACCCAGGTCATGGTACAGGTATGGGGCTTTTTGTTGTTCAGGGTATTATTCTAAATCATGGAGGAGTTGTTAAAGCTGAGAGTAAGTCCGGTATTGGAACGACTTTTCATATTTATTTACCATCAGCGGAATCAGGTTATAGAGAAGAAATGGAAGAAAATTCTGATTATCATGGTTCAAAGGAAAGAATTTTTCTTGTTGATGATGAAGAACAACTTATAAAATTAGGGAAAAAACTTCTGGAGAGACTTAATTATAAAGTTACAGTGGAAAAAAACCCAACCAAAGCCCTTTCAATCTTTAAAGAAAAACCCTATGATTTTGACCTTATAATAACTGATATGACAATGCCGGGTATAACAGGGGATATTCTTTCAAGGGAGATTTTAAAAATCCGTCCGGAGATACCTATTATTATATGCACAGGCTACAGCGATTTGATAAATGAAGAGAAAGCCAGAAAAATTGGTGTCAGTGATTATATTATGAAACCCCTTGGAAAATCAGAGTTAGGTAAAGTTGTTAAAGATGTTCTTGATAAAGAGCTGGTTATGGAGGAGTAATTGCATTATTTTCTTTTGATTATATTTATAATAGTAATTTTTTATGGACCATCAATATGGATGAAAAGGGTTTTAAACAGATACAATTATATTAATGATAACTACCCGGGTACAGGGTTTGAATTTGCAGAACACCTTATGAAGGTCCATAAAATGGACCATGTAAAAGTTGAAATGACAGAAGGTGATGATGACCATTACGATCATACCAATAAAAAAATTGTTCTCAGTAGTAAATATGCTTCAAAAAAATCATTAACATCTGTTGCAATTGCCGCCCATGAAGCGGCTCACGCTATTCAGGATAATCATAACTACCCTCCATATCAAAACAGTATTAAAACATCGATATTATCTTACAAAATCCGAAGAGCTGGTTATTTTATGATGCTCTTAATGCCTGTTGCTATTTTTATTACAAGAGTTCCTGCAACCGGAATTCTGCTTTTTATTATCAGTTTTATCAGTATGGCAACCCCTGTTTTTACCAATATAATGTCACTCCCAGTTGAGTTTGATGCCAGTTTTAACAGAGCTTTGCCAATTCTTAGGGATAACAATTATATACCAGATGAAGATTTAGAAGGTGCAAGAAAAATTCTTACAGCCTGCGCATTTACATATGTTGCAGCTTCATTGTCAAATATTTTTAATTTCTGGAACTGGTTGCGCAGGTAAGTTTAAATAGTTGTTTCCAGTGTGTTTTTTATTCGGTTACGGAACATTATTGGGCAACATTTAGTTGAACTTCAAATGCTGTTGTATCATATGATCTATATTGAATATTTTTCAAAAGCAATTCACCCGGATTTTGCCATGGGAGATACCCTAAAGAGTAAAATTGAAAATGGTGAACTTGGAAAAAAACTGGTAAAGGACTGTTTGACTGGTCAAACGGACGGCCTGATATAGATATTTCAAAAGCAATTAAAGATGGTCTGGCTTTAAGTCCAAAAGAATGGATGGATAGAAAATAAATATTTTTATAGGAGAACCTCTAGGGAGTCTGGTTTGACTCCCTTATTAGATTGAGTTAACCACCATGAGTTCTTGCCAACTTCTCAAACATAATGGAAAGACCAGTTACTAATCTGTATAAATACTCAACTCCAAGATTATCAGAAGCTGTGTCATCAAAAAACAGGTTAAGATCAGACCCAAGACCATCCTCCGGTTCGTTATAGCATATCAAAACTGG
>JAAELO010000107.1 GCA_024226555.1 Desulfobacterales bacterium | reverse complement strand
TGTCTATAAGTCGAGTAGCAAGTAACCTGGTGATACGAAATTAATTTAATTGATTCAAGAATATTATAGGCACGAACTCTCCCGGGGGGGTTTGGGGGTGCGGAGCCCCCCAATGTCGACCCCCTTTCTGCCTGGTTAAACTGAACCGAACCGAACCGAAGCGAAGCGAAGCGAGCGATCCAGAAAGTTCCTTCAAATCGGCTGAAAATCGGGTAGCAAGTAGCCTATGGGTAGGTGATCATCGCTACACGAGATATCTGTGCGCGTCAAAACTCTTATGGGTTTAGCGCGATTTTAAGTCGGTACAAAATTTCGGCCGAATTCTCAATCCTTAGGGAATCACGAAGGAATTGATTTTGCGACTGAAAAAAACTGTTCAGTTTTCTCCTGGCCCAGGAAAGTATCAAAATAAAAAACTGCTTCAATACGATTGAAGGCCTACCCATAGGCTTTAATCATAGCAAATTATTTTTTGTTAGTCAAAACTCTTGTGGGTTTACAGCGATTTGAAGTTCAATTTTTGACCGAGTTTTTGGCATTGGTGAGAGCGATTGGAACTCCTATGGGCATCGTCAGGAATTACGCAGCACGTCGTCA
>JAAELO010000106.1 GCA_024226555.1 Desulfobacterales bacterium | reverse complement strand
CCAAGATGGGCAACCTACACGCTGGTTTTATCTGGTCCAAGACCGACCAGAGAAAATATTAGAAACATGGTCGGGGTCTGTAAGTTATCTGCCCCTGTAAGAAGTAAGTTAACCCGAATTGCTCATCAGGATCATGATTTCAGACGGATTTCGCTTTCATCTTCCAACAGCAAGCTGGGTGTTTCACCGTTAGGTAATGATTCAGGTGTGTACATCGATAATGTTCAGGTTGCAGGGCTAGCGAATGATTGACGAAAAAAGTGGTTTTTATATCCACGACTGGAAAAAAAAGAATTATGAGAAGACACTTTTTATAGTGTCTGGACACGATGGTGAACGAGCGTTGCAGTCTGCCGAATTAAACGAAATTGAGGACCGGGCCATTGAAAACAGAAAACTACTGGCCGATTCAATTTTCACTGAGGGTGATGTATAGCTCTCGTCAAAAGTCTTGCAATGTTTTGTCCGCTCTGTCATCCTTATTGTTAAGAGTAAATGCGATAGTATAAACTTGTATTATAGGGATAAAACTATAATGGCGAGAAGAAAAGAAATCGACCTAGCAACGCGTGAAAGAGTTGTCAAATCTGTGAGAAGTGGTAGTTCACCTATACATGCGGCAAAGATTTTAGGCGTAGACTACAGCACGGTTTATCGATGGGTCAAATCGTATGAAAAAAAGGGTAAAAATGGCCTAAAAAGAAAACCTAGGTCAGGAAGGCCAAGGTTAGGCAGCGAAGAAAAGTTTAAAAAACTCATCAGAGCCGTCAAAAAACCAGCCTCCAAATTCGGTTACAAAACAGATCTTTGGAATTGTACCCGTATCTTACACTATGCAAAAAAGCATTTAAAATTAACCACTTCTAGATCAACAATTAATCGCCGTCTTTTGGAAGCTAAGTTATCCTATAAGGTACCCGAAAAATCTTTCGTAGAGGCAAATGTCAAGACACAAAAAGATTGGATAGAAAATCACGTTCCGGAAATTCTAGAAAAAGCCGAGGAAAAAAGGGCCATCTTGTACTTTTTGGATGAGGCAAATATATCATTATCCCCATTTCTGGGGAAGACTTGGTCGCGAAAAGGCAAGCCAATTGCGATAAAAGTTACTGGTGGTCGAGGGTCCATTTCAGCGATCTCAGCAATAAGCAAAGCAGGTCTTTTACAGTTCTCATTACATAAAACAAGAATTGCCTCTGATCAGGTAATTAGGTTTCTAAAGCTATTATTGGAAGAGCATAAAAGGAGACATTTAGTCGTAGTCTTAGATGGTGCTTCCCCTCATCGGTCCAAGAAAACAAAGGCTTTTATTGAATCTCAAAAACGGCTGCATGTCTTTTTCCTACCTCCGTATAGTCCAAATTTTAATCCTGATGAAAAAGTTTGGGCACACTTAAAGCACATTGAATTGACAGGGCATAAAGCCAGAACCAAAGATCAATTGGAGCGATATACAAGGCGTTCTTTGCAAAAAATACAAAGCTCAAAAGATACTGTAAAAGGTATTTTCTTTCGTTGTCATATTGCATCACTTTTGACGTGAGCTATAGAAAAGAGGATGCCATACCCAATATTAAAATCAACAAGCTAGCATATACTGATGCCTCAGACTCCAACTTTTCACACAGCCTATGGTTAAACTCAGATCTACCCTTGATGTCCAATAAAGATATTTTAAGTTCCTACACAAGCTTATTTAATGATCAGACTTTTAAGGACCTCATAGGTGTAGTTCAGACTCATACTTCCCATCAGAATCATTCGCTCAAGAGTTTTGAAGGTAGATACAGGCCTGACAAGTTCTTTTCCTCAGTTGAAAGAAACCT
>JAAELO010000105.1 GCA_024226555.1 Desulfobacterales bacterium | reverse complement strand
CTATAGTTTGCGGCTTAACACGGGGTGTGATATTGTGCTTTTGTAATTTGGGTAGGCGAGTCAAACAAAACGGACGAGTCAAACATTCTTTTGGGCAGACCACCGTGTTGTTTCGTCATTGTACTGTGCATAGCAACATGTACACATAATATTGGGAAGGAGACTCAACTGTTCAATTTAATATTCATATCTTCTTCCATTTTATCCATATCATCTCTTAATGCCTCTTCGCTGTCTCTCACTACATACGATAAGTCACATTTGTCAGCGTTCGCTGTGGGGTTTGTTTTGTTTTCTCTTCATTTTTGTGTATGTGTGTGTGTCTAGCAAAAGCAAACTAAATCTGTGCAGGTCCGTCCCGTTTTTGTTGCTTGGCTGTACGTTGAGGGCGTCGATCACAACAGTTCGAGTCCGAGCCATTTTTTCCAGGGATGTTTTGTGCCTAATCAATTGCGTGGGCCCTTTTTTTAACCCTTGTTGCGAGGGTGTTGTGTGTGGGTCAGATCGCGTGTCCCCTTTTTTGATCGATATCTTGGTCTGTCCGCTTTTTTTTTCGTTTTTTGTTTATATTTTTTTCCTTTTTTTCTTT
>JAAELO010000104.1 GCA_024226555.1 Desulfobacterales bacterium | reverse complement strand
TTCCCTCCCCTGCACCCCTCCCCCCTCTTTCCTCCTCCTCCCCCTCTCTTCTCTCCTTCGACCCGTCCCCTTCCCCCCCCTCGTCCGCCCCGCCTGTTTCCGCTCCGTTCGCGGAGCCGGCTGCTTTCTCCACCGTCGCCTCGGCGGCCCTCGACGTGCTTCCTTTGGGACCCGCGGCGCCCCCTCCGCCTTGCTCGGCGGAAGGGGCGGCCGGCGCTCCATTGGGGCCTGGTCCCCCCCCGTTGGTTCAGCTGGGACCCGTGCCCCCGTCCTCGTCCCCACCGGCCGCGTCTCTGGGTGGCACTGCCGCTGCCACCGTCATCAGCGACTTGCCCCCTGCCGGGCACGACTCTCCCGCGCCACTTCTTCCAACCGGGAGCGAGCCCGGCCCTTCGCCTTTCTCGGCGAGGCCGGGGGCCCCTTCTCCGTCTCCTACTTGGCCTCCCACTGCTTCCGACCCGCTTTCCCCGGCGGGGCCCGACGGCTCTCCCCCGCCTTCCTCGGCGGGGCCTTCCACCGCTCCTGCCGGCCCGCCTCTCCCTGCGGGGCTCGTGGCCTCTCCCCCGCCTTCCTCGGTGGGGCGGTCCGTGGCTCCTCCGCTCTCTGACACGGCCGCTCGGCGATCGCCCCCTGATGTTGGGCCCCTGGTCCACCCTGCGGGCATCTCCGACGGGCCCGGCCCCTCGCCTGGGGCCACCGGCCCCTCCCTCGGCGCCGCGCCCTTGCTCGCTCAGGCCTCTGCCCCGTCTTCACCCGCCGATCTCGGCCCCGCCGCGCCGGCCCTGGACACCTCTACGCCCCCATCTCTCATGGCGGCTGCCATCGCCTCTGCCTCTCGTCCCGTGTCCCCGCTGCAGGCCCCTGTTGAGGGGTCCCCCCCGCTCGAGCCGGGTGACTGGGCCCCGGACGGTTTCGCCGGCGCGGAGCACGAAGCTGATCTGCTCTGGGACAATGGCGACGCGCACTGGGGGGACGACGACATGGGGGAGCAGGCCCCACCGCCGTCGCTAGCCCCGCCCGTCCCCAGTGGACGTGGCCGTGGAGGGGGCCGAAGAGGCCGGGGCAGGGGTGCCGGTAGGGCCTTCGAGGGGGGGGGCGACCTCCCCCGTCCGCTTTGCCCTCTTTGGCCAACCATTTGGACCCTCCCTCACCTCTGTGCCGTTGGCCGGCGGACATCTCCTGGGAGTGGATCACCACCACCCCTGTGCCTGTCGTTAAGCGCGTGCCCCGGCCAGTCCGCCTGCTCTGGGCCGATCTGCTGGCGGACGCTCTCCGGGGAGTCGACACCTTCCCCAACGATGTCAACCAATGGAAGCGTCTCCTCGCTCTCCCCAAGCTCGCCCTCCGGCTCCCCGCCACCCGCAATGGCAGGCCCAGCGACGTGGTCATCCACACCCACCTCCATGGCCTCCTTCGGCGGGCCCTCAGCGGAGATTGGGCGGCCCTCTTCCACGAGGCCGCGGGCACCATTGCCCCCACCAGGACCCGGGCGCCCGACCGGTCCGTCGCCGCCAGGGTCATTGCTCTGGCCCAGGAGGGCATGCTGGCTAAAGCCATCCAAACCCTGGGCACTAGCGGGCTTCACGCATTCTCCCCGCAGGTCCTCGACATCCTCCGGGACAAGCATCCGGTGTCTCAGGTGGTGCTCCCTCCCCAACCTGACCCGCCCGCCGACTTCGTGCCTTTCTCCCCCCGGGATGTCCAGCGGGCGATTGGAGCGTTCCACACCGCGTCCGCCCCTGGGGCCTCCCGCCTCCGACCGTCTCACTTTAAGGACGCCCTCAACATCCCCACGGGCGACCAGGGAGGCCGCATCACCTCTGCCCTCGCCAACATCTGCACCACCCTCGCCCGGGGGCGGGCACCCACA
>JAAELO010000103.1 GCA_024226555.1 Desulfobacterales bacterium | reverse complement strand
CTCCCATCACTTCGAACTCTTCCCGTCGAACGCAACAAAGCACCAGTTTGCCTCGTAATCGCCCTCGCAATTCCCATCGCACCCAACAAAACAGCCGTTTGGTTGCTACGACCTCCACTACTTCCTATACTCGCCCTCGCACCCAACAAAGCCGCCGTTTGGTCACCCCGACGTCCACTACTTCCAATACTCGCCCTCGCACCCAACAAAGCAGCCGTTTGGCTACCCCGACGTCCACTACTTCCCATACTCGCCCTCGCAATTCCCATCGCACCCAACAAAACACCCATTTGGCTACGACCTCCTATAGTCGCCCTCGCACTTCCCGTCGCACCCAACAAACGACCCCTTTGGCTCCTACGACCTCTTATGGTCGCCCTCGCACTTCCCGTCGCACCCAACAAACCACCCCTTTGGCTCCTAGGATTTCCACGACTTCCTATACTCGCGCGGGGTCCCGCAAGTTTTCTAATCTAACGCCGTACCCACCCCCTCCCGCAGTGCATAAGAGGCCGGCGAAAGTGGCGAGACCGAAATTAACGCCGGAGAACGCCAAAAAAGTTAGGGTTGAAAATTATAAGAGAAAAGCAGCGATGTCCGAGAAACGAGCGAGGGAAAGGAAAAGGAAAAGGAGAGAGTTTGACGCTAAAGAGAGGCAATTCAAAAATAATAAGAGAGAAAGGGACGCAATCCAGGCGAGACTATGGAGGGAGTATAATAAGAAAGGTATGTTTATGGGTAACTAAGTGTGAAAATCTGTATAATATATTACGAGTTATTTTTATCAAAACCACTCTTTCCCAACATTCCACCCCATATTACGTCTTTACTTTCTTCCTTCACCGAATCGGCGATTATAAGAGAGGCTATGAATACTTTGTCGATGGCTACGAATACGCAAGTATCCCCTCTTTTTTTCAAAATGTTCAATTCTTTCTTTTTCT
>JAAELO010000102.1 GCA_024226555.1 Desulfobacterales bacterium | reverse complement strand
TTCGTTTTCGGGAATTTCTACTATTTTTATTATTGGTTTTCGACTGGGAATTTGATTCTTACTATTCTTATCGTCCTTTTTACGATGAATTTTCTTTTTAGCTTTCGGAATAATATCCTGCTTTTTCTCGGAAGGGTCAAATTCGGAATCGCTGTCGGACGAGTCAAAAATATCTTTATTCGAGGGAATTAATAAAGAATCAGTTCCGGCGGCAATTAATTGTTTTTTCCTTTTTTTCAATTCCGCCAGTTTCTTTTGCCTTTGCCTTAAACGAATTGCTCTCGGATTATCCACATTTTCTAAACTACTTTTATCGATACCAAACATCGGTAAATCCATTTGCTTTCTTTTCTTTTTCTTTGGAATATTCTCTTTTTCTTTTTCTTTCGAAATAGGAGGGGAATTGGAATTGTCACTTATCGATATACCCGTAGGTTTCACAGATGGAGAAGAAGGTGCGCTGTCCTTTTTCGAGTCCAATAAATCCTTATCGATTGGTTTCGAGGGAATTTCCTGCGGAAACTCGTCCATCGAAGGTAAGTCCAATTTTCCATTCCTTTTCGCTAAAATTTGTTTCTTTTTTATTTGATGTTTTTCTTCCTTACTTACTTGCTCCTGCCACTTTTCCAGATTTTGAGAAGGGACCACATCGGTGGGATCGTCATTTTCTTTATTTATTTGGGCATAATAAGAAGCTGTCGATTTCTTATCGTCGAGAATACGTTTATCGGGACGAGTCCATTCTTTGAGATTTGAGTCCCATCTTAAATTTTTTGCTTCTTCGACGCGAAGGTCCGTATGGTCTAAAGCACCAACTTTCGTTGCTCTTAAGACGGAAGGGACGTTATTATATTCGACACTTGCAATTTCATTTTCTTTATTTTCTTCGAGGGAAGGTATTTCGGGGATATCCACAGTTTCTATCGGTAAATCCGTAAGATTAATATCCGTAGTTTCAAGCGGTAG
>JAAELO010000101.1 GCA_024226555.1 Desulfobacterales bacterium | reverse complement strand
TTCTTAATTGTTTTGTTTTGCTATTTGATTAAATTAGGCTGCTATTTAGGTTCCTAATCGTTGGAACCTCTCCCCTTTGTTGTATTAGCCCTTCATCAGGGTTACATCTGGCTCCATTGACCGAATCGAACTTCGGGAAACTCGGGCAAAACCCGGAGGAGACGCCCCAAACCATCTCCGTCGCGAAGAAGATGCTTAGGACGCCCCCGAACGAGACCAACCCGACCCGAAACGAAGACTCATCACGGAAAGAAAATGCGAGGACGACCACCGTGAAATCCCCGCAATTCTATTTAGAAAGGGAGAAGGAGACGAGTAAGGGCCAAAATGGCGGCCAATTATCAAATGGTGCGACTCAGAATGGAATTAGAGCCGAGTCGAGGGAATCGAGGGATTCGACAATTATTATTACCGTCGAGTCGAGTTCGACTCCCCCCAATCCACCCAACCCCCAATCCAATTCCAAACCCTCAGAAAAGAGGAAAGAGAGTGGGAAAGGCAGAAGAATGCCCCTTCCCAAGTTAAGAACCCTCCCCCGCCTCAAAAAACAAGGTGGGAGCGGGAGCCGATCCGAACCCCCCTATCGCACCCATTCCCAATTGGAGAAGGAGCTCGCAGACTTGCGGGCAATGGTTATTACCCA
>JAAELO010000100.1 GCA_024226555.1 Desulfobacterales bacterium | reverse complement strand
TATCTATTTTGCCTTTTTTACGTGAGTTCTCAATTTCAAAGGCATCTGTCCATTCAATATCGTTGTCTTTCAGATATCGATAAATCTGTTTTAACTCTTTTCGATCCTTTGGAACTATTGTAATAAAGATTCCGCCGTTTTTAGAAATATGAGTAAGATTGTTATCACTACACAATTTACAGTCAGCAATGTAGATAAAATCTTCTTTTTTTAATAATTCACGAAGCCCGTTCCAGTTGGGGATATGAGTAATAGAGTCGTTAGTATTGCCATCAAAAAGTTGAAAGCTAATCGGCACATGGCCATCAGCTGTAATATTCAAACCAAAAACAATTTGTTTGCAATCCGGTCGAAAATCTTTATTATGCCCGTGCTTCAGCTTTACAGCTTCAGGGTCTGGATTTTTGTATTTGCCGATGAAAGTAACCGTTGTACTATCATTATGTATATCATCTGTTAGAAGTTGGTGAACGTTTATTGAATTGGACGACGCTTCTGTCATTAAGGAATGCCGGTCTGATTCGAAAAGAGCTGAAAGTGCTCTGCCAAACCGATCATCATTGAAAATACTTGCTGCTTTCGGCTCATCAATTAGGCCATCAGAGTATTTGGATAGCCATTCTTGAACTTTGTATAATGGTTTGTTTTCGCATATGATATTTGCTAATAATATACATAAGCTTTCTGCATGTTCAGCGAGACAATCGTCTTGTGCAGGAACATATTTTTTAAACAGACTAAACAAATTAAGCTGGTCCATAAAATGCTTAACCATTGGTAGCACGTCTACTTGTCTGAAACTTGCTTCAAATTGTTCCATAAGGCCTCCTATCTTGGTTGTTTTAGGCCGTTATAGAACATTTAAAAGCAAAAGTCTAGATTTTATTTATTGCCTTATATATCAATTTTTTAGAGCCGCATGGCTATATTGGACATTAATCTATAAATTAATTTCCTTACGTGCGAAATGTAAGATGTATAGAATATTTTTTTCTGAATTATGCTTAGTTGAGATTGAGAGATAAAATGTTAAAAATAATATTACTATTCTTATTTTTGTTTTATAACCCATTTGGTTTAAAGGCC
>JAAELO010000099.1 GCA_024226555.1 Desulfobacterales bacterium | reverse complement strand
TGTACCTCTGTTGCTCTCTTTTTTTGCAAGGTTTATAGGGTTGAAGGGATTGGCAGGTCAAATCCGGAATACTGCTGGCAAGATGAGAAAGCCTGTTGACAAAGGTGTTAATTCTGCTGTTAGATGGGTTACTGAGAAGGGAAAGCGTCTTTGGAACAAGGCAGGGTTCGTTTCTGGTAAAGCTGTTAAGAAAGTAAAGAACTGGTGGCAGATAAGAAAACGGTTCAGGCTTGCAAATGGAGAAGAACATACACTCTTTTATAAAGGCCGTGGAAAGAATGCTGTATTGATGATGGCTTCAACAGTGATTGAATTGGAGAACTTTTTAATAAATAACAAAGAAAAACTGGCGAAGCCTCATAAAAAAGTATATAAAAAAGCATTGCATTTGGTTAATAGTGATCGGAAGCTAAGGCAGAATGGGAAAGAAGTTTCATATAAAGAGATATCTGCTATGCTGGATAAGCTTACGAAGTTATTGTCTTATATTGCTCTAAAGGAAATAAAGTCAAAATGGGGTGATACTTTTTTTGATAACTTATATTCACGAATTAATAAATTCAAAGGTGCTAGTCGATGGCGTAAAGGGCGGCCAGGACATCCTTACGCTCATTATGATGAACGCAAAATTTCTCATAAAATAGCTAATAAAGAAATATTAGAAACTTTAAATAATTGGAACGTTGCATATTCTGGAATATATCCATCAACAGGTAGACCTGTAGATGTTTATTATAAACCAGGACATGTTGTTATTACAGAAACAGTCGATAAAATAAAAGTAATCACATCTTATTGGCCAAAAAGTAACAAATGGCGAACAGATAAAAATTACAGTGAATTTAAACGGAGGAAACGGGGATGGAAAGGAAAAAAATAATGAATAAAAATAATGATGCTGATATTTGGGGGTTGAAACATTGTGATGCTACTGATTTAAAATTAGAGGAATTATGTGATTACCTGTTAGGTCAGTTGAATGCATTCCTAATGCATCCTATTTCAGTGAAAGAGAAAAGTATCTTTTCACAAAAATATGCAACATATTTCATCAGGTCTGAACAACCGTTTGGAGGAATATTCCAATTTGAATTTGATGGGAGCATGACTTTACAAATACTTGATGAAGAAATATACATTTATTCAACTTTGCGCTTATTTAGTCTTAAAGAAAGAATAGGGCTTCAAAGGCATGAAGGACAAAGTATAGTTGAGTTAGTATATGAGAAAAAAGCACATAATGAAAACGGTAAGTGGCAAATTCAAAGTTGGGTAGGCGATGATGCTGGTGAATGGGAAGATAGGAAAAATATTGATTAAATAAAAAAAGAAGGGTCCAAGTCCTCCGTTATCGCTTAAAACTCATTCTTGTGATTTATAAATGACCAAATTTCAGACAAAACCCGTTTTTTGTTCAAACTTCAAACATATATTGGAAAAGGGGGGTTTGAAGACCTCTGGGATTTTAATCAAAACATTTCTGATTTTGAAGAATTTGGTTTTTTAAGTATTGAATCTCTTATAAACTTTTGTTATTCGAGATGGGGTATTACAAAAGAAGATTTCAAACCTATTGAAGAAACAAATATTCCAAAGTAGCTCAATGAAGGGATTTATGGAAGATTCGACACCATTTTTTTCTTAACAAGGAGATTTTTGTGGAAAAAAAATATAGAGTTGGTGCCAGGATGTATATAAATTGTAGGAAGGATATAGGCGAGACAGCATTAGAATTAAAAATAATATTGGGTGATATTGTGTTTGATCTCGATAAGTCAGGAGATTATGAAGAAGTCTGTACGTTTAAAGCTAAATGTTTGGGACATGAGATAATTTTGCAAGATACAACTAAAGAAAATATGTTTTTATTTGAAATATATCCATATGATTACAGTTACGAATATACCGAGATATTAGACGTATATGATATGGTTTTTGAATTGATTTCAAAAAGTGATATTGAATGTGATATTACAAGATTACCAATATTGACAGAGTAGAAATATTGAAGGAACAAGTTGGACAAACAGGTCATTTTAAAAAAAATAAGTAATTTTTTAAGGAGTGGTTGAATTAACAACCACTCCTTTTCTTTTACAGAACGCCTTTTTCACACGGTTTTACTATGAAGACCTGTACAAAAAGATTATGGGCAGGTAACAACCTCTCTGAAGTGCCAAAATAGTAAAAATTATGTAGGGTTGCCTATGTAGTCTCGCCTCAATCACGCAGAACCAGTTCACTGAAGAAAATCAGTGCAAAACATTTCAAAAAAATAAAAACCATTTTTTTACTCGTCTTCCACTTAAATTCAGTAAATCAAAGGGGTAAAGATTGGAGTATTTTTTGATAAAATACAAAAAACTCCATTTCATATTTAAAACCCTTTCACATCTCAAAAAAACTTTGAGTATGGATACAGAAAAAGTGTTGTACATGAAAAAATTCTTCAGTAACTTTTTTTATATCGATTCTTTGAATCTTATCAGGTTTTTTACCGGTTCCAGGTTACACCATGTAACATCTAAAACAGATAGATTAAACCAGCTTAAAAAGTCGCAAATCCTGCACTATAAAAGCTCATGCAGTAGTTTAAGCTCAATTCTATCCATTCAGTTTGTTTTTGGTGTAAAATCTGCCCGGTGTGAAAGAGGCGTTGACGGAACTTCTGTTTCTCGATAAAAGATATGTTAGCCATGACTCTTTGATTCCTTTACGTAAGCTAAGAGTTGCGGTTAGAGTCGGATTAGAGGGTACCACCTCTTTCCGGCTCGCTCAGTGTAAAAACATCTTGTTTCAATGTAACTTAAAAAAATCCTATCGTTTTCACAGATATGATTCAAGAAAAAAATAAATTATTTTTTACACAAAAATTAAATCTTTTCTCTTTTTTAAAAATCAAACCAACATTTTCAGAAATATAATTATCTTAAATTTAGAAATAATGATCAAAATCTCTATTGAGTGTTTAATAACGTACTTTTGTATGATCGCTCATTCATTTAAATAGAATAATATTTAATTATTATTGTACATATTTTAGAGAGATAAATCTATATTTTAAGAATAATCAAAACACATAAAAATACAATATTAGTAATATTTACATATAGATAAATACTTCCAAAAAAAATATACTTTTTTTCCAT
>JAAELO010000098.1 GCA_024226555.1 Desulfobacterales bacterium | reverse complement strand
GAAGGGAGCAAGAAGCGAGGAAAGGCAAGTCAGCCCCAAACGAACCCAAAAACCTCAGCGTAGCGAAGGAAAAGAAAGCGACAAAACGATCGAAGAAGCAAGCAAAAGCATCCGCTCTAAAAACAAGGGCACCACCTTTGGAACCGCTCAGTCAAGAATCCCAGAAAAACCACGCGCAGAGAAGAAAACGAGATACTTTGGAACCACCAGCCAAAAAACAGCGCCTGAATTACCCAAAGGTGAAACCCCCTGTCGACCCCTCGTTAATAAGTAAGAAAAAGAAATCGAAATCCAAGGAACCCCAGTCTCCCGAAGAAGGAAGCCCCGCACTTTTCACAGAAAAAGACAAAGAACACTTCGAACGTACCGAAAAAGGCGCAATTGCTTACGAGCCTATGGACATAGATTGTCAAGAGGACGGAAACAACGAAACGAATATGAAAGAACTCGGAAGAAACAAAGAAAAGGAAGAAACTGAAGAATCGGACGCCGAAATGCTATCGTCCCCCGAAGAACTAACCGAGAAAGAAGAGCGGGAATTATCGGTGAGAGAGCAAGAAAAAAGAGAGAGACTAGCGAGGAAATTAAAACAAATGAAAGATGACAAAGATAATCCCAAAAAACCTTGGAAACTCCCAGCGAAGGAAGTCTTTAGAGAATTAGAAGAAGAAGAAGAGATGGCAAGAGAGAAAGAAAATAGCCCGGAAGTGAGAGAAACGGAGAAAGAAAGACAAGAAATACCGGAAATGAAAGACGGAGACTATGATTACGACGAAGACGCAGAAAAATCCGACAGCGGTTTGGTTATGAAACCCGTCGACGCTAAGGATACTATGAAAGGATATTTAAATATCTGCCATTATCGTACGGGAGGGAAATTAAACCGAGCCGGACATGCGCAAATGAAAAATATGCTTCAAACTTTTCGACAACGAGCCGCAGAACCTCCAGCGGAGAAAGTAAAACGGTGTGGGACACCACCCGACTCGGAGAGCGATAGCGAAGAGACTAGCGATGATTCTAGCGTTCAAATCATCGAAAAGGAAAAGGAAAAAGAAGTGCCGAAAGAAACCGAGGAAAAGAAAGACATAGAGTCATCTCCGAAAGAGAAATCCAAAGAGAAAGGTAAAACGGAATCTCCAAAAGACCAACTCGGAAAAGTATT
>JAAELO010000097.1 GCA_024226555.1 Desulfobacterales bacterium | reverse complement strand
TAACCAACACAGAAATTCCTGCAAAACAGGTTAGATTATTATATACGTTACGGGTATGATTGTAATTTAATGTTTTTTTATTTATCTTTGTCATCTAAAATTATATATTATGAAAGCAAAGGTAATAAATCAAACATCAAACACAATAAAAATAGAGATTGAAGTTCCCATATCCCAATCAATGTTGAGAACAGAAGATGACATTCAAAAAGCTCTGAATATAGCAGGTACAGTTATGACATTACATGCACAATCAACCTTTGATACGGATGGAAGGCCACTAGAAAAGGGGAAAGAAAAGTTTACATGTAAGGGAAAAGTATCCAAAAAATACCAAACACCATATGGAGAGATTGAACTTTCAAGACATGTTTATCAAAGCAATCAAGGATGCATTACATTCTGCCCTTTAGATAATTCAGCAAGAATAATTGTTGGTTCGACACCAAAATTCAGCAAACAGGTTAGCAGTAAATACTCTAATGCCGGTAGTAGAAGTGTTCATGTTGATTTCAAAGAGAATCACGGACGCTATATATCACGTTCATATATTCAAGATATCAGTAATAAAGTTGCTTCTGGTTTAAAAGAAAAACAAGAGAAATGGAATTATTCACTTCCAATTTCCAAAGAACAAGTAAAATCTATAGGTGCAAGTTTAGATGGAACTTGTATGATTTTAGCACAGGAAGGTTATAGAGAAGCAATGGTTGGCACAATTGCTTTATACGATGCATCAGGCGAAAGGCTTTATACACAATATACTGCAAGTGCACCAGAATATGGAAAAAAAACATTTTTTAATACTTTTAGAGT
>JAAELO010000096.1 GCA_024226555.1 Desulfobacterales bacterium | reverse complement strand
GAACCTTCCCTTTCCACTAATCGCAACAAAAACTGCTTTTTTCCACATGGTCCCAATCTATCCCAAACTGATATAATCCTTTAGAATACTGTGCAATACCACTTAATAAACAGCATTCTTCAAAAGGGTTATGGCCAATTATGTGTGAAAATATCCTAAGAACAAGACCCTCCCACACCTCACACGATTTTGGAGATGGAAAAATATTTCCACCATCTCTACATGTGGACATGGCGGAAAAATTTTTCCACGTCGTTCCTTTTTTCACACCTCACTTTTGTTTTTTTTCTTTTCGTTTTTTTTCTTTTCGTTTTTTTTATTTACTTTTTTTGTCATTTAATTGGAAAAATATTTCCGCTTCGTGCGAGAGCGAAGATGGTGGAAATATTTTTCCTCTTTACTGCTTTCCGTTGCGTGTTTTGTATGTTTGCATGTGGCGTTGGGTGTTGTGGGTGTTGTGATTGTGTTTAGTAGTTGAAATGGAAATATTTTTCCGCCTCTTTTGGTTGTGGACATAGCGGAAAACTTTTTCCGCTGACTCCTGCGCCTTCTTTTCATGTTTGCCATCATCTTTTGCACTCCTCTCCCCTACCCATTTTTTTCGTTTTTTTGAGATGGTCAAGCT
>JAAELO010000095.1 GCA_024226555.1 Desulfobacterales bacterium | reverse complement strand
GGGTGCTAAGCACTGCCGCTACCCGAAGGCAGCCTAATCTAAATTAGCTAAGCTCGAGAGGAGAAAGATTAGTAGAGAAAATCGAAGTCGGTATATTCTCCATCTTCCCCAAACTTCACATTAAATTATTACTATTTTTAAAAATATTTTCCTTTATTTTTTCATAAATTTGCCAAACCGTAAGGGCTTTTCCACTTCTCGCCCCTACCGGTTGGCCCGTGCTTTTTAATAACCTCCATGCCGCCTGCATGGCCCCAATTCTCATTTTTAAAGCCCTGGAAATCGTCCGCGGGCTATCCACTTCCTTCGGTTTGTACTCGACCACTTCAGTTTGCGCGTCACTAAAGTGGTCGTACTCACCGTAATTTCGGGACAAAAAATCCCAAAATACTTCCCAATTCGTCCGAGCTTCCACGGGAGCCATCGTCATAACTCGGGTCCTAACCCGGTCGCCAATAAGCCTACTTATGACGTCGACGAGGGCTTCCTCCTCGGTTATACGGGCGGCGTCCGCCGCAAAATCTACTTTCCTCCAAAAGTCGAGCCATTCCTTAGGCTCGCCGTTAAAACTTGCCTCTGTCGGCAGCTTTCTCATCTCTTCTACGCCCCAATCGACGTCCTTTCTTCTCTCGCTTCCACTTGCCCACCTCGGGTCGCCTCTTACGAGCATTTGCCCGGGCGCTTTCCATGCGGGACCTTCGAAGATTTCCCGCTTCGCAATGGCTCCCAGCGAGTCCATCATGGCATCCATAGGCGAGCTCTCCACGCTCCCGCCTTTCCCATGCGACGTCGATAATACGGCGCTCTCTTCTCTCCTTCCACTTCCAATCCGCTCGTTTGCGGCTTCCTCGCAAACGGGGGCTTTTTCGGCATGCCCACTCCTTTGAGGAGTCCCACTCCCCAACCTTCCCATTTCACAGCTTCCCATAACTCTTTTTCCTCCCAAATTCTTCCTAAAATCCTCGACGGGGGCGGCTTCGCCTTGCCCACTCCTTTGAGGAGTCCCACTCCCCAACCTTCCAATTTCACATTCTCGCAATTCTCCATTCCCTCCTAAATTTCTCTTAAACTGCTCGACGGGGGCGTCTCTTTCCTCCAAATTTAATTTCCTAAGCTTCGCTTTGGCCTTTGCGCCTTCCCTCTTTACCATATTTAATTCTTTTTCCATCCCTTCGAGGGCTTCCGCAAACCTCTCAATTTTTCTCCGATGGCCTCTTTCCATTTCCTCCATTTTCTCTTTTAAGGCTTCCAACTCGGCTCGAGTGGATTGGTATGAGTCGTTGTCGACTCGGCCGAGGGGAAGGGATTTTGCCTTTCTCGAAGGGAGTGGGGTTTCGCCACTCTTTCCTACCATTTTCTTGCTTTTGGGGAGTCCTCTCCCGTTTGCGCCCCTTTCTTGCGGCGCCCCATCGCGTCTCCCGTCGTTTTGATGGGGGTCCAAATCCCCAATTTGTTGTCCTCCTATGGCCTTTTCGGAGGCTTCTTGACGTTCCTTGGGGGGTTCCAATCCATCCCCTCCTTTCCTCCCTTTATTTCTGTCGACTTGCGGTTGTGGGTTGGGGTGGGGCAATGCTTCTTCCAAATCACCTCTTCTCCTTCCCAAATCGTCTTCCTCCGTATTCTTGTCGTTTGTTGAATCTTCTTCTTCGTCTTCCCTCTCCCTTTCTCTCGCCTGCTCGCAATAGAATTGCGGGGACTTTGTCGTAGTCACCCGATCTTCTTCCGTGGTGGTGGCCGTCCTTGTCGGTTTGGCGCCTTTTGGAGGCGTT
>JAAELO010000094.1 GCA_024226555.1 Desulfobacterales bacterium | reverse complement strand
TTTTTTTTGCTTTTTTTTGCCGGTCAGAGAGAGAGAGAGAGAGAGAGAGAGAGAGAGAGAGAACGAATATGCAACTTTCCTCCATATATTTCGTTGGAGGCGTCAGAATGTCGTATTGGAAGCAATACACGAATTAAACAATATAATACCAATTTTTTTGCCCCTCCCCCTCCCTTCGTACACTTCGCTCGTTTTTCTGTGAAGGATCTCCAACTTTCCACTTGAGATTCATTGAACGAGCATGGTTTATTTCAGTTTCACAGTGTTTCTTTGATGTTGCAACCTACGTTTTCTTGAGTATAAAACAATTGAAGTGCTCAACCTTCCCCTAAAACCATTCGAAATCGCACTCGACATTTCCCGGTTATTACCCATCCCCGCATCTCAATTTATTCAACCGTTTCATCTCCTAAAACCATCGTAATTACCATAAACATCTCTCATTTGTTTTGTTCATCTCCAATCTCCATTTATTGGCCAATACATGCGCAAGTATTCAAAGCACCCGCGTTGGACAGCGATTTTTTATTTTTTCAAAAATAAAAGTGTCGATTATACGAGTTAAATTAATTATTGGGTTTATGAGGCTTAAACAAACGTCAAAATGGAGAGAATACGGAGAAAAGAAAGGGAAGAGAATATTATAGGAGCACATAATAGGGT
>JAAELO010000093.1 GCA_024226555.1 Desulfobacterales bacterium | reverse complement strand
TTTTTTTTGGAAATAACAAAGTATTTTGCCAAAAGAACAGTTATTAGAGATTCCCTATAGCTTTACAAAGGTCCTCTTCATTAACAAGAGGCCCCTTGCTGTATTAATCAAAACAGCATTTTTTTTCATCTTTATTATAGTCTTGTTAATAATGCCTTTAGTTTCTTCTGTAAGAGGACAATTAAAGGGAACCTTATAATAACTATAATTTTGATTGAAATTCAACGTTTATAAAAGCTTTTAGTTTTATAAAATCTCTGCATTGGAAAAAATAACGAACCGGTTTTACAACAGTTATTTTGGGAATATACTCCGTTGTTTTGTTTTTATTTCTTTTAAAACAACTTAAGTAGTTCAATCAAAACAAACAAAACTAAAGCCTTTTGTTTTATAGGCATTTATTAGAGGTTCCCCCTTAAGTCTATAAGTTAAGTTCAGAATTATCATCTAACACTTTTC
Source organism: Desulfobacterales bacterium (assembly GCA_024226555.1). Classification (GTDB taxonomy): domain Bacteria; phylum Desulfobacterota; class Desulfobacteria; order Desulfobacterales; family JAAELO01; genus JAAELO01. Next base: position 13,451 of record JAAELO010000093.1, on the reverse strand, counting down.
GAATAGTGTATGCAAATTCCTTAACTTCCAAAGGTTTAGATAAGTAGGCTTTTAGTGGCAGGTTTTTATATTCTTCATCTGTTAAACTTGCTTTATATCCAGAGCTTAATATAATAGGCATACCGGGTCTGATATCATTTATCTTTACTGCAAGTTCATCACCTGTCAAATCAGGCATGGTCATATCTGTAATTACCAGATCAAATTTATCTTTATCTGTTTCAAATATTTTCAAAGCTCTTTTACTGCTCGTTTCTGTAACGACTGAATAACCGAGTTTTTCAAGCATCATTTTTCCTAAATTTGCAAGTGAATGTTCATCATCAACAAATAAAATATGTTCGCTTCCTTTCGGAAGTTCTAATTGATTTTTTGTAATACTAACTTTTTTTTCCGTTTCAACTGATGGAAGAAAAATTTCAAAACTGGTGCCTTTATTAATTTCACTTGTCATAAAAATTTCTCCACTATGATTTTTAACTATCCCATGAACCACAGACAAACCCATACCTGTCCCGTCTCCAGGTTCTTTAGTTGTAAAATATGGATCATAAATTCTTGATTTAATTGAATCATCAATACCACAGCCATCATCTGTAACTGAAAGTTTCAAATATTTTGATGGAGACAATCCATGATATTTTTGAGCTTCAGTATGATTTAGTTCAACTTCAATCATTCCAACCTCAAGCACACCTCCTGTTTCTTTCATTGCATAATATGAGTTTGTGCATAGATTCATTATAATCTGATGTATTTGAGTTGGATCTGCATTAATTTTTTCAATTTTTATTGCAATTTTTTGATTAATTTTTATTGTTGATGGCAAAGTTGACCGAAGCAATTTTATAGCTTCTTTAACAATATGTTGTATATAAACAGGTTTGATTTCATGCTCAGTTTGACGACTAAAAGTAAGTATTTGTCTTACAAGTTCTTTTGCACGATGGGCAGCTTCCAAAACCTGATGTAAATTTCTATTTGCAGAATCATCAAGTAAATCAAGTTGGGTTAGTTCTACATAACCCATTATAGCGGCCAGAATATTGTTAAAATCATGAGCAATGCCACCTGCAAGAGTACCGACAGCTTCCATTTTCTGAGCCTGTCTTAATTGACTTTCAAGTTTACGTTTTTCACTGATATCATGAATTATTAACAACTTTCTTAAAGTTATTCCTGATTTGTCTTTAATTAACCATTTTCTAACTCTTACAGGAAAAAGTTCACCATTTTTGTCTAAATATTCTTTTTCATATGGATCTGAATAGCCTATTTCAAGAAGTTTTCTATTAATACCAATCTCTTTTTTCTTCCATTTATCATTATTAATGTCGAAGTACTTCATCCCAATCAGCTCAATCGTTGAATAATTTAACATTTCTAAAAAAGCTTTATTTGCTACTTCAAACTCATCACTTGGATTCAAAAATACTATACCATCAAGACTTGTTTCAAACAGACTTCTATACCTCTCCTCTGACTTTTTTAGTCTTTCTTTGTTTTCTTTCCTTTCTGTGAAGTCGTCAAAAATTGTATAAACCTGAAAGGGTTTTATTTCACCATTCCTGAATTGAGGTGTTGAATTGATTCTAATCCAGCTTTTTCCCTTTTTTCCACCCTTATGTACACATGCAACAACATTATTTAATGGTTCGCCTGTTTTTAAAACTACCTCGGATGGATAATCGAAGTTATAATACTCACTTCCATCCTCAAGAACCATCTTCCACAAGGGTTCAGTATCAGAGTTTTGCAATTGTTCAAAAGTTAGCCCTAAGATTGTTAAAGCTGATGGATTAGCGGAAACTACTTCCCCGTTTTTATCCTGGTAAATCGCTCCGATCACCATGGTTTCAAAAAGTAATCTGTGTCTTACTTCGCTCTCTTTAAGGGCTAATTCAATTTTTTTCCTATCATTGATCTCTTTTTTCAAAACAGTAAGTGTATTATCAAGCTCCTTTGCTGTTATCTCGAGAGACCTTTTCTGTTTAAAAAGCTCAATAAAAATGAGAACTTTACTTCTCAATATATCTTTATTAAGGGGTTTTATCAGGTAATCAACAGCACCGGACTCATATCCTTTAAAAATATACCTCTGGTCTTTTCCAATTGCTGTTATAAAAATAATTGGTGCGTTAATATTTTTAGATCGCACTCTTTCTGCAACTTCATAACCATCCATATTTGGCATTTTAATATCTAAAAGTATCAGTGCAAATCTATATTTTTCAATTGCTTCTAAAGCTTTAATACCAGATTCAGCTTTAATAAAGGTTAAATCCATATCCTTTAAAATTTTCTCTAATAAAAGCAAATTCTCAGGCTTATCATCAACAATGAGAATGTTAATTTGTTCTTTATTAAACATTTTTCCCCGAAAATAATTTGTTATTTAAAATTGTAATAATTAAATTCTATAAAATACAAGAATAGATTATGGATTTGATTTCTTAATATTATAATTCATTATTCAGATAAGGTCAAAGTCATTTTATCTCTAAACTACCAATATTTAATAATAATCCCATACGTTCTAATCGCTTTTAACCTGTTCTAATTCTGATATTATGTAATTATATAATCAAAAAAGCCTAACAATGATTTGCAGCTTTTCTCAACATTTGATAGATATACTTTTTTCGATGTTTTTTTATAAAATTATAAGGAAACTCTAATAATTAAAATTTTTGATGAAATTCAACGTTAAAAAAGCTTTTATTTTATAAATATACTACAGTTTTTTTGGTAATAACTCAGTGTAATGCGAAGCGTTACAAATTGATCTTCGAAAACGATGTATTTCACAAAAAGAGCAGTTATTAGATATTCCCTAATAAGCAATATTTAACTATTTGCAGTTTGTATAATTTTTTTGACGTAGTTTTAGCATTCTGTCATAGTTAATAAACACATATAGGAACCTCTAATAATTAGAATTTTTATTGAAACGTTTATATAAGCTTATGTATATAAAATCTCTACAAGGTGTGATAAAAAAATAACAAAGCGATTTTACAACAGTTATTTTTTCGAAACAACGCAGTAGTTCGATAAAAAGGCTGTTATTAGAAATTCCCATTAATATTAGATAAGTATAAATATAGGTTGATTTACTAAATATGATTTTTTTCAATTTTATTTACTCGAAACAAATCATTTGGTTCAAAAATCACCTATAGTGAAGATTTAGATACAGTATTATAATCTTCTATTTAAACTTGAATCATATAATTTTTATATGATTTATAAGTAAATTTTACATGTATGTCTATAAGGAGTGGATATGATAAGTCTTTCTGAAATGGATAAAGTTGAAGCGTTTAAAGGACTTAATGATAATCAACTGGAATTACTTCAGGAAAAATGTGAGAGTGTAAGCTTTCAAAGAGATGATAAGCTCTTCTCTGAAGGAGATAACGCAGAACACCTTTGGATTGTAACCGATGGCCAGGTAGATTTACGATTTGAACTACCTAATGATCCTCATAGCCACGAAGACAGCACAATTAACACTATTGGAAGCCAAAGCTCCAGAGCGCGAACTCTTGGCTGGTCTTGCTTTATCCCTCCTCATAAAATGAGACTTTCATCCTATTGTGTAACCAGGCATTGTAATGTTGTCAGAATAAAAAAAGATGATCTACAGCAACTCTTCGATGATGACCCAAAAATGGGCTATAAAATTATGACATACCTTATTCAGGTGTTAGGTTATAGATTTGAGCAATTTCAGGAGGAGGTTGCTAAGGATAAAGGTAACTCAATAATGCATAGCTGGTAGTTTATAATTGTTAAAGCCCTTTAATTTATAATCAAAGGGCTTTAGTAATATTATTTCCTGATCCCGGTAAAGAATTCTGGCTTATCAATCATATTCTCAACTTTGTTTAATTGAAATTTATAAATTTTAATATCTATTTTTTTCAATTTTGTATAATCAATCCTGAATTTTTTAAATGAAACACTGTTCTTCCTGTTTATTATGAATTTGTTACTATTCAATCTCCCATGGATCTTTTGATAATTATTTATTAAATCAGGATGCTCCCAATTTATATCAATTATACGCCAAATACCTTTAATTCTTTTTACTGTTATATAATTTTCAATATAATCCGGCTTATTCTCATCAAACAAAAGCGAAAACGTATTAAAATCATTAATCCTTATTAATCTTAATCCAACTTTAACTTCACTTTTATTTTTGTATGGTAACCAGAAGGATTGTTTCTTAAATTCAAATTTATAATCGTCAGTTTCGATACATTTGAATTTATCCCGGAGAGCAAGAAAGTTAACAAATCCAAAATCATAATTGAATCCATTTTTTAAAAACTCACCCTGGTCTGATGTCCCGATGATTTTATTGTATGCAGAGATATAATCCTGAGACTTTAATGTATTTAAGTATTTCTCAATTTCGATATCTATCTTATTATTCTCTCCTAACAAAGATATATAAACTAAAAAAATAACAATGATAAATCCAAAACCAGATAAAAATATTAATAATAATTTTTTTGTGCTCATTCAATATCCCTTTATTTAAACCAGAAACCTTTTTCAATTTTAATAATAATCTTTACGAAACATTTTTATATTCTTCTATCGTTTTTTTATCAATTATTATTTTAAGTCCTTTTTAAGGAAGGAATTTTATTTTCAGTCATGTATTCAGAGTAATCCTCAAGACCTTTTGTCTTTATCATTTCTATACAGGCTTTTCTGTCAGATTTGAATATAAATCCAAAAAGTTTTGACATAAAATTATTAAATTTCTTACATTCTGAAATATCATCAAAATCCTTACATTCAGCACAACTTGAGAAACCGTTTTCAAGGCAACATGTTCGAACTTTACACCATGAGGCTTTATCATTTTTAGCACAACCATTACACTTCTCTTTTAAATAACGGCTGCATGAACCACAGTATAGACCACAAAATGCAACCAAACTTTCATCACTGATAATCTCTTTCATAATTAAATCTCCATTTATTTAATTTTGACAGATTATAGTTAAATTATATGACAACCCTATGTCACTAAATTATATTTTTATAAATATTTGACAATTACAATATATTAAAATAATATTGTATATTATAATTAACCATTAAGTTTTATGATAAATAATAGATATAAAAAACAAAAAATAAATATCAAGTCAAATAAAATATATAAACTTAATCCAGTTTATATGAGAATATATCCATATTTAAAAAAACATTTAAAATTCGTAATTTTTGGAATTATTTTATCATCAATAGTTTCTTTAACAAGTGGTTCTTTTCCATGGGTATTAAAGAAAACTATTGATCACTTATTCTCTAGAAACAACATCGACCAGCTTATTCCTGCACTATTCATACTAACTCTTGTTATGTTAATATTTTCAATACTAACATTTTCCCGTGAATACTTCATGGCAAATATTTCATTAAATATAAGCATTGATCTACGAGATCAATTTCTTAAAGGAATTATTAAAAAAAAAAGAAATTTCTTTGAAGAAAAACGTATAGGTGAGCTTATATCAATGATAAATCACGACTTAGGATATGTTGAAAATATTCCAGATTTGCTTATTAGAATTTTTATTGAGTTTCCACTCCGGATTATTATTCTCTTCATTAGTATGTTTTACTTAAATGCAAATTTCTCTTTAATTGTAATGGTTATTGCTCCTTTATCATATATACTTATACAGAAATCAAGAAAATTTAGACGCAAATTATCTTCTTCAAAAATGAAGGCTATTGCAAAAATATTTGCTGATTTTCAAGAAATACTTTCAGGTATAACAATTGTTAAACTTTGGAATATTGATAAATATTGTCGTTCTCAAATTGCAAATGATCATAAAGAATTAAAAAAACAAACGCTTAACGAACTAAAATTCAATTCATTGATCAAAGGATTATTATCAATACTAATGATTTTAGTATTAAATTTAATACTTTATATGTCAGTGATTGAGTACAGTAAAGATCAAACAACACCAGGTGACTACATTGGTTTCATACTTGCCTTATGGCTTTTTTTACAACCCATTAAAAGAATTGGAATGGGCTATTCCAGCTTAGTTTATGCAGGGGTTGCAGCTGAAAGAGTTTTAAATATTCTTGAAAATAATAATGAGAATGAATTTAATCTTGATCAAGGAAACCCAATTAAAAACATTAAGAGCATCTCTTTTGAAAATATATGCTTTAATTATGATGAAAAAAATATATTAGAAAATGTTAACATGCATTTTGAACCTGGAAATATTTACCTAATTTCTGGTGAGAATGGAGCTGGAAAGTCAACAATATTAAACAGTCTTTTAGGTTTTAAATCTCCCAAATCTGGTACCATAAAACTTAATGGGAAAAATTTCAGTTCATATAATCTCATTTCTATTAGATCAAGAATCTCTTTTGTTCCTCAGGAAATTTTTTTATTTAATAACACAATAAAAGAAAATATTATACTCGGTAACATTTTTAATGAAGAAAAATACAATAATGCTAAGAAACTTTCAAAACTCCAAGAAGTTCTTAATACAAGAGATAGAACAGATAATTCTTACTTATCAGAAAAAGGGCAAAATTTTTCAGGCGGTGAAAAACAACGTTTATGCATTGCCAGAGCCCTTTTTAAAGACTTTGATGTCCTGTTACTTGATGAAGCAAACTCAAATATCAGTCAAAATAAATTTAAAGATATAATTTCTTCAATAGAAAAAAATAAGAAAAACAAAATTGTAATTATTATTTCCCATGACCCAAAAAACTGGGAATTCTGTGATATAATATATCAAATAAAAGAATCCTCAGTATTGAAAGTAAATAATGAAAAAAATATTAATTTTTATTAATAAAAAAAAACTTGTTGTTAGTTTATATTTAAAATCATTCTGGTATTCTTACATTTTAGTTAATAAGATTAAGAGAAATAAAACTGATATAAATAGTTTTCTTGATTCATTGGGTGAAAATTCCAAGTATATTGGCATAACTCCTAAACAAATTTCAAATATAATATATAAAGCATCAAAATTTTTTTGGTTTCACAAAGATCAACAATGCTTAGCTAGGAGTCTAACATGTTACCTTTTTCTTAAACAATTTAGTTATAAACCCTATCTTGTCTTAGAAATAAATATAAAAAAAAATTCTTTTTATAATTGTCATTGCTGGGTTTCTTTAGATTCAGATTCTGTTAAAAAAGATTATAAAGATATTTTTATTAGTTGTAATAGAAATACTATTTTTTTAGATTCAACAAATGGAGATGAAAATGGGAAACATAATCCTGACAGATTATTGCAATCAGAGTTGCCCTTACTGCTTCGCAAAAAAAATGATGGACGGTGATAGTAAAAACATTTCAATAGAAAAATATCGCTTTGCTGTTGATTACTTACTAAGAAACAATCAAAAATTAATAGGCCTCATAGGCGGAGAACCTACTCTTCACCCTGATTTTGTTGATTTAGTTGATTACATAATTAAAAACAATGGTATAATAAGGCTTTTTACAAATGGTCTAATAGGTGATAATAACCTAATAAATCATCTTTCAAATATTAGTAAAGACAAGCTTCATATATTAGTAAATTTAAATGATAAAAATTTTTATTCTAAAAAACAAATTACCTACCTTAATAATGTATTTGAAAATTTAAATGAAAAAATAGTTGTTGGATACAATATATACACAGAAACGTTTTCACTGGAATTTCACCAACAAATGATTAATAAGTTTAATCTTGTTAAAAACATTCGTTTAGGTTTAACCTCACCAAATACAGGCTCAGATGAAAAAGATTTTATTAAAAACAATAATATTAGTACTATTGCAAATTCAATAATGACGAATGTCGATATTGTTGAACAAGATGATATTATGATCAATTTAGATTGTGGTTTTTATATGTGTATGTTTACCACTGAACAATTGGGAATTTTAATGCAAAAAACAATGGGTTTTAATTCATTGTGCAATCCAATTATCGACATTGATATTAATTTAGATGCTCACAGATGTTTTCCATTAACCGGGTTTGCTAAGGTTAACCTTAAAGAATTTGATAATTTTGATGACATTATAAAACATTTTGATACAAGATTTGAAGGTTTCAAAATTTTTGGTAAAAATAACCAATGCATTTCATGCAAACACCTAAAACGAAAACAATGTAGGGGTGAATGCTTTGCCAGAATCCTGAACAATAATAATGATTTAATTCATAAATTACTATAATTTATAAAGAATGAGAAAGATATGAATACATTAACCGATATTAATATTTCAACACAATTATTAAATTCTTTTATCTGTAAAACAGAGCCGTATTCAATTCAGGAAATGAATAGTCAGAAAATGCTGCGTCAACATCCTTTTTTTAATTTATGGGGGGTTATAGAGAAAAATGACAAAGAACAAAACTACTATGAAGGTAACAATGAAGCTAAAATAAGTGTCTTTTTTACTCCAGAAATTTTCAGATCCTTTCAAAATACTTTTACTGATTCTCTTAAAGAGCTTAAAAATTTTGATAAAAGTTTTATATCAGAAAAAATTAAAACTTTAGCAAATTTTCATGAACTATCAAATCTTAGAACTATTGATATCCTTACTGTTTTAGGTCGTAAATTCTATAATGAATACCTAAAACAAAATAAAAATCATATTAAAAAAATGTTTCCAAGACAATTGACAATTATATTATCTTATAATTGTAATCTTAACTGTGACTTTTGTTTTTCTAATACATTAGAAAAAAATGATCCTGGTAATATTGATTATGATTTTTTTTTCAGTATTCTTGATTGGATGGAAGATAAAAACTTTAAGAATGTATGTCTTTTTGGTGGTGAACCAACAATCCATCCAAACTTCTTAATATTTTCTAAAATTCTAAGGGAAAAAGGCTATGGTGTTTACTTCGCCACAAATGGTTTATATAATAATGAAGTAGCCAAAGGACTACATTCCATTGATTTTCTAAAAGCTACTTTTAATATACCATGTAGCAATAGTTTTTCTAATAGCAATCTTAAATTGTTAAAAAAAAATCTTAGTAGTTTTCCAGATCACATTCAAAAATCATTTAGAGTTACATTATCAAAAGGCAGTCGTAACTTTAACTTATTAGAGACTCTAATAAATAAATATAAACCTGATAACTTAAGTTATGCTTTAGCATTTCCAGCAAATAGTAAAGGTAATACTTATGTTAATAAAGATATGGTAGATCATTTCTTACCTGAAATGAAAAAAATAAATGCTTTAGCTAAAAGTTATACTACCCCATGTGTTTTAGCTAAACCAATACCTCTTTGTAAATTTAGTACCGATGATATTCTATCACTCCTAAACTCAAACAAGTCCGGTTTATGTGATATCTACCATAATAACAATTCACATTTAGTTACTGTCTCACCTTCTGGTAGACTATATCCTTGCATGTCACTTCCTGAAAAATATAACCTAAATATAAAAAATAGACCTAGTTTAAATGACATTAGTAATGCAAATATAGACATAATTAAAAAATTAATAAGAAAACCAGTATTAAATAAATGTAAAAATTGTAATCTTTATAACTCTTATATCTGCCAGGGTTTTTGCCTTGCTTACTTTGTTTAAAAACTTAGGACATATTAAATGAATATTGACACAAATAATTTTGATGAATTTAGAATTTGTTTAGTACAGGATTGTAATTTAAGATGTAAGTATTGTTCAACTGGTTTTGGGCGTTGGGGAAAAGAACCTTTAGTTATGAACAAGGAAATCATTAAAAAATCAATTTCTTTTATGTTAAAAAATTCTACTACTTCTTTCATGATCTCATTTTCCGGTGGAGAAACTTTAGCCTTCTTTTCTGATTTTAAATATTTTGTAGATACTCTAACGACACAAAAAGGCAACAAAAAGGTTCTTATAGGTGTTGCAACTAATGGAACAACACTATCAAAGGAAATAACAGATTATTTGATTAATAATAAAATCAAATTAACATTCAGTATTGATGGAAACAAGAAAACTAACGATCGAAATAGATTAGCTTTGAATAATCAACCGAAAAGTGTTTATGATTCAGTTATAAAAGGTTTTCACCTGTTAAATAAATCTGTAGGAAATGAGGGTTTAGAAAACTACATTTATAATGCAGAATGCTCATTGGATGAAGAAGCAAATCTTTATGATTCTGTACAACATCTTTTTAATATCGGATTTACTAATGTTTTAGCAAGACCTGTACAAAATTCATCTTTCACTAAGTATAAACAAGGAAATTCCTTTAACAATTACCTCGATTCTCTTGGTGAAATAACTAAAGAAATATTAGGAAATTTAGATTTAGCAGACCTTATAAGTGGTAATTATAATTACATGTTGGTTAACATTAGAGCAACAATTTTACAGTTCTACAATCGTGAAAATGATTTGCATTGTAATGCTATTAAGAATTCTATTTGTATCAATGCAGATGGAACTTTCGTGCCATGCTATCTATTCAATACTTTTTCAACAGATTATTTGTTAGGTGATATATACAGCGGTTTTAAATCTAACAAAGCAAGTGATCTATTACTATCTTTAAGATCTAATTTAACACCATGTAAAACATGCTCTTGCGAGAAGACTTGTCATAAATGTTATCTGACTTTCGTTGGTAATTATAAACCTGAAAATACACCTGATGAATGTAAACTAACAAGAGAATCACAAAAAATCATTATGGATATAGCATCTAAGAGATTTCCAATAATAAAGGATAAATATGAAAAATTATAATGAAATCTTTTTAATGGTCCTAAATAAGGTCTCTCAGTATAATAAATGCTTTACTATTAAAGATAATATATTATACTCAACTGATAATAAACAAACACTTTTAATCCTAAATCATTTAGATATTAATTTTATAACTTTAAAATGTTGTAAAATTGACGATAATGATCTGAAAGAACATTTTATTAAGAATGAATTCCTAAAATTTGCATACCAGACTAAACTGATGTCAACTTTAAAGAGAACCTTTACTCTATTAGCAAAATCAGGTATTGAATCAATACTGCTTAAAGGGTTTGCCATGAATCGATACTACCCTGAAAATTGTACAAGACCCATTTCGGATATTGATATTCTTGTTAAACCGGTAGACAAAATAAAATCAATTAATTTACTAATAAATGAAGGTTATAGAATTGTTCATCCAGAAAAATTAGAACAACACTTAGAATCTTATGGAGAGGTCAATTTACTTGCTCCTGATGAAGACATATCGGTTGAAATTCATTGGGATTTTATACATACTAAATCATATAGAAAATCTATAAATTATAATTCTGAAATTGTATTTAATGAAAAAATACCAATTACATTAGAAGGTTTTGAAGTTAATACTTTGCAACCTGAACTTGATTTAGCTTTTTTAATATCGCACCATATTCTTCATCATCAATTCAAAAGACCCTTATGGTTGGTTGATATTCTTTTAGTTATATCGTCATCTCCTTTAAATCTAACAAAATTTATAGAGTTTGCTAAAAATTTTAACTTAGAAAAGCCTATTTACTATTATCTTAATGCTATAAGTAATTTGTTTCCTGAATTCTTAACAGAAGATATTCTGTATTTAAAAAAGATGCTTTTACCTAAATCATATAGGTATCATTTTTATTCAAAATTTACACCCCCTCATAGAATATTCATAATAGGAAATAAAATTATTAAATTTAAAGAAAAACTTTTTAGAAATGCATTTAAGTGATACCTCTGATCAAATTGAAATTTTCTTTCATATCTCCTCCATTGAAGTAAAAATAACAATCTGATTGCTTTACTAATTTATCAATTAAATTAATTTGATTCTTTCTGGTTTCTTTTGATATGGTTGGATATAAAATCTCTCCTTCCAATAAAGACATAAATGCTTTGATTTTAGGTATAGACTCAATACGAATGTTGCCAGAATTTTCATTATTTAATATTGTTGGAAATATTAATATATTGGGACTTCCTTTTTTTGTTAACCTATTTGGGAATAGAAAATCTTCATTAAGATGATATTTATGCATAAACTTTGTTTTTTTTATTTTTTGTAATTTAGTAAAAAAACCTATTGTTTTATCAGTGATGGCAATTTTTTTTGGTGATGGAAATGTTATAACTTTATCATTTTCGAGTTTAATAAAAACTATATCATCAGACACTAACTCTCCACCATTAAAAGATATGTTAAGAGCTGATGTTGTCTTACCAACTGATCCTTTTCCAGTTAATAGAATATTTTTTTCTTTATATTTTACAAAAGCAGAATGTAATCTAAAGACTCCAATACTTTCCAATAACCAGTTTATCGTATTAACCACTCCTAACGAATTATGAGGTAATTTTGAATCATTATATGTATTTCCATATTCAGCTAAAATACCTTTTTTGTTATCAATATCGTCAAAAATATCTTTATTATAAATACTCTCCAATTTCCTCTCATTGAAATTATAATATAGTTTGAAACCCTCATGTAATTGCATTTTAAATTCACTGTTATTATCTTTTCTTTTTTCAGAAAAATTAATTTCATACTCATGTTCATCATCATTAATAGCAAGATGAAAAAAGCTTTACAAATTAGATGAATAATAGAGTTTTCACTTACTACTTTGATGTTATGCCCAGCAAATTTATATATATGACTGATTATTTCCATAAGTCCCCAATTATATGATTAATTATTTTACTTTAAGAAACACACAAATTTTTCTATTATTTTAATGCTCTTAAAAATTTTAGGGGGAGATTAATTGACATTAGCTAATTCTATCTAAGTGGATTTTTCTTAATATACATGGTAAAACTTAACCTTTAGCTGCTAAGTTAACCATGTAATATTTTTTTTGTCATAAATTACCTATTAATGATAATAAGTATTTGTATCTGAGTTATATGATACTGCAGATAAACTACAAGCACTTACTTTTTCAAGAGTGTCATGTTCCTCAATTACTGGTGTTGTATAACGTTTTTTTTCATTTTTCATAACTTTATTTTTTTCTTTCATAAAAACTTTTTCTCCCTTTTATTTAATAAATTTTTTTCAATTAAACCTTGTAAAAAATTTTTATAATCTTTTTTTAATGTTTCGTCATTTAATTCAAATTCTACTTTCATATCATTTGAAATTTCATCATAGGATTTTCCTGAAATTATATGATTTAAAAGAAAATTACCTGTATCATTAAAAGTAAAGTATTTTGCGGTGTTGATATCGACGAGGACTGTCTGAAGTTCAATTTCTTTCTTTATTATATTCTGTTTCAATTCGTAAGAACTATTCATTTAATTCCCTAACATTTTATAATAAATATTATAATAAATATTATAATAAATATTATAATAAATATTATAATAAATATTATAATAAATATTATAATAAATATTA
>JAAELO010000092.1 GCA_024226555.1 Desulfobacterales bacterium | reverse complement strand
TTTTTTTTGGAAATAACAATGTATTTCGCCAAAAGAGAGGTTATTAGAGATTCCCTTAAGTTATTTTATAGTAATACGGTCCTGGCCCCGAGAGAGTTGCAGATAACTAAATTTTAGCAGAAATACAATGGTTCTCTTTTTATAAATAAGTGCTCAATTACTATGATTTTAATAAAAAGGAGATAATTTAACCACTTATCAAACCATTGATTTGTTTTTGTAATATTGACCAATGAAGCATATCTCATTTTTCATAGCATCTCTTCTGTTTGCAGCAAATATAGTTCTAAGACCAATATCTCTTTTATTAAGCGTAATTATATCAAAGCTGTTGTTGTAATGGGGAAAGTGTTCAACCCACATAACTTTGTTATATTGTAAATCAAAGTCACTACAAATTCTCATGAGAAAGTTTTGTGTACAATTTGTAATGGAACCACCCTCTCCTGTATTTGAGAATACAGAAAGAATTGGTTTAATAATATGGGTACCAGATATGATTTTTGACACATCAACGATGCGAAGATAATATGAGCAGGGCCACCAGCTAATATTTTCTTCATCTGAGTATTTTTTACCATCCCAGGAGTATATACCATTGAAAATTTCCATATTGTCTCCAAAATTAAATAAAGGAGTTTTTATAGGGAACCTCTAATAACTGATCTTTTTGCGAAACACAGATATAACAAAAATAAAACTGTAGTAAAATCAACCCGTTGTTATGTTATGCCTTGTTTTATATCAAAAATTCTAATTATTAGAGGTTCCCTATGTATATTCTATAGTAAAACTCATTAAAACCATAGGGATAAATTTAACGATTCCCTAAAGTTTTATATAAGAGGTTAAAGACTATGAAGTTGTCTGGAAATATTAGAAAATACAAATAATGATGATAAACTAAAAAGATCTGATTCTTTATTACGTTTGAGAATGAAGCAAGCACCTATGTTCTGGAGTTTAAATTGAAATCAGAGATCCAACTTTTTTAACATATATTATAGGGAATCTCTAATAACTGTTCTTTTGGCAAAATACTTTGTTATTTCCAAAAAAAACTGTAATAAAATCGGCTCGTTATTTTTTGAAATGCCTTGTATTTTATCCAAAATTCTAATTATTAGAGGTTCCCAGTATTAAATTACAAGCCGTAATTTTTACCATATTTCTCAATTACAAAATCGATATCTTTATCTCCGCGTCCTGAAAGGTTAATAAGGATAGTTTTTCCTTTACCCTCCTCAAGGGCTAATTTCATAGCAAAAGCAACAGCATGAGCACTTTCAATGGCTGGAATTATTCCATCTGTACGTGACAATTCAAAAAAAGCATCAATGGCTTCTTTATCGTCAGCAGTTACATAATTTACACGTTCAAGATCCTTTAGTAAACTGTGTTGTGGTCCAACACCAGGATAATCCAATCCACTTGCAACAGAATATACAGGAAGCGGTTCCCCATCATCATCCTGTAGAAGGTAGGAATGAAAACCATGTAGCGTTCCGGGTGATCCAAGTTTTAATGTTGCTGCATGCTCCCCGTCTTTAAAACTAATTCCGCCGGGTTCAACACCGTATATCTTTACATTTTCTTTGTTGAGAAAAGCTGTAAAAAGTCCCATTGCATTGGAGCCACCACCAACACATGCAACAATATTGTCAGGATCTTTTCCAGTCATTTCCTTGAACTGTTTTTCAGCTTCAATCCCAACTATTTTCTGGAAATCTCTTACCATCATTGGAAATGGATGTGGTCCAACAACTGAACCAATGGCATAAAACTGTGTTATCGGATCACCAAGATAAGCTTCAAAAGCTGCGTCAACAGCATCTTTTAGAGTTTTGGTCCCACGGTCAACAGGGATTACAGTTGCTCCTAAAATTTTCATCCTGATAACATTTGGATGTTCTTTTTTAATATCAACTTCGCCCATATATATATCGCACTCAAGGCCAACCAAGGTTGCTGCTGTTGCAAGTGCAACACCATGCTGTCCTGCTCCTGTTTCTGCAATAAGTTTTTTCTTACCCATTTTTTTTGCAAGCAGGGCTTCACCTAGGCAGTGATTTATCTTGTGGGCACCTGTATGGTTAAGATCTTCACGTTTTAAAAATATATCTGCCCCACCTATTTTTTCAGATAATCTCTTTGCATAAAATACAGGAGATGGGCGACCTGTAAAGTGTTTGTTAAGTGACGCCAACTCCTCAATAAACGACTCATCTTCTTTGATTTTCAGATAACTGTCTTCTATCTCATTGAGTATAGTCTGGAGTTCGGGTGGAACAAAACTACCACCATATTTACCAAAATATCCTTTATTATCAGGCAACTGCATGTCTTTTAATAAGTCTGTCACTGTATATAACCCTTTTTTTTAAATTTTTAATTTACTGTTTCTATTAAAAGAAACTTTTACAAAATAGATGATCAAAAAACAACTTTTTTAATTTGTTTTACCAAATATTTTGTATTATTTCTTAATCAGACCTGAATAAAATTATCTAAAGGGAAACTCTAATAGTTTATAAAAAAAAGCACATAAAAATCCACATAAAAAAACGGAAGTTTTTTATCAGGCTTTTTTTTTAATTCTGAGACGTTAGTTCTGGAAATAAGGAAGATTTAATTTGATCTGTAATTTCTAACATCTCTGCATGGTATGGATTATTGCTAAACATTGGTTTGTATATTACAAATCTTCATCATCTATTTCCATAATAGTATTATTTGAGGGAATCTCTAAAAACTATCTTTAGTCTGAATTACTGCGTTACAAGAAAAAAATAACTGTTGTAAAATCGGCTCGTTACATTTTTCTCAAGCCTTGTACTTCAACCATAATTTTAGTTTTTAGAGGTTCCCTTGATATAGTTCGAACAATACCAACGAAAATTGCCGGTGTTATAAAAAACATTACAAAGTTATTCACATTTACTATAAAATTTTTTTCATAAAATGTGTTTTGCAAACATGACAAAAAAGAGATTAACAGAAAAAACCAAATAACGTTAAACCATTGTCTATTATTCATTTTTCAATACCTCCGGTTTGGATTAATATTGTAATATCAATACCTTAAATATATCATTAATAAAATTATCAATCAATAATCATCATTAGCTTTTTACCTGAAATCAAACATTAAAAACTGATTTATTTTTTCTGTACAAGGCTGAGAAAAAAACAATGGGTTGATTTTATTACAGTTGTTTTTTTTGAAAAAGTAGTATTTCGCAAAAAGATCAGTTATTAGAGGCTCCCTGATATTGTAAAAGGCTCAGGTGAATATATATACACTTGCCGAAATAGTACAGGTCTCAGAGGGCAGAAAAGAAAAACTCTTCATAAATCTTAAAACAACTTTGATGTTATTTTTCCATCTGCAAATGTTGGTTTCAAATATGTGGTAGAAGAGATTAGCAGAATCAGTTCAAAATATTGAATCTTAAAATCATTTCGCACCTTTATATTAGAGTTGTCTTCAATTGCAAAATCCTAATAATAATTTTTAAAAAAGATTCAATAAATCTCCTTTTTTCAAATCTTAAAAAAGATAAATTAACAAGTGTGTATATATCGATATAAGGCTAAACCTATTTCAAGATTTAATCATTTTAAAGGAGCAGAAAATGGAAGAGAAGACATTTAATGAACTATATACTAATGTGGAAAGAATCGCTGCTATTGTAGGTTTTATGGATGACGATGTTTATGCAAGATATGGGATATTAATTGAACCTTTTCTTGATAGCATCAAAGAGGGGCTGGAAGAGGAGGAAGAGGAATTTTAATCAAATTAATCAATTTCCACGTTATGCCGGAAATCCGGTTTTGATGTGTAATAAAAATCCTGCTGAATTTTATAAATGGCTTGAAGCAGATATTCTGGAAACCAAAAGAATTCTTGAGGAATATTTTAAACTTCATACCTGATAATAATGACTTCATATTGGTAAAACTATGATATTCTCAGTAATAGAAATTGAACATCTTACTAAACAACCGATTGTGAGGGATTAAATTGATGACTAATGGTAAATTAATGGTCAAAGTCTGTAAACATCTGAAAGATAAAACAGCAGATGAATATATTCAATATTTCACTGGAAAAGAACAGATCTACAATTGTGTCTGTCCGGAATGTTTTAAAAAAAAAGATATAGATAGTTCTGATTTTTCATCTATAGAAGAAACTGAACTGTCGGATTTATATTTAGAATCTATTGAAGGAAAACCGGGAATTAAAATTGATATCAATAACAACCTGTTCTTTAAACACAGGGTCATATCCATTGATAAATTGACGGATACAGAGATTCTGTTTTCAATCGCCATGGAGAATAATAAAAAAGAAGAATATCTTTTTTTAACAGCACAGAATCAACTGATTAAAATTGATTTTGAAACATTAAAAATTCATGAACTTCCCCATATTCTTGCTGATTCTAAAATAGATTTTACTAAAAATGTAGAAATGAAATTGTCGAAAGACTGTAAACTTCTGGCAGTTTATAATCTGTTTGGTCAGTACGGGATGGTCTATGACCTTGAAAGCATGACTGAACTTATCGAACTGGACCGTGGGGATTATCATGTTGACGTCACTCCCTTCACTTTTGCATTTCATCAGTACAAGTGTAAAACCCTAATAATCACATCAACTGATTGGGATATGATTGATGTAATCGACCCAGAGTCGAAACAGATCCTTACTAAAAGAAAATGGGAAGAACTACCTGAAGACAGGAGCGAAGAGATGCACGGAGCAGAGTTTCGATCTTCTGTTTACATTTCTCCAAATGGCAATTGGATTGTGGAAGATGGATGGCTCTGGCACCCAATTGGTAGAATTATCAGATGGGACCTGAATCAATGGATTGAAAATAATAAATGGGAAGCAGACGATGGGAAAAGTATAGAAATTTTGAGAGATGCAGAATATTCCTGGGGTAATCCTGTTTCCTGGATCGATGATGACAATCTGTTGGTTTGGGGATACGGAAATGACGATGATTACATGCTGGCTTCAGCAGTGATTTACGATATCAATACATGTGAAGTGAAGTACTGGTTTTACGGACCCGGTAATAACTATATCATTGATGAATACTTGTTCAGCTGGAACCATAAATCAATGTGGGAAAAAAGTAAGATGGACAATGGAAGCTATTACCAGGAGAGAATAGACAAGGGCATGGAAAGCTTCAGCGTATGGGATATTGAAAGTGGAGCACTAATATTAAAAGATGATCAGATTTTCCCTGCTGTATATAATAGAAAATCAAAAATATTTCTTACTCTGGAAGGAAATGGTAAATTTAGGTTATCAAAACTAAAAGCTATATCTAAAATATTATGAGAAAACCGCCTGCCGGAAGTCAAATTTTTGTGGAATAATTAGAAATTAAATTGGGAGTCCAGTCTTCGTTTTTTGTCCTTAAATTACAACAATTTTGAATTGAAAGAAGAAGTAAATTAAAACCAATAATTTAAGAATCAGCACCGAGGTTTTGATATTTTTTAGGAATTGATAAAAACCTGTGAATGTGCGTTGATAAGGCGAAAACGCACCCTACGCTAACTGGTAGAGTTTAAAAATTAGTTTTTTCTACCTGATATTACATATATTAAAAAAGGTAGAAAAAGAATTGATAAGAATAAAGAAAAAACACCTTTTAAGTTATTTTGATCTTTAATTAAACCAATGAAGCAGCTTCCTGAGGAACCTGAACCACCTGAGCCACTACTACTACTACTACTACCAGCAGCTGTTGAAGATCTGAAATTAGCAACAATATTTCTTGTTTCGTTTAATGTGCGTACATTATCAGCAATATCTGAACCAACAGGATTGTTACCATACTTTATGGTATCATCTGAGAAATAACCAACTCTGGTTTCATTGCCATATGCCATTATTGTTTTAAAATTATTATCTGAATCTACAAAACCTTTACTGTATGAACCCCATCCTGTTCCTGGTTGGGCAGCATCATGATGGGCTCCCATGTTATGTCCCAGCTCATGTGCATAAGTCAATGAACCACAATCTACGTCAACAACATTAAAAGCTCCAGCAGCAAAAATACTTTGAAGTTCAGGTGTCATCATATATCCAATCCCACATGCTCCATCCATTCTCGAAACACATAAAGTTACAATATCAGCACCATAGGTATCTCTGACTGGATGAATTTCATTCAAATAATTATCACTTGAACTTTGAAGTCTGGTTAGATCTGTTGAAGGATCTCCACTTTCAACATAGCTAACAAGCATTGTTTTAACAAGCCTAACCCTTTGAACAATACCACTATTTATATAGTATTGGTTTGTATTATCCACTGCTAATTGCATTAAAGTTGTAATATTTGAATACCGATTCTTAACATCTTGTGTATATGCAATCATTACATCAATTGTTGAACCATCATCTTTAAAAGTCTGAAAATCTTTCTCTATTGAAGATAATGGTTTAGGAAGTATTAACGACTCAGCCTCATTTTTCAAAAAGGTTTTTTCAATTTCTGAAATACTATGTATTCCATCACCCATTGGTCTTATTTCAAAAAGCATTGAATCAATAGTTATGTTCCCTGAAAGATCTTGTCCCTCAACGGCAAATATAGCTCTGCTATTTATATTACCTTTTATCTTACCTCTCCAGGAGTATGAGTCAAAGGTTCTGATTGTTAAGTCATCTTTCTCAAACTGAAGTTTCGATCCTCTAATAAGTTCAATTTCAAATGGTTCATTACCAAGTAAAAGATCAAAATTAAGTTTAAAAAATCTTACATTAGAATTTTTAGGTTTATTTATGAGATCTCCCATTCTTTCTGAAATATGAGAATTCACCTGATTCTGAAATACTTCAACTGTTGTGAATGATGCTCCAAAAACTTCTGAAGTGAAAAGGATACATATTATTAATAGTAATTTCTTAAACATAGTTTTCCAACTTAAATTTGAGGGAATCTCTAATAACTCCTCTTTTGCAAAATACTGTGTTATTTCTAAAAATAACTGTAATAAAATCGGCTCGTTATTTTCAGAAATAGAGATTTTATAAAACTAAAGCTTTTATAAACGCTATATTTCATCAAAGTGTTAATTATTAGTTCCCTTGATTTAAAAAGAAGGTTGAGTAACATAAATAATTCATTATGGTCAACCAGTAAATTATTTAGGATTGAAAATTTTCAACTGAACTTTAACATAGAGACAGGGGACACAAATCTTTTTACGAATAATTATAAGAAAATTATATTTTAGCCACTTGTAGAGGATTTTCCTTAAAACTCTGTTTTTTATTTAGGTCTTCATGTTTTATCCAGTAGCACTTATAAAACTGTATCGATTTTTTTTTACCTTTTGGAACAAATTTGGTTTTTTTAATTATTGGGAATCTCTAATAATTAGAATTTTGATTGAAAGACAGCGTTTATAAAAGCTTTTTAGTTTTATAAAATCTCTACATAAGAAGAACATAACAAGGTGTTTTTACAACAGTTATATTTGCGTGCTAACGAAATAGTTCAGTTAAAAGGCGGTTAATAGAGATTCTCTATTGTGATTTTTTTCATTAAGTTTTTCATAAGCACTTTCAGATATTATAATTACACTTCCGATTGCCTTAGCTTCAACCCTTATTAGAGGGTTCCCAATAGTCAAAGGTAGACAGAATTTTCGTAGGGTCGTTTTTGCTTTTCAAAACGCACCGGAAACAACAATTTTGAATTAAAAGAAGAGTAAGTTAAAACCAATAAGGGAACCTCTAATAATTAGAATTTTGGATGAAATACAGCGTTTATAAAAGCTTTTAGTTTTATAAAATCTCTGCATTTCCAAAAATAACGAGCCGATTTTATTACAGTTTTTTTTGGAAATAACAAAGGATTTCGCAAAAAGATCAGTTATTAGAGATTTCCAATAGGTTCCTGCTGTGTCGCGCAATGAATACTACCGCCTCCACTTGCTATTCCATCAATAGAAATTTGTTCAATATGATGTTTGGGAAACACTTTTGCTAATTTTTTTCTGGCAGCGGAATCAGCAGCTACATCACCAAATTTCTGCATTATAATTGCACCATTACAGATATAATATCCAACATATCCTGCAGCAAAACTATCTATTTCGAAAGCCGAATTAATATGCATCGGAGTATCAAGAATAATAATCTGTAATGGATTACCTTTAGCATCGGTTGATGATTTAAGTATTTCAATATTCTGCCGGGTTATTTTGTAATCATAGGATTCATGGTCAGTTTCACGGCTGACAATGATGACCCCAGGTCTTGCGAAACGAGCATAGAAATCGGTATGTCCATCTGTAATATCTTTGCCCTTAACTCCTTTTAACCAGATTATTTTATTCAAACCCAGAAGTAATTTTAATTCATTTTCAACATCAATTTTATTTTTACCTGGATTTCGATTGTCATTTAAAATGCAACTCTCAGTCATAATGCCAGTGCCATGACCATCCAACTCAAAACAGCCACCCTCCAAAACCAGATTTGATTTTATTGTTTTAACACCTGCTTTTTTTGCTACAAAGTCAGCAACTTTAGCATCCAGTTTATATACCTGATCTCTTCCCCAACCATTAAAGTTAAAGTTTACAGCTGCTTTATTCCTTTTTTTGTTAACTATAAATGATGGGCCTGTATCCCGCATCCATAGATCATTCATATTAAATTCAATAAGTTTAATTGGGTAATTATGTGAGTTTAAGCCGCCAAGAAGTTTATATGCAATATCATAATCCTTCTTTCTTATAAGCATGGATACTGGTTCATACTTTGCGATTGTTTTAGCAATTGTGGCCAGATTATATTGAACCACAGGAACCTGTTTCTCTTCCCATATATCGTAACTGGCTATAAATGCCATCCAGGTCCGTTTGTGAGATTCTCCCTCATCGGGCATATACCACTCATAATTCGAAGCTTTTGCATTGAAAGCTGGCAGAAGAAAATATCCACAGGATAGAATTGACAATTTAAAAAAATCGCGTCTTGATATCATTTGTTATGACCCTTTAGTAAATTTGTTGAAGCCTATTGAAGTGTTGTTAAATTCATAATACCTTATAATCCGGATAAAACAAAATTATTGTAATAATTCTCTTTCTTCATTTTTTTTATAAGGTTAACATGCTATAATGACAAGAAATTCAGGTTAATATCTTTTGTTATTTTGATTAGGGTTTCACATGGATAACTTGGCAATCTGGCAAACCCTTTTAAGTAAGCTGTCGTTAATATTCAATTTACAAGTGGACTGTTTAGAAGTTCTCTTAAACTAATATTCTACCTCATCACTTTCAAGCAGCTTTTAATTAGAGGTTCCCAATAAGGAGGATGTTTCATGTCCCAGAATCCTACAGAATTTCAATATGAAAAATTTCATCTGTTTATCAAAACCATGTCTAAATATGATGAAATTGATCTTCTTGTAAATCATATTACCGAAGAGATTTGTATGGAGTTCAATTTTAAGGGTTGCTGTATTATGCTTTTTGATGACAGAGAAAATCAGCTTTTTCAGGTTGGCAGTTACGGTTTGAGTGATGAATATTTGAAAAAAGGACCTGTAAATGTGAACACCGATTATGAAACTAAAGCCAGAGAAGAACCTATATTAATAAATGATATCACAAGTGATTCAAGAATTCAGTATCTTGAGGAAGCATTGAAAGAGAATATTCATGCAATACTATTCATTCCTGTAAAATCAAGAAAATCAATAGTTGGCGAAATAAGAATATATAACGATGAATCTATAGAAATTGGAACAGATGATATGAATTCATTTTGTCTTCTTGGACAATTTCTTGGTCTTATTATTGAAAATCAGGGATTAAAAAATTTTCTAACAGAGGTCAGTTCATCAATGGATAATCTACCTTTAAGATTACTGAACAGGATTTAATATGAAAAAGAAGATTTTTACTGATACCACAGAATTTTTTCAGATCGATTATGGTGGTAATCAACAGGCTTAATATTTCAGACTTTTCTCTTCTTGAAAATAGGAGACTGATTGACTTGCGAAAATTGTATACCCAAATACCTCAAGGGAACCTCTAATAATTAATATTTTGGATGAAATGCAAGGCATTTTCCAAAAGTAACGAGCCGATTTTATTACAGTTTTTTTTTGGAAATAACAAAGTATTACGCCAAAAGAGGAGTTATTAGAGAATGTCAAAAGCAGAAGAGTTTGTCTTGGGTGACAGTATAAAATTAGTTCGAACTCTTGAAAAGGCTTCTGTATTGGTTGTAAAATAATGATTTTGTTCATCCAATTATGAAATATAGCAAAATTGAATTCTTTGTTCTCATTTCCAATTTTGACGAATTTCCAGTATTATGAGATACTGAATATATTTGAGATTGGCTGTCCCACCTTTTAAAGATTTAACCCTGACTCACCTCAGGAAGATAACTGGAGGATAAACAATTGAAAAACAGTGAAGAGACTCCCCTGACCCCCCAAAATCACTCTATCCTGATTGTCGATGATAATCATGCAAACCTGGGGATATTATTTGATTTTTTGAGTAAAATTGGATTTAACATACTGGTCGCAGAAGATGGTGAAAGTGCGATTGAACAGGTTGAGTATGCGCCCCCAGACATTATTATTCTGGATGTTATGATGCCGGGTATCGATGGTTTTGAAACTTCATCCCGTTTAAAAAATAATAAAGAAACCAGAGATATTCCAATTATCTTTATGACTGCTTTAGCTGATACGGCAGATAAGGTTAAAGGTTTCAAAGCAGGTGCTGTGGACTATATCACCAAACCAATTCAATACGAGGAAGTTTTAGCAAGAGTTACTGCCCACCTGACTGTTCGTATTTTGCAAAAGAAACTTGAAGAGCAAAACCTGCAACTACAACAGGAAGTTGTCGAGAGAAAACGGGCAGAAACAGAACTCCAGAAAGCGAATGAAAAATTACTGAATCTGGCTAATATGGATGGTTTAACTCAGATTGCCAACCGCCGTAGATTTGATACTTATCTTGACGAGGTCTGGCGACAGAAAATACGGCAGCAAACTTCACTGGCTCTGATTTTAATAGATATTGATTTTTTCAAGAATTACAATGATACATACGGTCACCAGGCTGGAGATGACTGCCTGAAACAGATAGCCCAGGCTATTCACAATCGTACCAAACGAGCTGGAGATTTAGTTGCTCGTTATGGAGGGGAAGA
Organism: Desulfobacterales bacterium; assembly: GCA_024226555.1. Classification (GTDB taxonomy): domain Bacteria; phylum Desulfobacterota; class Desulfobacteria; order Desulfobacterales; family JAAELO01; genus JAAELO01. The sequence continues at coordinate 35,001 of JAAELO010000092.1, read as the reverse complement.
ATTTGTTGTAGTACTCCCGGATACAGATATGGAAGAGGCCACTCAGGTTGCTGAATCTATCAGACTTACTATTGAAGAACTCAAAATTCCCCACAATAAATCTTCTGTAAGTGAATATGTTACTTTGAGTCTGGGTGTATCCAGTACAGTTCCAGATCGGGAATCTTTGCATGAAGATATAATCTCTATAGTAGATCAGGCCCTTTATGAGGCCAAGGATCAGGGGCGAAATCGTTTCATTATGAAGATTTTTGAATCTTCAGCAAATAAATAATGATCGTTAAAGATCAAAGTAAAAATCAATAATTATAGATTCCCTAAAATCATTTTCATTGGTTATCTTCAGGCATTAGTAATTGCGTGACAATGGAGATATGGTATTGTTTAAAGGAAACATAATGAATCATTTTGAATTATGTAGACATTTAAATATAAAATCTTTCAAATTCTCAATAATCTTTTTCAATATACTCTTAATATTTGTTATACCAAAAATAATTTTTGGCCAGAATGCAAATATAATATTTGACCACCTCTCAGTTGAAAACGGACTTTCCAATAGTGTTGTTTATTCAATAATCCAGGATAATCAGGGTTATATCTGGTGTGGAACTAATGACAAATTGAACAGATACAACTCCTTAAAATTCACCCACTTCGCACACAATCCGGTTGAACCAAAATCGATATCTACAAATTCTGCAAGCAACATCTATTTTGAAGACTCAGGAGTGTTATGGATAGGGACCTGGGGTGGCGGACTTGAAAAGCACATTGTTGGGACAGATGAATTTGTCCATTATAATAAAAAACCAGATGAACCTTCATCTTTAAGTGATAATCGTATTCAGTCAATTTACAGGGACTCCAGAGGAATACTCTGGGTAGGAACATACAAAGGGGGATTGAACAAGCTCAATAGTAGAACAGGTAAGTTTTCTCATTATCGTCATGATCCGAATAATCCAAATAGTTTAAGCCATGACCGGATATGGAGTATTGGTGAAGATGATATGGGTAAACTTCTGATTGGAACAAGTCATGGTTTGAACATTTTTAATCCCCAAACAGAGCAATTCAATAGATTTTATCCTAATACTGACACTCACAAGAGGAGTAGTCTATCCAATTCAATAGTTCGAACCATATATAAAGGATTGGATGGAACAATATGGATTGGTACAGAAGATGGATTAAACTGTTTTGATTCTAGATCAAAAACGTTTACAAAATATTTTCCCTATCAGAAAGATCCTTTAAAAAACACTTTTACTGTGAACGCTATATATGAAGTAAAAAATGGGAACATCTGGGTGGGAACAAAAAGAGGCCTTTATGAATTTGACAAAAAATACGGCACCTTTGTAAACAGATTTGTACATGACCCTGATAATCCGACAAGCTTAAGCAGTAGTGATATTCGTTGTTTTTACGAAGACAAATCAGGGCTTCTATGGATAGGTACTCGTGGAGGTGGAATCAATAAGTTTAATCCCAGAGTTGTATTTTCATATTTGGGTAATAGAATAGGCTCATTTGATCTTCCTTCATCAACAGGATATGAAGCGGTTTTTGAGGATTCCTACGGTTTTTTGTGGCTTAGTAAAGAAGATCTGTTTCTTTATAATCGGTTATCTGGTGATGTTATTCCTTTTCTTTATGATAAAGATAAAAAGCCAATAAAAAATATACTCTGCATTTATGAAGACAATTCCGGAACTATCTGGTTAGGAGGTAGAAATGGAGCCCTTTATAAATATAACAAAGATAAATTACAATTTATTCGCTACAAATTATCTTTAGAAAAATTCCATACTGTAGAAGAACATATAAAGATAATGTTTCAGGATTCAAATGGCAGATTCTGGATAGGTACATATGGAAATGGACTTATTGAATTTGATCCTGATAGCGGTAAAGTTAAAAAAGTTTATACCAACAAACCAGATGACCCTAATAGTATAAGTCACAGTGAAGTATGGGTGATTTTTGAGGATATCAGGAAGCGACTTTGGGTTGGAACTGGTAATGGATTAAACCTTTTTGATAATAAAACCGGGAAATTCACAAAATTCCATGATGGTTTTGTTTACTCAGTTTTTGCAGACCAAAAGGGTGGTTTATGGTTTGGTTCAAGAAAGGGATTACATTATAAATTTATAGGTTATAAAAAAAATCCTGAAGTGAATGAAATAACAGAAACGTATACTGTCAAAGATGGTCTACCAAATAACCTGATATACGGAATTTTGAATGATGAGAAAGGAAATCTCTGGTTAAGTACAGAGATTGGTCTTTCATGTTTTAATCCCCCGGAAAAGACCTTTAAGAATTTTGATCGCAGTGATGGCTTGCAAGGCAATACCTTTGTCTATCATATGTTTTATAAAAGTAAAAAGGGAGAGATGTTTTTTGGTGGCACAAAAGGTATAACCAGTTTTTTTCCTGATCAGATAAAAAAGAGTGATTCAATTCCACAAATTGTTATTACTGATTTTAAAATTCATGAAAAATCAATTACTTCCAGTAAGAATATTTCAGAACTCAAACAAATCGAACTGTCCCATAGAGAACACTTTTTTTCTCTTGAATTTGCTGCTTTGGATTATGCAAAACCAGCAAAAAACAGATTTGCATACATGCTGGAGGGTTTTGACAATAACTGGATCAATATTGGCTCAAGAAATTATATCAGTTATACAAACCTGGACTCCGGTAACTATGTGTTCCGGGTGAAAGGAGTTAGTAGTTCAGGCATCTGGAACAATAAAGGTGCCAAATTAGTAGTTAAAATTGCTCCGCCATGGTGGAAAACCTTTTTGTTCCAAATACTTTTTCTGATATTCACAGGTAGTATTATATTAGGATTCTACGTTTGGAGAGTACAATCTCTTAAACTGAGAAGCACACAATTACAAAAAGAAGTAGAACTCGCAACTGCAAAATCCAACATGTTATTATTACAGGTTAAAGAAGGCAGCAAAGCTAAAAGTAATTTTCTGGCTAATATGAGTCATGAATTAAGAACACCTCTTAACGCAATTATGGGTTATGCACAAATCCTGTCAAAAGATAAAGAACTGGATGATGATAAAAAAAAAGGTTTGGAAATTATCAGGCAAAGCAGTACCCAGCTTTTGACAATGATTAATGATGTTTTGGATCTTGCTAAAATTGAGGCTCGGAAAGTGGAACTTGTAATATCTGACTTTAATCTATCGAGTATGTTGAAAGATATTTCAGATATTTTTTTATTGCAGGCGAAACAAAAAGGCATCTCTTTTATTAGTGATATAGCATCTGATGTGTCAGATGGTGTTCAGGGAGATGAACAAAAAGTTCGTCAGATTTTAATAAATCTTCTTAGTAATGCAGTGAAATTTACAGAAAAAGGTAGAGTAGCTTTTAATGTAAAACAATGTGGGAATAAAATTTGTTTTAAAGTTGAGGACACGGGCCCTGGAATTGAACCAGAACTATTGAAGCAGATCTTTTTACCTTTCCAGCAGTATCATAAGGATAAGGCGGATGAGGGAACTGGTTTGGGGCTTGCTATTAGTAGCAGTCTTGCCCTGGTTATGGGTGGGGAGCTTATTGCTCAAAGTAAAGTAGGTCAGGGAAGTACATTTTTATTTGAAATTGAACTGCCGGGTCTCTCTGGTTTTGTTGAACAAAAGCACCTGTTGAGTACAGCAAAAGTAAATGGCTATAGAGGTGAAAGACTAAAAGTATTGGTGGTGGATGACAAGAAAGAAAACAGATTTTTGTTAAAAAATACTCTCTCCCCCCTGGGATTTGATATGTTTGAGGCTGTTAATGGAAAGGATGGTGTAGATAAAACAGTTGAAATCTCTCCAGACCTTATTTTAATGGATCTTAAAATGCCAGTGATGGATGGTTATGAAGCAATTAGCCGAATCCGGGAGTTATCCATCAGCCATAAAGTCATTATAATAACTATTTCAGCCAGTGTATTTGAATCAGATCGTAAAAGAAGCAGTGATGCCGGAAGTGATGATTTTTTAGCCAAACCCCTTATTATTGAAGAATTACTGGATTTAATAGATAAGCATTTAGCATTGAACTGGATTTATGATGATGAAGAAACTTTCGCATTGGATGATGGATATGAAGAAGTAGCTGACACAAAAGATATCATTGCGCCGGGTCGGGAAGAACTTACTACTTTGTTTGATTTGGCAATGAAGGGTAGTATTCGTGAGATTCATGAACTGGGCGATAGTTTTGAAGAGATGGATAAAAGATTTATCCCATTTGTGAATGAGTTAAAAAAATTAGCTGGAGGCTTCAAAATAAAAGAATTAAGGGAATTTGTTAAAAAGTATCTTGATTAATTTTTAAAAGATAACAAAAAGTACAGGGAATTTCTAATTATTAGAATTCTGCCAAAAGAACAGTTATTAGATATTCCCTATAGGGAAACACTAATAATTAGTATTTTGAAGATTCACGAAAAGGTTCATATAATCAGTAAATGAGAAGGTTCTATATGCCACGCCCTTTTATGGTAAAAACTAAAGATTCAATTGGCACACAACTTTTGAAGTGGGTAATTTTATCTTATTTAATAATTACTTCTATAGTAACTTCTATTCACTTATCAATTGAATATTTCTATACTAAAGAACGTGTCAATATGGAACTTAAAGCCATTGGAAACACATTTGCTCCTTCTCTTGGTAAAGCAATTTGGGACATGAATATGGAACAGTTGCAACCAACATTTTTAGGGATGAAAAAATTTCCTTCTGTGGTAGGGATTAAATTGCAAAATGAAAGGGGCGAATATATTGGAGCTTCAGGAATGATCATAGACCAGAACGGTAAAGTAATGAAAATAAACTCCGATGGAAATAGCCTTTTGCTTAATAGATATAAAGGTTTATTTTCTTATTCTTTTTCAATTAAACATAAACGCCGTGGTGAAGAATTCAAGGTTGGTGAAGCTTCCATATATTCAAGCAATAAAGTGGTAATCAACAGAGTCAGGCTTAGTTTTCTATTTATTATAATCAATTCCATAATTGTCACTTTTGCAATATGGATATTAGTATTATGGTTTAGTCGAATGAAATTAAACCGTCCCCTCACAAAACTCACAGCCGCTACTGAACAACTCAGTATGGATAAGCTGGATGATATCAAAATAGATATCAGATCAAAGAAGCGCGATGAGTTGAAAATACTGGAAGAAGCTTTTAATAATATGGTACAAAAACTCTCTTCTTCTAAAAAAATCATACAGGAATCTGAAAAAAAATACCGTAACATTTTTGAACATTCAGTCGAAGGCATTTTCCAAACTTCATTGGATGGTTTTTATATCAATGTTAATAATTCAATGGCAAAATTTTTTGGATATGAATCACCCCTGGAAATGCAGAAGACCGTTACAGACATAGCGCAGCAATGTTACGCTAAACCTAACGAGAAAGCGGAATCTGATAAAATTATAAATGAAAAAAATCAGATATCAGATATTGAGAGACAATTTAAACGTAAAGACGGCACTTTATTCTGGGGCTCTGAATCCATAAGAGCAGTTCGTAATGAAGAAAGTAAACTTCTTTATTTTGAAGGTACACTGATTGATATAACCGAACGTAAAGCAAAAGAACGTGCCCAAAGAGAACGGGAAAAAGCCGAATTGGCCAGTCAGGCCAAGAGTGATTTTCTGGCTAACATGAGTCATGAACTCAGAACTCCCCTCAATGCAATTATGGGATACGCCCAAATACTGACAAAGGATAAAGAGGTACCCGAAAGCAAAAAGCGAAGTCTTGCAATCATTCAACAAAGTAGTATTCACCTTTTGACCATGATCAATGATATCCTCGACCTCTCCAAAATCGAAGCTCAGAAAATGGATCTGTTTCTTACAGACTTTAATTTATCCGATATGCTGAAGAGTGTATCAGATATATTTAGGGTTCAGGCTAAAGAAAAAGGTATCTCATTTCTTAGTGAAATATCTTCAGTTGCAACAGCGGCTGTTACCTGCGATGAACAAAAGCTACGTCAGGTTTTGATTAATCTGCTGAATAATGCTGTTAAATTCACAGATAGAGGAAAAGTGATTTTAAATGTTGATCGGTATAAGAATATATTTGTGTTTCAGGTAGAAGATACTGGTATTGGTATTGCGCCTGAAGCTTTGGAAGAGATATTCGTTCCCTTCCAGCAGGCGGATCATCAGGATTTGGTCATTGAAGGAACTGGTTTGGGTTTGGCAATTTCCCGTACTTTAACTCAACTTATGGGTGGTGAACTGAAAGTTCTAAGCAAGGTGGGAGTTGGAACAATTTTTTTGTTTGAATTAGAATTACCGAACACCTCAGGTTTGATCGAAACAAAGGAAGATCATAAAAAATGTGTAATTGGTTATGCAGGAGAAAGAATAAAAATACTGGTTGTTGATGAAGTAGATGAAAACAGGTCATTATTGATTAATGCTCTCGAACCTCTGGGATTTGAGATGGTTGAAGCTGTAAATGGAAAGGATGGTGTGGATAAAACAATTGTCCATTCACCCGATCTTATTCTAATGGATATGATAATGCCTGTTATGCAAGGCGATGAGGCCATACGGCAAATCAGAAAGTTACCCATTGGTCAAAAAGTGGCTATCATAAGCATTTCAGCAAGTATTTCTGATTTAACCCGTAAGAAGAGCCTGGATGCAGGGGGGGATGATTTTCTCGGTAAACCCTTTATTTTAGAAGATTTATTTGATTTGATAGAGAAGTACTTAGAGTTGAAGTGGATTTATGAAGAAGAGGATGTAAGGAAAGAGGAAGCAACTACAGTATCTACAAATTTATTTGCTGTCATTACTGCCCCCCCAAAGGAAGATCTTATTATTTTATTTGATTTGGCAATGCAGGGTAACATTACCGGTATCCTTGAAAAGGCTGATAAATTAGAAAGAATGGATAGCAAATTTACCCCGTTTACTACCGAGTTACACAATTTGGGAAGGACTTTCAAAATAAAAAAAATAAAGAAGTTTATAAAGCAGTATTTAGATTAAGGCTTGCAAATGACATCTGTTGTTTACTTCCTGCCATAGCAAACAGGAAGTAGTTTTTGTAGCTTAGAAATAAAATTAAGGAATCAAATGCAAAAGCTTGAAGGTTATCAAAATCCTGAGAAAATCTATGAGAGCAATAGTTCTCTGATATACCGTGCGTTTGAAGAAAAAAACAAACGGCCTGTCATTCTGAAAATATTCAATAAAAAATTCCCAACCCAGGAAGACATTTCTGAATTTAATCGGGAATATGAACTGGCCAGCAGGTTTAAAAAAGAGGGCATCGCACAGATATATGGAAAATCGCAAGCAGGTTCTCCCATGATTATTATGGAGGATATTGGAGGACAATCTCTTGAAAACAGTCTAACATCTCAGATTCTTCCGTTAGATGACTTTTTAAGTCTTGCTATACATATTGTTGAAATAATCGCAAATATACACAAGCATAATATTATTCATAAAGATATAAACCCATCAAATATCATTTTGAATACCCGAAATAATAGTGTTAGAATTATTGATTTTGGAATTGCAACAGAACTTCCACGGGAAATCACATCTGTGAAAAATCCAAATGTTCTGGAAGGTTCATTAGCATATATATCTCCTGAACAGACAGGTCGTATGAATCGTTCCCTTGATTATCGAACTGACTTTTACTCACTTGGAGTAACCTTCTATTGGATGTTAACAGGGCATCTTCCTTTTGAATCAAAAGATTTGCTAAAGCTTATGCATAGTCATATTGCCATGCAACCAGATCCTCCAGGTAAGGTTAACGAAAACATACCAGAGATCATTTCAGAAATTGTAATGAAACTTATGGCCAAGAATGCGGAGGATCGCTATCAGAATGCATTTGGTTTGAAAGTTGACCTTGAAAAATGCCAGAAAAATATGAAGGAACAAGAGTCCATAAAATCATTTGAATTGGGATTAAATGATTTATCAGATAAATTTAAGATACCCCAGACACTGTATGGCCGGGAAAAAGAGATTGGAACTCTTTTGTCTGCTTTTGAACGGGTAAGGCAGAATAACACGGAATTAATTCTTGTTTCAGGACCATCCGGAATCGGGAAATCTGCTTTAATCAATGAGATACAAAGAACCGTTGTTAAACAAAAAGGATATTTTATCTCAGGAAGGTTTGATAAACGAAAAAAAGAAACACCCTATAATGCTATTATTAAAGCATTAACTATGTTTGGCAGGCAAATACTTGCTGAAGATGAAGAAGGAATTGCATTATGGAAAGAGAGAATTTTATCAGTACTGGAACCTAATGGTAAAATCGTAACTGATTTGATTCCCTTGTTTAAGCTGATAATTGGCAAACAACCGGAAATTCCAACACTGGGATCAGTTGAATCTAAAAACAGGTTCGATCTGGTATTTCAGGGATTTATCAAAAATTTAGCGAGTAGTAAACACTCATTGGTTCTTTTTCTGGACGACCTGCAATGGGCTGATTCAGCAAGTTTATATCTTTTAAAACTCTTTACAACCGATTCTGCTATAAAAAACATGTTGATCATTGGCTCTTACCATCACAGTGAGACTATTGATTCACACCCGTTGATCCGGACTTTGGGTGATATTAAAAAATCAGATACAGTTGTAAATGATATAATTTTAAAGCCCCTGAACGTAAAACAGATTAACAGAATACTGGGTGACACCTTAAATCGCCCGGAAGAGGAAACAATATCACTTGCGGAACTTCTGATTGATAAGACTTTTGGAAATCCATTTTTTATCAATGAGTTTTTGAAATCTCTTTACAGGAAAAGTCTGATTGAATTTTCACATGGGGAAGGCTGGTTCTGGCATATGTCAGAAATTAAAAAGATACAGGCAACAGATAATGTTGTGGATCTTATGGCAGAAAAAATTACTCTCCTGCCTGAGAAATCACAGAAGATTTTGAAAATTGGAGCCTGTGTTGGTAGTTATTTTAGTCATAAAGCCCTGATAATAGCATGTGAAGAACCGGAAAAAGATATTTTACCGGCATTGAATGTTATTTTAAAAGAGGGGATGCTTAATAAGAGTGATCACATATACAGATTTAGCCATAACCGGATAATGGAGGCTGCTTATTCACTGATTTCCAATGAAGAAAAAACACATCTGCATTATCGTATTGGAAATTATATTTTAAAATATTCAAAAAGGGATCTTTCGGAAAGAATTTTTTATATTGTTAATCAATTGAATGCCGGTATTGCTTTAGTTACAGATGAATCTGAAAAAGAAAATCTTGCTGAACTTAACCTTAAGGCAGGGGAAAAGGCTCTGGGTTCAAGTGCATATACTTTAGCATTGAATTATCTGAAAGCAGGAATCGGGCTTCTTTCGGAAAATTGTTGGACTAAAAACTATGATTTAACTCTGGCTTTGTACCAGCAAGCAACTGTAGCAGCTCAACTCAGTGCTGATTATGATGAAATGGATGATATGGCTGAAAAAGTATTTCAAAATGCCAGGACAATTCTGGAAAAAATTAAAACATATGAGGCTAAAATTTATGCCTGTCAGGCTCAAAATCAACCTCTTAATGGAGTAAGGATTGGTTTGAGTGTTCTCAATAAACTTGGGATTAAGATTCCTGAGAAACCGTCTAAATTACGGATTATATATGAACTTTTGAAAGTGAAGCTATCTTTAATGGGTAAAAAGATTGAGAATCTTATTAATCTTCCGAAAATGAAAGATCCTCATAACCTCGCTGTAATACAAATTGCATCGGGAATAGGTTCATCTGCTTATTATGCCGCTCCTGATATAGTTCCTATTATCGTCTTTAAAATAGTCAGATTATCAGTAAAATATGGCAACAGTATTTATTCACCTTTTTCCTATGCTGGTTTTGGAATGGTTCATAATGGTGTTTTGGGAGATATTAAAGCAGGGTATAAATGGGGGAAGCTCGCTATAAGAGTGGTTGAAAAGTACAATATCAATGAATCCAGAGCAAAGGTCAGGTTTATTTTCTGGCATTTGATAAATCACTATAAAAAACCGATGCGGGATTCTTTAGAAGCATTAATTAAGGCATATAAGACTGGAGTTGAAACAGGAGACCTGGAATTTGCTGCTTTATCAGCAAATGGTTATACTGCCACTCTTTATTATTCAGGAATAGACCTTTTGACAGTTGAAAAAGAGATGAATAAATATTCAGAAAACATTATGAAACTCAATCAGCATACTGTTATGAAATACCATATGCTAATTTGTCAGGTTGTTTCAAATCTTCGGGGAATGTCTGGAGATCCATGTGAATTAACAGGATCTTCCTATGATGTGAATAAAATGCTCCCATTACATAAAAAAGCAAACGACGTTAACGCACTGTATTTACTAAACCTGTTCCTGTTAAAACTAAATTATCTTTTTGGAAGGAATAAAAAAGCTCTTGAATATGCTCAAATAGTAAAACCATACAGTAAAGAACAAATTTCACATCCTGCCCTTCCAATTCTTAATTTCTATGATTCTCTGACCAGACTTGCACTCTATCATACAGAAAAAAAAGCTGTACGGAAGGATCATCTTAAAAAAGTAATAAAAAATCAAAAAAAAATGAAAGAATGGGCTTTCCATTCCCCCATGAATCACATACACAAATATCATCTTGTGGAAGCAGAACTCGCCCGAGTTCAGGGGCAAAAACTAAAAGCCATGAATTTCTATAAAATTGCCGTGAAATTAGCCTGTGAAAACAGGTTTCTTCAGGAGGAAGCCCTGGCTCTGGAACTGACTGCAAAATTCTGGCTTGAACTAAACGAGAAAGAATTTGCATCACTATATATGACAAAGGCGCATCATATGTATAGCATGTGGGGTGCAGTTGCTAAAGTAAAGCAAATTGAAAAAAAATATCAGGACCTGCTTAAATCTGAAAATAAGTGGACAGACTCATCATTAATAACATTAACAGGTGGCACAGGTTCATCAGAATTTATTGACCTATCCACTGTAATAAAAGCATCGCACGCAATATCACGGGAAATCAATCTAAAAATACTTCTTGAAAAAATGATAAACATCATCATGGAAAATGCTGGGGCACAAAAAGGATATGTTTTACTTATTAAAAATGAAGAACTCTTAATAGAGGCCGCAGTAGATACTGGCACAAATAAAGTTCAGATATTAAAATCCATAAAAGTGAGTAAAAACAAAGACATTTCCCAGGGGATTATTAATTATGTCAGGAAAACCGGTAAAATTATTGTATTGCCATCTGAAAAGGACAACGACCTGTTTATAAATGATTTATACATAAAAATTAAACAGCCCAAATCAGTTCTATGTATTCCCATGCGTTACATGGATAAAATAACCGGAGTATTATATCTGGAAAACAATATAACAAAGAATGCTTTCACAAAAGAGAGAGTGGAAACACTTAATATCCTACTTTCCCAGGCTGTTATATCACTTGAAAATGCATTAGTTTACAGCCATTTAGACGATCTTGTAAAAGAACGTACAACAGGAATGGAAGAAGCAAACCAGGAATTAACTGAAGTTAATATTCAGCTTGAGTCAGCAACAGCAAAAGCTAACGAAATGGCATTGCAGGCTGAAACAGCCAATAAAGCAAAAAGTGAGTTTCTGGCCAATATGAGTCATGAACTCAGGACACCTCTTAATGCCATTATGGGCTATACCCAAATTCTGTCAAAGGATAAAAAGATTCCAGATGATAAAAAAGAGTTTCTGAATATTGTTCAACAAAGTAGTAATCACCTTTTAAATATGATTAATGATATTCTGGATCTTTCCAAAATTGAAGCCCGGAAAGAGGAGTTGATACTTACCGGTTTTAATCTGTATAGTATGTTAAAAAATGTATCAAATATCTTTCGTATGCAGGCCAGTCAAAAAGGACTCTCTTTTCATAGTGAAGTTTCCTCTGATGTGCCAACTGTTGTTACCGGTGATGAGCAAAAGCTACGTCAGATTTTGATTAATCTGCTTAATAATGCTGTAAAATTCACAGATAGTGGAAAGATCGTTTTAAAAGTTGTGTGTTGTGAAAATAAATTACGATTCCAGGTGGAAGACACAGGATCAGGTATTGCGCCTGAATCACTAAAAAGGATTTTCATGCCTTTCCAGCAGGAGGTACAGCAAAATCAAATAATTGAGGGTACAGGTTTGGGGTTGACTATCAGCAGCAGTCTTACTCAGCTTATGGGTGGTGAGTTAAAAGTTGAAAGTGAGATGGGGCAAGGAAGTATATTTTCCTTTGAGTTGATATTGCCTGTTTCATGCTTCACAGGTTCTGTTGAAATCAAAGAGAATAATTTTGAAATTGTGACAGGGTATGAAGGTTCGAGACGAAAAATACTGGTGGTGGATGATAAAAAGGAAAACAGGTCTGTACTGATAAATACACTCGCTCCTCTTGGATTTGAAGTTTTTGAGGCTGTTAATGGAGAAGATGGTGTTAATAAAACAGTTGAAATAATACCGGACCTTGTTTTAATGGATCTTAGAATGCCGATAATGGATGGCTATGAAGCCATACGTCAAATCCGCAAGTTACCTATTGGCCAGAATATTATCATTATCAGCATTTCAGCCAGTGTTTTTGATTTAGACAGGATGAAAAGTATAGATGCAGGAAGTGATAGTTTTATTAATAAACCCTTCATCATTGAAAATCTGTTAAGTTTGTTACAAACTCATTTAGAATTGGATTGGATTTATGATAAACAGGATTCTGAAACTATTGGGAAACGGCATGGGGAAATATCTCCAATAACACCTATTATTGCTCCACCCAAAGAAGAGCTTGCCAGGTTATTTGATTTGGTTATGAAGGGTAACGTTGGTGATATCCTTAAAGAGGCTGAAAGATTAGAAAAAATGGATGTGAGATTTACTCCGTTTACTACCGAACTACAAAATTTAGGCAAAACTTTCAAAATAAATAAATTAAAAGAATTTGTTAAACAGTATTTGGATTAGGTCAGTAGATTCTTTTATATGAGGCCTAAAAGTGGTCAGGATAATTTGACGAAATAAGTTGTAAAAAATTAATGCAGGCAAAAATATGAGAATCAAAAAAAATATATTTGAAATCATCATTTGGATTATAGCAATTTGCTTGCCCATTATTTCAGAATCCTCTGAGATGATTAAAATCGGAAAAGAGTTTAAATATACTTATATTGGTCTGCATGCTGATGTTCTTATTGATCCTTTAGGTGAGTTAACCATAGTAGACATTCTTTCTCCTGAAAATAATGCCTCATTCAAACCTTATAAAAGCAGGAGTTTTAACTTCGGTTTGGCTGACGATGTCATCTGGTTAAGGTTTAAGATCTGTGTTCCCAAAAAAAATAATATTATAAAGCAGTATGTACTTACTGTTGATAAACCAAACTTTCCTTATGTTGACCTTTATTTGCCTCAGGAAAGCGAGTTTCGAAAATCATATATGCTGATACGTTCAAGCTTTTTGAACCGTACTAAAGCATACACCTGGAGATACAGGCATCCTGTTTTTAATCTGCCACAAAAAATTCCTGAGAAAACCTATTTCTATCTCAGGATTGTTCCTCATACTTCAAAAACACATGCATCATCAAATTTTACTGTTCTTCTTTCGGACAAAGATAATTTCAGGCTAAGATCATGGCTGGAAATTTCTTTCTATGGTGTGGTATTTGGTATCCTTGCATCAATGTTAATCTACAATATGTTTTTATATCTGTTCCTTAAAGACAAAGTGTATATACATTACATTCTTTATGTGACCTTTGTTTCTCTTTATTTCTTCCTGTTTAGTGGTTTTAATATACTTTTAGGTTTCCCTGAACTTACTCACTTTATTATTTATGCAGTTGCCATAAGTTCAGTATTTGGAGTTTCTTTTTCCCAGTATTTTCTGTCCACCAGGAGATATTGCCCGGTTATTGATAAAATGCTATGGAGCTCTATCGGTTTAAGCTTTTTGGTTATAATTACTCTTTATATCGGGTATCAGAAGTTTGCTAATTATCTAATTCATATAATTGGACTTGCAATGCCGTTAATAGCAACTATTGCCGGGGCTATAAGATTAAAACAGGGTTACATTCCTGCCCGTTACTTCCTTATAGCATATATTGTCCTTTCAATAGGGACACTCTTTCTTTCTCTTATTGGATTAGGTTTGTTACCCAAGAATTTTTTTACCATTAATTCTGTGATAATCGGGGCAGTATTTGAAATTATTCTGTTAGCAACTGCTATTACAGACAGGATGAGAGTTCTAAGACATAAGAGAAGAGAACTTAAAGAGATGGAACTCAGATTAAAAGAGGAAAAAAACACCGAAATTGCTGATTTACTGGAAAAGCAGGAACAAATCGTTGAAGAAAGAACCTTTGAGCTAAAAATTGCCAAAGAGGAAGCAGAGACAGCCAACCGGGCTAAAAGTGGATTTTTGGCAAATATGAGTCATGAACTAAGAACTCCTTTAAATGCTATTATGGGATATGCCCAAATTCTAACACTGGATAAAGGGGTACCCAAAGATAAAAAAAGAAGTTTGAACATCATTAAACAAAGCAGTCTCCACCTTTTAAATATGATCAATGACATTCTTGATCTCTCCAAAATTGAGGCCCAGAGAGTAGAATTGAACCTGTGCGATTTTGATATGTCGAGCATGCTTACGAATATTTCAGATATCTTCGAAATGCAGGCCATGCAAAAAAAACTCTCTTTTATTAGTGAAATAGCTCCTGATGTGCCAGCTATAGTTAGAGGGGATGAACAAAAGCTTCGCCAGATTTTGATAAACATACTTAATAACGCTATCAAATTTACTGATACAGGAAAAGTTATTTTTAAAGTTACTATCCATGAAGATAAAATTTGTTTTCTGGTGGAAGATACAGGTATGGGTATTGCAGCAGAAGTATTAAAGGAAATCTTTCTGCCATTTCAACAAGTGCAACAAAAAAAACAAGTTATTGAAGGGACCGGTTTGGGGCTGGCTATTAGTCGCAGTTTAACACAGTTGATGAACGGTGAACTAAAAGTGGAAAGCAAAGTTGGACTTGGTAGTATTTTTAGTTTTGAACTTGAGTTACCTGAGATTACTGGTTTTGTTGAAACAAACGATATGGATAAAGGCAAGGTGATTGGATACACAGGTGAAAGGCGAAAGATACTGGTGGTGGATGATATTGAACATAACAGATCGGTGTTGATAAGCATGCTGGAACCTCTGGGATTTAAAATGTTAGAGGCTGTTGATGGGCGAGATGGAGTGGATAAAACCAACCAGTTTGAACCTGATCTTGTTTTTATTGACCTTCGAATGCCGGTTATGGACGGTTATGAAGCGATACGCCAAATCAGAAAGTTGCCCATTGGTCAAAAGGCTGTCATCATCAGCATTTCAGCCAGTGTTTTTAATATGAACCGTAAAAAGAGTATAGAATCAGGAAGTGATAATTTTATTGGTAAACCCTTCATTCTGGAAGAATTATTAGGGTTGATACAGACTCACTTATCATTAGACTGGATCTATGATGAAAAAGAGATCGAAATGATAGAAGAGATTGAGGGTGAAGATAAGACAGATTTAATTGTTCCTCCCAAAGAAGAGATTGCAATTCTGTTCGATTTGGCAATGCGGGGTAACATTGCCGGAGTTCTTGAACAGACAGATAAATTTGAAGATATGGATGTAAGGTTTACCCCATTTGCTTCCGAGTTACGGGAGCTGGCACAAAATTTTAAAGTCAAAAAAATACAGGAGTTTGTTAAGCTGTACCTGGATTGAGCTTGAAAATAGATGTCTTTCAGGTGTTAACAATTCAGGATATAGGAAATTCAAAATCATAATGAAAGATTAAGAAGATGATCAATTATAAAAAGTACATTATGATATTCGCAGGGTTTGGGGATCGGGAATCAGATAGCCAGGAGTATAAAGTCAGGCACCGTTTCCTTATTTATATGGGATCATTAATGAGTTGTGGTGGATTGCTTTGGGGATTCATAACACTTTATTTCGAACTCTATTTATCGTCTGTCATTCCATTTGGCTACACGTTTTTAACCATTGTCAATTTCACTTATTTTCGATTCTCCAGGGATTTTATAAGGGTTCGATTTTATCAGGTACTAATGAGTTTACTGCTTCCATTTTTTTTCCAATGGACTCTTGGAGGATTTATACCCTCCGGAGCAGTTATGCTCTGGGCCATGGTGGCCATTGTAGGTTCATTAACATTTGCCAATGCAAAATCGAATATCCGCTGGTTACTCTTATACCTGGTATTTACCATTGTAACAGGTTTGTTGGATAGTTTTATTCAGGGACATAGGATTGAAGTATCTCCTAACATTACTACCTTTTTCTTTGTGATTAATATAACTATTATTTCTGCTATTGTATTCGGGTTAACAATTTATCTTTTATTTAAAAGAGACCAGGCTGTCCGGGCCTATGAAGAAAAAAATACGGAAATTGCTGATTTACTGGAAAAACAGGAACAAAAAGTTGAAGAAAGGACCTCTGAGCTAAAAATTGCCAAAGAGGAAGCTGAAACTGCAAATCTGGCCAAAAGTAAATTTCTGGCCAATATGAGTCATGAACTCAGAACACCTTTAAATGCCATTATGGGGTACGCACAAATCCTGACACAGGATAAAGAGGTTCCGGAAAATAAAAAACGAAGCCTTGATATCATTAAACAAAGCAGCCTGCACCTTTTAAACATGATCAATGACATTCTGGATTTAGCCAAGATTGAGGCCCAAAGAGTAGAACTGACCTTGAATGATTTTAACCTGTCCACCATGCTTACTAATATTTCAGACATATTCCAGATGCAGGCCAGGCAAAAAAAACTCTCTTTTCACAACCAAATCGCATCTAATTTACCTTCCATAGTCAGAGGAGATGACCAGAAACTTCGCCAGGTTTTAATGAACTTACTTAATAATGCTGTAAAATATACAGAAACAGGAAAGATCATCTTTAAGGTGGATTACCATGATGATAAAATATTTTTTCAGATTGAAGATACAGGCATTGGTATTGCTCCTGAAGTTTTAAAAGAAATCTTTCTGCCATTCCAGCAGGTCCATAAAAAAGATCAGGTCACTGAAGGGACTGGTTTGGGGTTAACTATCAGTAGTAAACTTACAAAGGTAATGAACAGTGAGCTTAAAGTAGAAAGTAAGGTTGGAATAGGTAGTGTTTTTCGGTTTGAACTGGAACTGCCCCATATCACGGAGCATATACAAACAAACGATGTGATTAAAAGGAGGGTGGTTGGATATAGAGGAGAGATCCGAAAGATACTGGTGGTGGATGATATTGAACAAAACAGGTTGGTGCTGATGAGTGCACTGGAACCTTTAGGATTCAAAGTTTTAGAGGCCGTTGATGGACAAGATGGCGTTTCTAAAACCATTGAATTTGAACCGGATCTTGTTTTTATTGACCTTAGAATGCCAGTAATGGATGGTTATGAAGCGATATGTCAAATACGAAAGTTACCCATTGGTCAAAAAGTGATAATAATCGGAATTTCTGCCAGTGTGTTTGATTCAAACCGAAAAAAAAGTTTAAAAGCAGGGAGTAACGATTTTATAGGCAAACCCTTTATTTTAGAAGAAATTTTGGGTTTGATACAAACCCACTTATCATTGAACTGGAATTATGATGATGAAGAAGAAATTGTTGAGAATATCAATAGCGAAGCTACCTCTGCTACATCAGACATTATTGTCCCACCCAAAGAAGATATTGCTGGTTTGTTTGATATGGCAATGCAGGGCAACATCAAGGGGGTACTTGAACAAGCCGATATATTTGAAGAGATGGATACACGGTATACTCCTTTTGCTTCAGAATTACGGGAACTGGCCCAAAGTTTTAAAATAAAAAAAATACAGGATTTTGTTAGACAATATCTGGATTAATCCGGGATTATTTTATAGGGTACATAGTAAGCTTCATAATGATGAACCAATATTAAAAACAGAGGGAACCATCTTTATGTTCCAATTGAATAAAATTCGATCATTTCTGATAATAACTTTTGATGATAAATCTCTTGAACAGCAGTTTTTAAAAGATTATTATAAAAACTCCATAATCCGTATTCGAATAGGATTGCTTGTTGCAATAACTTTATATCTTTCGTTTGGTACTCTGGACCTCCTTCTACTATTTTTTTTGGATACCTCTCAGGTACTATTAATGGCTGACAGGAAATCCATTATGTGGATTATCAGAGTTGCTGTATGTTGCTGGTTTTTGTACGCTATTTTTCTATCTTACAGAACCAGTTTAAAATTATATTATGAAATCTTTCTTCCTGTTACAGTTTATATCTGCGGTCTTGGTATTATTGGACTTGTCTTATTTTCTCCCCCTTTAATCTCCAAAATATATTATGCTGGCCTGCTTCTTGTTGTCATATGGGGATATAATTTCATAAGAATGAAGTTTTATCACTCATCGATGACTGTCCTTGCAATTACAGTCACATACGAATGTGTTGCAATTCTTGTCAATACTCCTAAAGAGGCGATTATTTCAAACAATTTCTTTTTGTTATCTTCAATCCTTCTTGGTGCCATCGCCTGTTATGCCATGGAGAGTTCTGTACGTAAAAATTTCCTTCTAAATCTTCAACTTGTAAAGGCAAAGGAAAAAGCTGAAGAAAAAAATATGGAAATTGCAGATTTACTGGAAAAACAGGAACAAAAAGTTGATGAAAGGACCTCCGAGCTAAAGATTGCCAAAGAGGAAGCAGAAACTGCAAATCTTGCCAAAAGTAAATTTATGGCCAATATGAGCCATGAACTAAGAACCCCTCTAAATGCGATTATGGGATATACTCAAATCCTGATACATGATAAAGAGGTACCCGAAAATAAAAAAAATAACCTGAATGTTATTAAACAAAGCAGCTTCCACCTTTTGAATATGATTACTGACATTCTGGATCTCACCAGAATTGAGGCTCAAAAAGAGGAACTGATCCTAAACGATTTTAATCTGCCCGGCATACTTACGAATATTTCTGATATCTTACATATGCAGGCTAAGCAAAAAAAACTCTCATTTTTCAGCCAAATAGCTCCCGATGTACCAGACATAGTTAGAGGCGACGATCAGAAGCTTCGTCAGATTCTGATGAATTTACTTAATAATGCTGTTAAATTTACAGAAGAAGGAAAGATAGTATTTGAAGTAGATTTACACGAAGATAAAATATGCTTCCAGGTAGAGGATACGGGCATTGGCATTGCATCCGAAGTATTAACGGAAATCTTTCTTCCGTTCTATCAGATACATCAAAAAGATCAGATTACTGAAGGGACGGGCTTGGGGCTTGCTATCGGTAGTAAACTGGCACGGATAATGAACAGCGAAATAAAAGTAGAAAGCAAGGTTGGAATAGGTAGTGTTTTCCGCTTTGAATTAGAATTACCAGAGATCACCGATTTTGTAAAAACAAACAATATCACTAAAAAAAGAGTAGTCGGATATAGGGGAGAGAGGCGAAAAATACTGGTGGTTGATGACATTGAACATAACAGATCGGTGTTGATAAGCATGCTGGAACCTCTGGGGTTTAAAATGTTAGAGGCTGTTAATGGACAGGATGGTGTGGATAAAACCAACCAGCTTGAACCTAATCTTGTTTTTATTGACCTTCGAATGCCGGTTATGGACGGCTATGAAGCGATACGTCAAATCCGGACGTTACCCATTGGTCAAAAGGTGAAAATTATCAGCATTTCAGCCAGTGTATTTGATCAGAACCGAAAAAAAAGTTTAAAGGCCGGGAGTAACGATTTTATCGGCAAACCTTTTGTTCTTGAAGAACTATTAGGTTTAATACAGACTCACTTATCATTGGAATGGACCTATGATGAAGTTGAAAATAATAGAGAGGAATCTGTAAAAGAGATTCCTTCCACAGAGGATTTAATTGTCCCACCCAAAGAAGAGATTACTGCTTTGTTTGATTTGGCTATGCGAGGCAACATTAATGGAGTTCTTGAACAGGCAAACCGGTTTGAAAGGATGGATAAAAAGTTTATACCATTTTCAACTGAGTTACGGGAGTTGGCCCAGAGTTTTAAAATAAAAAAATTACAGGAATTTGTTAAACAATATCTTGAGGGAACCTCTTCTTCATAAGGGAATCTCTAATAACTGATCTTTTTGTGAAGCACAAAAAATAAAAATGTAGTAAAATCAACTCGTTATTTTTTGTTATGCCTTGTTTTTCATCGAAAATTCTAATTATTAGAGGTTCCCTTTTAACCAAAATGTGTTTGTTAAATCTTAAATAAAAATATTGTAGTTTGGCATTTTTATGTGCCTCTTTAATGTATTGAATTTCAAGGAAGTCGAATAAAAAATGGTTTTTATTCTTATGTAATGCTTTTTGAAGCAAAAGTTTAGCTCTCGGCAGAGGACTTTTTCTTTTGAATATATTTTATATTTGTATATTTGCTTAATTCAGGAGATGACACGTGACTTTGGGTTTCGCTGCGCTCTTCCCAACATACAATTATTTGCATAAAAAGTAAGGCTATTTTTCTTTATGGAGAGGGCTGACGTTTTAAATAGTTGGAATTTAGTCGTACTATCGCTTTATCTTAATTAACTCATCATATCTTCCGCTTTTTTTTAACTTTTTTAAGCCATCGTTGAATTTTTCAATAATGCCTTTAATATTTGGTATTTTCTTTGAGAAGAGCATATAGTAATCACTTGTCATTACAGGTTTAGGATGATGAGTAAATAAAGACGCTTTCTGTTTTCCATAGAGCATATTGATCTGGTAATACCCAACAAAATAGGAGGTTGGATAAGCATCTATTCTTCCAGCGAGAATTTTCTTATAATTCAGATCTTCTATCCCAACCATTTGCACTTTTATACCTCTTTTTTGAAGGTCTTCAGCTTGTAGATACCCAATGGTTCCACCAATTCTGTATTTTTTTAAATCATTGTAGTTGTTCCACTTAAACCCACTATATTTTAAGTGGAAAAACACAGTTTTTTCCTTAAGAACTGGCTGTTCACTATAATAAAATTGTTTATCTCTTTCTTTTGATTTCATCCATGGAAATGTTGCAACAGATTCTCCTTTTTTTACATTTACAAGACTTCTTTTCCATGGATAATATTTAAAATTTACTTTGATCTTTACCAGTTTAAAAGCTTCAATGACTAACTTTTCAGTTATATTTGCATTCTTTACCCGACTGGAGGTAAAAGGTTCCCAATCGCCAATATCGATTGTGATGTCATTGGCTTTTATACTATTTAAACACATTAGTATTAAGCATGAAATTGCGAATCTTTTCATAATTCCCCTCTAATTAAAGATTCTGAAAACTCTTCTTTGAACTTTTAGTAACTATCTGAGTCTATCTTCTCTACATAAGCTATCGTTGCTTCTTAACGAGTTCATCATATCTTCCACTTTTTTTTAACTTTTTCAGGCCACTGTTGAATTTTTTTATAATACCTTTAATATTTGGGATTTTTTTTGAGAACAAAATATAGTAATCAGTTGTCATTAGTGGTTTAGAATGATGAGTAAATAGGGATGCTTGCTTTTTTTCAAAAAGCATATTGATTTGATAATACCCGACAAAATAAGATGCTGGATAAGCATCAATTCTTCCAGCGAGAATTTTCTTATAATTCAGATCTTCCTTCCCAACCATTTGCAACTTTATGCCTCTTTTTTGAAGATCATCAGAGTATAAATATCCAATTGTTCCACCAATACTGTATTTTTTTAAACTTTTATAGTTATTCCATTTAAACCAGTTATTTTTTAAGTGGAAAAACACAATACTTTCCTTAAGAACTGGTTCTTTGCTATAGAAGAAGTCTTTATTTCCATCTTTGGTTTTCATCCATGGAAATGTTGCAACAGATTCTCCATTTCTTACATTTACAAAACTTCTTTTCCATGGATAATATGACAATTTTACTTTGATATTTTCCAGCTTGAAAGCTTCTATAACTAACTTCTCAGTTATATTTGCATTCTTTTCTCGGCTTGAAGTAAAAGGCTCCCAATCACCAATATCTATTCTGATTTCATTGGCATTTATACTGTTTAAACAAATTAGTATTAAGCATGTAATGGCGAATCTTTTCATATTTCTCCGCTGAGCTTAATTATCAGAAGTTCTCTTTGTTAATAAGTTTTATTAGTTTTTCTTTTATTAAAATATTTTATCACCATAAATTATTAATGTAAATAAATTAAGCAGTTAGATTTATTAAGGGTTTTGACATTATTTTATTCAATTTTAAATATGTTCTTTGATACTCATGTTTATGATATTAAAGGTGTAACTTAAAAAGCAGATATTTAAATTAACCTCATCTTAAGGGAACCTCTAATAATTAGAATTTTGGATAAAATACAAGGAATTTCAAAAAATAACGAGCCGATTTTATTACAGTTTTTTTTTGGAAATAACAAAGCATTTTGCCAAAAGAACAGTTATTAGAGATTCCCTTAATATAGATAGGGAGATCATATGAAAATAAAATCAAAACTTCCAAATATCGGTACAACTATATTTTCTATAATGTCGCAGATGGCGGCAGAGTATTATGCAATAAATTTATCCCAGGGTTTTCCTGACTTTGATGTAAATGGTGAACTCATTGAAAGGGTTAATCATTACATGAAGGATTCAACCAGTATGCACCCATGTCGGGGGTGCCTGTTTTAAGGGAGAAAATCTCCCAAAAAATATCGGAGCTCTACGGTAAGAAGTATGATCCTGATAGTGAGATTACAGTTACATCGGGAGCGACGGAAGCTCTATATGCTGCAATATCAACTGTTGTTAATCCGGGAGATGAGGTTATCGTATTTGAGCCTGCCTATGATTCTTATCTGCCTGCTATTGAGTTAAACGGCGGTATTACAAAATTTATACAACTTAAATTCCCGGAATATTCCGTTGACTGGGATCTGGTTAGGGATACTATTACAGATAAAACCCGTCTTATAATAATAAATTCACCCCATAATCCAACGGGAACAATTCTAACAATCGATGACCTTAAAGAGCTTAGTGATGTTGTAAAGGATCGTGAAATATTTATTTTAAGCGATGAGGTTTATGAGCATATTGTTTTTGACGGGCAGAAACATGAGAGTATTTCCAGCTTTGAAGAGCTTGCAAAAAGATCTTTCGTTGTGAGTTCCTTTGGTAAAACGTACCATGCCACTGGTTGGAAAATTGGATATTGTGTGGCGCCCCGGCCTTTGATGGCAGAGTTTCAAAAGATCAGACAGTTTGTTACCTTCACCACAAATACTCCAATGCAGTATGCCATCGCAGATATTCTTGATAAGAGGGATCTGTATCTTAACCTGTCTGGATTTTATCAGCAGAAAAGGGACCTGTTCTTAAAACTGATAGAGAAATCAAGGTTTAAAGCTGTTAAATGTTCGGGTACATATTTCCAGATGCTTGATTATTCCAGTATTTCAGATGAAAAGGATATGGCATTTGCTGAATTATTAACAAAAAAGCATGGTGTTGCTGCAATTCCTCCTTCTGTTTTTTATGATGGAAGGGATGACAATAAAGTTTTGCGGTTTTGTTTTGCAAAAAAGGATGACACACTGGAAGAAGCGGCAGATATTTTGTGTAAAATATAATATGATTTTATTATAATAAAGCTATAATGGAGTCATAAAATCATGAAAAAACGTGTATTCTCTTAAAAGTTGTTTTAATAATTTCCTTCTCTCATTATCTTGTTTTAATAGCAGCTCAGCAAGTAAAGAGAGTATCGATGCATCCCTTTAAAAGTAGATGGTGTTATCAGGAGTATGCACGTTGTTAAACCCAATTATTTAAAGATTTATTTTTCTGTAAAAATGCCAGCCAATATTCTTAATTGAGGATCGTTGAGATAGTATTTCTTTTCGAAAATTTTTATTAATTTAAGATTCATATTCGAAAAAGATCCAGACTTTTTTCATTTTAGTTATTAACTAAATCAAAAAACAAGTAGTTTTCCTTTATACCTCATGAAACGCAGTGTTTTATATGAAGTCTTTAGAGTAAAGTTAAGGGCTAAATAGACCTGAACAAGTCTTTATTAACCGTTCAGTTTCATATTTTTCTTTTTTTTTCTTTTATATTATTATAATAATAGCTTATGCATTCTGAGATTTTAACCGACACCCAAATAAAAAAAAATAATAAAAAAGAGCAGATAATACGCTTTTCTTTATGAAGTTAGGTAAGAAAAAAATCTTCACTGCGATAAATCACAATTTTAGAAGAACCGGAGAAAAGATTATGAAACTGACCATAAAAAAGAAGATGGTTATAGTATTAATTTCACTTGTGACTATTACAATTTTAATTATTTCATTTGCAACAGGAAGAAGACTAAGTGAATATTCCCTCAAGGGGTTTTTTCAAAACTCAGGATATCAGCTGAGGCAGGTGGATAATACGGTCAACACATTTATTGACAGTATTAAAGATGATGTGAGTTTGCTCTCGAAACACCCTTTTATGCTGAAGGATGATAATAGTATTACTGTATACAAAAATACTACGGAGAAAACCCCAATGGTTCCACTTGAGAAAGGTGGACTTGAGGCTCAGATATTCAAGTATTTTAATCTTATTAATGATACCCACAAATCTTATGCTTCCGTTTCTTTTGGTACACGTTATGGTGCTTACCTTCAATCCCCTGTTTCAGCCAGAAAAGCAGGATATAATCCCACTGTCCGGAGTTGGTATAAAACTGCTTTGAGTGACCCTGATAAGGTTCATGTTAAGGATACATACAAGGGAAGTGACGGACTAACATACCTGAGTATTCTGAAAGCAGTTAAGGGACAGAACAATGAAATACTTGGTGTTGTATCCATAGATATCAATTTAAAAGGTCTTGTGGATAAGATATCAAAAATGAAATTAGGAAATACAGGATATCTTGTTTTAACAGATCGTCAGAATGTTATTATTGCGAATCCGAAATTTCCTCGATTAAATTTAAAAAAGATGGAAAATGTTGATAGTCAACCATTTTACAAAAAATTAGCATCAATTAATGCACGAAACAAAATGCACCATATGGAAGTTGACATCAACGATGTAGGTCATAACCTGAATCTTTTCATATCTCCAAAACTAGGTTGGAAATTTATAGGGATAATTGAGCATGGAGAGATTATGGAAAACTCCTACCATATGATAAAAATACTATTTATTTTTGGGTGTGTCCTTTTTGCAGCTTCAATCTTTATAGCTCTTTTCTTTTCCAATTCCATAATTAAACCGGTGAATAAAGTAATATCCGGTTTGAAAGATATTGCAATGGGTGAAGGAAATCTGACAATGCGTCTTGAAATCAGCAGCAAGGATGAAATTGGTGAATTGTCTAACTGGTTCAATCAGTTTATGGATAAAATTCATGGTATTATTAAGGACGTGGCTTCCAATGCTCTTGTTGTAAACGGTGCATCAGAAGAACTTCGGACTATTTCACAGAAGATGTCATCTGTTGCTGGATTAACTTCCTCAAAAACAGATGCTGTAGCTTCTTCCATGGATAAAGCAAGTCATAATATTAGTAATACTGCATCCTCAATAGAAGAAGTTTCCTCCAACATTTCTGTTGTTGCGACTGCAACAGAAGAGATGTCCAGTACGATCAATGAAATCTCTATTAATTCAGAAAAATCAAGATCAATATCTCAAAAAGCAGTTCTCAGTGCGAGTGATGCTTCTGAAAAAATAGGCAATCTTGGCCTTGCTGCGAGAGATATTGGGGATGTTACCGAAACTATTTCAGATATTTCTGAACAAACCAACCTTCTTGCTTTGAATGCAACAATTGAGGCTGCAAGAGCCGGGGAAGCCGGAAAAGGTTTTGCT
The DNA here is from genome assembly GCA_024226555.1 of Desulfobacterales bacterium. Lineage (GTDB taxonomy): Bacteria > Desulfobacterota > Desulfobacteria > Desulfobacterales > JAAELO01 > JAAELO01. Next base: position 8,999 of record JAAELO010000092.1, on the reverse strand, counting down.
GTTGTAGCTGGCGAAATTAAGGAACTTGCTAAACTTACTGCGGAAGCTACTAATGAAATACGCGAGAAAATATCAGGAATTCAGACAGTTACAGAAGAATCAGTAAGCGAGATAAAGGATGTTTCCAATATTATCAATGATGTTAACGAAATAACTCTAACGATTGCAACAGCAATTGAGGAACAGACAGCCGCAACATCTGAAATATCCGGAAATGTATCCCATGCTTCAAATGGTCTTTCGGAAGTGAATAAAAGTATGACTGATGTTGCAGCTGTTACTGGAGAGATCTCCATTGATGTTGCAGATGTAAATACTTCTTCACACGAGATGTCTCAAAGCAGCGAAGAGGTCCATTCCAGCGCAGACAAACTTGCAGAAATGGGAAGGGTATTATCAGAGTTGGTCGGGAAATTTAAGATCTGATCAATAGTACTATATACATGCTTTTCAGGAATCCTTCTCCTTAAGTTTTTGGGGAGAAGGATCTGACTTTCATTCTTCTATAAAATTATCCACCACATTTTCCTCTAAGCTTAAAGTTTTTTTCAATTATTAGCTGATTGCTATAGCCTATTTTCATATGAATAAATATTATACCAAATGTTGACACAATGCACTTTTGAGACACACTTGTAAGTCTCGATTTGAATTCCAACAAATTACAATGTCGTTAATATCAATAAATACAGGTGTATATGTACTTATAAAACTTTGGCATATAAATTGAAAAAGCTAATGACAAAACTAAACAAATGAGGGACAAAATGAAAAAAAATATAATTCTTATTACTATCACATTCTTTTTCTATTCCACAGTTTATGCGTCTTCACATCAAACACCTATAAAAATAATTAACCTTAAAAACAATCAGAATATTTATGAAACATTAAAGGCAAAATACCCTGGTGTAACTGTGATAGAGGGAACCCCGGAGATGATCAATAAAATCCAAAGTAATCCGGATATGATTAATAAATACAAAAAAGAAAGAATTAAAATATCAGAAATAGATAAAAAAAAGGATGAATCTGAAAAAATAGATAAAGAAAAGGATGAATCAGAAAAAATAGATAAAGAAAAGGATGAATCAGAAAAAATAGATAAAGAAAAGGATGAATCAGAAAAAATAGATAAAGAAAAGGATGGATCTGAAAAAATAGATAAAGAAAAGACTGAGGATGAGAGCTTAGAAAAGAAAGAAACTGCGAAATCGCTACCAAATTTAAACTTACCAAATATTGATATTAGCAAAGGCGGCCCTGAAGGGTTATTGATTATTTTTATAGTAATTGGTGTTTTTGTAACTATTTTTCTTATTGGATATGGAGTTGGATTTCTATATAAATACCTGAGAGACAGCCATTTGTGGGTAGATGTAAAGATGCAGAACTCTTTTTTCTATAATAAAAGAAATAAAGAGGGATTGGAATATAAACGCTGGGGAACATTGAATGGTATAAAAATATGTCTTGGAGCTGGTGAGGATAAAGGTTTGGGACTTAACACGGAATTTGGATATCACAATATAAATGAAGAATACAGCAATGGTGATGAGAATAGTTATGATGGTTATTACTTCATGACAGGACCGGTTCTTTATTATGGTGATATAAAAAAGACGAGGCTATCTCTTGAATTGTTGGCTGGTACTTCAGATCGTGATGATATTGGAATAATTTCAACTGCAAGAATTAATACAATCTTTAATTTTAATAGTAATTTTCAATTAGGAATAAATTTAGGTGCTTTTTATTCAGATTTGAAAGAGTCTGATAGTATTTATGAAAACTCAGATAGTTTTACTTATTCTGTAGGAACTACTATAGGTTGGTCTTTTTAAAATTTAAGAATTATACCAGATAGCGTTAAAGTCCCTTATAACGAATCTGGTAATCTGATAATGCAGTATCTGCTTGATTTTACAGATATATTATTGTATTTTCTCAATTTAAAAATCATTTTTGATACTGGATAAAAAATGCTCGAAATAATTTCAACTATCAGCGCCTGGTTTAACAGGCCTTTTCCACATACAGATTCCGAGCTTGCTAAGGTTGGAGTGTCAATTCTTTTTGGGATCTTTATTTTTCTGTTTCTGGCTTTTTTTCAACCATTTGGAATTGAGTCCATAGCCCGGAACAAGACTCTTTATTTATCTGGTTTTGGAGTTATCACGTTTGTTGGTATGATGATAAACTTTTATGTTCTACCTGTTTTTTTTCCTTCATTTTTTGACCTTGATAAGTGGTGTGTAAAAAACCACATAATATTTTGTTTAGGAAATATCCTGTTAATAGTTTTTTTGAACTGGATCTATGATAATCAGGTTGAGCACTATGTTTCAAAAAATCACGGGTTGCTAAGTTTTCTTGTATATACATTAGGTGTTGGTATAATTCCTACAATATTGGTCACAATGTTTCTGGAAAGAAGTTTTTGGAAGAAACATAGCTTAATTGCACAGGATGTTTCTGAAAAAATTGAAAATCAAAAGTTTGAGTATGAAAATGAACAGTTAATATCCCTTTTCACAGAAAACAAGAATGGAAGTTTAGAACTTTCTCAAAACAGTCTTATTTGTATTAGCTCTGAAGGCAATTATTCGAAAGTATATTATCTTGATCAGGAAAAGGTTTCTGAAAAACTTATGAGAATGCCCTTAAAAGCAGCGGAAGAGCATTTAACTGATTTTGATAAAATTGTTCGTTGCCATCGATCCCACATTGTTAATTTACAACTAATCGAAAGTGTTAGTGGAAATGCAAGATCCTTTAAACTGCATATGAGAAAACTTGATGTTTCTATTCCTGTTTCCCGCAGTTTTCCAAAAACGATTATTGAGCAGCTTAAAATTGAGTTGCCAGAGATCTGAAGAATGTATTCCAGCTTGCGATGATTGTCATATATAAAATTTTTAATTTAGTTATGGGAATTTCTAATAATTAGAATTTTTGATGAAAAACAAGGCATAACAAAAAACATCGTGATTTAAAAATCTATGGGTTAGGTCTTGACCCAATGTTCCATTTTATCCCAGATATTCCCAATAGTCACATAAAGCTCCCAAACATCACATATTACTTCACAATTTGATATTTTGTACTTAATATAGAACCCGGGTAACATTTTGTTTTATAATTTTATTAAAGAGGAAATTAAATGAATAAATATTTAACAACCTTAATGCTATTGATACTCTGTTTAACTTTTTCAAAAAGTGCATTTTCATCTGAACAAACAGGAATAATAAAAGTTACAGTGAGGGGATTTCAAAGCTCTGAAGGTACAATTATGATTGGCCTTTATAATAAGGCACTATTGTTTCCAAAAACAGGTAAACATCTCAAAGGTCAAGCTGTTAAAGCGATTGGAAAAGAAGTTCAGGTTATTTTTTTAGGTCTTCCATTAGGAGAATATGCTATTGCTGCTTATCATGACAAAAATTCAGATATGGTTTTAGAAAAAAACTTTATGGGTGTTCCACAGGAAGCATATGGTTTTTCAAATAATGTAAGAGGAACATTGGGGCCGCCATCTTTCAAAGAAGCGAAATTAAATCTGAAAAACGGGTCCTCTTTGGATGTGATTATAAATATAAAATAGGATTACCAAAGTATGAAATATACAATAAGTATATTAGTTAAAAACCTTCCATTTGCAGGTATTATTATAATTAATATCTTTGCTAATGCGTATGGTTATGCAGTTGAACCTCTAAAACCAATTATTTTTGTAACATGTGCTATTCTTGCTATAAACTTGCTAATAGCTGAGCGTAGAAAAGAAATCACCTATTTTATGATAGGTATTACGGGGATTGTTTTCCTTGGAACTGGATCAGTCTTTTTTATTCCTGAATTAGGATCAATCTTTTTAAAAAATGCTATACCTGGTTTATATATAGCACTGTTTACTGTTGCTTTTTTTCCTCCTCTATTCAAAATATCTCCCTTCACTTTTGAGTATTCGAAAAAGGATTATCCTCCTGTAATATCGTCGTCACGGCAATTTCTAATTATAAATCTAATTTTAAATTACATTTGGGCAGCGATCTTTATTGTCTGTTTTTTTCTCTCTTTAATAATTTATTCCAATAGTGTGCTTATTCATCAACTTATACAAAATATTCTTCCTATGGTATTGCTACTTGGAGTTGGTTACCCTTTAACAAAATATCTGCCACAATACCTCCAGCAACGTTTAACATTAACCCCTGTTCATTTCGAAACTGTAAAAGATATGTTTACAGCTATGCCATTTGGGATAAATAAAAAAAAAGCACATGGGATTGATGCAATTGTTCAGTTTTATCTGCATGGGGATGAAAATGAGACAGGTTATCTCACAATTCGGAACCAAGCTTGTTTCTATACTTCCGGAGAGTATGAAAAGCCGACAATGGTAATAAAGGCTTCAAGTCAGGTTTGGTTAGACATTGCTAATCAGGATATAGCTGGTGATAAAGCATTTCTAAATAACATGTTTGAGGTTGAAGGTGATGCATCGCTACTTTTAAAATTTGAAGACCTGTTCTATCCTCCTGTTAAAAAACTTCCACAGGAATCTGAAAATCATATTAGCAAAAAAGAGGAATTTGAATATGGAAGCTTTGAACCTAAATCATTAAAGAAAGTTCTTGTTATTAATGGTGGAGGACGAGTGGAGAAATATAGCAAAAGCACTTTGATGGCAAAAAAATTCTGTGAAGGGATTGAAGCATCCGGGGGAGAGGTTGAATATATAGATCTAAAGAAAAAGCAGATAAATAATTGCTGCGGGTGTTACAACTGCTGGACAAAAACTCCTGGAGTTTGTCGTTCTAAAGACGATATGCCGGATCTTTTATTAAAAACAAGGGAAGCCGATCTGATTATATTTGTATCACCACTTTTCATCTTTTCGATAACTTCGCGTTTGAAAACCTTCCTTGATCGCTCCATTCCAAACGTGAAACCATATATGCTTAAAAGAGATGGTTTAACATTGCATCCATCAAGGTATCCTGAAGAGAAAAGAAAAGGGTTTATTATATTTTCAGCAGGTGGTTTTCCAGAAGTTGAAGGAAATTTTGATGGAGTTAAAGGTATTTTCAGATGTCTCAGCAATCATTCTGAAAATTATACTCTTGCAGGAGAGTTCTATCTACCTGCTGCTGAACTTCTCTCACAACCGGTATACATTGATAGACGTAAAAAAGTTGAAAGAATATGTTATCAGGCTGGCAAGCAGATATTTGAAGACGGAAGAATAGACAGAAGTCTTATGAAAGAGATTCAGAATCCTGAAATTTCCCAGGATACATTCCAGTCCCAGGCTGATCTTTTCTGGGAATCTCTTGATGGAAAAAAAGCATATTATAAAGGGGTAAACCCATTGTAGAAAAATGATTAAATATAAAGGGGTAGGCCAAAAACCTACCCTTATATCTTTTATAAAAATCTGTTCACTATTGAATTAATAACTCTTTAAATATTTAAACTTGCACTGAATATTATTTTAGGATTATATATTATAATGAAAATATGAGGTAACCTTTTATCAGAGGCTACCAATATTAATATATTTGTGAAAAATAGTAAATATGGAGCTTTCATGTCAGTCGAGCAAGCTTTAAGGATATTGGTTGTTGATGATGAACCAGCAATAAGAAACAGTTTTAGAAATTTATTGGAAGATTATAATTACCAGGTTATTGAAGCATCAAATGGTGCTGAATGTTTAAAAATTTTTCCAGTAGAAAAACCTGATTTAGTTCTGCTTGATATCAAAATGCCTGAAATGGACGGTCTTGAAGTTCTTCAAAATATAACAAAAGCATCCCCTGATACACCTGTTATTATAGTTTCCGGAGCCGGGATTATTAGTGATGTTGTCGATGCTCTTCATTTTGGTGCCTGGGATTACCATTTAAAACCCATAAAAGATCTTGGAGTATTAATCCATTCAATTAAAAAATCATTAGATAGATCACGCCTCTATAAAGAGAACAGACGCTATAGAAAACACCTTGAACAGGAAGTGAAAGAGAGAACAAGAAAACATGAGACAGTAAATAGAAATCTTAGAACTGAAATTTACATACGTGAGAAAACTGAACGTGAACTGATAAGAATTAATGAACGAATGAAAGATATTGTAAGGTCTTCACGGGAGCTTGACTCTGCAGAAAATTTGCTCGAGGCATCCGAGATGATTTTAAAAGAGTTTGCCAAAAATATGAACGCAAAGGGCGGTAGTATATTTCTAAAGCATAATAAGTCTTTTATATTGCAAAGTTCTCTGGATAATATGAATGTTCCACCCTCGATATCCACCGAGTTAAAGGAAAATAGTCTGTTTAATCGTTCATTGAAAACAAAACAACCTGTATTGATTAAAGATATCACAAAAGAAAATAATATTTATAACAGTGGCTGGGATGGGTATAAGGATGGATCCGTACTAATTTTCCCGCTTATGGACAGAGATGATGATATAATGGGTTTAATATCTCTTCATAATAAAAAGTCCCCTCCGTTTAGTCCACAGGATCTTGATGTGGGAACTGTTTTTGCCTCATATTGTGGAGAAAAAATACAGGCTCTTAAAGCTGTGGATGCTCTCAGGCGGAATGAGAAGAAATACAGGTTTATAGCTGAAAATACCAATGATGTTATCTGGACTGTGGATCTTGATCTGGAATATTCATATGTGAGCCCTTCAATTCACAAGGTGTCTGGCTTTACCCAGGAAGCTCTGATTGGTTCAAATATTAGTGAAACCCTGACAAAAGAATCATACTCAATTATTTTAAAAATTCTCTCTAAAACAATTGCAAATAAAGAAAGTGTTGATGAAAACCCAATACTTGAGCTTGAAAAAAAGCGCAAGGATGGTTCATTATTTTGGGTAGAGGAGCATATTACTATCCTGAGAGATAAAGGCGATGTTGTCGGTATTCTTGGTGTTTCAAGAGATATTACAAAAAAGAAAGAGCTTGAGTTAAAATTAAGACAGGCTCAAAAAATGGAGTCTATCGGGACGCTGGCAGGTGGCATTGCACATGATTTTAACAATATTCTTGCAGGAATATTAGGAAATACAGAACTGTTGAAAATAAAACTACCGGAAGATGATTTTTTTAATAAAAAACTTAACAATATTTTATCTGCAACTATAAGAGCAAAAGATCTTGTATCTCAAATCCTTGAATTTAGCAGACAGGTTGAAACCAGAAGAGCAAATGTTGATTCGAGAATAATATTAAAAGAGATAACAAAAATGCTCCGTTCCCTTCTGCCTTCAACTGTTAAAATTTTTTGCAAGGTAACTAATGAACCCCTGTATATACATGCAGATATAAATCAGATTCATCAGGTTATTATGAACCTTTGTACCAATGCACATCATGCAATGAAGGATAGGGGAGGGGTTCTTACTCTAAAAGTAACAGACCATACAGATAATAATACTGATGAGAACTGGGTACTTTTAACTATTTCCGATACAGGCCATGGAATCTCTTCAGAGATTGTTACCAGAATTTTTGATCCTTACTTTACAACTAAGGATAAAGGTGTAGGAACCGGTCTTGGACTTGCAGTTGTTCATGGCATTGTTCAATCCCATGGTGGTAAAATAACTCTTGAAAGCAATGAAAATGGTACTGAATTTAAGATACTTTTTCCAAAAGTTGGTCGGGCTACTCAAATAGAAACTATAGAAACTATAGAAACTATTAAATCCGGAAGTGAAACTATTCTATTTGTGGATGATGAACCATCGATAATTGAAGTGTGTGAGGATATGCTGGGTCATTTAGGTTATAAAGTAATCACAACAACCAGCTCAGTGGAAGCTCTTGGGATTTTTGAAGAAAGAAAAAATGAAATTGATCTTGTTATTACAGATATGACTATGCCTGAAATGACAGGAGATATTTTAGCTGCAAAAATTAAAGAGATTGCCCCTGATAAACCTGTAATTATGTGCACTGGTTTTAGTGAAGGTTTTACATATGAGAGTTCAAAGAAATCAGGAATAATAAATGAACTACTGATAAAGCCTGTTAAAATAGTCGACCTTGTAAAGTCAATCAACACAGTTTTTAATCGTAAAAACTTTTTATAAACGAACTGGTTCGTTATTTTTTTCATGCAGAGATTTTATAAAACTAAAAGCTTTTATAAACGTTGTATTTCAATCAAAATTTTAATTATTAGAGGTTCCCTATATCTAAAAAGTAACAGATCAATTACAAATTTCATAAGTTGCTATTGAACGAATCCTATAAATACCATATAGTTGTTTTAAAGGTTCCCGGAACTCTTCAAAAATTTATATTTTATAAAGATGAAAAAAATATTTCTTACAACTATCCTATTTATAATGATTTGCAAAACAGCGTATTCAACAGTATTGTTTGAGCCTGGTGTAGGTTTTGCGGTGGGCCGGTTTGACCAGCTTGGAACAGATGTCGGGGGCGATTTCAAAGGACTCTATCTTTCAGGTAGACTGTGTCATAACTTTGATTCTGGAGTTTTTGCAGGAATAGATTTTAGAACTTATTCGCTTTTAACAACAACTTCAGGAGACCCAAACTATAATACTTCCTTATTAAACACATCCAGAGGGTTTACTCTTGGTTTTACACCAATAGACAGGCTAAGATTTTGGTTTTCATATCAATTTATTAACTCCTTTATTATGCCTGAAAGTACCACAAGTGATGTGGAGCTTTCCGATGGAAAAGCCTTTATTACCGGAATTGGATATATGGGAATTAAATGGATTTCTGTAAATATTGAATATGCAACATACTATTTTGATAAGGCTAAAGATGGTAGCGATCATATTCAACTCACAAACGACTATAGCATCCGTACATTTATGATATCTTTTTCATTTCCCATGGATTTTTAATCAACAGATGTGATCTGCTTAACAGGCTTTTACAACTACTCTGTATATATATAAATGGAATCTCTAATAACTGCCTTTTAATAGAGCTACGTAA
>JAAELO010000091.1 GCA_024226555.1 Desulfobacterales bacterium | reverse complement strand
CCCATGAGTTCGGCTGTCTTTTCGCCAAGCTGATCCCCAAGCCGTTGGTTATTGATGTACCATTGCACACGACTTGGCTCTGCTGCATTCCAGAGAATCTTCTTCAGCGGTTGCTTATTCAAAAGGGATCGTTGCCACGATTTTAAATTGTCCCGATTTTAAATACTGGCCCCGGATTTTGGGAGGTTTTTCAATTTTTTCTACCCGATTTAAAGCCCGCCCTACGGCCCCGACAGCGCCAAAAGTTGCGCCTTGGTCATAGCTACGTCCACCCAAATTTTCAGCCCGATCCGTCCATTGGGCGTCGAGTTCGGGCCCAAAACATTTTTCAAAATTTTCAAAATTTTGAAAATTTCAGTTTTTCGTCATTTTCGGCCCTATTATCGCCTCCCCGCGCCTTCTCGTGGCTGGAAACGGCTCCGGCGTACCATTTTGCGTCCCGTAGCATCCCCCAAAAAATTATACGACCTATTTTCGACCCATATTCGACCCTTTATCCGCCGACACTTTTAAAAACACGACAATTTAAAAACATGGCTAACCTAACAAAATTGCAGGGTGTATATAACATACGTTAGTATTATACGTTACTATTACACGTTAACAT
>JAAELO010000090.1 GCA_024226555.1 Desulfobacterales bacterium | reverse complement strand
TTTGAGAATTATGATGATTTTTTCGGTAAACATTTAAGTAATAGAACGATGTGAGCTTAATTCATCTGAAACCACATATGACATACCTGGAGTAAGTGTTGTTTTTGAACCATCTTTTAGCTCATTCTTAAATGCTTACCGAAATCGCATTGAAAATTTGTAAATTCCTGTATACCAAGGTCTCAGGGAGAATTTTCTCTGTAAAAGCCGCTCAATAAAGCGTTTGAGTTGAAAATGATTCTCAATATACTGTAATTATAGGGAAATTGAGTATTTGTGAGACTGCGATCATCACCATTTTTCTTGAAACCATATTTCTGGCAAATCCGAATTGCACAGGCTTTTACAAGGTAAATTTATCAGAGATCCTTTCATGTCAGGTTCTTATAACGAATTATCTCTGTAAACCAACATGAATCAGGCGTTTGAGAATTATGATGAATTTTTCGGTAAACATTTAAGTTTTATTTCTCCGGGAAGGATTCCAATGTATGTTTTTCTTTCCGATTTTGAATGCCAAACCTCTTTTTTGTACAAAACATTGTCGGTACTGATCTTTATCTCCTGAACAGTCACAT
>JAAELO010000089.1 GCA_024226555.1 Desulfobacterales bacterium | reverse complement strand
TTTTTTTTGGTAATAACGAAGTATTTCGCAAAAAGATCAGTTAGTAGAGATTCCCTAAAGCCCGTATATTTTTTATAGGGGGATTAATGAGTAATACTTCAAAAAAAAATAACAAAAAAGCCAGCCATATAACAAATGCGATAAACAACCTTGATGAAAGTATGTCTGAAGAGTTGGTACATAGTACTATGTCTTTTGACGAATTCCTTGGGATAGTAATAAAAAATCCGTCAAAAATTTTAAGAAATGTATTTCAGGTATTTCATGATATGGTTAAAGGTAACATCTCAGATGGTGTTGATGAGTATACAGATGATCCTGAGTCCATAAAATATCTTGATTATGATTGTAGAAAACTTTTTGTTGATGACACAGACCACCCGTTTTTTGCAGACCGTCTATTTGCAAACAGATTCGTATCTCATGTGGAAGCCATGAAACAAGGCTCTCAACAAAACAAAATTTATATTTTTGAAGGGCCGCATGGTAGTGGGAAAAGTACATTTTTAAATAATCTGCTCCGAAAGTTTGAGGAGTACTCAAATTCTGAAGAGGGTATTCGTTATGAAACTGTCTGGAGAATTGATGTAAAAGCCTTAGGGTCATTTAGTGATAATCCTGAAACCCATGTTGTGGACAGATTGCTTAGAGCCCTTGAACAAAGAGATAAGGGCAATGATACGAACCAGAATTTTAATTCATATCAGGAAAACAGATTCATTGAAGTTCCTTGTGTTTGTCATGACAATCCAATTTTACTTATACCAAAACAATACAGAAGAGATTTTTTGGACAAGATTATCGATAATGATCAGGATAAATGGGAACTCTTTGCTGGCAAGGAGTATGAATGGGTATTTAAATCCACGCCATGTACTATTTGTCAATGTTTATACAATGCTCTTCTAAGTAAACTAAAAAAACCTGAGCTTGTATATAATATGGTTCATGTCAAACCCTATGTTTTTAACAGAAGGCTTGGAGAGGGGATAAGTGTTTTTAATCCAAGCGATAAACCTATGCAACAAAACGTATTTAGTAACAACCTTCTCCAGGGTAGAATAAATACTCTTTTTGGGGACAGTAACAGAGTACGCTATATCTTCTCTCAATTTGCAAAGACAAACAATGGAATTTACTCTTTGATGGATGTTAAACTTTATAATACTGACAGACTTGCAGAGCTTCATAATATTGTCAGTGAGGGTGTTCATAAAGTTGAAGAGATCGAAGAAAATGTGGATTCACTTTTTATAGCCCTTATGAATCCGGAAGATAAGCAAAATATTAAAGACATACCATCTTTTTCAGACAGGATTGAGTTTATAACCATACCCTATGTCCTTGATATGAAAACTGAAGTAAAAATTTACAGTAATATCTTTGGAACACATATAAAAACATCTTTTCTTCCAAGGGTACTAAATAACTTTGCAAGGGTAATTATTTCGTCAAGGCTTGCTGAGAAATCCGAAGCACTTCTTGAGTGGATTGGAGACCCTACCAAGTATAGAATGTACTGTGATAATAAATTACATCTTCTGAAAATGGAGATATTTTCAGGAAATATTCCAGAATGGCTCACAGAAGAAGATAGAGGTAAATTCAGTGCAAAGAGAAGACGAACGATTATTGGTGAATCAATAAGAGAAGGAGATAGAGGGTTTTCAGGTAGAGACTCCATAAAAATATTTAATGATTTTTATTCAACCCTCGCATCTGATGATAAATTAATTTCCATGTCAGACCTTAGTAAGTATTTCAGAAAACTGCAGAGAGGAAAAGATAAAAAGCTGATCTCTGAAGGATTTCTTCAGTCTCTGCTTCAGATGTACGATTACACAATCCTTCAGGAAGTTAAGGAATCTTTATATTACTATAACGAAGATCAGATATCACTTGATATTCAAAACTATATGTTTGCAGTAAATTTTGAAGTTGGTGAATCTGAAACATGTACATATACGGGCGAAAGGCTTGAAATATCTGAGGACTTCTTCCTGAATATTGAAACAAGATTGATGGGTAAAACTGAGAAAAATGCCAGAATTGCCTATAGAAAAGATATTCAGCAGGAATATACAACTAAAACGCTTACACAGGAAATAATCGTTGAAGAGAAGGATATTACTGAAACAAAGTTGTTTCAATCACTTCACGAAAGATATGTACACAACATAAAAGAGAAAGTACTGGACCCTTTCCTTCAAAATGAAAATTTCAGAAGAGCTATTAAAGATTATGACAAAGAGGATTTTAAAACCTACGATAAGAGAATAAGAAATGATGTAACATTTTTAATCCAAAATCTGATTGAAAACTTTAAATATACTGAGCAAGGAGCCAAAGAGGTTTGTATATATGTTATTGATAATGATCTGGCCAAGAAATTTGTTAGTAAGGTCTGATTATATTTCAGGTTTATTTTAGATACAAAAAAGGATATTTTCTTTTTATTGAAAATATCCTGTTTGATATAAGGGAATCTCTGATAACCTCTCTTTTGGCGAAATACATTGTTATTTCCAAAAAAAACTGTAATAAAATCGGCTCGTTATTTTTTGAAATGCCTTGTATTTCATCCAAAATTTTAATTATTAGGTTCCCATAAATTGAAAAATTGATAGTTTGGTTTTTATTCACCTTCGAATTCTGTGATGGAAAAAACCTTCTGTCCTTTAATCTGTTCACGTCCTTTAAGGTCGGGGAGTTCAACTATAAAAGCACACTCTACTATTTCAGCACCTAATTTTTCAACAAGTTTTACCGTTGCAGAAACCGTTCCTCCTGTCGCAATAAGGTCATCAACAATTACTACTTTTTCACCATTCTCAAGAGCATCTTCATGAATCTCTAAAGTATCGTCTCCATATTCAAGGCTGTATGATTCAGCAATTGTTTTATATGGAAGTTTACCTTTCTTTCTTACTGGTACAAAACCAACATTCATTTTATAAGCAAGAACTGCTCCGAAAACAAAACCCCTTGCATCTATACCAACTATTTTACTTATCCCCTGATCTTTATATCTATCATAAAGAATATCACAGGATTCTTTAAAAGCATCTGGTTTTTGCATTAGTGTGGTGAGGTCTCTAAATATAACTCCTTTAATAGGCCATCCCGGAATACTTCTGATTGTCTCTTTTAAATCCATTTATAGCTCCTATATCTGTTTAGAGAATCTCTAATAACTGCCTTTTGACTAATTACTTAAGTTGTTTTAAAGAAATAAAAACAAAACAACCGAGTATCTTCACAAAAAATAACCGTTGTGATGTTTATAAAATAAAAGTTTTTTATAAACGACTCTGCTCATTATTTTTCCTTAGCAGAGGTTTTATAAAACTGAAAGCTTCTATAAACGCTGTATTTTAAATCAAAATTTTATTTATTAGAGGTTCCTTTTAGTTGCTTTAATAGCTTCAACAAGTACTTTTTTTACATTATCAGCATTTTGATTAAAAACTTTTAATATTTCATCCCATGAAACAGGTTCTTCATCTTCTTTCCAGCAGTCGTAGTCTGTGGACATCGCAATCGCAGCATATGGAACTTCAGCTTCATTTGCAAGCATGCACTCCGGTGCTATGGACATATTGATGATATCTGCCCCCCAGGCACGGAACATATGCGACTCTGCCACCGTTGAAAATCTTGGACCTTCAATTGTTACAACCGTTCCTTTTCCATGACAATTCAAACCTTGTTCATTTACAGTCTTTATTAAAATTTCACGTAGTTTTGAATCAAATGGTTTTGCCATTGCTGTATGAACAGCTCCGTTTTCAAAAGAAGAATAGAAAGATGTTTTTCTGAATTTTGTGAAATCTATAAACTGGTCGATTACAACAAAATGGCCTCTGTCTATCTCTTCCCTAAGGCTACCACAGGCAGTTGTTGCAATAATATGTGTTACGCCTTCATTCTTAAGCGCTGTTATATTCGCTCTGTTATTGACCTCTGTAGGGCTAAACTGGTGTTCTTTGCCGTGTCTTGAAAGAATTACAACATCAACTCCTTCAATAGTACCAGTTGTAAGAGGTGATGATGGGCTACCATACTCAGTGTCCACAATCGTTTCACGTGCATCAGCGATTAACTGGGGATCATCAAGACCTGATCCACCTATAATACCAATTTTCGTCATTAAGATTATTCTCCAATTTTTTTATTAGATAAAATTGTAAGCCATTAAATCGCGTATCATATGATTGAAACCTAAATCAAGTAAATCATTAATGATTTTTCAAAAAGAAAGAATTTTCAGACAAAAAGTTGGCTAATTATTATTTGATTTGCTAATTTAATGCGGGTTAGGTTCAAATTTGAATGAATTATATAATGAGGGTGATCAAATGAAAGTGGATGGAAAAGACTTAAGACCAATTTTTTTCGATAATGAAAAAAATGAAGTTTGTGTAATAGACCAGAGAATTTTACCCCATAAGCTTGTGATTGAAGAACTGAAAACAGTAGATGATATTATTAAAGCTATTAAGGATATGTATGTGAGAGGAGCCCCTCTTATTGGAGCCACAGGAGCATATGGAATCTATGTGGCTGCAAAGAATTATAAAGAAGGTGATTTCAAAGATTATTTTCTTAAAGAGTGTGAGAGAGTCAGACTATCACGTCCAACCGCAGTTAATCTTGAGTGGGCTGTGGACAGAGTTCTTGAAAAGGTTAAAGCTGCAGATTATAAAGATGTTGTTGCGTTGACTCTTGCAGAAGCTAAAGAGATAACTGAAGAAGAGGCTGAAAATTGCAGAAAAATTGGAGAGTATGGAGTTTCACTAATTGAAGAGATTAGTAAGAAAAAAAGAGGTGAAACTGTCAACATACTAACCCATTGCAATGCTGGATGGCTTGCCTGTGTGGATTATGGAACAGCAACTGCTCCCATGTATGCAGCATATGATAAAGGTATCGATATACATGTCTGGGTTGATGAGACAAGGCCTTTGAATCAAGGCGCCAGATTAACAGCATGGGAGCTTGGAAAGCATGGTATAAAGCATACTGTTATTACAGATAATGCAGGTGGTCATATTATGCAGCATGGCATGGTTGACATTGTGATAACCGGGACCGACAGAACAACCTACACAGGTGATGTGGCAAATAAAATCGGAACATATTTAAAAGCACTTGCAGCTAAGGATAATGATGTTCCTTTTTATGTTGCCTTACCATCAAGTACTTTCGACTGGAAATTAAGAGATGGTGTTAAAGAGATTCCAATAGAGGATCGTGATCCAAATGAGATTAAATATGTAACCGGGTTTTCAGAAGGTAAAATGCATGATGTATTAATTACTCCTGAAAAATCAGAAGCAGGAAACTTTGCATTTGATGTAACCCCTGCAAGATTAGTTACTGGTTTTATCACAGAAAGAGGAATGTGCGATGCAAATGAAGATAGTGTAATAAAACTTTTTCCAGATAAAGGGAAACTCTAATAATTAGAATTTTGGATGAAATACAAGGTTTGATAAAAAATAACGAGCCGATTTTATTACAGTCTTTTTTGGAAAAAACGCAGTATTTCGCCAAAAGAGCAGTTATTAGAGATTCCTAAATAAGAGGTTAAGTTAAAAATGTATGACTATGTAATCCACAATGGAACGATAGTTTCTGTTGATGAAAATTTTTCTATTTTTGAAGATGGTTTGATATGCGTTTTGGAAGGAAAAATCTCATATGTGGGAAAGAAAAAGGATAGTTTACCAAAAGCCAGAAACTATCTTGATTTGAATGGTTCCATAGTTATGCCTGGGCTTATAAATACCCATTCACACATTCCCATGACAATATTTAGAGGTCTTGCTGATGACCTGCCTCTAATGACATGGCTCAATGAACATATTTTTCCGGCTGAAGCAACCCACATAAGGCCGGAGACAGCTCGAAAAGGCTCTCTTCTTGGATGTATAGAGATGCTCTCTTCTGGTACAACAACTGTATGCGATGGATATTTCCATGAAGATGAAGCTTGCAATGCTCTCTTTGAGACTGGTTTAAAAGGGGTTTTAGGTCAGGGTGTTATAGATTTCCCGGCACCTGGTGTTCCGGACCCTTCCAAAAATATTGAATATGTAGCGGATTATTTAGATAAGTGGCTTACAATCAGTCCTAAAATAAAACCTTCTGTTTTTTGTCATTCACCATATACATGTTCAGAAAACACTATCAGGAAAGCAAAAGAACTTGCTCAGTCGAAAGGGGTTCTGTTTCAGATACATGTATCTGAGACAAAATTTGAGTTTGATAACATGGTAAAGGAGAATGGAAAATCTCCAATATCATATTTGGATTCAATCGGTGTTTTAGATAAAATGACTCTTCTGCACCATTGTACCTGGACCAACGAAAAGGATATTGATATTTTAAAGCGGTCAAACGCAAAAATATCCCATAATGCATCAAGTAATATGAAATTAGCTTCAGGAGTGGCACCTGTTACTTCGTTTCTTGAGGAAGGAATTGTTACAGGCCTTGGTACAGATGGACCTGCAAGTAATAATACACTTGATCTTTTTCTTGAGATGAATATAGCAGCTAAACTTCATAAGGTAAGTTCGCTTGATCCAACGTTGTTAAATGCTGAAGAGATGGTGAAAATGGCTACGATTAATGGGGCAAAAGCCCTTGGTCTGGATCTGGAAACAGGATCTCTTGAGGTTGGTAAATGTGCTGATATGATTGTTATAGATACAAATAAACCCCATTTAACACCTGTTTACAATCCTGTAAGTCACTTAGTGTATGCTGTTAAGGGATCAGATGTTTCAACTGTTATGATAGATGGAAAATTGAAAATGGAAAATAATGAACTAAAAGGGATAGATAGTGAGAAAATAATGCAGGATGTATCAGAATTGTCAAAGATTATAAAAAATGGATAATAGTGAACAAAATAGCAGAGAGATACCAATCTCGATAATTGTTTTTATCATTATTTTATCCATACTGTTTGGAGGAAATACTGTAGCTGTAAAGATAGCCTTTAAGGGATTCGGTATTTTCACTTCAGCAGGGATACGATTTACTATAGCTGCAATGGTTATCTCATGCTGGGCATTTTATACTAGAAGACCTTTTCGTTTAAAAAGAGGACAGCTCAAGCATATTACGATACTCTCTTTGGTTTTTTCAATGCAGCTTGGCATTTTTTACATAGGTCTTGCTAATACATATGCATCAAGAGCCACATTGATAATGAATATGCAACCATTTTTACTCCTTATTCTTGCCCATTTTTTCATTCCAGGAGATCAGGTAAGTATAAAGAAAATTATTAGTATGGCGTTTGGATTTACTGGTGTATTACTTCTTTTTGCAGATGGTTTTTCAGAACATATAAGATATGGTGATTTTGCAGTTCTAACAACAGCTACACTCTGGGCAATTAATGCAACTTATATTAAGAAAATTATAGGAAATTTCAGATCCTTCCAATTGGTTCTGTATCCAATGTATTTTTCAGGCCCATTATACCTGTTCATTGGTTATTTCATAGATGATCCGGTATATAAGACTATAAACTGGTCAATTGTTTTTGCAATGTTCTATCAGGCTTTTATAACTGCTTCTTTTGGTTTTATAATGTGGAATAGCTTATTGAAAAAGTATAAAGCCACATCAGTTCATAATTTTATTTTTATAATGCCTATTTCAGGTGTTATCGCAAGTAGCCTTATCCTGAATGAACCTATTACTTCAAATATAATACTATCGCTCATATTTATAATCGCAGGAATTGTTCTTCTGCAATACAGATTTAATGGGTTCAAACCATGAGGCAGAGTAAAATAAAAGATAAGCTTAAGTTGCGTTCAGATATAATTTTTATGGTTAGATCCTTTTTCATTGAGAGGGGTTTTCTTGAGGTAGACACTCCAATAAGGATACCCGCACCAGCGCCCGAAATTTATATTGATGCCGAAAAATCAGGCGACTGGTATCTTCAAACCTCTCCTGAGCTATGTATGAAAGAACTTTTAGCAAAGGGCTTTAAAAATATCTTTCAAATTGCGAAATGCTTCAGAAAGAATGAGAGGGGAGGAAAACATCTTCCCGAAATGACCCTTTTAGAGTGGTATTGTGCAGATAAAAACTATTTTGATCTGATGGATCAAACTCAGAATCTTTTTCGATATATCTCAAGGAAACTAAATAATAGTTTAACCTTAAAATATCAGGGTGCAGAGATAGATTTAAAAGGTCAATTTGAAAAAATTACTGTAAAAGATGCATTTGATAGATATGGTTCGATATCAGTAGAAGAAGCATTACAGGAAGATAAATTTGATGAAGTTCTGGCTCTTGAGATTGAACCAAAGCTTGGTTTAAAGAGACCTGTTTTTTTATATAACTACCCAAAAGAGATGGGAGCCCTGGCAAAACTAAACGATGAGGACAATACTGTTGCAGAAAGGTTTGAACTGTATGTAAAAGGTCTTGAACTATGTAACGCATTTTCTGAACTAAATGATGCCAGTGAACAAAGACTAAGGTTTGAAGAGGAAATAGAAGCAAGGAGAAGGCTTGGAAAAGATATCTATCCTATGCCGGATAAATTCCTTTCCATTCTGCCTTTAATGCCACAATCAGCTGGAATAGCATTAGGAATTGAAAGGCTCCTTATGCTTTTCACTGATTCTGATAATATAGATGATATATCCTTCATCATCCCTGAAGAGTTATAAATTAATTAACTTATTTATATATCCCTGCAGCCATTAATACTGGATAGCCCTTTACTTTGTATACATATGTTATTTTGGCGACAGGCTTTCTTTCACCAGGCTTTGGCCACATATAATCAACCCAACCCGATCCTTTTTTTTGGGCAACGTTTACAAATTCCGAAAAAAACATTTTTCCCTTTATATCTTTTATAAAGAGAAGATTCTTACCAATAAGCTGTGGTTTAATCGGGTGGGCTACAACAGTTTTGTTTTCCAGGTGTACACTAAATACATAAGTATCTTTCCAGACAAAAGGTCCCTTTTTATTATTTATTACCTTGAGAGCAGATTTGAGGCCTTTTTTTATAACAAGATTAGCAGCCTGTTTACATTTTTTAATACATTCATTTTTTGAAGCTTTACCTTTGGCGACAACATTTCCAGTAGTAAAGAAAACCAGGGTTAATATAAGAATACATATTTTCATTTTCATTACTCTTCTCCTTGTTATTACTTACATTTTATAAATCTATAGCTAAGTAGTTTTTATAAATTATTATTTGAGATAATGATGAAAAATTGATTTTATGACTTTTATATTAGCATGATTGAAGAGTTATAAAAACCCTTCAATCATTTTTTTGAAGAAATGGACTAATTACTAAATTCCAGCTGTCATAAATGCAGAATGGCCTTTTATCTTAAAAACATATGTTATTTTTGGAACAGGTTTTTTAGAGGCAGGTTTTGGTCACAGTTCAACATAACTTTTTTACAGGTCTTTTGAGCTTTTTTCTTGAGTTTTTTTACCCTATATTACTAAGTTATTTCACACCAGAAAATGTGGGTAAATAATATTTATTTTTGAAACTGTCTGTTTTTTCTTGAAATTAAATGCTTTATTCTATTATATAATCTTTTTTTTAACTTTTTAGCAATATGTTCCCAAATGTCAGGAGACCTTAATGAGGATTGTCACAAGACCCGATTTTGATGGTGTTGTTTGTGCTGTGATTTTTTACGAATCGTGCGAAATTACTGAGCCTGTTAAGTGGGTTGAACCAAACGAGATGCAGAAAGGTTTGGTTGATATATATGATGGTGATATTATTGCCAATCTTCCGTATAATGAGAACTGTTCACTTTGGTTTGATCATCACTATACCAATATCACCGACAAAAAATATGAAGGTCTTTTTAGAATAGCTCCATCTGCTGCAGGTTTAACATATGAATATTTCAAAGATAATATAACAAAAGATTTCAGTGAATTAATAAAAGAGACAGATAGAATAGATTCAGCAGATCTTACTGTTGATGAAGTCAGATATCCTGAGAAGTATCCCTATCTTTTAATATCCATGACAATTGTTAACCGGAAAAAAAATGAGGATTGTGAATACTGGGATCATCTTGTGGATCTTTTCAGAAATAAACCAATTAATGAGATCTTTGAAGATCCAATTGTTAAAAAAAGATGTGATATTGTTATAGAGGAAAATAAAAAATATAAAGAGATAATTGAACAGAATAGTTCGTTAAATGATGATGTTGTCGTTCTGGACCTTAGGGATTTTGATCAAGCTCCAAATGGAAACAGGTTTATTCATTATTCACTCTATCCTGAATCCGGAGTCAGCATAAAAATAAGAAGAGATGATAAAGACAAGGATAAAATAATATTAAGTGTCGGTCATAATATTTTTAATGAAAAATGTAATGTAAATGTGGGATTATTGCTTAAAAATTATAATGGTGGAGGACACCCTGGTGCCGGTGCATGTTGTTTCCATCAAAAAGACGCTGAAACTTATATACCTGCAATTCTAAATGCTTTAGTAACAAACAGTAAAAATGACTAACTCTCTTATTTGATCTAAAATTTTATATCTTCTTTTCAAATTTTTTAATTAAAAGTGAGTTACCTACCACAGATAGAGATGATAACCACATTGCAATACTTGCAAACTCTGGTTTAAGAGTTAATCCATATTTAGGATATAAGATTCCGGCAGCGATTGGAATCATTATGATATTGTAGAAAAATGCCCAGAAAAAATTTTGTTTTATTGATCCAAGTATTTTTTTTCCTAACTTAATAGCTCCAGATACATCTAAAAGAGTGTTTCTCACCAGAATCACATCCCCTGTTTCTTTTGCAACGTCAGTTCCGGATCCAATTGCAATTCCAATATCAGCCTTTGCAAGAGCCGGTGCATCGTTAATACCATCGCCAACCATCCCTACTTTATACCCTTTCTCCTGCCACTTTATAACAGCTTTGATTTTATCTTCAGGAAGAACTTCAGCTTCAACATCGTTAATCCCAACTTCTGTTGCAATTGAAAAGGCGGCTTTTTTATTATCACCTGAAATTAATCCTGTTTTTATTCCCACAGAATGAAGTTCATCTATAGCATGTTTTGAGTCTTTTTTAATGACATCAGATAGCGCTATGATACCAATAACTTTACCATTATCTGATATAAAGATGGTTGACTGACCTTTTTCTGAAAGATCATTTGAAAGTTCACTTATAAAGGAATCGATAGAATCCTCTTTAACAAACCGAAAATTTCCGGCTTTAACCAATCTTCCATCCATTGAGCACTGTATACCATGCCCACTAATCTCTTTAACATCAGTAACTTTTACAGGAGTTACACCTTTATCAAGTGCTTTTTTTACAACCGGTGCCGAAAGTGGATGGGATGAGTTTGACTCTAAGCTGGCAGCAATTTTTAACAGATCTTCTGCTTTAATTTCTTTTGCCGGATAAACTCCGGTTACTTCAGGTTTTCCTTTTGTGATAGTTCCTGTTTTGTCAAAAAGTACAATATCAAGTTTAGATATATTTTCCAGAGTTGATGCTTTTTTAAACAAAATACCTTTATTTAAGCCAACACCGCTGCCTACCATTATTGCTGTTGGAGTAGCAAGTCCAAGCGCGCAGGGACAGGATATTACAAGTACTGCGATCATCATCTCAAATGCGAAAAGAAAAGGTGATGTGTTCTGTGGAAGTGAAGATATGTCTGCATAGAAATACCAGAAACTAAAAGTTAAAAGACCAAGTATTACAACAACAGGAACAAAAAAATTGGAGATAAGATCTGCAAGCCTTTGTATTGGAGCTTTATCGGCCTGGGCATCCTCCACCATCTTTATTATTCCTGATAAAACTGTATCACTACCAATTTTGGTTGTCCTGATTCTAAGAGTCCCGGACTGATTAATGGTTGCACCGGTAACAAAATCTCCTTTAGATTTGGAAACCGGAATCGATTCACCAGTAATCATTGATTCGTCAACCGCTCCTCCCCCTTCAATTACTTCTCCATCAACAGGGATTTTCTCACCAGGAAGAACTTTTACAACATCATCAACCCGAACGCTTGAAACCGATATTTTCTCTTCTTTGTCATCTGATACTAATCTTGCTTCTTCAGCACTTAATGCGATTAAGCTTTTTAAAGCATCGCTTGTTTTTCCTTTAGCCTTTGCTTCAAGCATCTTACCTATTAATATAAATGTTATTAACATTGCTGAACTATCGAAAAATGTATGCTTTGAAGGATCAATAAAAAACAGAGAAAAAGCACTGTAAAAATATGCAGCAGAAATACCAAGAGATATTAGCACATCCATATTGGCAGTTCTGTTTTTAAATGAGTAATATGCTCCTTCATAAAATGAGATTCCAGACACAAACTGAACAAGTGTTGCTAATGTGA
Source organism: Desulfobacterales bacterium (assembly GCA_024226555.1). Taxonomy (GTDB): domain Bacteria; phylum Desulfobacterota; class Desulfobacteria; order Desulfobacterales; family JAAELO01; genus JAAELO01. Next base: position 2,179 of record JAAELO010000089.1, on the reverse strand, counting down.
AAAGAATATAATTAGTAGTTGAGTGTTCAAAAAAATTCCCTCTCATAAAAACTACTATTGGAATTGTTAGAGCTAAAGCAAAAAGAAAACGATATTTCACTTTCCTATGGGATTTATCAACTTTTACATCCTCTTTAAAAGCTTTATAACCGGCATTATTAACGACATTGAAGATGTCATCATTATTTAATAGTGAACTATCATATTTAACAAAACCCTTCTCAAGTGGTAGATTTATTGCTGTTTTCAAAATTCCATCTGTTTTTTTAAGTGCTTTTTCAACAGCTAAAGAACAATTTGCACAGGTCATCCCTTCAATATTAAAGGAAACTTCTGAATGTGAAGTTTCAGGATCAGATTCAATCTCTATCTTCTCTTCAATTTCTTCATCTATGACCTCTTTTTTAGTTAGAGAATAACCCTCTTTGATTATGGTCTTTTCAAATTCCTCTGTTTCTGTGGCTTTTGGATCGTAAATGACGATAACTTTATTTTCCCCATGGAATGCTGAAACTTCGGTAACACCAACAATTGAATTAATGGCCTTTGAGACAGTATTTTCACAATGTCCACACATCATTCCATAAACTTTGATCTCTTTTGTTTCCATGGACTCTCCTCAATCACTACCTTTAAGTTTTATAAGTGAATCTCTAATAATTAGAATTTTTGATAAAATACAAGGCTGAGAAAAAAACAATGGGTTGATTTTAATACAGTTTTTTTTTTGAAAAAGCAGTATTTCGCAAAAAGATCGGTTATTAGAGGTTCCCATAACCTAATTCGATTTTATCCACATCAACTGAGGTTTCAACGGCAAATGTCGCTTCATTTTTTTCAAGATCCACATTCACATTTGATATTCCATCAGTTGCTTCTAAATATTTTTGAACTATTCCAGCACGTCACACCATCTATACTTAATTTTATTTTCATCTTGTTTCTCCTTTCAAATATTTCATTTTGAATATTTAAAAACAGTATTAATAAGCTCATCTATCTTTTCGCTTCCCTCACCCTTGGTTATAGCATCTGTAACGCATGATTCCACATGGCGTTTCATTATGATCTTTGCAACACCATCAAGAGCTTTTTCAGCTGCTGTAATTTGATTTATTATGTCGATACAGTATTTTTCCTCCTCTACCATTCGCATGATTCCATTAATCTGACCGCTAATCTTCTTAAGCCTTAGCAATGAATTTTTTTTAACACCATCATCTATCATAAAAAAACCTCCTTTTATATACCATACCCCGGTAGGGTATATAAATAAGATATATCATTTCATAAACAAGTCAAGCCTTAGCCTTTTTATATCCTCTTACTGATATTCAAAACTAAAAAATGTTTCGGGTATAAAAAAAAGAACTTGATTAGTTAATATGTATCTATCTGTATATACACGTATATAATAATTTAATAATTCAAACTTAATAATAAAAAAAACAGTTTTTTAGCAATTTTAGCATGACGAATACATCATCGTAACAGGTTTAATAACAGCACGTTACAATACACTCAACTATTTTTATCAGTAGGTATTTTTACTGGTTTCATCGTTACTCTGTGAAATATATCACAGACAAAAACCTATTTATCGATTAAATCCTTTGAATTAAAAAAAGATACAGGAGAAAGAATAAAAAGTGATTGATAACTATATAAATGTTCTTAAGAACTATGCAATATTTAACGGAATCGCATCAAGAGAAGAGTTTTGGAAATTTACCCTATTAAATTTTATCATTGGATGTATTTTTACTATTACAAGTATTCTTGATGGTTATGATGCAAACTCAAACAATCTGTTGATTGTCCCTATTATGTATATATTAGCAATTATAATTCCAACTATTGCTGTAACTGTTAGACGATTACATGACACTAATCGTAGTGGTTGGTGGTTTCTTTTCTTTTTAATACCACTGATTGGTCCCATATTTTTTATTGTATACCTGACTAAAGATAGCGTTCTCGATGAAAACAGATATTATCAAAACACCGATACTCTACATGATGAAATAGTCGGGATGTGTAGTGTTTTGTTCGTTTCCATGATGATAGTGTTTACTATTTTCCATAAAGAAATAATAGATCTGATTTTATGCTGATTATACTTTAGGGAATCTTTTAAAATTAAGGGAATCTCTAATAATTAGAATTTTTGATGAAATAC
>JAAELO010000088.1 GCA_024226555.1 Desulfobacterales bacterium | reverse complement strand
TTCAAAAGTTCTGATCATCTCGATCAGAAATTCCCAAGCCATATTTTCGGTTCTTTCAAGTTCTGATCTGATTTTCATGCGGTCTGTCTTTATGTATGTTGCCCCAGAAATTTTTCTCCCATTTTGAAGTCTTTCCTTTTTTTCTGATCCAATTGCCCCAGAATTTTTTCTCCCATTTTGACGTCTTTCCTTTTTTCTGATCGAAATCTTCGATTTTATTCCCACCCATCTCATTTTTTTTGAAACTCGTTGATTTTTTTCTGGACCCTATGAAAAATGAAAAAGTGGTCCAGAAATCTGAAGGTTTTTTTTTCTCTGATCGAAATCCTTACCACACGTTACACTAATTCTGGACCCAGGATTTACCTCAGAGGCTTCTGGACCAAGCCTGTCCTAATTTCTGTTGGGCTTTTTTTTTATGATTGAGTGAAAATGTCTGTTGGCCCAGAATTTTTTTTGATGTTTTGTCAAAATGTTGAATTTTTGAAAATATTGCTTTTTTTCTGGACCAGCACTAGATTTGGCGGTGGACTTCTGGCAATCAGAATTTTTTTTGGAGGTCCAGAGTACACATGAAAAGGGTTCAGAAATCCTTTTATAGCCCATCGAGCTTTTTTTCGGTTTCGATCAGAGGATTTCAAAAAGGTTCAGAGGGGCACTTTGGACCCCGTATGCTACTGGTGGAGGCGCCGAAAGTCCGCGAGAGGCGCCGAAATTGAAAAAACACACGATTGAACTGAGAAAAAGCTCAAATCCACTTCAATTTAAATGTTAAGGGTTTTCTTGCCTTTCTCAACAACAAT
>JAAELO010000087.1 GCA_024226555.1 Desulfobacterales bacterium | reverse complement strand
TTTCTTGTTTTGGACAACAATATTGTTGTTCGATGACGAAAATTGAACAACAATATATCAATAATATTCTTGCTCGAGCAAGAAAATGCAAAATTAATTAATTGATTTTCAGAAAGGAAAAAGCTTTATTTAAACTTGTATTAAGTAGGGCTGATCTTATATGTTTAACACAACATGTGCTTGCGAAAAAACATTCACACGAGTGTTAACCGTTAAGAAAACACGTGATTTTCAGGAATGACGCAATTTCACATATATCCTCAAAATACACCTCCAGTGCAATTTTAAAAAAATGTTAGAATTTTTTTGAGAGTGGAAAACGATCGCAGGACACTCCAGCTTGCTTCATATATGCTCTAAAATTTTTGAAAAAAATTATTGAATGCTAGGTCGATTTTTTAAATAAAATTGTGAAAAAAATTCATTCTAGATAAACGGTGCGCGTACTGTGAAATATGATGTTCAAACATTTTTTGTATTAAGCAATTGATTTGCAACTTCGATGTGGTCTGCAATACGAGGTAAAAAGTTCAGGAATGAATTTTTCTTTTTGTATGATCGATTTTTTGTTTTTAATTACTTCAACATATTCTTGCTAATGAAAATATTTTCTTGTCGTTGAACAACAATATTGTTGTTCAAAGACAAGAAAATGTAGAGAGATTACAAGAGTATTTAATCCTGATGCCAAATCTCCTTAGCAGGAAGCTTCTGGGAGTTGAATCAGCACGAGGCGAGACCGTGATTAACTGCATTCTTTCGATGATGGCTCCTATGGGTCTACTTATACGTATTTTGATGATATAGACCATCTCAAAGATCATCCCCAAGGAGGTAGCCATCAATCCTTGGATGCTGTTAATCGCACTTTCGATTTGCACTGAGCCAGAACCAACACAGCTAGGGGTCTCAAC
>JAAELO010000086.1 GCA_024226555.1 Desulfobacterales bacterium | reverse complement strand
CCCCGACTCTTTCGCGCCCGTCTGCTACTCTGTCGCTTACCCCCGACTCTTTCGAGCCCTTCTCCGCCTCTCTCGCTTACCCCCGACTCTTTCGAGCCCTTCTCCGACTCTCTCGCTTACCCCCGACTCTTTCGAGCCCTTCTCCGACTCTCTCGCTTACCCCCGACTCTTTCGAACCCTTCTCCGACTCTATCCCCTGGCTTTTTCGAACCCTTCTCCGACTCTCTCGCTTATCCCCTGACTTTGTGGAGCCCTTCTACGAGTCTTTCGCATATATTAGAGTCCCTTCGACACTTCTCCGACACTCTCATATATATCCTACTCTCTCCAACGCATTTCCAACTCTTTCTACCCGTCGTAGACCCTCGCAACGGTGATGAATCGCTTTGGAAATGACTGTTTGTTGTTGTAATTGTGTATTTCATCACCTCGCAACCTCTCGCTCGCCTTTGTCGCATCGCCCCTGCTGTTTTCCAACTCGCCGGCTGTCTGTCGACTTTTTCCAGAGTTCCACACTCTCCCTCGCACTCGATGGACTTTCCCAGAGTTACACACACTCTGTCTCGCACCCCCTCTACTTTTCCAGAGTTCCACACTCTCCCT
>JAAELO010000085.1 GCA_024226555.1 Desulfobacterales bacterium | reverse complement strand
GTTTTTTTGTTTAGTCAGCATCTTTTGTGTTTTGCTGGTTTCGTTTGATATTTCATACTTAACTCTAACGAACTGAACTCTAACCCAGGTAAAAAAAAGAAGCTCGCCCATGCCAAAAACAAGGAAGAGAATTAAGAGGCTCAAAATCCTGGGATTGGATTCATTTTTTTTAGTACGTTTGTGTTTCACTTTCCGGCCATTTTATTGTGTTGTGAAATTAATTATGGGGCTTGGTTCTAATTTCGCCCGCTTCTGATTGTTCGACACTGCTGTAAACCTTCAACATTGTTTCGGAGTCATGAGATATGAGTGATGAGTATTGAGAAAAAACAAGATGTTATAGTATGCAATATGTTCAATACTCATCACTCAAAACTCATATCCTCTTTCGATGGCACCTGACAGTATTAACGACTCCTCGATTTTTGGGCGAAATAAAAACCAAGCCCATTCTATTCATAACTTTGAAACAAACGTATTCGCTTAGACTTCATCTTTCAATGTTAAATATTGAGATATTTTATTGTATATTTTTTGGATAATTTTTTGTACTTGTTTATGGAGAATTTCGTGAAAGAAACAAGACTCCTCCCACTTCGGACAATGTATGCATGATTTTGCGAGACAATACTTTATAGAGAGATTTAGGCCAAGGTCAGATTTTTTACAAATGATATAGAGAGATACTAAACCCAGAGAACCTGATTGACATTTATTCATATTTAAATCACTTTCTATATGATTTGTCGTTATCGCAAAGACTAATTCTTTGGTATTCACGTCATTGAAGCTAAAGCTCATTTCAGTTAGGACATTCATTAAGGCAAGCTTTAATTCTTCTGCATTAGTATCCTGATATACTTTCGATAATCCATCTATGTAATTCTTTGGGAGTTGAGACGGTGGAGGAGCGTCTGGTCCTCTATGTTTCGCTGAGCATGAAACAAGCATAAGGATCATTAAAGACAATATAATATTCTGCGAGATATTTTTTTTTAAGATATAAAAAGTGTTGCGAGTCTTCAACTCTGACATAGTACACCTCTTGATCTGTATAATTTACGTTAAATTAAAACAACTTGTTTACAGATTAGTAAGACAAAAGAGGTTTTTGTTAGCATAATATTTTATT
>JAAELO010000084.1 GCA_024226555.1 Desulfobacterales bacterium | reverse complement strand
CCCCCCCCCCCTAAAATTCGGTTTTTGCGCACCCCTAAAAAAGAATGAGTCCCCGCATGGTAAAGGATGTTCCCCAACCCCTTCCGCGAAGGGAACTCATGAAGATGATGAATATGATGATTCCGATTTGGATGATAAAATTGAAAATGCGTTGGGAGATTCCCCAAAAAAAATGAAATCTTCAAAAAGTTTAGCGGTCGAAAAACAACCGACCGTCCCTCTTTATTTACCAGAAAACTCGAGAGATGATAGCCGTAGTCGGGTAAGTGCGCGAGGAAGTGGTAGTATAGAACGTTTATCATCGCAATTATTCGATGGAAAAGAAAGAAGAAAAAGACATCGTTTATCGGTGGAAATCGGGTCTCCTTTCCCTTTGCCGACAATTGTTTCCAAAGAAAGAGGGAGAAGGGACTCCCATCGAATGTATACCCCTCGAACTGAAGATATGACCCGAACCCATACTATGTCTTCCACCCGAGAAACGGTTATCCGAGGTGGGAATTCATCTCCTCCGACCGAATCCCGAGAAAGAGAAAGAGAAAGGGGAAGTAGCGGTAATAGTCCCACCCCTCCCCCTTTCATGGCCCGCGGGGCATGCTTACATAGTAGCGCCCGGACAGTTCCCGAACAAATTGATTTAGAAAGAGAGAAGGAGAAAGAGAAGGGAAGGATGATGCTTGG
>JAAELO010000083.1 GCA_024226555.1 Desulfobacterales bacterium | reverse complement strand
GCGTTTTTTTTGCTTGCGTACATAACCCACGGCTCAACACAACCCATACACAGACTATCAAGGGACTGGTGATGGATATGGATATTATTGAATCTTGTGAAGGTGTGGAATGGATGATATGATGTGTGGATTGGATATATTGAACGGTGGGCAAAAAAATATAAGCCCCTCCCAAACAAAAAACAAAAAAAACAAAAAAAGGGGAAAAAGAAAGACGCGCAAATCCGCGCGCATATTTCACAAATGAGAGCATAATTAATGAAAAAGATTACGGGGTATGTTAGGGTGTAACCCCAGCCCATATTAACTGAGTTCAATTTTAAAATAAAGAAGGGGAAGGCTTTGTTTTATGGAAAGTAAAAAAATATGTAAAGAAAAAGGGCAAAAAAGAAGGAAAACTGTGTTTTGCTTTTGTTTTTTGAGCAGTTTGCTCAAAAGTGTGCGTTTTTTGTTTGTTTTTCTTTTTGGTTTTTCTGTATTTTCGCCCGATTTTCGAGCTTGCTTTTTTTTCGTTTTTTGTTTTCGCTTAAAAAAAAGGAAAGTTTGATTTTTTTTGTTTATATTTTGAATTTGTTTGTTGGAGAGAGAGAAAGAGAGAGAAAGAGAGAGAGAAAGAGAGAAGAAGAAGGAGCATAGATGTGTTTTGGTTTGTGTTTTTGTTGTACCGTGTGCGTGCGTGTCTCTTTGCGTTTTTTTGTTTTTTTTT
>JAAELO010000082.1 GCA_024226555.1 Desulfobacterales bacterium | reverse complement strand
TTTGAGAGGGTATTCGTAGGACGAGCAAACTCCCAAGGGTTGCATAATGCCAATTTTTCGAAGATGGAACTTCCCGGAAAGCAGTCGGGGTAAGGGCGGTTATAGAGGGGCCGTTGAATAAAAGAGGACGAGGGGGAGGCAAGAATCGATTGGGAAGGACAGAGAGGAGGTGCACAGCAGGGCATTCAGGGTGGGCGTCCCGAAAAGGGACAGTACTGCAAAATAGGGGGTGCTTTTTGTGTGGTGCCCCTGCGTACCCTCTTATGAAGGAGCCATAGGGGGGCGCATCAAAGTGTTTATTGTCCCTGCAATTTGCATTGTCCCTTTTTTAAAAAATGCAGTACTGTCCCTTCTACACCCCCCCCCTGACGACCACGTACGCATCAGTAGTGTTTTATGCCCTTTTTTTCGAGAAATCGCTGGTAGTCCTGCTTGAAAACGGCGCAATGTACCCGCCAATCGGGTGCTGCAAGAAAGATGCATTTCGTGCGTAGTGTTACTTTTTAGA
>JAAELO010000081.1 GCA_024226555.1 Desulfobacterales bacterium | reverse complement strand
TATATTTTTTAATTTTCATTTTTACAGCAAGTTCATTTACACGCTTTTTACAAGCGGTCTAGTTCTAGTTCCAGACAGTTCTATATTTTTGGACCTCTTTTGGTTAACTTTCAGTACCAAAAGTTCCTTAACCCTATTTTAACCGGGCGATTTTTTTATGTTTTGGACCGGGAGGGTGCGTTTTTCGCCCACCCCCTAGTTATCTCAGTAGCCATAGCACTTATGAAGTTCAAACTTTGTACAAGTAAACACCCAACCATTGTTGATCTAAAAATAGCATGACAATGGTGTTAGTCACGTGACTTGTTGCTAGGAGACCAAGTATATGAAGCTCAGTACTGGAATTTCTGCTCCTTGAACAAATCTCCCTATTCTCACTGACAATCTTTATGAAAAAAGTCAATTTAGGTAAAAATAACAAGAATACATAAGCTGCTGGCATAATTTCACAATTTTATGGACTAAATATATTTTTTACCTTGTTATTTGGATTTAATTATCTAATAACAGCCTTCCCAACTACACTGCTTGACATTTATCCTTCTGTTAGCGTCCAGATAAATTAGTTTGCACACAAAGAAAGTATTTTGCTGCTTAAACAAAATTTCGCTACTTTGAATTTTTTTTGTCAATT
>JAAELO010000080.1 GCA_024226555.1 Desulfobacterales bacterium | reverse complement strand
ACTTCAACTCTATAACTGTAAGATCTGATTCTTTTTCGTAATCAAGACAAGACTAAAACTTAAATATCATTACACACAAATATATAACACAGACTAATTAGACAACACTGCGATACATCACACAACACATTTACAGCAAAGACAAAGGAACACACATTTCCCGGAAAGGGAGTTACTTACACTAACACGAGAACTGCACGCAAACATCTACAAATCACGACAATTTACAGAAAAGGAAATAAAAACCAAATCAATGAATGAATATTAAAACACGAAAAGTAATTAATAACACAGATACATTACATACCGGTTTAAAGTTGCAAAGACTTTCCCGTCACTGCAACCAGGTAGATTAACTTCTTTAACAGGAAATGGCTCAACATGTATTGAATCCCAAAGACACCTATTTTTGTATTTTTGAGGCTCATTATATTTCTCTCCATCGATGGATTCTTTGGGGCTATCTCTAAAACATGAAGTATGGAGTGATGGAGTGGAGTGATGGAGTGGAGTGATGGAGTGGAATATAAAATACGTCAATTCAATAAGATATTGGTTTCTAAACAAACCGCAGGAGTTTTCTCAACTTTTCAACCAATTTTGAAGAAAATAAACGTCACTCCATATTTTAGAGATTGGGGTACCCAATCTCTAAAACATGGAGTGGCGCGATATCTTCAAAATTAATTTCGTTTTCTTTCCAAAACCTTGTCATATTAGTTTAACAAGCCTTACTGAACACATTTGAGTATGAAATTCGAGACTTTCAAGAAAATTTTTGGTCACTCCATATTTTAGAGATAGGGGTACCCAATCTCTAAAACATGGAGTGGCGAGATATCTTCAAAATTAATTTCGTTTTCTTTCCAAAACCTTGTCATATTAGTTTAACAAGCCTTACTGAACACATTCGAGTATGAATTTCGAAAATTT
>JAAELO010000079.1 GCA_024226555.1 Desulfobacterales bacterium | reverse complement strand
TTAGCCTTATTCTGTATATATTATATTAATAGTACACCATATTTCAGTTGAAAAGTATACCACCTTAATTTAAACTTCCTGTAATTATACAGGGAGGATAAGGAGGTGAAAAATTTGAAAGATAAACAGGAAATTATCATTCGGTATATGAACAAAGGAGACTCCATAAGGAAGATAGCCAGAGAGATGGGCATCAATCGCAAAACGGTGAATAGGTATATTGATCGTTACTCAATTGCCCAGCAAGCTCTGTTGGCTTCAGGAGTATCTAAATCTGAAGAACATATTGAATCTCTCATAGCCACACCTAAATATGACAGCTCTAATAGAAGCCGACGCAAAGTAACAGAAGAAGTGATAGAGAAAATAAAAGGTTACCTGGATTTAAATCGTGAGAAAAGGAGCCTTGGACAACGTAAGCAGCAATTGAAGAAAATAGATATTTTTGAACTCCTTAAAAAGGATGGTTTCAATATCGGTTATACGACAACCTGCAACCTGATAAACAAAATTGATGAAATTGGTAGAGAGGCTTTTATCAAGCAATCCTATAACCTTGGCGAAGTCTGCGAATTTGACTGGGGCGAAGTGAAGATATTTATAAACAACGCACTTGAAACGTATCAGCTTGCGGTTTTTACGAGCGCAGCAGGGAACTATCGCTATACTCGCCTATTTAAAAAACAGGACACCTTGTCATTTCAACAATCACATGCCTACTTTTTTGATAAAATAGGTGGTGTATACAAAGAAATGGTCTATGATAATATGCGTGTTGCTGTTAAAAAGTTTGTTGGCAGGCACGAAAAGGAGGCAACGGAAGGACTCTTGAAACTCTCACTCTATTATGGTTTTGACTTTAGATTTTGCAATGTTCGGAAGGGTAATGAGAAAGGACATGTTGAAAGGAGCGTTGAATATGTGAGACGAAAAGCATTTTCCATGAATGATCGTTTTGCAAGCATAGACGAGGCAAATCATTACCTGGAAGAGGTTTGTGATAATCTTAATAGGAAACCTCAACTAGAGAAAGAAGGTCAAAGTGCTCTAGAGATCCTGAAGCGTGAAACGGCATATTTACTTCCACAAAAACCGTTCTTTGAATGCGCAGAATTAGAGTGTTTAAAGGTTGGCAATTATTCTACAGTTAGCTATAAAACATGCCATTATTCAGTCCCGGAAGAATATGTTGGTAAGATGGTTACGGCTAAAGTTTATCCACAGAAGATCGTGCTCTCTCACAACGATACAAATATTTGTACCCACGACAGATTATTTGCCTTCCATAAGTGGGCTATAAATATTGAGCATTATACAAAAACACTAAAGAGGAAACCGGGCGCTTTACATGGCAGTCTGGCTATGAAACAGTTAGATGAAAGTATGCAGATGATTTTTAAAAAACACTATCTTGACGACCCAAAAGATTTTATAGAACTTCTTGAATACATGAAAGAAACAGCAACAGATGCAGGAGAAATAAAATCTGCAATTTCAAAATTGAATGTGATGGATAGGTGTAAAATAACCACAGATAAAATAAAACTTATCTGTCAAAGAAAGCATATGATTAAAGGAACAAGACAACTCGAAACCTCAAACTGCGAAATAGAGAATAATTGCAGATCTCAGCTGTTATCAATAACGTCATTATTCAACAATAGTGAGAACTTGAATAATAAAATGGAGAACGTTATATGAGATCTGCGAATCTGCACGATAGTATTGTTGAACTTACAAAAGAATTAAAACTTCCTGGAATCAGAAGCAATTTCAAGGATGAATCAATAAGTGCTGCAAAAGATAATTTGGCATATGATAAGTTTCTTTTGAACGTACTTGAAAAAGAGTATGAATCGAGGATATCAAGAAGGATGCAACGAAGAATCAGAGTTGCAAATTTTCCCTACAAGAAATATCTGGAAGATCTTAGCAGTGAAGATTTACCGGCTGATGCAAGAAATAAGTATGAAACACTCAAGAGTCTTGATTTTATAAAAAACGGACACAATGTAATTTTAGCCGGTAATCCTGGTACGGGTAAGACACATATGGCTATAGGATTGGGGATTAAGGCCTGTTTAGAGGGATTTTCAGTACTTTTTACAACAATACCGCACTTGATAACAGAACTGAGAGAAACACGCTCAGAAAAGAAATTAAGAACCTTTGAGAATAAATTTGAAAAATATGATTTAGTGATTTGTGACGAGTTTGGCTATATCTCGTTTGATAAGAGTGGCGCAGAAATGTTATTCACGCATCTGTCGTTAAGAGCGGGAAGAAAATCTACTATCATTACAACAAATCTATCATTTGACAGGTGGAGTGAATTGTTTGGGGATCCGGTATTAACAGCAGCAATGGTAGATAGGCTGACCCATAAGGCTTATCTAGTAAATATGAATGGAAACTCGTACAGATTAAAAGAAACTAAAGAATGGAGTGAAAAAAGAGAGAAAATTAAATAGGCGAAAAAAAAATATTGTTAATTCCAGTCGCCCTCCGGGCTCCTTCCATTAACAATATTTTTTTTCTTAAAAGTGGTATACTTTTCAAATGAAAAAAAGTCCATTTTTCACTTGAAAAAAACATATTGAGGCTTTTGGCTATGAAAAAACTGTCAAAGAATACGAAAAAAGATACGAGAAAAGAACTATCCTTTATTGATCAGATCAAAATACTTATCCCGGTCAAAGAGGTGAAAATGACACCAAAGAAAAACAATCTCCGGATAATAACATCCGGAGAAAATCAGGACGGCATAATCGAATATCTGCAAACATTTCCGGAAATAGCATTCCAGGAGGAAGAAAGGGATCTGTTTTCTGATGAGGTGGTGTTGAGGTATAAAATATTAAAAGGAGCTTAATACATGAGAAAAGTTCAAATAAAAGGTAAAACAATTGAG
>JAAELO010000078.1 GCA_024226555.1 Desulfobacterales bacterium | reverse complement strand
GTTATATTTGGTTTTGGAAAAGGTATGGCAGCAGGGGCAGTTAACTGCCATACCTTAAGGGAACATATTGTATGTCCCCTGTTGTTAGGGTTCGCCTCTTTCAGACGCAAAACAAGTGTTGTACCTGAACAAAATCTTCAGTACTGATTTTTTATGAATCTCGAATTAAATCATTAGGGAATCTCTAGTAACTGATCTTTTTGCGAAACACAGATATAACAAAAATAAAACTGTAAACTTTATAAAATAAAACCTTTTTCATAAACGAATCAACCCGTTGTTTTTTGTTATGCCTTGTTTTTCATCAAAAATTCAAATTATTAGAGGTCCCTTTAGTGTTTTTACAAGTTCAATTACACCCAGGGAACCTCAAATTATCAACGGAGGATACAATGGAAAAACAGGTGTTTTACAAACCGAAGGCGGATTTGTAGAACAGAATAATCGTGCTTTTTTTCCTGATTTAAAAGGGTTTGGGTGTAAAAGCTGCCCCGACGTTTGAAAGAGGCGTTGACGGAACCTTAGGGATTCTGTAAAAGAATATACAGACATTACGTTTCTCCTTTGAAGAAATGTTTTTGTTCAGAGTCAGTTAAGGAGTTCCTAGCTCCTGACTGGCTCGCTTCTGTGTTTCTGAATAATAGCCTATACTCTGCATATCAAGATTACAAGCAAATAAATATATTTTTTATGGATGTTTAAAGATTGAATATCATTTTTAGAAAATTTGGAAAGGGATTTTGGTTGTTTTGGGGTTTAGTTTTTATTATAAACGGGTGGAAGTGAGGCAATACGAGGCGAAAAGGAGTTTATTGGATTTTAATTTAGTTGTAGGTCGGCTTGAGGAACGAAACCCGACAAACTCGTAAATTCTTATTTGGTCGAAAATGTTGGATTTCGCCTCCGGCTCTATGCAACCTACAACTGATATTTGAGGCTGTTTCACAAATAAGAAAATTAAATAAAAACCTCTGGATTCCTGATACCTGATTAAGAACAAGCTTTAATCAGATTCTGGAATGACGACCGTTTGGGCTAATATCTCTAAAGGCCTAAATACAAAATATTTTCACTCTAAAATAGAGAAAGTTGATTCATGACACAGCCTCTATCTCGAGAATGACGACCAGTAGTGAATTTAAATTTTTATTTAATAAAAACTTAAAATTCAAAGATTTGTTTATAAAATCGGAATAAGAAATTGAATTTTAAGATAATCGAGATAGGCGGAGGTAAGGATCGTCTACAAATCCATTTTTTTTGGCCTTGGGTTAATTCCATCCCTTTTGTGTGTAATTATCGTTGACCACGATCTATCCTTAATCGTAATTAGAGGGTTTTTTTTAATCCTATCTAAAATTATGCGAAATGGTTTGCCAATATCTTATAAATAGTTTATAATTAACGTTTTGCAGGTTTTTTCACATCAAGAAAAGAGTTGATTTTTAAAGATGTTGGTGTCACACTTGACTTAGTGAAGCTAATATTTTTATTACATAAACTGATACAATACCGAAGCCAGTTAATTGAGATTTTAAACTCAGTTAGTTGGCTTTTTTTGTTTTCTAACCCAGTAGTTTTTTAATTATTTAAAAAACCACTATCCGGTTGTATCTTTAGTCTAATTTGCAACCAAAGTATTTTTTCGATAAACCGGAAACTTAATAAAATATTGGAATTGCCTGTGAAAAAGACATTTGTTTTAGATACCAACGTAATCTTACATGACAACTCATGCATCTATCAATTCCAGGATAATGATATAGTTATACCTATAACAGTTTTGGAAGAACTTGATAATTTTAAAAAGGGTAGTGGTTCTCTGAATTTTCATGCCAGAAATTTCTTAAGAAAGCTTGATGAGCTCTCCCATGGAAAAATTTTCAATGGGGGAGTGAGCATAGGTAATGGTCATGGATATATCAGTATAAAACTGGAACAACCCTTTAATAGAAAAATTGAAAACTTTGATCCAAACAATAAAGATCATAAAATACTGAATATTGCAGTCAATTTAAAAGATGAAAATGGAAACAATCCTGTTGTTCTTGTTACAAAAGATGTAAATCTTCGAATGAAAGCTAAGTCTGTGGGAGTTTTGTCCCAGGATTTTACAAAAGATCATATCGAAGATTTAAAAACACTCTACACAGGTGCAAGGACAATTGAGGTTTATAATCCTGAAATTATAGACAAACTATATAAAAGCCCTTTTAAAATTGAAGCATCATTAATAGGTCCTGATGAGCCCTTTATTGAAAATGAATACTATATTCTATCAAATGACAGGCAATCTGTTCTTGCGACATATGATGGTGTTGAAGATGTTATAAAAAGAGTAGAGAAACAAAGTGCATACTCAATATATCCAAAAAATTCCGGTCAAACTTTTGCAATCAACGCATTAACAAACAATAATATTAAGCTGATATCGGTTTCTGGAAAAGCTGGTACGGGAAAAACATTGCTGGCACTTGCAGGAGCTCTTGAATCAAAAAGATATTATCATCAGATTTTTGTTGCAAGACCCATAGTGCCACTAAGCAATAAGGATATTGGGTTTTTACCCGGTGATATTGAATCCAAGATAAAACCTTATATGCAACCTCTTCATGATAATCTTAATTTTATTCAGAATCAGTTTGAGGAAACCAGTCAAAAACATATGCAGATTCAGGATCTTATAAAGAATGAAAAGTTGCAGATCGAGCCGTTGACATATATTCGTGGTCGAAGTCTTGTCAAAATATTTTTTATAATTGATGAGGCTCAAAACCTTACTCCCCACGAAGTAAAAACCATTATAACAAGGGCAGGTGAGGGAACAAAGATTGTTTTTACAGGTGATATTTTTCAGATAGATCACCCCTATCTTGACAGTCATTCAAATGGATTAAGCTATTTGATACAGAAGATGAAAGGGCAGAGACTTTATGCCCATATTAATCTTGAGAAAGGAGAACGATCAGATCTTGCTGAACTTGCAAGTAACTTGTTGTAGAACATTTAGTAAATCATTTGCATATTTAACATTGGAAGTTATTTTTAGAGTTTATTGTGAAGCTTAGGTAAAAAAACCCGCTGCTTGCGGCGGGGATTTTTATTTTAGAATAGATTAAGGGAATCTATATAACAGTTAATGTTTTTAGCAGAATATCCTCTTTATCTATAAACTCCTCATCCATTAACATGGGGATAATGATATCCTGTTCCTGCGGCATCTCTTTTTCAAGCCATTCTCTTATTTTAGTAAGGTTTTGAGGATTAAGAAAATTGTATTTAATATATTTTTCAGATATCTGGGCTCCCTCTTTTTTCAGAAAAGACATAAGCTTTTTTAATGTTTCACCACTGTCTAATATTCTTTTCAAATCTTCGATCTCTATTTTTCCCTTATGAACATCTTCAACTTCAAAACCCATCTCCTTTAACCTTTTTTTCAAAGTAGCTCTGTGTACAATCTCCTGTCCTGAAACATCTCCAACTGCTATGTGTGGTTGTTCAGTTCCTGAGATATTTTTTGCTTTTTTAAAAGATGCATCATCAACAATAGTTAAATAAAGATTACTCGCGAGGAAATTAACCTGATGGAGCTCAGCTTTATCGATTCTTGCATATGAAAGATTTGTTTTAATCATATTAACTCCATTAAAACAGCTCTCATTGTCTTTTCTTGAGAGAGTCGCTCTGTAAAAATCAGATTCAGAAAGATCTGATCTATCCATTTTGGACCCGGAAAGATCTGCATTATGAAAAGAACATTTGATCAATGAGGCTCCTATTGCAAACATCTTTTTAAGATTACCCCCATCGAATGTACACTCAGAAAATTTACAATTTCGAATAGTTGCAGATTGTAAATTTACAGAGGTAAAATCCAATCCATAGAAAAATGCATCCTCTGAAAAAGAGGCACCTTCTAAATTAGCATTATTAAAGGAGGTTTTTGTATATTTATTTTTCCCTGAGATTCTGCAATTGTTCATTGTTGCACCATCAAACTTTGTATAAGACAGATCACAATCTGTAAATTCAGAGTCTATTAATAAACTTTCTGAAAAATCAGTTTCATCAAGCTTACAGTTGATAAATTTCACACCTTTAAGTTTTGTTTTATACAAATAGCATCTACTTAGAGCACAGTTTTCAATAGTAATCCCACTATAGTCACAGTAACTTAAATCGGAACTGGTTAATTCAATATCTGATAAAACAGGTGTAAGACCTGAGAAATTTATACCTTTAAATAAATTGCTGTTATTAAATGCACCCTTAAAACTATCTAAATAGGTGTATATTCGGTGTCCTGCAATCCTGCGAACCTCTTCATTGCTTTTAAATATTTTTCTTTTTCGAAAAAACAGTATAAATGGTTGCTTTTCACCCTCTTTTCTAAAATTAACAATGCTTTTCTTTATTTCACGGTACTTAAGCTTAATTTTTTTCAGTTGCTCAATATCATTGATAAACTTTTTCAGACTTTTTGAATTTTTAAATATTGATCCGAGTTTTTGATTAACAACAACTTTCTGAGATTTTGAAAGGATCTTTTTTGTAATAATCTCATATGGGTCACTGTCATATATAACTTTAAATTTCTTAAGAACTTTAATAATTTTCTTAGCTGACGTAGAATCTACACCATCATACTTTTGCAGGAAATCCAAAGTTATAATCATACCAGAAATTTTCAGGGTTTTTTCGGCATTAATATACTCTTTATATCCAACTTTCTGATCAAAAAAATGTTTATGGATTATATAGGATTTTAAAATCTGGATTTTGTTAAATTTCTTAATGCCTATATCATATAGTATTATTGGTGCTGTCTTTAAAATTTTATTATAGAGAGTTGCTGCTTTATCAACTATTTCATCAGGGTATTCATCTTTTTTTTTTAGAACAAGAGTAATAGATTTTGAAATATCTTCAAGGGTTTCAAAACCGTTTTCATACATTATAAATGGATTTGCTGTTTTTGCCTCGGTTAAAAAATTTAAGGCTTCAGAAACCATTTTCTGTCCATCCGAGCCATGCTTTCGGATTAGTTCATCTTTTCTACATATGATGCCCCATTGTTTAACAACAGTTTCGCTATTCATTAGTATCAAACCTGTTTTTGAGTAAAATCTGAAATTTCGAAAATGGTGGTAAGTTTCTTAAGATTATACCAAAATAAATTAATTATGGGAATCTCTAATAATTAGAATTTTGATTGGAATAGTTTCTAAAAATACAAGGCTGTTTATTAAAAATAAGTTATTAAGAGGGTTTCTTTATTACAATATGGCTGATTAATCGGTTTCTCTTCTTTTCTCTTTGTCGATGTAAGCTATTGTGCAATTTTGCCTGAATTTGCAGTAGATTTCAGGGTCTTTACATTTTATACACGTATCACACATATATTCGTTGTATTTCATGCACAAATAGTTTGTTTGTACTTCATTATGTTTAAAGCAAAATCCCATTTATTATATATGCTTTGCGTGGTTTTTAACCAACCACTTTGAATCTAAAATAATATGTGAGCACCATCCTGAAATAGCAGCTAATAGAATCCATTTATATTTTAAAATACAATCTACTATCCCATTTAAATTGAAATTCTCAAAAAAATGGTTTCTTGAAAGGAAAAACTGATACACGATAATAAGTGCCAAAGGGACTATAAATGCGGCATGAAAACTATGGGTCCATCCTCTGTGCTGGTCAATAACCGGAGCTAATACCAGGATTCCAATGAGCGTTGCAAACTTAAATTCATTGTTTAATGCAAGAGAGAACATATAAAGAATAATGAAGCGATAAAACCATCTTTGTGGAATTGATGAAGTATCAAGATCAGGAAACATACTAAATATAAGTGCTATCGGTGTTATTGTAAAAACGGTTCTTACTACTTGCGAATCAAAATTAATTGCTATAAATGAGATCCCAGCTCCGGTTAATAAACCTCCTGCAAGATGACCTTTAAAATTCATTTCTCATACCGTCTTGCAGTGGCAGCTCCAATGTGTGCACTGAAAATTACTATAAAGTTTGTTAAGTAAAGCCATGACAAAAAAGCAACTATTGCTCCAAGTGATCCATAGATGACATTGTATTTTGAAATACCACTACTTATGTAATTACTAAATAATAGTGTTGTTAAGCCAACGAACGTTGTAGCAACCATTGAGCCTACAAATGCAAATTTCCATTGTACATTTCTTTTTGGTGCCCACCTGTATAAACAGGTAAAGGTAATAAGAACAAAAATATGCAGGACTACATACTGAAAATACTGCTTTGCATAGTGGATGTACATTATAGATACCCCAAATATAATCTCCCAGACAGGGTATAAGTTCAATAAAGTGATTATAAAAAAGAATGTCAGAAGCAGGGATGTGAGAAGTCCGACAATAAAAAAAGCTATGATCCTTGATTTGATAAAACCCCTTGAAAGGGCGTCAAGCCATGCTCTGTTAAGATTATATATGAGAATTGAAAACATACTTGTAGCGGTCCACAAAAGAGTAATAGCACCTATTATACTAACAGTACCTCTTATCTGAAGAAGGCTAAAAAGATTCTGTTTAATAATGCCTCTGGAGACACTTGGAAAAAGTTCAAGGATTATTTCTACAATTTTAAACTGTGTTTGGAAATCTTTCAGGACATAACTTGAGATGGCAACAAGTATTAGAATCAGTGGAATTATAGATAAAAAGGAGAAGAATGCTAAACTTGCAGCAGCTTCAGAAATGTTCTCCTCCCAGGCCCTTTTAGTTGCTCTTTTTAGTATTCCATATATGTCATTTATCATTAAGTTTTATTTTCTGGCTAAATTAATAAATCGAAGGACTAACAAAATCAAAGTTTACCATAAAAAAAGAAATAATTGAAGACTAAATGGCTAAAACTTAGGCAACTAAGACTTAGTCTTTTTCCATCTTCTTATTTTTGGTATTAAGGGGAAAATAAAACTCGAATTAAGAAACAGACTTAAGTCTAAAAAACTGTTTATTTAATAAATTTTTTCTCTACATAATACATATGAATATTGCAACAGATAATATACCGAAAAAAAAGTTTGTTAATTGATCAAATCCTTCATACATGATAGCTTTTTATAAATTTGAATTTTAAAGTATGGAAAATATAAATGGCAAATAATGTATATTTAAAAATCAGGGAAGAAGCAAGAAATATAGCCGAAACCCTTTCTATACCGTCTTTTTACAAGGATTACAGCGCAGCTTTTGAATATTCAACAACATTTTTTGAAGAAAATAGCGAGGTCGGTATACTAAAAGACTTTGTTCACAGGAAACTGGAAAATAATTTTGGACACGGATTTGCCCATGCAACAAAAGTTGCTGTTGATGCCGGGGCCCTATTGATTGCTGAAAAAGGGTTTGAAAATATTGACAGAGAACTTCTAATTATGCAGTGTACTGGCCTTTTTCATGATATTATAAGAAAAACAAAAAACCATGCACTTGAATCATCTGTTTTTGCCGGTAAGGCACTTAGGGATTTTCCATTTAGTAAAAATGAGATTGAGAAAATAAGTAAGGCAATTCGTAACCATGAAGCTTTTAAAAAAAATGATGATGAGTTTACGCAGTGCGAACTTACAATATCAAATTGTCTCTATGATGCAGACAAATTCAGATGGGGGCCGGATAATTTTACACATACTGTATGGGAGATGGTTTCTTTTGCAGATGTTCCCCTTGAGTTATTTGTCAAAAACTATCCTGAAGGTATTAAATCCATCCTCAAAATAAAATCTTCATTTCGTTCCAAAACGGGAAAAAAATATGGTCCGGAGTTTATAGAACTTGGTCTTGCAATAGGTGATAAGTTGCTAGAGCATATAAATCTCAAATTTCCAGATCTTATTTAAAATTTTAATAATTATTTTAAGTATTGCATAAATTCCATCTGATTTTATTCGGTTTTCTTCAAAAATTGGCATAAAAAGAGGTGTATAAAAAACTTATCGTTTTTTATTTAAAACACTTATCATAAAAATAACAGGTTACCTCTTTTTAAAGCTAAAAACTTGTGATATAGGCTTTATTCCTACTAAAAAAACAGGATATAATTTTTAACTACAGTAATTTTAACTTGCTAAAAGGAAAAGGCCATGAGTAATCAGGATTTTATTGAACTTAAAGAGGAAAGAGAATCACTACTAACAAAATTTGAATCATTCAAAGCTAGAAACCTTGCTCTTGATATGACAAGAGGAAAACCTTGTCCTAAACAGCTGGATCTTTCTTTTCCCATGTTAAATCTTGTTTCAGAAAATAATTACAAGGCTTCAAATGGTACGGACTGTAGAAATTACGGCGGTCTTGATGGTATTCCTGAGGTTAAAAAACTCTTTTCTGAGTATATTGAAGTATCTGAAGATGAGATAGTCATTGGAGGTAACTCAAGTTTGAATCTTATGCATGACACAATTGTAAATGCATATGTATATGGTGTTAGTGAAAATGAGACTCCCTGGGGTAAAATCCCAAAAATTAAATTTTTATGCCCAAGCCCTGGTTATGACAGACATTTTGCAATTTGCGAAACCCTTGGAATTGAGATGATAATAATAGATATGGATGAAAATGGTCCTGATATGGATCAGGTTGAGAAACTTGTTCTTTCAGATGATTCCATTAAAGGAATATGGTGTGTTCCTAAATACAGCAATCCGACTGGTATCACATATACAAATGAGGTTGTTGAAAGACTCTCAAAAATGCAGACTAAAGCATCTGATTTTAGAATATTCTGGGACAATGCATATAACTACCACCACTTAACAGATGAAAGACCTGAACTGTTAAATATACTTACAACTTGTAGAGAGACAGGTAATCCTGACAGACCGTTTATCTTTGGATCAACATCAAAAATTACATTCGCTGGTGCTGGTTTATCTATGATTGGTAGTAGTAAAAAGAATATAAACTATATAAAAAGCAAAATTGCTTTTCAAACAATAGGACCAGATAAATTAAACCAGTTAAGACATTTTAAATTTTTTGAGAATATTGATGGTTTAGATAAACATATGATAAAACATGGTGAAATTTTAAAGCCAAAGTTTGATATGATAACAAAAATTCTTGATAAGGAACTAGGTGGTTCTGGTTTAGCTTCATGGAGTAATCCTAAAGGTGGATATTTTATAAGTCTGGATACATTAGAAGGTTGTGCTACAAGAGTTATAGCGCTTGCTAACGAAGCAGGTGTAAAATTAACTCCTGCCGGTTCAACATATCCCCTAAAAAAGGACCCAAAAGACTGTAATATTAGAATTGCACCATCTTTACCTGAAACTGATGAGCTTGAACTAGCTATGGAAGTACTTACTGTTTGTATCAAACTCGCAAGCATAGAAGTTTTATAGGAATTTAATCAATGGCTTTTTTAAGAGAGACCCACTATTTCCCCTCAATGCTTTTGGGTAGTAAAAGGGAAATTGTAGTTTTAAAATTCGGAGAAAAAACAGGTAAAAAGGCATACATCCAAGCCAACCTGCATGCTGATGAGGCACCGGGTGTTCTTGTTTTGTTCCATCTTGAGAAGATGCTTAAAGAAGCTGACAAAAAAGGGGATGTTGATGGAGAAATAGTAATAGTTCCATCAGCAAACCCAATTGGTCAAAGTCAATGGAACCATGGAAGAATAGACGGAAGGTTCGATAATAAAACCGGAGTCAATTTTAACCGGGATTTTCCAGATGTCACAGAAGAAGTTGCCGAATTAATCAATGGAAAACTTTCATCTGATGAAAAAGGGAATATCTCCCTTATACGAAGTGCAATATCAACGGTAATCAAGGGAATTGAAACGGTTAATGAAAGTGAATATCTAAAAAAATACCTTTACTCACTTGCTTATGATTCTGACATAGTACTTGATCTTCACTGTGATTTTGATGGCATAAGTCACATTTATTTAGGTACACCTCTTTGGGAAAATTCAAAAGATCTATCAAAGCAAATGGGGGCAAAAGCAACACTTTTATCAAGATGTTCAGGTGGTGATCCGTTTGACGAAGCCTGTAGTAAGATATACTGGGAACTTGCAGAAAAATTCCCGAAGCATCCTATTCCATTAGCTTGTCTATCTGCAACGATTGAACTTAGGGGAAGATGCGATGTTACCCATGAAATAGCAAAAAAAGATGCTGAAAATATTTTTATATTCCTTCAAAGAAGGGGCTTCATTAAGGGGCAATGTCCTGATCTGCCCGAACTTAAAAACGAGGCGACTCCTTTAGAGGGAGTCCAGCAGATACAATCCAATAACTCCGGAGTCATTGTTTATAATAAAGAACCAGGAGATTCTGTTGTAAAAGGTGATCTTATTGCTGAAATAATAAATCCACTTGCTAATGAAGTTTCAACAGTTAAAAGTGAAACAAGTGGTATTTTGTTTACAAGAAGATCAAACAGACTTGCTACCAATGGGCTCATTATAGGAAGGGTAGCCGGTAAAGAGGAACTTGAAGGTAAGGGGAAGTTTCTACTCTCCCCCTGAATTCTGATTAAAATCGATTAATTCTGATGTGATTTTTTCTTGTATATGACGAGTTTGTCTCCTGGGTGGATGCGATCCCTTCTTTTTATTTGGTTCCAATAGACTAATGATTTTAAAGGAATATTAAACTGTTCTGCAATTGTTGTTAAGTTATCCCCATTTCTAACCACATAAGTTTGATCGGTTTTATTTTTCAGGTATTCTGCAACAAGGGGTCTGTATTTTTGAAAGAAATTCTTGGCTTCATCCTTTGGAATTCTGATTTCATGTGTACCTCTTAAATAATATTTTCTGAATTTTGGATTGAGATCCTTTATTTTTTTAAAATAGGTTCCAGCTGCCTGTGCCACAATTCTTAAAGGTATTTTATATTTTGTGGAGACTATTATCTCATCAAATTCATAGGGTTTGTAGAGGTCATCTTTTTTGATATCAAACCCAAATTTGGAAGGATCTTTCATAATGTATTTCGCAGCAATAATTCTCAAAATATAACGCTGGGTTTCAAGCGGCAGGTGGAGATTATAGAAATCTATAACATCCTGCTCTGTCATTTCATAGTTAAGACCTCTTTCTCCCATGTTATATGCAGCAGCAGCAAGAGTCCAGCTATCAAATTTAATGTATAATTTTTTCAGATACTTAATAGCAGCAAGTGTTGATAATTTAATATCTCTTCTATCATCAGCAAACCTGTTAACTTTCAAACCATACTGCCTTGCTGTACCAGGAATAAACTGCCAGAATCCTCTTGCTCCCTTTCTTGATCCTATATGTGGTCTTACGGCACTCTCGATCACAACAATATATTTCAAATCATCTGGTATCTTGTTTTTTTTCAACTCCTCTTCGATATGGGGGAAATACCTTGCAGCCCTTTTAAGCCACAATATTACCTGGGGTTTATCCCACAATATCAGAAGCATCTCTTTTTCAAAGCGTTCTTTAATTTCAAACCTTTCCAAAGGAACTTTTTCATTGCAAAAAGAAAGGTCAGAAATCTTAATTGCCTTTAAAAGAATTTTTGTTGATGGGGAACTTTCTGCATATGCAGTTTGTATCGCCATTAAAAGGACTATAATGTTGAAAAGGATAATTTTATATGAAAATGCCTTCATAAATCTCCACTTTTAGTTTTTATAGTTTTTCTTATGATTTGAAAAAAATTGAACATATGATTTTAAACACAATTTAGTGAAAAGGTTTATATAAACATTATCATCTCACTTCTTAAAAATACAATTTATTGTTTAGAATATGTTTAAAAATTTATGGTAAATATTTAAAATATAGTCACAAATGGTTGTAATGTTGAATCTTTCACTTTTCATATAATTTCCATAAAAAAAGAAGTTTGTGATTTATTTCATATTAAATTGATAAAAAATGTGAAAGGTTATTTAGAAAGAATAAAAAAAAGCTGAGATCACTTATTTTAAGTTAAAATCCCCTAATAGCTTAAAAGTAATTGATTTCAGCTTTTTTGTTTTCCATGAATATTTTTGAGTTTTTTATAAGAAAGACCCCGCATTTTATGCAGGGTCTTTTATCAAATGGGTAATGTTATTCTTTATCCTTCTCAGGTTTCTCTTTTGGTTTGTCATTCATATCCGATGGGATCATATTCTCAAAACCGTCATCCACACCAATTTCGTTTAAAAGATTTTTAAGAAACGGAACCTGAGCTTTGTATTGAAGAGCCGCATTCATTGCCTGTTGAGCAAGGTTTCCCTCACTAACTTCCTTTGAACCATTTCCATTTCCTCCATTTCCAAAACTACCCATCCCTTTAAGATCCATAATTTTAATGGAATCGATCTTATCAATAGGCTTTACCATTTCAGATATGATAGCAGGGGCTGCTTCAGCTAAAATACGTTTAAGTTCCAAGCTCACAAGCTCTGAACTAAGTGTGTTTTTAGCTTCATTGGTAATACGTTCACCCTCGGCATCAACTCTATATTGTTCCTCTTTTGCAAGAGCCTTTACCTTAATTGCTTCAGCTTCAAGTTTTGCAGCCTCGGCCTGTGCATTTGCGGCTTTAATAATTCCAACAGCAGCCTCTTCAGCTTCCTCTTCAGCTTTAATAATAGCTATAGCTTTTCTTCTCTCTGCAGAAGCTTTTTCTCTAACAGTAACTACCTTTTCCTCAGCAGCAACAGCATGTGCTTTTGCTTCATCAGCAGAAGCTTTAGCCTGGGATTCCTCCTGGGATTTGTTAAAAACCTCAATGGATTTTAACTGATCGGCAAGTTTAATTGCTTTTTCCTGCTCTATTTTTCTCTCTTCAATTATTTGAAGTTTACCAATCCTTGCTTCCTCTAACTCTCTATCTTTTAAAATCT
Organism: Desulfobacterales bacterium; assembly: GCA_024226555.1. GTDB lineage: Bacteria > Desulfobacterota > Desulfobacteria > Desulfobacterales > JAAELO01 > JAAELO01. Next base: position 42,945 of record JAAELO010000078.1, on the reverse strand, counting down.
TAGCCTGTTCAATCTGCTTTGCATTTTCGATTCTGGTTTGTTCGATATTTCTTTCACTTTCAAGTTGAGCTTGCTCTGCCAGTTTTCTCTGTTCTGCCTCTGTTTGAGCAACTTCAGCTTCCTGTATACTTACCAGAAACTTAATCTCTTTATCCTGATTTACACGGGCAAGTTTCTCCTCTTTACCAATCATCAGCTTCTGTTGTTCGGTCTCAAGGTTTTTTTGTGCAATCTCTACTTCAGCTTTTCTAACAAGATCATTTCTGAATTTGTTATTAGCCTCAACAGTTTCAGTAATTTTAGTTAATCCCTGGGCGTCAAAAGCATTGTTTGGATCAAGATGCTCTCTGTTTGTCTGATCAAGACTTGTTAGGGATACTGACTCAAGTTCAAGTCCGTTTTTAGAAAGATCTTCCTCAACAGCTCCCTGTACCTTTTGCACAAAATCGGATCGCTGTTCATGAAGTTCTTCCATCTCCATCTCAGCAGCTACAGATCTTAATGCATCGATAAACTTACCTTCAATGAGAGATTTCAATGCATCTTTGTCCAGAGTCCTTGTGCCAAGTGTTTGAGCAGCAATTGGAACTGATTCCTTGTCTGGTCTAACCCTTACATAAAACTCTGCTGCAACATCAACTCTCATTCTGTCTTTAGTTATAAGAGCATCTTTCTCCATTCTTAAAACTTCAAGTCTTAAGGTTTGCATGTTAACAGGGATAATGTCATGAAAGACTGGTAATTCAAGACAACCACCATCTATGATAACCTTTTGCCCACCCATACCAGTTCTTACAAATGACAACTCTTTTGTTGCTTTTCTATAAAGTTTTGAAAAAACAAAAAGTATTGCGACAATAGCTATAAGAACAATAAAAACAGGTATTCCAATTGCTGCAAATTCCATTTTTTTCTCCTTCAATTAATTTATTTAAATTTTATTTAATATCAAACTCATCAATAAGATAATTTCTGCCTTTTTTATCCACTATCAGAACAGTTGTACCCTTTGGAAATTCATCACCATCATTTAAGGGTTCTGTCATAATATAGTGAAATCTCCCATGTTCATCCTGTATCTTAGCCTGCGCCGGCATACCCTTTTTTGAAGTGCCTGTCGTAATTTCGGCAATTCTGCCAATGAAGGACTCCTGAGATATTGCTGTTGTTTCTTCGGAAGGTATTAATCTTCCAATGATCCCTCCTATCTTATGTAAAACATAAAATGAAAAGAGAATATTTAAAGGTACTAGAATATATGAACTAATATTAATGTTTAAAAACTTTACTGCAAAATATTGAAAAATAAATCCTGTTAAACCAAATGTGGTCAGAAATATAATAACCAGAACAAGAAAAGGAACGTTACCAATATTGAACCAGTGCAACACTGCATGGTGAAATGGTAAATCTGTATCAACATCTATATCCATGTCAAGATCCCCATCTAAATCAAAGTCTGGTAAGGCATCATCTATAAGTCCTGATATATTAAGTCCAGCAAGTATTGATACCAGTTCAAGTATGAAGATTCCGAACATAATCAGAATCGAATAAAGATAAACAGTGTTGTAATCAGACAAAATGAAAGTTATAAGCTTTTCCATTTAACACCCACACTTTTTTAAGTTAATAAAATATAGAATCATTTTTTGTATAAAGGGTTACATACACAAGAAAACTATAAATTTATCTATTGGCAGAAAGAAAAAGTGTCAATAAAGAACTGTTCAGCATTATATTTATTCATGATAAGATTAAATAATCACTCAATTTTTTCTGCTACACATGAATTTATCAAAATAAGGTCTTTTTGCAAGGTCGGAATATGGTCCAAAACGACTTCAGAAAAGTCTGTTTTAGTTCTATCGGGATAGTTATATTTTTTAGTTGATGAAGCCGAAGTATTAAATATACTCCGGCAATATATAACTATATCTTTATTTGAGAGAAATAATATTTCCCATCCTTTTCCTTAACTTCAAGATTGAAATAGTATAGAATTTCACCCAACTCTTTACCAAATAGAAATTCAATTATTTCAGGATCAATATTAACTTTTTCTTTTATAATTTCTCTTACATGTTTATCGAAAAGGTATATCTCATTTAAAGTATCAATAGCATTTTGTTGTTCCTTTGTTTTCTCCCTATCTATCAGGCCCTTTAATACCTCTGTTGCTTCACTGACTCGACTATAAGAACATTTTTCCTGATGTTCTTTTACAAAATCCCATAAACCTTCAACCTTACTTAAAATATGCTCTCTGGTGAGATAATCATCAGAGTTTGAGACCATATCATATTGTCTTGTATCCCAGCACTTAAAAGCTCTGCATTCTGAAGGTCTGCTCTGAAAAATTTCACATTTGTTATCTTCATTTAAAAAAAGACAAACATTAATATCCGAACGTTCTTTAGTTTTAATTCTTATTATGTCAGTTTTTGTAAATTGAACAGTTGCTGTTTTTGAATCAAAAAAAGGTTCACCCTCTCGGACTGTGTAAATATTTTTTAAAGGGATTTTTCCCATTTCAATGAAATGTTCGTCATCAAAATAGATAATAGGTCCTCTTTTTTCACAACAACCACCACAAAGATTACAGGAGTCCTGTTCATTTATTTCTGTATTATCCTGATCCATATCTGTCTTTAATCCTTTTTTATTAAGTAATTTTGCCAGTTAATATAACAATTTTTGAGTAATATTCAAGGGGGCATTCAAATTGATAATATCTATTATGCATCCATATAAAATTGTAATGATGATTAGTGTAAAAATACCTACTCATTCAATATGTGTAATATATACAGGAGAATAGGTTTTGTGCTGTTTTTTTTAAAAGGTGTTTTTTATTGTTACTGGGGGTTTCCCCCAAAAGAATGAGATTGTCACTCTATATACAAAAAAACATCTCAATTATATAGTTTTTTTAAAAATAAATATTCTTGCCGATTGCTGGAAACAAACAAAACCCTGTTTTTAAAAAACAGCGGATCTATCGCAATCTAAAGTCTCACAAGTAAGAAAACCTGTCAAAGCTCCTTCAGATAAATAGGTTGTTGGGTCTGAGAAAATCAGACTCAACAAAGCCCCCCATATAGTTCAGTATAGTCCAGATTATTTCTTAATTTACAAGTTACAATACTTTCCCTGATATGAGTTTCGGTTTTCAAGAGTCTGGTTAATCTTAGTTATAGTCTGGGATTTTGTTGTAAGTGGCCATGATGGCGCAACAAGCTCATCAGAATGGGGATCTCCTGTTACTCTTTGGATAATAGTTTCCTTTGGTAACAACTCAAGAAAGTCACATGTAAGCTCTATATATTCGTTCTGGGTGAGGCACTCAAATTCATTATTATCATACATCTCATGCAATTTTGTACCTTTTACAACATACAAAAGATGAATCTTAACCCCATCAATCTTGAGTCTTGCCATCTCTTTTGCCGTCTCTAAAATATCGTCTCTGGTTTCCCCTGGAATTCCTATGATTATGTGGGCACAAATTTTAATCCCTTTATTTTTTGTTATTGCAACAGCCTTTTCAAATGCTTTGTAATCATGCCCCCTATTTATCAGGGTTAATGATTTATCATGAATTGTCTGTATGCCGTACTCAATCCAGATAAGATATTTATCAGTATAGCTCTGAAGAAGAGATATTTTTTCAGGATCAACACAATCAGGCCTTGTGCCAATGGAAAGACCGACCACATCTTCAACTGACAAAGCTTCATCGTAGAGTTTTTTAAGATGTTCAACAGGGGCATATGTATTTGAGTATGATTGAAAATAAGCTAAGAATTTAGAATTCTTGTATCTTCTCTTAACCCTTTCTTTGCCTGATTCAATCTGATCTCCTACAGATAAACCTTTTCCATGGGCTCCAGTGCCGGATCCTTTTGGATTACAATAAATACAACCTCCGTAAGAGAGCTTTCCATCTCTATTGGGGCATGTAAAACCTGCATCCACTGTTACTTTCTGAACCCGAACACCATATATACTTCTAAAATAACTATTTAAGTCAAAATATCTTTTTTCCATATAATTTCCCTGAATCTTCATTTAAAAAATTGAATTTATATTATTATAATGGATGTTTGTAAATATATTAATATTATTATAGATTAGTTATTTTATTATATCTCTTTTTTGTCATATAAATAATAATATAAGGAATTATTCTGATATTCCAAAAATAATTGGACTTATAGGGTCCAATAAACTATTAGATCTAAAAAATTTAAATAATGTAAAAATCTCAGGTTAAAAAATGATCTTGAAAAAATATGATATTATAGTGGTCGGTGCAGGCCATGCAGGCTGTGAAGCTGCTCTTGCTGGATCCCGAATGGGTTGCAGAGTGCTGCTCATGGCAATAGACCTTGATAAAGTCGCTTCAATGCCTTGTAGTCCATCAATTGGAGGAACTGCAAAAGGGCAATTGGTAAAAGAGGTCGATGCTCTTGGTGGAGAGATGGCTAAAATATCTGACAAAACAGCCATACAATACAGAACTCTTAATACAAAAAAAGGGCCGGCTGTACAATCCACAAGAACACAAAATGATAAAAACAGATATCATATTGAGATGAAAAGTGTAATTGAAAAGCAGGATAACCTCGAGTTAAAGCAAGGTTTGATAGAAGAGTTAATAATTGAGGGGAACTCTGTAAAGGGAGTTACAGACCAAACAGGTTTTACATATGAATCAGAGACAATAGTAATTGCTGCGGGAACTTTTTTCAGCGGTCAGGTTCATATTGGTACACATTCTTATAGAGCAGGTCGTTCAGGAGAATTCGGATCATATTCACTACCTGATCATTTGAAAAAAATCGGTTTTAAAATGCTAAGGATGAAAACAGGTACTCCTCCAAGGTTGAAAAAGAAAAGTATAGATTTTACAAAGTTTGAGGAGCATGGGTCAGACCAAAACCCAAAGCCATTTTCATATTCCAATGATAGTGTAAATTATAATCCAATGCCCAGTTACATTGGAAGAACCAATGAAAAATCAAGAAAAATTGTTGTGGATAATATTTCATTGTCTCCTCTTTATAGTGGAAGAATACAAGGTGTTTCAGCAAGATACTGTCCATCTTTCGAGGATAAAGCTATTAAGTTTCCAGATAGATTAAGTCATCAGGTTATTATGGAACCAGAGGGAATCGATACTGATGAAATATACGCCAGTGGTCTTGGAAACAGCCTTCCCTTTGAAGTTCAACATCAATTTGTTAGATCTGTGGAAGGGCTCGAAGAGGCAGAGATTATGCGCCCTGCTTATGCTATTGAGTATGATGCCGTTGATCCCCTGCAATTAAAACACTCCCTTGAATCTAAAGAGATAGAAGGACTTTTTTTTGCAGGTCAGATTAATGGAACATCTGGTTATGAAGAAGCTGCAGCACAGGGGATATGGGCTGGTATAAATGCCGCATGTAAAGTTCAAAAACGTGATCCTTTTATTTTAGACAGATCTGAAGCTTACATAGGAGTTATGATTGATGATCTTGTAACACGTGGCACAAGTGAACCTTACAGAATGTTTACCTCAAGAGCTGAATATAGACTACTTCTTAGAGAAGACAATGCGGATTTAAGACTTTCGAAAATAGGATTTGAGTTAGGAATTGTTAAAGAGGATATCATAAAAGAGATCGTCGAGAGAAAAAGTATTATCGATAGTGAGATAAGTCGTATTAAATCTCAAATAGTAAAACCAACTGATGAAACAAACAGATATTTATCTGAGCAAGGCTCAAATAAAATAAGTAATGGTGTATATCTTGATCAGATAATTAAGAGAAAAGGTATGACATACAATACTGTTAAGACTTTAAGCAAAAGTCCATTAAATATTAGTGAAAAAATTGAGAAACAGATAGAAATAGAAATTAAATATGAGGGCTATATAAAAAGGCAGCTAAGTGAAATTAACAAATATAAGAGTATGGAAAATATAAAGATCCATCCGGATTTTAGTTTTGAAAAAATCCATGGTTTGTCTACTGAGTTAAAACATAAACTGGGAACAGTAAGACCTATGTCTTTAGGTCAAGCTTCGAGAATAGAAGGAATAACACCTGCTGCACTTTCTGTAATTATGATCTCCTTGAAAAAGGGTGAAAATAAGGACTCTTGAAAGTTTAAATAAAAGTATTAAATTAAAAATATGGAACCTCCAGTAATTAGAATTATAATTGAAATTAGTGAGGATATAAAGTGCTTTTAACAAAGGGAATAAATAAAAACAACCAGAGGTTAAGATAAGATGTCAGAAGATTACTACAAAATATTAGGGCTTGAAAAAGGGGCCAGCGATAGTGAGATAAAAAAGAAATACAGAAAACTTGCCATGAAGTATCACCCCGATAAAACCAAAGGTAATAAAAGCCTTGAAGAGAAATTTAAAAAAATAAGTGAAGCCTATGCAGTGTTAAGTGATCCTGAGAAACGCAAAGAATATGATACGTATGGATCCACAGGCTTTCGTCAACGTTATTCACAGGAAGATATATTCAGAGGTTTTGATCTTGGAGATATCTTCAAAGAGTTTGGTGGTGGTGGCGGAGGTTTTGGAGGAGGGGGTTTTAACAGCTTCTTTGGAGGCGGCGGAGGTGGACGCCAGCAAAGAGTTAAAGGATCAGATCTCGAATATGAACTGCCATTATCTCATAAAGATATTTATGAAGGAGCCACAAAAACTGTTTCAGTAGGAAGTGAGCAATTAACAGTAAAAATCCCAAAAGGTATGATTACTGGAAAAAAATTAAGATTGGCAGGTAAGGGAGAACCATCACCAATGGGTGGGCCAAATGGAGATCTTTATATAAAATCAAGGTTGCTTAATGATTCAGTTTATACTTCCGAAGAATATGATCTTTTTTTTGATGCAGAGATTAAACTAACAGATGCTCTTTTAGGGACAAGTGTTGCAGTGCCAACTCTTGATGGTAAAGAAAGAAACCTTAAACTACCAGTAGGTGCTCAACATAAAACAAAAATGAGATTAACAGGTTTTGGTTTACCCCATATGAAAGGTGGAAAAACAGGTGATCTGTTTGTAAGAGTTAACATTAAAATGCCGAAAGAAATCTCAAAAGAACAAAGCGAGCTTATTGAAAAACTTGCACAATTGGGAATCTGATAATTCATATCTATTTCAATAATTACAAGTCTTTAACAAATATGTTTGTTTGTTAAAATATTATTGAATAAAATATAATGTTCGATAGTGGAACTGTTGTAAACAAGTAAATTTATTGACAAGGGACTGTATTCAAAGTAGAAAAGTAATATATGCTTTTTAGTTAAAGTTTTTTCTATGGATACTAGATTGATGTTCGTAAAAAGTTTGGTCTTGGTCAGAAAAGAGAACTTCCTTTTACGTCATTTGTAAATGAATAATTGAAAATTTTCTTACCAATTTCAAATAAAAAAAACTATGCCAAAATTAATACCAGTAATTACAGAAGAAGAGATAAAAGAGCAAATATCAAGAGTAGCAAAAGAGATTTCAAAAGATTATGAAGATAAAAAACTCATTTTAATAGGGGTTTTAAAAGGTTCCTTCATCTTCACAGCGGATCTGTCACGAAGCTTAAGTATCCCTAATCAGGTTGATTTTGTGGGTGCAAGTAGTTATGGATCCAATACATCTACATCCGGTGAGGTTACAATAACCAAAGATGTTGGGCTTGATCTGGAAGGTAAACATGTTCTCGTCCTTGAAGATATTGTTGATACCGGTTTAACATTGATAAGAATTATTGATTATCTGAAAAAATTTAATCCGGAATCAGTAAAAATATGCGCTCTTCTGAATAAACATGAAAGAAGAACTGCTGATATCACCGTTGATTATGAGTGTTTTGCAATTCCAAAGGGTTTTTTAGTTGGATATGGCCTTGATTATGCAGAAGATTATAGAAATTTACCTGCAATTTTCAATCTCGAAGAATAAAGAGGTTCTTAAATGATCGTTACCTGTCTAAACTGTAATTCAAATTTCAAACTGGATGATAACCTGGTAAAACCAACAGGGTCTACAGTTAAATGCTCAACATGCAAAAACATTTTTGTTATTTACAAAGATGTTTCTCAGGATCTTGTCAAAGAAGATGTTGAAATTGAAGAATCATTTCCAGAATCAGATAGTTCTGATTTTGATGTTTCAGGAATTCAGGTTGACTTCGATGATGACATTAAAGAGCAAGATGAAAATGTTGATCTTGAGGATATTGACCTTGCCAGTGAATTCGATGTTGAATCTGATTCAGATCTCGACCTTGCAGAAATCCAGATAGATTTTGATGAAGCAGGTAATGAAGAGGTAGACGAAGACTTTGACCTACCCGATATGGATTCTGATTTTGATCTTCCTGACATGGATGCTGTTGAACTGCCTGACATGGATGCTGTCGATCTACCCGATATGGATGCTGTTGATTTACCCGATATGGATGAAAAATCCGAAGACCTGGAACTTTCAGATGATGATCTCTCTGATTTTGACCTTGATGATATTGCCGGAGATCTTGATACTTCACAAGATGAAGAAAAATCTGATATTGATTTCGATCTGTCCCTTGATGAAGAAGATCTTTCAGATATGGAAGATGCTTTTGAAGAAGAAGACAATAAAAATGACTTTCTTGAAGCAACTGATTATGATCAGGATGATGAATCTGACAACTGGAATGTTGATTTGGGCAAGCACAAAAAAAAGAAAAAAAAGAAGGGTGGTTGTTTACTGATTCTTTTGACTATGCTTTTTGTTGTAGCTCTCACATCAGGAGGAGTCTATTATGCAGTTCATAAAAAAATTATTGATATCAACACTATTAAATTTCCATCTTTCATAAACAATATTTTTAAACTTGACCCAATGGGTAAAACAAATTTCAAAATTTCTAAAACCAACAGGTACATTATTAATAAGCATGAGGACAAACTTTTTGTTATTGAGGGTAAGATAACCAATAACTATAAAGATATTAGAAAATATATCAAGGTTGTTGGAAAAATTCTCGATAAGGACAATACTGTCCTTTCCGATAAAGTTGTTTATTGTGGGAATGTGATTTCAGATATTGACCTTGCAAATTATAAAATGGAGGAGATTGAAAGCAAACTGAATAATAAAAATGGAGCCGATGAATATATTGATGGTATTAAACCAGGTGCCATTATTCCTTTTATGGTCGTTTTCTCAGATCTACCTGAAAACATGAAACGCTTTTCAGTTGAAACTGTTAGTTCCAATATTGAATAAATAAATCATTTTGAACTATATATTCTATAGTCTTTGAAATCAAATTCGATCGAAATTTATTAAGTCATTAGAAATTATTGGCTGAATTATATTTATTAATAAAAATCAATTTATGGAATGAATTGAGTAACCTATAAAAAACCCGACTTAACCTGCCTTAGTGTTTTAAATTGAATCAAATCAATTCTCATTAAATGAACTGACTCAAAATAATCCTTTTATTCTTAGAATCCATATTCTATATTTAATCCGATAATTTCATAAAAATTTGAACAAAATAAATGTATTTATATTTTTTGAGTGTTAAAAAAAATAATTTGATAATTTTTTCTTAAAAATTTCTTAATAAAAATTGAAATTTTTGTACTAATTATTTTTTAAGGTCTGGATAGACCGATTCAAAAATTATAATATCTGATTAATTGATCTGCCTTTCATTTCTTAAGGAAGGGTTTTTAAAGTTTTAAAGTTTTAAGGGAGTTTTTAAATGGAAGAAAAAGCACCTGTGTATTATCAAGATGTGGAAAAATGTGTTGACGATTTGATCGAGAAAGTTGGGAAAAAAGTTGTTATTGCAATTCCTCTGGCTTTAGCAAAACCAAATCAACTTGTAAATTCGCTCTACAGAAGACTTAGAACAGATCCTGAGCTTCATTTAACAATAATAACTGCTGTCTCTCTTGAGAAACCGACCTGGTCAAGTGATTTGGAAAAAAGGTTTTTAAAGCCCATTGTGGAAAGAGTTTGGGAGGATTTTCCAGATTTTGAGTACATGCTTGATCTAAGGAAAGATAAACTACCAAAGAATTTCGAACTGATAGAGTTCTACAACAAAACAGCTGGTTTTATGAACTCTCCACACGCTCAAATGAACTATCTTGGATCTAACTATACCCATGCAATCAGGGACGGGATGATTAACGGTTGTAATGTTGTAGCCCAGTTAATTTCAAAGAAAGAGATGGATGGAGAACTTAGGTACAGCATGGGCTCAAATCCTGACACTCACCTTGAAGCTGCAGCACTAAAAAAAGAATTAGAGAAACAAGGAAAAAATATTGCTATTATTGGTCAGGTGCACGACGAACTTCCATTTATGTATGGAAAAGGTGTTATTAAGCCGTCTCACTACGACATGGTTATAGATAGCCCGGAATATAACTTCAAGCTTTTTGGTGCTCCAAAGGCATCAGTTAGCTCTGCTGACTGGATGATAGGTCTCCATGCAAGCAGCCTTGTAAAAGACGGTGGAACTCTTCAGGTTGGAATAGGTTCTCTTGGTGACGCTGTTGTAAGTGGTTTAATGATGAGACACAAGGAAAATAAAGTATATAATGAGTTCCTTGAAAATACAGGTGTTAAAAAGAAGTTTAAAAATATTATAGAGTCTACAGGTGGGACAGATGTTTTTGCTGAAGGGCTTCTGTGCTCCTCAGAGATGTTTGTTGATACAATAATCCACCTTTTTAAAGAGGGTATTGTAAAGCGTAAAGTTTATGAGAATGCACCTCTCCAAAGATTGATCAATGATAAAAAAATTACAGATGAAGTAACTCCAGATACTTTGAAAGCCCTTCTGGCAAGTAAGGCTATCCACGGTAAAATTAAAGAGAAAGATTTTAATTTCTTAACTAAATACGGTGTATTAAAAGACGATCTAACCTATGAAGATGGAAAAATTATCAACGGAAAAGACACATACAGCAATGATTTTACTGATGAGGAAAATCTCAGCAAAGTTATAAACAACTGTTTAGGCGATAAGCTTAAAAATGGTATCGCTGTTTATGCTTCTTTTTTCATAGGTCCTCAGGACTTCTACGAAACACTACGATCATTAACTGAAGAAGAGCGTAAGTTGATTGATATGAGGGGTGTTGATTACGTAAATCAATTATACGGTAATGATCAGGAAATCAAGGTACTTCAAAGAAAAAATGGAAGATTTATAAACGCTGCTCTTAAAGTGAATATGGCAGGTGCAGTAACAGCCGATGCTCTTGAAGATCACAAAATTATAAGTGGCCCTGGTGGACAGTATAATTTTGTTTCAATGGCACATGCCCTTCCTGATGGTAGAGCTATTACAATGATTAGAAGTGCAAGGGGTGGTGGTAAAAACGCCATGTCAAATATTGTTTGGCAATATGGTCACATAACAATTCCCAGACACCTGCGTGATATTGTTATCACAGAGTATGGTATTGCTGATCTTAGAGGTCGAAAAGATAAAGATGTTATGGCTGCTTTAATTAATGTAGCTGACTCAAGATTTCAGGACGAGCTTTTAGCTAAAGCAAAACAGATGAAGAAGATGCCTGAAGATTACGAGATTCCAGAAGAATTTAGAAATAACTATCCACAAACAATTGAAAATAACTTAAAAGAATATAGAGCCAAGGGCTATTTTCCTCCATTCCCGTTTGGAACAGATTTTACAGATGAGGAGATTGTTATAGGTAAATCCTTGAAGGGACTTAAGGCGCAGTTTGCAAATTCATCAGTTAAAACTGGTCTCAATATTGTAAAACAGATAATAAGCCCTGTACCTGAAAAAGCAAAACCATACTTGAAACGTATGGATCTTGATTCACCATCATCTCTAAAAGAGAAAATGTACCAGAAAGTTGTTACGTATGCTTTAAAGAGTTCCGGTGGTCTGAGGTAGATGCGCTTTATTATAACTTATTTAAAAGGGGTAGGTTTCGAAACCTACCCCTTTTTAATTCTTAAGAACTTTGATCTTCCTACCTGTTTTTAATATTTCATTTCCTAATTATTTAAGGACCATTTTATTATTGTATAATTCATGCGTGTTATCACGATGTTATTGGCATATGCAAAGGAAGGACTAAAAAAATTATAAAGTGGGTTTTTTTAACCCACTTTTTATATTTTTTGAATGTAAAAATGAACTATCTTTCGAAACAAATCTCTTTGGTAAATTTACCAACCCCAGGTACTTCAAAAGGTATCGCAATTTTAGGGCCATCTGTTAAATGAAGAATATTATGATTCATTCCAGTAATAACAGAAGGTATACTTCCATCTAAAAGCATACCCAGAGTTTCAATCTCTCTTCTTGCCTGTCCCGATATCATGTTTGCCAGTTCACCTGCAACTTCAGCAACCTCTTTATCAAGCTCTGTGAGTTCTTCGCCAAAAAGTCCTGATGCTATTTTTAGAATACTTTTTTCATCAAAACTTATTGAAAAGGTCCCGTTGATTTTACCTGTGAGACCAACAACAGTACTCACATCACCAGTGGCTTGGTCATCTTTTTTAAGATAAGGTTTGCTTGCCTGGGTTTTAACATGTGCCATAGTGTGGATAACTTCAATTGTAGCCTTAATGAATGGATTTATAAATTTCGCTTCCATATGTATCCTATCTTGTTTGTATGATTTGAAATAAGGAAAACTTTTATTAAATGATTTTACATTATTGGAAGACCCTATGTCAAACACTCTCATCAAATTTGATTAATCCTGAAAAAATATCAAATGGATAATCTTATTTTTTTTGTATATCTTATAAATAATTGTTAATAAGAACCTTTATCCTTAAAAGCCTATAATTGAAGGAAATGTTAGTTTTGAAAGTTTTTGATGAATTAAAAAAAGAGAGTGATTTTTCTTCACTATTTCTTATTATAAAAAATCTTGCATCTGAGGATTTTCATAACAAAAGCTATGAGTCTGAATCTTTTATTAAAGATATATCAAATCTCATTCATAGTAAGAAACATGAGAATCAGTCAAAGTCTTTTTTTCTTTACAGAGAAATTGCTGATATTCTTGTTAGGATTTTAAGAATCTCAAAAAACAATAAGATTAGAAAAGCATGTTATGAAGAACTTTTGAAAAACATAAGAGCTGCAAGTGGCGATAAATTAAGGGCTATCGGTGCAAGTTGTGCAACGCTTCCATTAGACATCAATCCTTTTCCTGTTCCAGAATTAGAAAACAGTGTAACAGAAATATCATTAAAAAAATTTTTGAATAGATATAAAGTTATAAACAAAATCAAGTGGTTGGGAAGGTGTTTACTTTATAGAAGTTACGACAAGATAGTTGTTTTAAAATTTGCAAAGAAAAATGATTCCTCTGAAAGTCTCCTAAAAGAGTCATTTTGGATGAATTTTTTAAACGAAAATTTTAAAACCCCTGACTTTGCAGTTCCAACGCCCATAGAGATATGCTCAAATTATCTTTTATCAATAAAAAATATCGAAATAGAAACTGATTTTGAAATACATAAAGACAATATTGCAATAGCTTTTGAAACAACTGAAGACTATTATATATATCCAAATGAGAATGAAAATGGAATGAACGAGATCATTTTTCAAAATATAGTTCATCAAAATTCAAAACTTCTTGGTGAACTTTCAGGAATTGGTCTTATACACACTGCTTTAATTCCTTTATTTCATAACAGGGTTCAGAGTAATCGCCGTGAAGATGATGGACTCTATCTATGGGAAAAAGGAGGGCGGTTGGATAGCTGGCTTTCATCATGCAGATATCCCAATTTTGGTAAGTCCGGATTAAGAGATTTTGAACATATAGAAACATTTAAAGACAGTAATAATCTTTATAGAGAGATTGGAAATCACTTCCTGAGTTTTATACTTGTTATAGGTAGTTTTTTTAGAAATCTTGGTAAGAAAGGGATGGAGAAAAGTTATAAATTAGGAGCATATGGTGTTAAAAATGAAAGATGTGATTGCCGGGATCTTTTTGATATCGAACTGTTCAAAAACATTATAAACAAAATCTTTATACTATACTTTGAAAATTTCACAGGAGTTAAAGATTCAAAGTTGAATGTGGATAATTCATTTGTGGAGAAACTTGTATCTGAGATGGGTTATGACAAAAATATGGATGAAATTATAAGGGTTGTTGATCAAAAGGAGTTGTCACAGGAAGAGTTCACTTCGATGCTTCTTTACAAGGGATTAAAAACTGAAGATATAAGTAGAATAAAGAAGGGCAATAAAGATATAGTCCTAAGTACAGGACCACATCTCGGCTCTTTTAATGGAAAAATATCTGTTCCTGAACTTACAGATTATCTGGTAAAAGCATCCTCTCTTTGTATTATAGGAAAATTTTTGAATCAAAATTAAAATGCTTCTTTTCAAATATAGCAATGCTGTTATAAACAAATAAGGATAATATTGTAATAGCTATGCAGGCCATTGTTCTTGCAATTTAATACGTACTCCTGTATTATTTGTAGAATATTGAATTTCATAAATTGACTTACCTAAAGTAAAATATATTTAAATTATTAATCAACATTTTTAAGGTTTAGCCCTCTTATAAACACTGTATTTACTGCTCTGTTTCTCCATAAACCTGATTGAATTCTTAGTCAAAGAGATTTGAAAATATTAATAAGGAGAGTGTTATGAGAATTACAATTCGCATGAAATTAATTATAGGTTTTTTGGCATCTGCAATTGTACCAATTTTTTTTCTTTGCCTTATACTTGCCTTTAAAATAAATACAGAATCCCTCAAGAAGTTTTACAGTTCCACAGGTAGCGAACTTTCCCACGTTGAAAAAGGTATATCTATTTTCTTTGAGGATATTAAAGAGAATGCTAATATGATGGCGAACCATCCTGATGTTCTGAATACTGATGAAACTATCTCCTCATTCTTGAGTAATAAAGAGAACAAATCTATATCTTATGCCGATGCAGGAGATCTTGAAAAGAGGATTCTGGATTTCTTTAATAATGTTAATAAAACACATAAAAATTATATTGAAGTTTATATGGGTACAAAATTTGGTGGTTTTACTATTGGAAGCGATAGTAAACTTCCTCCGGGATATGACCCAAGAATTCGCCCATGGTATAAAGAGGCTGTTTCAAAGGATACGGCTCACATAACTAAAGCATATAAATCTTCAACGGGTGTTGCTGTTTTAAGTGTTGCCGAGGCTGTTAGAAAAAATGGGGATATTAAAGCGGTAGTAGCTTTTGATGTTACTTTAACATCTCTGACAAATTTCATTCAGACCATTAAAATTGGGAAAAGCGGATATATCATGCTTATTCAGGATGATGGAGTTATTCTTGCAAACCCTGATAAACCAAAGACTCTTTTTAAAAAATTAAGTAAAACCAATATTCCGGCATTTGCTGAAATTGATAAGGTAGTATCTGGAGATATTGAGATTGAAATAGATGGAACTGACTATGTTGCGAAAGTTATAACTTCAAAAGGGTTTGGCTGGAAACTTGTCGGGCTTATGGAAAAAAGTGAAGTAACATCAAAAGTATATTCACTTATTGTAATAATGATAGTAATAGGAGCAATTCTTGCTGGTGGATTTGCTCTTTTAGCTTTTTTTCTGGCTGCAAGGCTGGCAAAACCAATTATCAGTACTACAAAAATGTTAAAAGAGATCGCAGAGGGTGAAGGTGATCTGACAAAAAGGCTTGAAATAGAAACAAAAGACGAACTTGGTGATCTTGCAAAGTGGTTTAATCTTTTTATTAATAACCTGCAGGAGATGATTAAAGAACTTGCTGCAAATGTTGCAGTAGTAGATGATTCCTCTGCAACACTGTTAAATATAGCCCAGAAAATGGCTTCAGGAGCAAAAGATTCATCCATGTTAGCAAATACTGTAGCAAGTGCATCTGAAGAGATGAGTACTAATATGAATTCCGTTGCAGCTACTGTTGAAGAAACTACTCATAATACAAATGTCGTTGCTACTGCTACTGAAGAGATGACAGCGACCATAAATGAAATTGCAAAAAATTCGGAAAGAGCAAGAGATGTTTCAGAAAAAGCGATGAAACAAATGGGCGGGGCCACTAATATGATGGATGAGTTAGGTAATGCTGTAGAAGCAATATCTGCTGTAACAGCAGCTATTACGGATATTTCTGAGCAAACAAACCTGCTTGCACTTAATGCTACAATTGAGGCCGCAAGGGCTGGTGAAGCCGGAAAAGGATTTGCAGTTGTAGCAAATGAAATTAAAGAGCTTGCATCACAAACAGCCTCTGCAACTGGTGAAATCAGGAATAAAATTGAAGGAGTTCAGGGAACAACAAACGAAACTGTTTCTGAGATACAAAATGTTGCATCCATAATGGATGAAATCAACAGCATTATTGGAACTATTGCTACTGCAATTGAACAGCAATCAGCTGCAACAAGTGAGATTTCAAGCAATGTTAGCCAGGTCTCAGGCGGAATTCAAAACGTAAATTCAAATGTTTCTGAAAGTTCAATAGCAATAGCAGATATAACAAAAGACTTAGCTTCTATGGATAAAGCTGCTGATGAAATTTCACAAAACAGCAGCCAGGTAGCTGATAGTGTTGAGAATCTCAAGGATATGGCGATTAAGCTTAATAATATAGTAGGGTTATTTAAATATTAAAAAGATGTTGTGATCCTCTTAAAAATCCTTAATTAATTTGTGATCACACATATAGGGAACTGTGAAATACAGATATAGGGAGTATCTAAAATCTTTTTTTTCAATACTCTTTACTTTAACCAATACTTTTCCCACCCAAAATGTGTTTATCAAACTTTTCAAAAGCATGTAACATGATTTAGGTTTGTTCGCTTACAGATGGGTTTTTTTGTTAATTTATTTTTGACTAATTCTATTACTCATCAAAATCCATTGTCAGGTGTATCTCCCCCATCTCACTTTTTATTACGGCATTGGGATAATTCTTTTTGAAGACTTTTTTCATGGACACATTTTCAGCCATAACTATGGCGGTAAAACCGGTATAATTGTTCTCCTTAGCAATCTCTTCAAGGGTTTTAATGAGGTATGATGCCACACCCTTATTCTGGTAATCTTCCCTGACAACAAAAGCAACTTCAGCACGACTGCTTCCTTCGCCCTCAGCGGCATATGTACCAATAGCCATAATCTCTTTATGCCCTGATTTTTGAGCAAGACCAATTATTGACATATTCTTTTTGTAATCTACAGCAGCCCATTGTTTTTGAAGATCTGCGTGGGGAAAGAGAGTTATTTTTGTAAAATATCTCAGGTAAATTGTTTTTTCCTGTAGAGAGTAGAAAAAATTTCTGCTGGAAAACTCATCTGAAGGAAGTAAAGGTCTGAAACTTAGGGTTTTACCGTTATCAACCTCAAATGTACTTTTATAGTTCTCAAGAAAAAGCAGATCTTCTTTAGATGGAGGTAATTGATCTGCAAAAATATAATGATGTTTTTTGGCTTTCTCTATCAATTTATCCCGAAATCTGGGGTGTGCTACCTGGGCAAGCTCCATGACTCTTCTATATATTCCCTTTCCCTGAATCTCAGCAATTCCATACTCTGTAACAACAAAGTTCACATCTCCCCTTGTGTTCGCGACTCCCGCACCTTCACTCAGATGTGAAACAATCCTTGAAATCTGCCCATCCTGTGCTGTGGATGGAAGAGCAATAATTGAAAAACCTCCTTCAGACATGGAACTACCTCTAATAAAATCAACCTGATCTCCAATACCACTGTAAAACATATAACCCATAGAATCTGTACAGACCTGACCTGTTAAATCAACTTCAAGTGCAGAACTTATTGATATCAGATTTTTATTCCGTGCAATCACATTAGGATCATTAACAAATTCAGAGGATCTGAAATAGAAAAGCGGATTATTATCCACATAATCATAAAGTTCTCTTGTACCCATGCAAAGTGAAGCTACAACCCTGCCCGGAATCAATGTCTTTTGTTTGTTATTAATAACTTTCTTTTTAAGAAGAGGCAGAAAACCATCGGTAATAACCTGAGTATGAATACCAATATCCCTCTTATTCCCAAGATATTTTAATACAGCATTTGGAAGATTACCAAACCCAATCTGAAGGGTTGCACCATCTTCCACAAGTTGTGATATGTAATGACCAATACGTCTGTTTATCTCCTCATTTTTTTTCTCTGAGGGAGCTTCAACAATAGGTTCGTCGTGTAAAACAAAATAATTTATATCATCCACATGGACAAAACTGTCACCCCATGTTCGTGGCATAAGTGTATTCACCTGTGCAATAACCAGAGTTGAGTTGCGCATACCGGATTTTGTGATATCAACTGATACCCCAAGGCTGCAATAACCGAACTGATCAGGAGGACTAACCTGTACTAGAGCAACATCAAGTCCTATTCTTTGTGAATCAAACAACTTTGGAATTTGTGAAAGATAAGTTGGAATATAATCAATTTTTCCCTCAAAAGCTGCTCTTCTCATTCTTGAAGATATAAAGAAAAGTTTTAGAGAAAATCTTCTGAAAAAAGATTCATCATCTATGTATTCAGATAATGTTGAGGAAAGCATCTGATATACTATCATATCCTGCAAAGACATATTTTCAATCATCGATCTGATAAGATATTGGGGCTCACCGCAACCAGTACCTAAAAAAACTCTGTTTCCTCTGGACATCTTTGAAGTTGCTGTTTTAGCACTTACCACTTTTTCCGGGCAATACAACTCAAGATCCATATTTTCTCCTTTGGGATCAATTAACTAAAAAAAACAAATATTATAAGATATCATCTTAGATTAACAACTTTATTTACTCAACAAATAAAATGTTGCGGTTTCACTATCAATATTGTAATTTCCTGTTCTTTAATAAAGAAGAAACGGTAAATAATAAAGTAGGTCCAAATGAAAATTTACAACAGAACAGGCAAAACAAACAGAATCTTTGCAGGTCTCTCATCCTTCGAAACCATAGCTATGTTCAGGCGTGGTCTTTTTTACTGTTATCTTTCAATATATCTTCGAAATTTTCTTGGACTTAGTGTTACAGAAACAACTCTTTTTGCAACTATTCCAATGATAATGAATGCCTCATTTCAGACTTTTGTGTGGGGAAGAATATCAGACAAGTACCAGTTAAGAAGAACCCTCATAATAATTGGTGAGGTAATGGGGGGTATAGGAACCATAATAACCTGGTATCTTCATACTCAGCCTGATGATAAGAGAGTTGCAGCTTACGTAATTATATTGGGACTATCCTGCATCGAAATATTCTGGTCAATGTCAAACATTGGATGGAGTTCTCTGCTTTCTGATGTATTTCCTGAAAAATCGAGGAGTAAGGTTCAGGGAAGAATTGCCAGCATCTCAGGATTTGGGCAGATTCTTGGAGTCTGGATTGGTGGGGTGCTGTATAATGGTATGGAGCTTCAATATGAAGGATGGGGTTTTTTTGAAGGGTCTTTATTCTTTGTTGCTTCATTTGCCATGTTTATTTCTGTTATTCCCATGCTTTTTATGCCAGAGGGTGGCATTTCAGATAATGGTGGTAACGGAAACGGAAATAATAGAAATATTTTTTCCATGAAGATATTCCTTATCTTCCTTGCAGGAATGGTTTTCATCAACTTTGGAAGGAATATGGTATCTGTTATTTTACCCCAGTATCTTGTCCTGAAAGATGGTTTTAATCTATCAAGTGGCTTCCTTAGCTATATTGTTAATAGTCAGGCTGTGGCAACTATAATAGCAGGTCTTTTTGCAGGATATATAACAACTAAATTTGGTGTCAGAAAAACTCTTATGTTAGGAGCTGTAACAGGTGCTTTATCCCTCCTTATTTTTTCAGTAACCACAAATATCGCTATGATTTTTACAGGATCTTTTCTCAGAGGAGCATCAGATATAATTGTAATATCCTCATCTTACACCCTTGCTTCTGTATTGATACCACCAGAAAGAAGAGCAAGGCTTTTTGGACTTTTTAATGCAACCATTTTTCTTAGCTGGGGACTCGCTTCAACTCTTATTGCAGGCCCGATAACAGATACACTGATAGCCCTTGGTAATACAGAAGTATTTTCTTTCAAAGCAGCATTCTTTTCAGGTTTTACTCTAATCATTACCGGTATATTTATCCTGTACTATCTCTTCAACTACATAATGGTTAGAAATCATGTTAATGTTGAAGTTGCTTAATAGAGTTTTGCTATAAATAAAGAAAACCTCTGATAATTAGAATTTTGTTTGAAATACATTATAAAAGCTTTTAGTTTTATAGGCAGTTATTAGAGATTCCCTTAAACTTTAAGGAGTTTAAATGAGTAATTTAATTGATGTTACCAATTTTAAAGACCTGTCCGCCTTAGATCCTGAAGAAGTTATCAAAAGAACAGGATGTAAGTATGATAAATCTCAAAACCAATATATTGTAAATATCTGGGGACATAACTATATTGTTCGCCCGGAAAGTAATGAAATCATGCCAGAAGAAAAGGGAATGCCAACATATAAGGATTATTTTTATCTCTTTATCTTATTCTACTTAATGAAGTCAAAAGATCTTCCTGTTTGCGGAGAGTGGGTTTCTGAAAAAGACATTACTGGTGGAGCTGCCTTTTTCAGAGGACCTCATACTCTTCCAACAAATGATATTGCTCAAATATTTGGAAACGATTTAGATAAATTTAAGAAAAGGTGCGAAGTTCTGGAAGGTACACCAATTGATATGGCTGATGCTGCATATTCCTTTAGGATAGCAAATAATATCCATGTTGCTGTTCTATTCTGGTATGGAGATGATGATTTTGAGAGTGAAGCAAAGCTTCTGTTTGATAAGACAATTGAACAGCATTTACCCCTGGATATCATTTATGCACTGGCAGTTGAGGTCTGCAATACAGTAAAAAGTGTTTGATTTTTAATCCATGCTGATCATTTAGAGGTTCCCTTGAGTGTTAACATTTCTTAATACTAATGCAAACAAACAGCAAAAAAGTTCTAATAAGAATTAATCTGTTTGTAATTTGCTAATTGACCTGGCTTGATAAATCTTACTGTAGGAGAATCAAATGAGTGATACAAGTGATGATAAAAAAGGAACAAAACGTAAATGTTTTTTTAAGGTAGTCATCTGTTTTTTTGCTTTCTGTATTATAAGTTTAGGAACATTTTATTTGGCGTTAGTAATGCACTTTAGCAAATGGGAGGATACTGAAAAGATAACAGCGATGGATAGGCCTGCTGCAGGAACATTAATTGAAAATGAATTTAATAGTTTCAAAGTTATTGATTTTTTTGAAACGTTTCAAATAGAACTCCCTCAGGATGATACCAGTTCTTTTAAAAAGAATTTTCAGGATGTTATGAATTCTAAACGGCCCGGTTGGTTTTCTGCACTATATCGTATAAGAGATGCAATCGTTGCCCCTCTGGGTTTAAAAACCTCGAAAAAGAACTTTATTACTAATAAAAAAATTGATTTCAAAGTTGGAGAACGTTTTAGAACATTCAAAATAAAAGCCCTTGCTGACAACGAAATTGTTTTTGGTGATGAAGATAAACACCTTTTATTTTCCTGCTCCATATCAAAGAGCAATAAAAATGGTAAGAATTATTTATATTTTACTACAATAGTAAGATATAAAAACATATGGGGACCTATCTATTTTTTTGGAGTGAAACCTGTTCACAAGTTAATAGTAAAAACAAAATTAAAAAAATACGTCGAAAAGCTATATAACGGTTAAATGAAAATTACATGATTCAGCTTTTTTTCTGATTAAGTATCAACCTTTACAAATATTTGGAACTTCTTCTATATGACCTTATGGAGGGAGAAATTATAACAATAAAAAACAGGCTCTAAGAAAATAAATGAAAAGAATTACAAAAGCAGGATTACCACATCATATTATTCAGAGAGGATTAAAGGGCAGACAAACCTTTTTGAACGATAATGATTATGTCACCTATCTTGAAATAATGACTGAATGTACACGACGGCATGGCGTAGAGATCTGGACTTATTGCCTGATGCCGGATCATGCTCATCTCATTGCGATACCCAAAGAAAAAAAATCTTTGACCAATTGCCTTAGAGCGGCCCATATCAGGTACACAAATTATATAAATAAACGAACAGGTCGTAATGGTCAGTTCTGGCAGGGACGATTTGCATCCCATCTGCTTGATGAACAATACCTGATTGCCTGCGCACGCTATATCGAGATAAATCCGGTAAAAAGAGAGTATGTGGACAAGCCGGAAGCCTGGCGGTGGAGTAGTGCAAATGCACATATTGAGAAGGAAGATGACTCACTGGTTAGAGTTAAGCCTTTGCTTGATAGGGTGGAAACTAAATGGTCCGACTTTCTTAATGAAGTAAGGCCGGATGAGGAAGCCGATCTATTTTATGCTCACGAGAAGAGTGGAAAACCTCTCGGCAATTTTAAATAGAGATTCCCTAGAGCCTTGTTTTAAAAAAGTTGCCAAAATGGGTTGTTAGAAGATCATAATTATTATATATTGTTATTATACTTTTCTATTATTCATTTTAAAAGCTCTGCATCAGAAAAATTTATTTTTTTAGTTTTATTAGGGCAACTTATGCTGACAAAGGAGAAATTTAAAGCATCGCTGACTTTTTTTTTCGTACTATTGGTTGAGAACCTGTTGTTTGCCAATACAATTGTTGTCGGCGTAAGTTTTTCCATACCCCCATACGTTATAGAGGAAACGGACCAGGGGGTTGAACTGGAAATCCTGCGAGAAGCATTCAAAATCAAAGGACATACTGTTAAGGTCAAATACCTTCCGCTTGCAAGGACATTCATGCAACTGGGTAGTGGGAAAATAGACGGTGTAATCAATATTAAAAAGGGTATGCTTAAAAATGTATTCTATACTGATGTTGTCATAACATTTCAAAATTGTGCTATTAGCCTGAAAAAAAGAGGCTTTCCAGACTTTACTGATTTGAATTCTTTAAAAGGTATGTATGTAATAGCATTTCAAAGGGCATCTTACATTTTAGGACCTGAATTTGGTGAAATGACAAAGGATAATAATCAATACGAGGAGACTGCTTTACAAAAAACACAGCTATTTCGTCTTTTTATGGAACGTAATGCTGACTTATCGAAAAGAAGCACATAAAGTAATTGGAAAGAGAGCAGAGTTACCAGTCAAATTTCATTACATTTTCCCTCCTACAGAATACAGATTTGCATTTCACAATAAACGAATCAGGGATGATTTTAATTCTGGTTTGCAGACTATCAGAGACGGGTTGTATTCTAAAATCATGAAAAAATATGAGAAATTAATGGATTTAAATTCTGAATAGCTAAAAGGCAGGAAATTACAGATTTGCCTCATTTCATAAAGTAATACCCATACTTGTAAATTATGAATTTTTACAATTTACTGTACTGTTCAATAATTGAATTGTATTTGGCTTAATCCTTCTCTGGTGAGGTTAATACAATAGCCTGCGCTGCAATTACATCTTTTCCATTAAATGTAACAGATGGAGATCCATGAAGTTCATATCCTTGTTCAAGAAATTCAGAGATTCTCTTGCAAAAACCTGAATCATCTTTACCGGTTATTAATCGATACTTTAAAGGTTCTTCCACTTTTCTTCTCCTGAATCAACTTTTTAATCAGAGGTTCTTTAATGGCTCTTACCAATTCATCTGCAATTTATACTTTTGAATCTTTAAATTCAAACAGATCTTTACGAACGAGTCTATCGATTTTGCCGAACAAAAATAGAACTGATTCTCTTGTTAGATTCTCTTTACTGCTCCATTGTCAGTAATAAACCTTAAAAGTCTTTCGTATGGATGTGCACCCACAAGTCTTTCCTCACCGATAAAAAATGTTGGAGCGGCAACAAGCTCTCTTTTTTCAGATTCATCCCAGTTACGATCGATGTGATCCCTGTACTTACGTGTAAGTATAGCTTTTTCAGCCTCATCTGATGATAATCCGGATTTTGTAGCAAGCTGCTTTAGTACTTCTATATCAGCTATATTTTTACCTTCGCCAAAATAAGCAAGATATGTCTCTCTATGAAAGATATCTCCTTTTCCTTTTTCCTCAGCCCATACAGCTAATTCATGAGCATATCTGCTATTTGATATTATGGACAGATCACTTGCAGGAAGACCATTGTCTGTAGCCATCTTTTTAAAGTTTAGCTTTATCTGTTCAAGGTCAAGCATTCTGCCACCCATATATTCTTCAAGGGACATTCCTTCATCTGGAATATCTTTTCTTAAGGGGTGTGCTTTATAGTTAATTTTTATATTGTAGTTATCAACGAGTTTTTCAATACTCCCGGTAATGAAATAGCACCACTGTCAGATAAAATCTGTAAATATCACAACAACTATCTCTTGTTCTTTCATATAATACCTTTCTATAGGTTAACTAACGTTCTGTATATTCAAAGATCTCCCAGGGTTTACACACATCATATATATCGTCCCCATAACTACTCCATTGTGCATTTAGATATATACAGGGATTATCTTTTCATCTGATGTTGTAAAAAGCAGTTTCTCTGTTGCTGAATTCTTATATTTAAGTCCATTACAGCTTACCATTTCAGTAAAGCACAGACCAGCACCCAGTTCGCTACACAGAACTCTAAAAGGATAGCATGTATATCCGGCAAGGGGTGCCATAAGGACATTCGATGGTATGATTATATTGCCGAGCCTTAATTCTTTTATCTCCAAACTGTATCTCTCCCTTACAAAATCTGATATTCTCTCCACACTTAAGACCTCATATTTGGGAATCTCTAATAATCGCCTTTTAATCAAACTACTTCGTTATTTCAAAAAAAACTGTAGAAAAATCAGCTCGTTATTTTTTTTCATGCCTTGCATTTTAATCAAAATTCTAATTATTAGAGATTCCCAATAGCTATTGAACAAAAATTGAATTCAAACAATACTAATTGGGCCTTAAATTTACTCATTTGACAAATTACTATATTTTATAACAATATCAGAATCAGTATATTCACTAATACCATATAAGGGATAAAAAATGTTTAAAAAAATTAGCTTAATAAAGTCTATTGATGAAATTGAATTAAATGGTAAAGAAGTAATATTAATTTATCTGGGAAGTTATCAGAATAGAACTGAATATAATATTAGAGTTAATGATATAAGTATAAATGATGGAAAATTTAAAGGTACGGTTAAGGATTTAGGTTTATATTCTGTTGTGGGCGATTTAAAGATCGGAGATATAGTTACCTTCAAAGAAGATAATATTTTTGAAATAGAATAGTTGAATCTCTTCAAAAAAATCAAATACAAGTCGGGAATCCATGCATTTTTGCAACATAAATTTTTTAGGGAACTTCTCTATTTATTCTTTTTCAGATTTCTTAATAGTAATCGGCTTACCTTTGATACCAGCATAAAATACTATAATTTCTGCTGGTCTATTGCCTTCATTCATTCCGTAATGCCATTTATTAACGACTTCAACAATTGAATCTCCGGCTTTTAGATGCAATATCTTATTATCTTTCGTAATTACAGTTAGTTCTCCTTTTAACAGTACCCCGGCATTAATATAGGGGTGGTTATGTAGTGGTAATTTTACCCCTTGAGGAATTTTAATTCGTAATATTGTGATCTCTGGTTTGCCCGTTGCATATTCTGGCAGTTCTCTTCCATCCCAGCTTGAACTCGTTTTAGCTAAAACATCAACTTTGACAGTCTTTACTCCCCCACCCCAAACATTAGTTGATAACAAGAAAGTCAGGCATATCCCGCAAAATAATTTATTCATTGTTTTTCCTTTTTACATTCAATCCACAATTGGTCGTCATTCCTGAGAATATTTTATAACGGTTTTTTGTAAAATGAGTCAGTAATCCATTGTCTCTAATTTATTTTCTATTCAAAAACTATTTATTCAATCCCTTATAGATAAATTGATCTATATCTATTTCCAAATACAACATATCAACAAGCATTGTTATTGACTTCGGTTTTTCTAATTTAAAACCACCTGATTTGAGTACAAAGAATAGTTCATTTAGTTCTTCAGGTAAAAGGCCGTCAATAGAGTCGAATAATTCTACCTCAACTTCTGTTTTGGCAATCAATTCATCTCTGGTATAGCTTTTTTTTACTCCACATCTTTCACATACAATTTTCTTTCTTAAAGCTGCTTGATCAGCAATGTATTTTAGATTTTCTTTCGAAATATTCATAAGGGAACCTCTAATAACTGATCTTTTTGCGAAATACTGCTTTTTCAAAAAAAACAACTGTAGTAAAATCAACCCATTGTTTTTATCTCAGCCTTGTATTTCATCAAAAATTCTAATTATTAGAGATTCCCATAATTTATACCAAAAATCAAATGCTTTAAGAACCGACCGCATGATAAACTCATGTGATCGTTCCTTACTTGTTAAGCTTATTTTGAAAGTGTCCTGGAACCTGAATCCCAGCACCAAGTATTACCCGGCTTTAAATGAACTCCACCAATCCAACGATCTATCCCAACAATTTCAGACCATTTTCTTATCCCAGCCAGCACTTCTCTTCCTAATGGAGTGATAGTCAACTCATGATCAGGATCAGCAGGTAGTGTTAATTTTTTGCCATTAGAAAGCTTAATCAAAGGTGGATTGCATTCTAAAAACTCCTGAAGTATAACCCAAAAACTTGAATCTCCTAAAAACATTTGATCTTCAGACTCTTGAGAGCGGCGGAATATTTCTCCAGGGTGTTTTCCTCCCTCTGAAATTATTTTCAAAGCTTGCCTTTCAGTTCGGGATAAGCCATTTGAACAATCTGGATATTCTTCCAACATTCTGACAATAGCATTTTCCAAAAATGGTAATGCTGAAGTATCTGAATTTAGTAACCCATACCATTTTTCAGGAGTGCATGACCGAAAAGAAGCCCATGCCTTACTTGATAGATTCAAGTGCTTTTCTGTAATGACCTCTTCATATTTCAACAAATTTTTCATTTCATCGGGTGAGAGCATTCCCAAATACTTTTCAGTACAGATTATTGAAAATTCCACATCATTTGGCTGGTTTGAATGGAACCAATCCAGTATTTGCAATATCTGTAACTGATCATATAGGTCATGCTCAAACCACAAAATAACTTTTTCATACTTTTCAAATGATTTAAGTTCATTATCTCTTTCTATAAAACTATTCCTGACACTCTCCTGTGTTCCCCAGCCACGCCCAACAATAAATTGTGCGCGTATTTCTGAAAGCTCTTTCAATGAATGATTTTCAGGAACAGGGCCATCGTGTAGTATATCTCTCCAGGGAAGAAAATCACCCGCAATATTTGCTTTATTCATTATCTCAACTGCACTATCACCATTTGTAATATTTAGAATGTTTTTCATAATATTTTTATTAGTCCCACAGTTTTTATAAAGTTATTCTTTCATATTATTTTTTTAAGAACTGAATTCCAGCCAATATAAACCATTTTCAAACACTCTAACGTTTTTACTGATCGGTCGCAAGATAAACCATGTAATGGTTCAATTCATTAGTTTCAATATTACTCATTACTTTAAACTTGTATAATGATTCTTTTTAAAATATAATATTTAACAATCGCCCATTAATTGAAACCTGCGTTGCATTGATCCAATCTTATACTTCTTCTATTAATTATTCTGTTTTGGCATAAATCTACTTTTAAATTCAAAAAAGGATAAAAACAGCCTGCTGTATTTAGAGAGTCCACATACTTAAAAAGGAGAAGTAAAATGAAAAAGAGATTCAGTTTAATTTTTATTACCATTTTCATTACCTTTCTATCATCAAATCTTTTTTCACAATCACTACCCGGTTTTTTAATAATGACAGAAAACTGGAAACCCTACAATTTTCAAGAGGATGGTGTAATTAAAGGTGTATCAACTGATATGCTGGTACTTATGCTGAAAAAAATAGGATCACAACAGGGAAGAAAGGATATAAAACTATATCCATGGTCACGCTCCTATAAATTAGTGCAGGAAAAAAAGAATGCAGTTCTTTATACAACAACAAGAACACCTGAGAGAGAGAAGATGTTTAAGTGGGTTGGTCCTATATTTGATATGACATTTTATATCTATGCCCTTAAAAGTAAAAAGATTAAAATTAAATCTTATGATGATTTAAAAAAATATAAAATCGGTGTAATCAGAGAGGATGTAACGGAACAGCTTTTAGTTAAAAAAGCAGGCATAGCTCTCAAAGATCTACAAAGAGTTACTTCAAGTGCATCGAACATTAGAAAATTAAAAATTGGCAGGGTTGATCTTACCCCACAAAGTATTGATGGTTTTACAAATAGTTGTAAGCAGATAGGAATAGATCCGAATCTGTTTGAAACTGTCTTTGAATTTGACAGCAAGAAAATGTACTACGCCTTTAGTTTGAAAACATCAGATTCTATAATTAAGGTGTTTCAAAAAGCCTTTGATGATTTAAATAATTCTGGTGCGCTAAAAAAAATAAAAAAGAAGTACGGCAAGTAATGAAACTTATTTCATAATACAGATCTTAATTTTTATTCTTAAAGGGAGAGAAAGGGATAAATAAAAGTTTGCCCCTTTGTCTTCCTTTTCATTTAAGGGGATCTCTAATACTGCTCTTTTAGCGAAATACTTAAGGGAACCTCTAATAACTGATCTTTTTGCGAAACACATCGTTATATCAAAAATAAAACTGTAAACTTTATAAAATAAAAGCTTTTTATAAACGAATCAACCCGTTATTTTGTGTTATGCCTTGTTTTTCATCAAATATTCTAATTATTAGAGGTTCCCTTAATTCAACAGATTTACTTTTTATGAATTTTATCCCTTAAATCTTCTTCTTCCTCCCCTTTATTCCTTCAAATATTAAGCGAGGTATACTTTGATTATATTTATATTTTTTTCCAGAAAGAAACAGTTCCTCAACCTTAAGTTCTTTTAATTTTTCAGGGTCCATTATCAGGGGATTTTTATTAAGAATAACCATATCTGCAATTTTATCTACTTCTAAACTTCCACGGTTATGTTCATCAAATGACAGATATGCTCCTTCATAGGTGAACATTTTTAATGCTTCCTGAATTGTTATTGATTGTTCAGGGACATAATGGTTGCAGACTGAATAAATTCCATCAATGGGATCGGGTAAGGTGCAGGGAGCATCTGAACCACCGGCTACCCTTATCCCCATATCCAGCATTTTTCTATAGGGAGAGATATTGTAAATTCGGTCACCAATAATATTTTCTATATATTCAAATGGTTCCAGAGGCCAATGGAGAAAAGAGGGTTGAGCGGCAATAGCTATACCTGATTTTCCACATTTTTCAAGATCTGAATCCGTAGCAAGACAGGCGTGAATAATTGAGTGCCTGTGATCATCCCGTGGAAAATCAATCAGTGCTTCTTCAAGGGATAAAACAGCCTGCTTAAAAGCAGCATCACCTATTGCATGAAGCTGTATCTGAAGACCGGCTCTGTTGGCTTTTTTTGTAAAATCAACTATCTCTTTATCTTCATAAAAAAGAATTCCTTTATTTGAACTGTCATTTGTATATGGCTGAATTAGTGCTGCATCAAGGGAACCAAAACATCCGTCCAGAGCATTGGCAAAACAGCCTCCAATTCTTGGAAGTTTTCTTTTTATTACTTTATTGATATCCAGAGTCTGAAAAAAAACCCTGACCTGAAAAGGGTTCTTTTGCCCTCTTCCTGCAAATCTCACTAAATCAACATCCAGGTCAAGGGGAAAACCAACACCTTCAACTGTATGCAAAATGGAAATACCGTTTCTTGCAAGATTATCTATTCCATTTTGCAGATTTCTCATTAGAGCCAGTGGGGTTACTTTTCCTGATAAAAAGTCTACGGCTGCAAAATATGCTTCATGGAAGAGTTGCCCGCTATTTCTGTTATAACCCCTTAGTTTACTTATTTTCTTTGGTAATTTTTCCAGCATTTTTGTGTTTAGTATGCATGCGTGACCATCATATTTTACGAGCATTAACGGGCGATCATTCAGGATGTTATCAAGGATACTTCTATCCACAAGTATTTTTTCTTCAACACTATTTTCTGATGCCCCAAACCCAAATATATATTTATTATTTGTTTCTGAGACATATTTTTTTACTTCTGTTTCAAGTTCATTAAAATTATTAATATTTCTAATATCAAGAGCAGAAGCAAAATATGCATATGATGCAAAATGTGTATGTGAATCACAAAATGAAGGTATGAGTGCTTTGGATTTAAGGTCTGTTATATCAATATTCTTATAAATATCAGGAAGTTCGTTTCCTGTGAAAACTATTTCACCTTCATCCTCAACAAGGTATTTATAAACATTGTCATCTTTATCACATGTAATAATGGTGCCTTTAAAAATATTCACTTTAAAAATCCTTCTGATAATGAAAATATGAAATGTCTGGCAAGCTTGAATTTTTAATCACTTGAAGGAGTACCATGTTAATATTCAAAGTACATTCTTGTGCTAAGTTCACCTTCAGAACCATGAGTCTCTAATTCTGCTCCAATGTCAAACCATACTCTTTGCTGAATATTTTTTGAATCATCGAGATTTTGTGCGACCCACGTATACGTTCCTGAAATTTCGTGTTTTTCTCCTGAAGGTACACTGACTATGATATCAAACTCAAATGCGACTCCTGATCTAACCATTATAATCTGGTCAGGATCTTTATCCTGCTTTTTTCCTCCGGTTAGCCACTGAGGTTCTTTTGTAACTTTTATGGATATTAATTTTGTTCCTGAAACCTGTTCCTGAAGCATATCTTCAATTTCGTTACATATAACTTCATATGGATCATCTGAAAGCCATTGAAGCATATGCTCTGTTTCTTTAAATAAACTAAAATCTCTCATAGTAGTTAATCCCTTAAATATATTGTTGCAGAGTAAACTTACCTTCTTTAAAGTCACTCAGCAAACTAAATTTATCAGTGTTTCCTTTTGATTTCTTATTGGGAACTCCAATAATTGGAGATTCCCTTGATTTGATCTTTGTACCTTTTTCAGGATTTGCCCATGACCCTTTACTAAAATCAACTTTGACAAAGCCACACCAGGGCTTCATCTCTGCTATAAAAATATTTTACGTTAAACCCTTCTTGTTGAGCTACCTTCTCAAACAGAGTGCGGACTACATGATCTTCCTTTTTCAGAAAAGCTATTTTTTTTGGTGGCTTAAAGTCATTTTTCTTTAATACATCTACCAATGGGTATGCATCAAACGAAAGTTGTTTTTCACTAATTGTCGTTTCAAAAATATTAACCAATAATCTGTTGTATTCGTTAATGCCTAATTTAGCGGAAGCTTCACAAAGGACTTCTGCCCTAAGCGCGCTGTTCAAAAGACCTTGCATTTTAACTTCGAGAATTTGGGCATCAGGAAGTGTTCTAAATTCATAAGTCATTTTAAACCCCTTGTTATGTATATTTTAACGATGGTAATTCTCAGCACCGAATGTCTTAATAACATTTGAAAAACACCTTTTGCCATAATACCCTCAGTCTTAAGAAATCAGACATTCTAATCTCTTTATCATTTTTTTTCGTCATTAATAAGATCAACATATGCACGATTGATCAAATCACTATCTTTAATTTCAAATTGATTAATTAAATATTCAGCTTCTTTTTCTCCAGAGTTAGTATCTTCATCTTCTTTTAACACCACTTCAAATTCCAAAAAATCTCCCAGATTATCAACTTTATCGATATGAACACGTGAACGGCCAATTAGAAACAATTTTCGTGTTTTTTTTACTCGTCCATGGATTCCATATGATTTTTCCAGAACCTCAAGTAATTTTTTAGGTTCAGTAGTTTTAGAAATAAAATATTCACAGGTTATAGGGCCACTACTATTTTCTCGAATGTAGAAAATAAGTTCCCCTTCATTATTTGAAATTATCCGAAGCTTAAGACGACCATTATCGCATTTAAAGAAAAAATCATCCTGTTCAATTATCTCTGGATGAAACCCTGAAAGAGACTCAGCTTTTTCCAAACAAAATTTTATGTTATTTAATGATGCTTTTATTTCTACATTTCTTGCCATACTCTTCTTTACCTTTATAAAATTTTGATTTTTAAATTTCTCTATTTTGAAAAAAATATACTAACATCAACCATAGCAAAATGATATTGGCAGTTTATATTGTCTGTGGGTAGGTTCTGAATTTTTAATATATTTAGGGAACCTCTAATAATTAGAATTTTTGATGAAATACAAGGATGACAAAAATAACGAGCTGATTTTACAACAGTTTTTTTTTGGTAATAACGTAGTATTTCGCAAAAAGAACAGTTATTAGAGGGTTCCCATTAATTGTTTTATGACGTTTAAATCATTAGATAATTTGTGCCTCTGGAAGTAAAAAAAAGATAAATTGGTTGAATCTTCAGTTGTAGGTGTGTTTTTGGTTTTCAAAACGCACCAGCAACAACCATTTTATATTGAAAGTAAAGTTTAATCAGAACCAAAAGTTAGAAAAAAGCAATCGAGGTTTTTAGAAGTTATTCTCAATTGCTATAGTCTCGTAAATATCCGTTGTCAACCCGTTAACATGCCATGCATGAATAGTTATCCTGGTGCGATCCCAATTTATAGTATAGATAAAAATTTCTGATTATTGGAGGTCCCTACTATTTTATTAACTTGTAATATTGACTAAAAATGGATTGTATGTTTTTTTACTCATTTACTTAATTATTAAACTGATATGGAAATGCTATGAAGTTAAAGATAGATAAATCATTTTTTGTTTAATTACTGATATTATCATTAACTATTTTTTAATTTTATAAAATAAGGTGACTTATGAAAACCGTGAGTATGAAAAAATTCTGCGTACTGTTTGCTTTTCTGTTTTTTATTGCGGGATGTCCGGATTCTGAAACTCCAACTGAAACTCCGACTGAGAGGTTTTCTCTGAATACGTCTGCTGTAAATGGCACAGTGACGAAATCGCCTGATCTGACAGAGTACGACAAAGGCACGAAAGTATCGTTAACGGCAACACCTGTCGCAGGGTATCAGTTTTTGAAATGGGAAAGCAATGACAGGGTTGAATATGCCAACCCATTAATACTAACAATGGATTCGCTTAAAACAGTTACAGCCGTTTTTAAGAAAAAATTACCAACACCTGCAAATCTAATATTACCTCCACCCAGAAATCTGGAGTTTAAATCAAGCTCTTCAGGAAATTTACTCAACTGGCGCGACACCTCTGATTCTGAAAGCTCATTTATAATTGAACGAAGTGATGCAGATAATTCAAATTTCCGGATAATTGCAATACTATCTGCGAACACTACACAATTTACTGACGCAAGCAGCCTTAAAGAAAACACGACATATTTTTATCGTGTTGCCGCCTGTGACTCTGATGATATCAGAGGAAGCTATTCGAACATCTCTGCAACAACAGAGGTTACTGTACCTTCTGCAAAAATATCACTTGAGACAGAAAGAACATTCAGTGTTGAAAATGAAATATTCTTCAGTGCTATTGGTTCAATTGAAAAATCAATGACGATGGACTACTATGATTATCATACTGACATCAGGACCGCCGGGCCAAATGCAGTTAATTTCAATCTGCCCTCCGTGGACAGTCTCTATGAATGGGACTTTGGTGATGGCGTTGTAACTGGCGCGGGCGGCGGCATCTCAGTTACCCATACCTATTGCCGACCAGGAACCTATACCGTGACCCTGAAAGTCACCCATAAAGGCAATGAATATACAAAAAGCACGGATATTATCATTGGAGGAGAGGATTACAAAACAGGCCCAAAACCGGCGGCAAATCTGTTACTCAACATGAGTTTTGAAGATACGATTGCCGATCTTTCGGATAACGGGCTGTCAGTAAGCTGGGGAAACGGAGTGGGCGAATTTGGACGGGGCATTGAAGGAAAGGCTGTTTCACTGACCAATGGAAAATATCTGGTCATTGATGATTCCCGCGATATCCTTGGCGGAAAAAATGAATTCACTCTTTCATTCTGGGCAAAAAAGATCAATATAAGCACAGAAGCACGCACCTATATTATCCAAAAGGGCGATATGCTTCTTCAGGTATTATACTATGGAGACAGAGCGGTTCAGGGAAGGGTTACTTCAGATGAAGGGTTAGGTTCAGTGGACGACTGGTGTAATTTAAATAATAAAAACTGGCACCAGTTTGTTTTGGTCTATAATGGAAACCTCGATGATGAATCACTGAAATTGTATATAGATGGTGTAAGAAATCCTGTGAGATATGAAGTGGCGAAAGGTTCTGTCACCTCTTCTTCTGAATCAATTTATATCGGAAGCGACCGAAACGGCGCAAATTCTCCCGATATGCTGATTGATGAACTGAGGATTTTTGACAAGGCTATTTCAAAGGATGAAATTTCAACCGGTTTTGAATTGCACCATGCAGAGTTCCATGCACGGATAGCGCAATATATCTACGGAATTATTCCGGGAATTTACACAAAAAATGCTTCAAACAGACTTCAGGCTGTAATAACAGGCGGCGACCTTACTGA
The DNA here is from genome assembly GCA_024226555.1 of Desulfobacterales bacterium. Lineage (GTDB taxonomy): Bacteria > Desulfobacterota > Desulfobacteria > Desulfobacterales > JAAELO01 > JAAELO01. Next base: position 8,254 of record JAAELO010000078.1, on the reverse strand, counting down.
AGAACGGATGATTATTGATAAATCCAGCCTTCAGTTAAAAGAAAAATTTCTTCTGGAAAATTATAAACTCCCCGGTTCAGAAAAAGATTATGCCCTGAAGGTAAGAATTCTTTCGGCAGATGGAACACTGCTTGAAGAAAAGACTGAGTATTTTTATAAACCTTATGACGGCATACCGGCCACCGGAATTGATGAGAATAATTCCTTCAGAAATAAGGTCGATGATCCCTCTTACCCACGCGGCAAACTGTTTTTTCCGGTGACAACCTGTGGCTTGAATAATATAAATGTTGAGCAGAATCTCTGGGGCTACCAGCCTCCGGGAAATACTCCGTTTACTGCGCCTGTGACTGATTATGTTAATGCCGTTTTTTCTGAAGGCTTTTATCCGACAAGACGTTCGCTCGAGTCATGGGAAACTTATCTCGATTTATGCGACAGTGACAAAAACCAGAATATAGATGAAACCTTAAAAGCAATGGGACCAAATGACTGGCCGGGCTTATCCTATATCTATTCATACCAGTCTCCGGATGATGAACATCCCGAAGGTGAAGTCTCCCGTACAAGGCGTTACCAGAATTCGGATGTCACAAAGATGGGCGAATATGTAAAAACGTTTAAAAACCATCCTTCAATGATGATCTGGAACTGGTGCGATGAACCTAACTTCCAAACCCCGCCGGTGATTGCCCCGACGCTTCGAAGCTGGACATATACTTGCCACCAGCGTGATCCGGAACATCCTGTCATGCTCGCTTTCATGGGATGGCAATGGCGCGCAGAAGGCACAGTTGATGAACGACGGGCCTATGAATATTGCCATAATGCAAAAACATTCGGGCAGAATATCCACCCGAATTACGGGACCCAGGTAGCCGATTTAATGGCAATTGATTTCTATCCGTCGTTTGAGCAGGAAGAAAATGCCTTTGCCGATAATGCAAGGATTATGGGCAACCTTCAAAGCGAAACAGGTAATTTAATTCCACTCATGTCGTTCATCGAAACACCACCCAACAATAAACCCAACTGGTCTGCCCCGACCCCTGAAATGCTGAAAATGAATATCTGGCAGAATATTATCCACGGCTCAAAAGCAATCGGCTGGTTCCATTATTTTGAACGAACTTCAAAGGAAAATTTTGATACCATGGCAGAATTCATGGTATGGCTCGAAGACCTAACCCCGGTTATTTTAGGACCTGAATCAGATCTTGATGTTTCAATTAACTACGGATCGCAGACTGCAAGAATCGATACAATGGTCAGAGAGTATGACGGAAAAATCTACATCTTTGCATCCAGGCAGAACGAGCTGGTTATTGGTGAAAGCCCTGTTCCTCCTCTACCGGCACAGAATTATGATGTTACAGTCACTCTCTCAATTGATGGCGTAACTATGTCATCAGCAAAAGCATATAAAGAAACTGATCTGGTTACCATTAGTGGCGGTGGCATTGAAGATACGTTTAAACCTTATGACGTTCATATCTATGTCATTGAAAAACAGGGTAAATAAAGGGAATTAAACATTGATCGCCTTTGATGAATTTTTGGATTATTTTTTTCGCTTTTAATATGTTGCTGTATGTCGTTTAAACGATTGGATAATTTGTGATAATCCCGGTTTCCCGTAGGGGCAGAATCCATTTCTGCCCTGTTTTGACCGGATATTGTGTCACGTCCGTAATGGGCGGATATGGTTCGGCGATCATTAATGGTTCAATGTTTTGTATGCGAAGACTCTAAATGGTTCGAATTCGAGACTTTCCCATACCTTTTTTGCAGGACCATTTTGGGATAAATACGAAAGTTCGATTATCTCTATACCTGATTCGTAAAACCATTTTTCGATCTCCGTAAATAGTCTTTTGGCAATTCCAGTCCTTCTATATTTTTCAGAAACCCAGCAAATTACAATCTTTCCGACTTTTCCTACATTACTAACTGGAAAAGAGGTCTCTTCAATTTTACCTATAATACAGCCTGAATTCTGTTCATCATCAGTCGAAATAAATACTGTTGATTCATCATCCTTAATATGCTGCATCGCTAACTTTCGGGTTTGATCATTTACTTCAGAAGGCATACCATCAATATAAACGTCTGAACCTTGTGATTTCGTAAATAACGATAATTCTATAAAGCATTGGGCGACAAATTCTATATCTGATATTGTTGCTTTTCTCATTATTTTAGTATCCGAACGGTCACAGGATAAACTTACTCGATACTGAACAAGTTTATAAGATCCGTGTTCAGGTTTTTTGTTTTTTTGTTGAACGAAGCTGCTCTGCGACAGAAGAGCGATTCGTGTAATAATCTTTTAAGCTGCTAAACATAGGGCAGCAAAATCTAACAAAGAGATTATACTCATGGACAAAAAAGATGTAAACAGATTTAATATGCTTTATGAGTGATGAATTTTTGAATTATATTTTTCCATTTTAAAATGTTGTTGTATGTCGTTTAAATTATTGAATAATTTGTGATAATCCCTGTTTTTCCCGTTAACGGTTGCGTTATCGTCGTAGGGGCAGAATCTATTTCTGCCCTGTTTTGACCGGATATTGTGTCACGTCCGCAATGGGCGGATATGGAATCCGCCCCTACCCATTTCGTTTGTTCCATGGATTTGGTTTGTCATCGTTGTATATTCGTGTAAATGAATATTTGTAAAATCATTTGGAATTTCATCCCATAATTTTTCAATAATTTTATCTACAATTCTCCATTACAATTAATTCTTTATTGAATATAGATCATCAATCAATTTTAAGAAATCAAACGGCTTTTGAAATACTTTTTCGGACTTTAATAAATTATAAATATCTTTGTTTTTAAGATTTTTCACCACTGTTTCAAATAATATATAGTGTTTATTGACAACAACTATTTCATAATATTTTAATTTTGTTTCAAATTTATTGAAGGTTTGTTTAACAGTATTGTAATACTCAATATTTTTCTTTTTCTCTTTCTCTGAGAGAGTTGAGTAGAATCTTAAAAAGATATCATGATACTGTTCTAAAAGAGAAAAATATAACCTTTTATTATACAAAAGATCCTGCGCGGTTTTCTTAAAAAGAGTGTATTCACTTTTGTTATTAAAATACAAAATTATGTCATAGATCTCTCTTCTTCTTCTTTGCATTTCTTTTTCAGTGATTTTCTTTCTAAACCTTTTAACCCATTCAGAAGAGTTATTATCTTTAGACATCTTTTTAAATTTTCTTATTACTTTTTCATGCTCAGTTTCTGCTTCTATACATTTTCTTCTTGTACGAAGAATTGCTGTTGTATGATTCTTATTACTTATACGAGTTACACTTTTTAAATATTTTTCCCATTTCTTATAAAACTGAGATGGTGTTCTGTTTAAATTATCCCTGAACATAAAATCCAGTTTATCCAATGATGACAAATTTTTATTATCTTGTGTTTTTAGATGTAAAAAACTTCCAAGAACATCGTCTTCAGTGATTTGCCCTGCTATACTTATGTTCGACATAAAGAGAACAACAATTATAAAGAGTATAGTTTTAATTTTAATCATATCAAATACCTTTTATCTAAACATTTCAGACAATGTATACCAGAACAACTGAGGGTTTGACCTATTGTTTTTTCGTTATTTAGTTTTTGAATTAAAAAATCTTAATCTTAATTGAATTTTTGACTCGAAGGAATTAACTATTTTTTCAATGGTCTTTGACCATAGCTTTTCTTTTTTTGAATCAACACTTTCAATGTAGATATTGTAGCCAACAAGATTTTCAGTATCAAATTTTTCAGTATTTTCAATTTCGATCTCACTGTTTATCAATTGGTGAAAACATTTTTCCAGTATATCAATATGCTTTTCTTTTGATGCAATTTGGAAGTAACTTTCCATATTTTACCTAACGTTGTGAATATCTGATTTATATTATATCTTTATCCTTTGAAAATATTTTCTCTATGATATTTCAAGAATTTTTGGTGTGGTAAAAGTTTACTATCATTAGGTAGTAATAATTCACCGCTTTTATTGATTAAATTTAAATACTGATCAGGTATTAGTTTTTTATCTGTAATAATACAATACTCGTCAGATATTGTTATCAACCCATTATCAAACATCCAATGAAATGTTCTTGAGAGGGCTAAACCATTCCTAATTGAATCAGGTCCATTCATACCAACAGGTCTTATATGTGCTGCTTCTACCTCATAATGACTATTAATGTTAACCAATTTTATTCCCGTCATTGCACAAGAATTTGAATAAGCGTTTTTAATATTTGATGCGAAAACCCTATCTCTAAGAGGTCTTTTAACAAGTGTTTCAACTATTCTTCTTTCATATTCTTGAGTTTCTTCATGTACTTCTGAATCAGATTTTTTATTGAAATCTAAATATTTCCCAAAGCCCATATTTAGAATTTGATCGTATTCGTTATTGGGCAGTATTCTAACAGAACGTCCAAATGCCCCTTTATTTGTAGTACCATCTTCTTTAACTAATTTTTGTTCAAAATAGTTATTTTCTATTTTGAATGGAACAGGAGTATCAAATTCAAGATAGTCAGCAACATAAGCATAATAATGATCTTTAAGTTCTTGATCTTCTTCAATTTTGTTAACGAATGCAGTCGCAAAATAGGATTGACGCCCACCAGTTTCAGATAATCCCCCACCTATTCTTCTTGGTTCATAATATAAAATCCAATCGCCAACGGTCTCTTTAACTTGGTTTAGATAAGTTTTCGGGAAATGATATTTTTCTTCTGGTAAATCATCATATGAAGGAATAACTTTTGAAGTAAAAACCCCTTTTGCCATAAAGACCTCAATCTTAGTAATTTAACATTAAATCCTGTTTCGTACCTTTCTAAAGTAGTTTAATTTACAAAATCAAGCAAATGAAAAGGTTGTATTTATCTCTAACAAAGGACAAATGGAGGTTTGATCCCCTCGATCAACCTTTCAACCTCAATTCAATATAAACCAATAAGTTGTTATTTGAGTATATTATTTAAATAGAAAATAAAACTCATTGTTTAAAGTCATTTTTCTTTAAAAAAACTTTTAGGATTTCAATCCTTTGATAAAGAGTTAAGTTATCTTTTTTTATATCAAATAATTCTTCAAGATCTAATATTTGCATTTCTCGATTTTCTAATTTGCCTCTATAAACAAAGTTTTTTATTACTTGTTCTAACTTTTTTAAAAGAATAGGAGTAAATTTTCTCCTTGCTATAGTTTTTCCTATTTTTAATAAAATTATAAGTATGCAAACAACAACAAATAAAGATAATATTGTTATTAAAAAATAATATTTTGTTGTGTAATTTCTTGTATTAATATTGCCAAATATTAATGGGATTAATTGTAAAAGAACTCCAAAAATTCCAAACGAAGCATAAAGCTTTATCAAAATGGGGCCTGTAATTTCTTTTTTAATTCTATGGGGATTAAATCCTAAACGAGTTTCTCTAACTTTATTTGAATACATTGTGAAAGGTACAAATATACTCGAAAAAGAACAAATAATTATTGTGAGAATATTTATAACAATATTATCCATAGAAAACTTTAAGGTTGACTTTTTTTAACTGGTTAGTATACATTTTTCTCAGTACTTTCATTCAGGAAGTACAAAAATAGCAAAGGAGCAAGAGCTACACACTCTCGCCCCTTCTATCATTTTACTTAATATAGTGAGTATTAAGCAATGACTAAAAAGTTTATATCAGAAGTTTCTATACATAGTCAACACGATAAGAAGGATCGTGGGAAGTTCCTTACGTGTAGTAGAGCGCTCAGACGTATTGAACTTACTCTTGCTTTCGTATTGCCAGACAATTCCAAAATGGATTCCTGCATCCTCCGCAGGAATGTTGAGACTTGTGACTGTTTCAGGTCTTGCAGCTTTTTCCAACAAAAAATTCAGACCCGATTTAATACCTTGAAGAGTGTTGCCTCTTCTTGAAGGTATTCTTGCGTTTGGATTTTGTTGGTTTTGTTTGGTTCGCTGAAAACATGATGTTTTTACCATGAATTCGGTAGTACGGATTTGATCCTTCAGGTGATCGTGTATCTTTTTACGATTCCAACAGGATTATCTTTTGCTGTTGAATTGTAGCTTGAAGTTTTAGCTACAATTTAAAGAGATGGAGTCGTGCGTTTTTTCACGACTCCATTAATTAGATTGTTTATATTATCGACGTATTTAGGAGGTCCCTGATACTAATCCAAAAACAAGTTTTTTGCTTAGTTCTGGGATGACACGTTTTTTTATTTTTTAGAGTTTTATAAAAGACCTGTTTGATAAACTTTTCAAAAGTTTAGCCTCTCCGGCAGGAGGGTTTTGGCCTTGATATGTTTTCCACTATTTGTGCTTTGTAATTAATCAAAAAATCTTTTTCGAGGTATTATATATGACTAAATTAGAAAAATTGATTCCCATCCTATCAATAAATATTAATAGTGAAACTTCAAGAGTAAATGCCCTGGAACTTTATAATTACTTACAGTGTGTAAAACCTTTCAATGAATGGATAGAAGATTTGTTAGAAGGTTTTAAGGGTTTTCACGAATACATAATAATTAAAGAACCTGCTATTGGTAGACGAGATGATCCAACTCTTGTTTATTACATTAACATAAAATTAGCCCGGATTGCAGCACTCAGAGCTGAGTCTACTCTTGGAAATAAAGCGTATGATTATTTTAAAGATAAAAGTGGGTCTGGTTATTTGAGCATTATAAAGGATGAAGAGCATAATGATAAACCTGTGGAACCCTGATATATGAGGCTGTGTCAAGAATAGATAATAGAGCAAAAACCTCTGGTGCTTATAAAACTGGAATATTAAATAAAATTAAAGCCTTTTATTTTATTAAAGTTTTATAAGCGATCCGACTCAGAACATCCTAAAAAGCGTAGGATTGTTCTTCTCGGGAATGACGACCGATCGTGGTTTTAGAGTATTATTAGATTAAGTTTTTATGAGAAGGAATTTTGTTTTAATTTCAAGATTTACAAGAGTTTTAGCTCGAAGGAATATGGTTTTATATTTCGAGAGCTAAAACTTAAAGAAAAACGAAGAAATTAATACGTCAATAAAATTTCCAATTTTATTTAACTAAAAGATGAAGTGGTATAGGTATAGCAGACACCTCGAAAAGTGTGTATAACAGAACAAACTTTTGGAGGGATAATGGGAATAAGAAACAAGTATTCAAAGCAATTTAAAAAAGATGCTGTAGACCTTATGATTAAAGAAGGCTACAAAATAAGAGAAGCAGGAAGAAACCTCGGCATTCACGAAGCAACCTTAAGGCGCTGGAAAAAAGAGTTTGAACAAGAAGGTGAGGATGCTTTTCCAGGTCAGGGTAATCTGACACCAGAGAAAGAGGAAATATTTAAATTACGTAAAGAAGTCCAGCAATTAAAGATGGAGAGAGAAATTTTAAAAAAGGCAGCGGTCTTCTTTGCAAAAGAATCAGACTAAGGTTTGAGTTTATTCGACAACAAATGAAGGCCTTTCCCATAGTTTTGCTATGTAAGACTATGGAAGTAAGTCGAAGTGGTTTTTATAAATATTTGAAGGTGTATAGAGATAATAAAGTAGATCCTGATCTAAAGTTAATCCTTATGGTTAAAGATATATTTAGTAGAAGTAGGGGAAGTTATGGTTCAAGGCGAATGGCACTGGCTTTAAGCCTTAGATGTGATGGGAAAATAACACGGTATAAAGCAAGAAAGCTCATGTTTAAAGCTTGTGTTCAGGTTAAGAGGAAAAAGAAATTTAAGCCCACAGCATATGGCAGTCATAAACTACCAGTGGCGGAAAACATTTTAGACAGGAAATTTAAAGTAGGAACAATAAATAAGGTTTGGTGCACAGATATAACTTATATATGGACTCAGGAAAGCTGGATATATTTAGCAGTTGTAATGGACCTATTCTCAAGAAAGATAATTGGCTGGGCTATTGATGATAATATGAAAACTACTTTAGTCAATAATGCCCTTACAATGGCATATAAAACAAGAAAACCTGTCTTATTCATCATTCAGATCAGGGAATACAATATGCCAGTAATGAATATCAAAAACTATTAAAGGAACATAAAATAACTTGCAGTATGAGCCGAAAAGGTAATTGTTGGGATAACGCAGTTGTTGAAAGCTTCTTTAAAACCTTAAAAACAGAATGTGTTTACAATAACAATTATGAAACAAAATCAGAAGCAAGGCTAT
>JAAELO010000077.1 GCA_024226555.1 Desulfobacterales bacterium | reverse complement strand
TTGTGTTGCTCCTTTTATTGATATCGTGGGGACGATTCAATATAGGGGTAACATAGAGTCGTTCATACGGCAAAGCCTCCGAACTCTGACCATACCCGGAGGGCATGGTTTTCTATATTAGAATAAATAAATTGAATGAAATATCATTTTAAGTTTCTTGTGAAATTAAATTTGACCATATATAGAAACAGTTTTTATAGAATTATAGGTTTTAATTTATTTTTTCAGAGTGAAAAGATGAAAGTTTTTTCAAAAAAAGAACATACCTTCAAATTTATTTTAAAATAATCTGTTTTTACACTTGTATTAAAAAAAGGTAAGGTCTATTCTTCTTTTGAACATAAAAACATCAGTTTTTATACGAGCGAGCCGGAAAGAGGTTTAGGCCCTCAAATCCGACTCTGACCACAAACTCTTACTCAAGTTAAGGAGAAAAAGAGCCATGGCTACCTTTTCTTTTATCGAAAGACAGAAGTTCCGTCAACGCCTCAATTGCATCGGGCAGATTTTACACCTAAAACAATCGATATGTTTAAAATGGATTAAAACAAGTATGAAGTGCTGCATGAGGTTTAATAGTGCAGGATTTGGCTCATTTTATGCTGGTTTTATATATCCGTTTTGATTTGTTGCTTGTTAACCTCTAAGAAGTACTGTTTAGGATTTTCTTCGAAAAAAGAAACTAAAAACAAAGCTAAACCTTTTTTGTTTTATAGTTCTTTTTCTCAAGCATATTTCTAATTAGTTTAATAAACTTATAGGTTACCATGTGTAATTTGGAATCGGTAAAAACCTGATTTGGTTCAAAAAAAAGTAAGAATAAAAGTTACTGAAGAATTTTTTCAGGCACAACACTTGTTCTGTGTCTATACTCTGAGTTTTTTTTTGAGCATTGAAAGAGGTATTTTGAAATAGTCAATATGACCTCTTTGATTTATTAAAATCCGCTGAAAGACGAGTAAAAAATGGTTTTTATTTTTTATGCAATGCTTTAGCAAGAATTTCTTCAGGGAACTGGTTCTGCGTGATTGAGGCGGAGGCTACATAAAAAAAAACTACATAACATTTGCTATTATGGATACTTGATTGAGGTTGTTCTGTCCGTAATCTCTTTTATAGTCCTAAATAGCAAGTGGGCGTGAGAAAGTGGTTTCTGTAAAGAAAGGAGTGGTTGGGTTGTTTGATAGCCCAGCCGCTCCAACAACTCTTTGCTTTGTTTTAAAAGTTTTGTTAGCAAACAAGTTGCAGTATTCAATTTTAAACTGAAATTCCCTTTTGTTCTCTCCTTAATGTTAACCTCTAAGATTAATGTAATTATTAACTCTTCGAAAAAAGATCTAAAAACAAAATTAAACCGTTTTTGTTTTTTGTTCATTTTTCTCATGCAGTTTTATTAACTAATGATACGGCTTAGAGGTTACCAGAAGTGGTTTCTGTAAAAGAAGGGAGTGGCTGGGTTGTTAAATATCCAGCCACTCCAACAAACTTGATATATATAATACCTTAAACCTCTGGATTCCTGATACCTGATTAAGAACAAGCTTTAATCAGGTTCTGGAATGACAACCATTGGCGCTAATAATTCCAAAGATTAATTCTCAAAATATTTTCACTCTAAAGAAGAGAAATTGATTTATGACAGACTCATTTATTCTCAGGAATAACACATTGCTTTCATCGGGTGGAGGGCAAGCCCCTACAAGGTCAATTTTTTCAAAATCTGTTTGTTACACTTTTCAAAAGTGTACCTGCCGGGAGGCGGTCTGGATTTTTCCTTCCTGTCTTTTATGCCTTATGTCTTTGTTAATGTGCATAGAATACACCCTACAAAGCTTTTCAAAAGTTTACCTCTCGGGAAAGCAGCCAGAGTCGTCTTTTTATCGTTTTTAAATATTTGCTATTTAACGACATCTGATTTGCTAAAACTGAGATTCCCGACTCATAATTTTTACAGGAAAATCATTTGTAAAAATTATTCTCGGGAATGACACGTTTTGCTTATTGTTTTTTTAAGTGCTTTTTAATATAAAATAGTTTTAGTATTTAAATATCTATTGAAAATCCCATTTGTACTCTGTTTAATGCTAACCTCTAATAATTATGAAGTCGTTAATTCTTCGAAAACTAAACTAAAAACAAAATTAAACCGTTTTTTACTTTTATAGTTTTATTTTCTCAAGCTATGTTGTTGATGATTGCTTAGGCTTAGAGGTTATCAGAATCAAAGCTGGAAGCATAAAAAGGTCACAAAAAAGAGCTGTAAATATTGCTAAAGAACCGAATGTTCCCATTTTTACAAGGCTCATATTTGTTGAAAAAGACATTATAAAGAAACCGAAACCAAGAATCAGAGTAGTGAAAGTAATGGCCTGGCCCACTTCTTTTACTGTGCTTTCAAGAGCCTTGATAATATTACCATCCTTTAAAACTTCTGCTCTGTAATGTGTGAGGAAGTGAATTGTGTCATCAACTGCAATTCCGATTATTACCGGAGCGATAATAAGCGTATCTGAATCAAGGGCAATATCAAAGAGTCCTAAAAGGCCGAATGTCATTGTTGCCGGGATAAGGTTTGGAATAACAGATAAGAATCCTACTTTAAAAGAACCAAACAGGAATATCAGAAGAAGACTGATGATAGCAATTGCAAGTCCAAGACTTTTTACCTGAGTCCAGCTAATGTAGTCTGTCAGTTCCATCATTAGCGCAAGGCCTCCGGTGACAGTTATCACTTTTTCAGGATATTTATTCTTAAGTGGTTTGAATGAAAGTCCAATATCTTTCTGAACATCTTTAAAAAAACTGGTGTATTCATAAGAACCGGAATTGTAGAGTTGTACGCTAATGTGTGATTTTGAATAATCGTCAGAGACCATTTTTTTTCGGTCTTTAGAGTTTGCATTATTAAAAAGAAAAAGGGTTTGGGAAAGAACCTTGGGATCATCGGGAATGATGTACATATCATCCCTGTCTTCATTGAGGACCTTATAGGCATCTTTAACTATATTTACCAGGGAATTTGTTTTTACAACAAGATGTTTATATTTTGATTCAATTTTGTTCTGTATATCTTCTATAGCGTGCAAGACCTTTGGGTCCTGTAGAGCATTTTCTTTACCCATGTCGATAAATATTTCAAGATTTTGAGTACCCATCATGTGTTTATCAACAACTTCATAAGTTCTTCTTAAGGAGCTGCCTGGTTTGGTTGTTTCTATTATATTTGAATCAACCTTTACCTTTGTTCCGCCGTATACACATAGAATAAATATGCCAAGAAAAAATGTTATGTAGAGATAAGGAGCTTTACGAACCATGGGAATAATTTTTTCAAGCAAATTTTGAATTATCTGAACAAAATCAGGAATATATTTTTTAAAGTATATAGCTATACTCTTTTTATTTTTTTTCTTTCTTAATACTGGTGTCCACATGTCCATCAAAAGAGGTAGCAGATAAATTGTAAAAATAAAGGCAAATCCAACACCTGCTGCTGACATAAAGCCAAATACTTTAATATGTAGAATTGGAGTATAGGACAAGGCAAGCATTCCTGCCATTGTAGTAATAGTTGTAAGCAGACAAGGGAGTCCGGCTTTTAAATATGCAGAATTAAGAGCTTCCCTGTGACTTATTCCTTCGTTTCGGAAGTAAAGATAACCAGACAGAATATGAATAGTATCTGCAATACCAACAGCAAGAATCAGCATGATTGTTAGAACAAGCATTGTGGTAATTGTTGTTCCAAGCCAGCCAAAAATCCCTACTGTCCATACGGTACTTAGAACAACAATACATATTGGCCATAAAACTGCGCTGAATGATCTGAACAGAAACCATAAAAGCATAACCATTATAATGAGCATGGTCATGTAAAGAGGCCCCATCTCCTCCATCATCTTCATGAAGAATTCCATTAAAGGAGGATTTCCAACAGGGAAATATTCAAAATGTTCAGTATATTCCGGTTTAAGAATTATCTTATTCAGATCTTTCATCAAATCAAGATATTCTTCAAAAGCTACTGGCTTAAACTTAATCTTTTCAGCCGATGAACTTTGATCGATATCCATTTCGATCTCTTCATCTTCACTACCTAATTCATCTTCAAAATCAGAACTCTTTACTTCCTGTTTTTTTGATACATTACCTTTCTCTTCTTCAAGAGGCGTTGTTCCTATATCTGTTTCTATTAAAATCCCGCCGTACTTACAGTCTTTGGAGAAATATGAGAGAGGAAAATCTTTTTGCTTAAAACCTTTTTTTCTAATAATTTCCCTTGCAATATAATCTTTAGGAAAATTATTACCGATAAATTTTTCTGAAATCAGGGTGTCTTTATTGACTTTAAGAACCTTTGTACTAACAATGGTATTGATTCTTGTAATGCGTTTAAGCTGAGATGTTTCATTTTTCTTTAATTTGAAGCGAAAATTCAGAAGTTCATTACGAATACTTTCTGCAAGTCTTAATGATTTTTCGGAGAAAATATCGCCATCTTTTGGTTTATAAACAAGAAAAATATCCTCATCACTACCAAATTCACTACGGAATTCATTCAAGGCAACTTTGACGGAATTATCATCTGAAAACCAACTATCCATAGTCATATCAAATTTACTTTTTGGTATTCCAATGGCAATAATCACTGTAAGAATAATAAACAATGACAATATGATCCATCTAACTTTTCTCAATTGATTGGGTACGGTTTGGAAATAGATATTTAAATTGTTTAATATGTTCTTCATTGAATTAACCCCTGATTTGTTAATCAAAAAAATATGATAAATACAATAGCACAATCATGATTTGAAAGCCTGAAAAATGTTTTAAAATGTATATTTTGAGTACTGTATTGACTTTTTTGATAGTAATTATGTCTTAAGTAGGATATTATTAGAAATTGAAAAAAACTCCCAGAAATATACTCTTTAATAAATCGTGAGGAATTCCAATGCGTGCAACAATACTTATTTTATTATTACCCTTTTTGGTAGCTTGTTCGGACACACAGCCCAAAAAAGTTGCCAAAGTAAGGCCTGCAATTTTAATCGAAGTCGGACAAAGTATTGATAAAACTTTTTTATCTTACCCTGCTGTAATTAAAGGTGAAAAAGGTTCTGAACTGGCTTTTGCTGTAGGTGGTCTTGTTAAAGAAGTTAATGTAAAAGCAGGACAGGATATAAAGAAAGGTCAGATACTTGCAAAATTGGACCAGCGTGACTTTCAGATAAGATTAAATTCCGCACAGGCAGCTTATAAAAATGCTGATAAAGAATATCAAAGGGCTGTACGATTATTAAAGGAAAGCGCTATATCCCGAAGCTATGTTGATAGTCGAAAACTTACAAGGGACACCACAAAGGCTCAACTTGATACAGCAAATAAAGCGATGGCCGATACTATTATTGTAGCACCATATTCAGGAAATATATCCAAAGTGCTGATCGAAGCTAATCAGACGGCTCAGCCTGGTAGAACTGTTATTTCGATGTTAAACTTTGCTAAACTTGAAGCTAAAATTAATCTACCTGCTCACATTCTTGCACAATCAAAGAGATATAAAAAAGCTAAAGGTGCATTTTTTCTTACGCTTGAAGCTGCAACAAACAGAAAGATTCCGGCATTTTTTAAAGAGGTATCTTTAGAAGCTGATACTGCAACACAAACCTATGAACTAATCCTTTCTTTTACTCCTCCAGAGGATCTGGTTATTTTACCTGGTATGAATGCGACCTTCTGGATGAAAGATCTCAGTAAAACTACTGGAGATAAAAGTATTAGCGTCCCAATAACTGCAATTGGTACGGAAAATGGTATGAAATTCGTATGGGTCGTTAATAAAACTTCAATGACTGTATCCAAGAGAGTCATTGCTATTGAAGATGGAGTGGGGGCAAGTTTGAATATTTTAAGTGGCCTTTCATCAGGAGAGACAATAGTAAAAGCCGGGATTTCATACCTCTCTGAGGGAATGAAAGTTCGCCCATGGTCAAAAAAATAATCACATCAGGATATAAAATAGTATGAATATAGCTGAATTTTCCATTAAAAACAGACTTCTGAGTATCATTGTTATCATGGTTTCACTATTTGGCGGCTTGTATGCTTACCAGAATATGGCCAGGTTTGAAGATCCTGAATTTATTATCAGAACTGCTTTAATTTTTACACAATACCCAGGAGCAAGTCCTGAAGAGGTTGCACGGGAGGTTTCTGAACCACTCGAAACTGCTTTGCAGCAAATGCAGGAAATAAAAGAGATACGAGCAACTTCTTCTGCCGGCCTTTCTGAACTGTCGGTGGATATTAAATATGAATTTTCAAAAAGCAAAGAAGATCTGCAAATCATCTGGACAAAATTACGCAATAAAATCAGAGATGCTGAACGTTCATTGCCACAGGAAGCGAAATCACCAATTGTTAATGACGATTTTGGTGATTTATATGGTCTTTACTATTTTGTAACAGGTGAAGGTTACTCATCAGCAGAATTGCGTGCTTATGCCAAACAGCTACAAAAAGAAATTTTACAGGTTAAAGGTGTTGGAAAAGTACAGTTAGCCGGGGAACAGAAAGAAGCCATTTTTGTTGAATTTCCACAGGGTAATCTATCCACTTTAGGTGGTTCAATCTCCAAGGTAAATGAAATTCTGTCTCAACAAAACTCGGTTGTTTCTGCAGGTCAAGTTCGCATTGGTGACCAGCGAATTGTTATTGACCCTTCAGGTGCAATTGACTCGGTGTCCTCAATTGAAAATCTTCAGATCTCAGTTTCTACAACTGGCAAAATAATTTATCTTAAAGACATTGCAAAAGTGTATAGAGGATACCTTACTCCGCAGACCAAAATTATCAGGTACAATGGCAGAGAAGCCATTGCCATAGGTATTTCAAATGTATCTGGTGGTAATGTTGTTGTTGTAGGAGATGCCGTAGATAAGCGCATTCTCGAAGCTGAAAGTCGCAGACCAATTGGAATAGAGGTTTCTGAGTATTATCATCAGGGAAAGATAGTGCAGGCATCTGTTGATAATTTTGTTGTA
Source organism: Desulfobacterales bacterium (assembly GCA_024226555.1). GTDB lineage: Bacteria > Desulfobacterota > Desulfobacteria > Desulfobacterales > JAAELO01 > JAAELO01. Next base: position 8,160 of record JAAELO010000077.1, on the reverse strand, counting down.
AATGTTTTTGCTGCTTTAGTGATTGTTATTATAACAATTCTGATTTTTATGGGTTTTCGTTCTGCCATTGTAATAGGATCAATTTTGATACTTACAATTGCTGCAACCCTTACTATAATGTTGATTATAGATATTCCATTACACCGTATCTCACTTGGTGCATTAATAATAGCTCTCGGTATGATGGTTGATAATGCCATTGTTGTAACAGAAGGTATTCTGGTTGGAACCAAAGAGGGTCGGAAAAAACTCGATATTGCTAAAGAGATTGTTACACAGACAAAATGGCCTTTACTGGGTGGTACATTAGTTGGTATTATTGCTTTTGCTCCAATAGGTTTTGCACCGGGTCAAACAGCTGAATATACGGGACATCTGTTTTGGGTTGTAATGATTTCACTAATGACCAGCTGGATTTTTGCACTTACATTAACACCTCTTTTCTGTTTCTGGCTTTTTTCCGAAGAGAATAATTCTACTGAAATAGAAGAAAGTACTTTTGCAAAAACGTATAAAATATTCATACGGTTTTCCTTAAAATTTCGCTGGCGATTAATTGGTGGTGCCTTAGTATTATTTGCGATATCTATTTTGGGAATGCAGTTTATGACCCAGGGTTTTTTTCCACAATCCACTTCCCCACAGTTGGTCGTGAATTTCTGGATGCCTGAAGGTACAGCAATTGAACGAACTAAAAAAGATATGATTGAAATAGAAGCTCATATAAGAGGGCTAAAAGGGGTTGAGGCAGTACAAACACTTATTGGTGCTGGCGGTATTCGATATATGTTAACCTATAGCCCCCAATCACAAAACAGTTCATATGGTCAGTTTCTTGTTCGTGTTAATGATTACCAGATGCTTGAATCCATGATACCAAAAGTGCAGGAGTATATTGATAATAACTACCCGGTAGCTCAGGCTAAAGCATGGCGTTTTATTTTAGGTCCTGGAGGAGGTTCTAAAATTGAAGCTGAATTCAGTGGTGAAGATCCTAAAATATTACGTCAACTAGCCAATCAAGCTAAGGCTATTATGCAAGCCGATGGCAGTGCATTATCTATTAAAGATGACTGGCGTCAGCCTGTTAGCGTGGTAGTGCCCGTTTATTCAGAAGTAAAAGGACGTCGAGCAGGTATTTCAAGAAAAGATCTGGCAAATTCTATACGCATTAACTTTTCGGGACAGGCAGTTGGTGTTTACAGGGAAGGAGAAGATTTAATTCCGATAGTTTCACGTTTACCAGGTACAGTAAATGCTACCATCGATGATATTAAAAATATTCAGGTTTTAAGCTCCTCAACGGGAAAGTATATACCAATTACTCAGGTTACCAGAGGTTTTAGAACAATTTGGAGAGACGGACAGATACGCAGTATAAACCGAACATTTACAATAAAGGCACAATCTGACCCATACCCTGGTATATTAGCGTCAACTTTATTGTCTCGTATTATTGAACAGGTTGAAGCCATTGAAAGACCTGATGGTTACAATCTTACATGGGGCGGAGAACAGGGTGATTCAGCAGAATCAACAAGTGATCTCATGTCAACAATCCCACTTGGAATATTGGCAATGGTTCTGGTTGTAGTGATTTTGTTTGGAAAGATACGACAACCAATAGTGATATGGTTAGTTGTGCCGCTATCCATGATAGGAGTGGTTTTTGGATTGGTTGTGACAGGTATTCCGCTTGAATTTATGGGTATTCTTGGTATTCTTTCGTTATCAGGTTTATTGATTAAAAATGCAATTGTTCTGGTGGATCAGATGGATGTTGAAATCAATAATGGAAAACCAAGGTTCAATGCGGTAGTGGACTCTGCAACAAGTCGTGTTCGACCGGTAATGATGGGGACATTAACAACAGTCCTTGGTGTTATCCCACTGTTTTTTGATGCCTTTTTTCAGTCAATGTCAGTTGTGCTTGTCTTTGGTTTAACTTTTGCGACTTTATTAACCCTATTGATAGTACCTCTTCTTTATTCCATTTTTATGAAAATAGATTTCGAAGAGATTGCATAAAGCATTAAAACCTATTAACTAAGAATGTCCGGAGCACTTTAAGGAACCTCTAATAATTAGAATATTTGATGTAAAACAAGGCATAACAAAAACAGGTTGATTCGTTTATAAAAAAGGTTTTATTTTATAAAGTTTACAGTTTTATTTTTGTTTTTGTTATATCTGTGTTTCGCAAAAAGATCAGTTATTAGAGATTCCCTTTATATTGATTTCTTAAAAACGGATTTATAAATGAAAAAAAAACGTGAATATAGAAATGAATATGTTAAAAGAATTACAATACGTAATACTTTCTATACATTAGTAGGTTATTCACTTCCTGTAATATCTTCCTATATTGCTATTTCCCTTGATCTTACAAGTTGTACTTTTGAGCAAATGCATCTTATAACTCTTTTAGTTGTTGGTACTGTATCCTTATTTCTTATTTATATACACTTCAAAAAGGAGATAACCTATAAGCTCAGTGAAACTCTGGGTCTTGCTCAACTTATAAACTGGCTTTTTATATATTCGGTATGGCTTTTCTATTTAAATGAAATTAAATTAATGGCACTTTTCAGCGCTATGATCCCTTTTGTTTTCTTCTTTTCTATTGGATCTGTGAAAAGTTCACTGGCAATTATCATTACTTTTCATATAGTATATATAGCTGAGGCTTACTACTGTATATACCATTTAGGACAAATAAATACGTTTAAACAGGATCTGTTTTACGCATTTTGCTTTTTTTACTCATCCCTCTTTCTTGTGGGAATTACACATATTTACAAAAAGCAGAAGAAAATTACTAAAATTGCAAAAATGGATGCTGAAGAAGCCAAAAAGAAGTTGGAAATTACAAACTATGATCTCACAAAAACTTACACAAAAATAAAGAAAACTGTTGATGATATTTTTGTCCTTTCTGAAATGGTTGCAAAAGATTCTGCTGGTATTACAGATTCAAGTATGAACTTATCAAAAGGCGCAAATATTCAGGCAACAGAGATTAATGAGATAGCAAAGACAATGGAACAGATTAATCTTAAAACCTCTGAAAATGCAGAAAATGCAATAAAAGCAAATGAACTTTCACTTCTTACAAGAGATTCATCAAGTAATGGTGTTTTGCATATGGAAGAAGTTAATTCTGCCATGAGTGATATTAACTCATCCAGTAAAGGCATATCAAAGATAATTTCCACAATTGACTCGATATCATTTCAAACAAATCTACTTGCTTTAAATGCATCAGTTGAAGCAGCTCGTGCCGGAAAACAAGGTAAAGGTTTTGCTGTTGTTGCACAGGAAGTTAGAAACCTTGCATTAAAAGCTGCCAAAGCAGCCAGTGATACTGCAGATCTGATACAAATATCTTTAGACAATGTTGAAAATGGAACAGAAACTTCTGAAACGGCAGCTAAAGCCCTTGATGATATAAACAGCAAAATAATGGATGTTACACAACTTGTAGAGAATATATCGAAATCAAGTAATGAGCAAACCACATCAATTTCTCAGGTAAATACAGCGATGTCTAAAATATCAAAAGTTACCGGAGATACTGCACAAAGTGCGCATGAAACAAGTGTTGCTGCCGCAAGACTTGCAGAGACAGCTGTAAAAATTCACAGAATCCTTAAGGAGTTTGAACAGGAAAAGGGTAAAGTTGAAGTAAAAAATCTAAAGAAGTACTAACACCCCAAATAAAATATTTTTTTCAAAATACCATAAGAACCTCTAATAATTAGAATTTTGGATGAAATACTGCGTTTATAGAAGCTTTCAGTTTTATAAAATCTCTGCATTTCTAAAAATAACGAGCCGATTTTATTACATTTTATTTTGGAAATAACACCGTATTTCACCAAAAGAGCAGTATTAGAGATTCCCATATGCTATTTTTTAATACCAACCAAACCTTAAAGAGATCGTAACAAGATCAGAATAGATATTACTATTATCTACAAGAGTTCCGGACTGGTCATAGTCATCTTTGTAAGTTTGCCTGGAATATTCTAAATTACAACCAATATGGAATTTATCACCAACAAGTTCATAACCAATTCCGATAAGAGCAGTATATCCTTCATAATCATCATGAATATCTTCTTCTACAGGATCATATTTATCTTCTACAGAGTCTAATGTGCACCAGCCTAAACCAAATTTAGTGAAAAAACCACTTTCAGCAGGAAAATATTTTAAAGATAAAATAAAGCTTAAAAGTTCGTGCCGAAATGTTGGATCTGTTTCTACTTTAGGTCTTGCAGATTGACTGAAAAAACCAAGCTCTGCTCCAAAATGGATAGTTTCAGTTACAGGCCCAGCCATCCCAAAGGCTATGTAATAAGGATTATCTACCACATATTTGTCATCATTACCTCTCACATCCGAAATTGTTTCTCCATTAATAAATAGTTGCCCAGAACCAAAACCTACAAAGAAAGGAAGTTCGCCTATAAAAATTGGTCCATTAAGTACAACTGTTGCCCCCTGTGCTGAATACATAGAAATGAACAACAAAAATATGATAAGTACTGTTTTTTTTATCAACTTAAAAACTCCTTTTATAGACTCTAAATACAATTTAAATCATATAAATGACTGTTCATATTAATATCGGTCAATTCAGAATATAATTTAGAAATCTTATAAAATAACAAAATTTACAATTGATTAAATAATGGACTTGATTATTTAACAATTTTGTAATGATTTTACTGTTTTTCTTTTGTAATTTTAACATTTAAGGAATTTGTACCGGGTATTGGGTTGCAACATATTCCCTTAAATTCTGAGGTCTTAAGAGAACCTAATGAATTTATGAATTCAGGAAAAAGAAATCTTTTTTCATATTCCTGAGGAGGCTTTTGTCCTCCCTTTTTGAAAAAACTCGATTTTCTAAAATCCAATCAGTTTTTACAGGAAAGGCCTTAAAATATCCTTGTAAACATTGTTATTTCAGCTTATGCGAATTTGTTACAATGGTGCTTTTTATAAACCCTAACAACAAACTACATCTGATATTTAAAAAAAACGTCTTTTTTTGAAAAAAACATTCATATCTTTTTCCAATAAAAAAACAGAAACCATTTCAAAAATAAAAATCATAAGAATAAAACCTCCTGCACCAAATAAAATCCATTTTATGGTGGTAATCTCACATAACCTTTTTTAATTTAATTAATCACAAAATTTAAATCAATTATATTGCGGTATACCTCAATATAAAATCGTAACTGTCATTCCTGTGCATGCAAATGCCTTGTAATCGTCTGAATTTTAAACCCTAACAATGAATTACATCTAAATATTTCAAAAATTGCATTTTTTTGAAAAAAATATACCAAACATAAACGGTGCCATTATCTGTTTACAAGTCAGCAAACAGGATGTTTGAGTTGTTTTTAGCTCGATCGACAATCTCATAAAAAACAAATTAATTAAAAAAAACTCAAAATCTGAAACTTTTGTTATTTCGGAATTCCTCACAATAAAATCAACTCACATAATTAATGCGAAGATCGAAATAAAAGCACCTGACAAAATTCAAACCTTAAACCCTAACAACTATTTGTAGCCGATATTTTAAAAAACCTCTCTTTTTGGGAATTGGCTATTTTGAGATTTCTTCAAGATAGAAATAAACGTCTCCTAAAAAATAACTCAAAGCCCTGTCACTACCACTCATACAGATTTAATCTAAAAATATAAAACCTAAACCCTAACAACTAATAACACCTGAATATCTAAAAAATTGCTGTTTTTGGAACAAAATATTTACCGAATCACCTCAAAAAGAAAAAGTTCTCTGCTGAGACAAACTTGAATCAAAAAGCATTACATAAAAATCAAAACCTCCTGCCGGAAGGCTAAACTTTTGTAAAGTTTAACAAACACATTTTGCTGAAACAATAAAGCTCAGACCCGTGTCATTCCTGCGAAGGCAGGAATCTCATAAATACAAATAACGCAGAAATTCTCACAAGCTGCAATCATTAGAGTAACATTTATAAATGGAGCCACAGCCCATCCCCTACAATCAGAACCGCAGCTCCATCGCACCCTATATAGCTATTTCACAAACTTAATATTTGTAAAGGTGCATAAAATGCACCCTACGAAGTTAGCACCCTATTTTATTTAGGAAAATATAAGGCAAAATAAAGAAAAACAAAGGGTCAAGCACTCCGTTATAGTTTTCTCAAATCCCAAAAAAAGCATATGTCAAATCTTCATTTGCTCTTTGCAAAGGTCAACTGAAGATTTGACACTATTATTTTCACATTAAACGGCTGAAAAGGATTTAGTCTGTTTTTTTATCAAAAAAGCGCCACGAGTTGTTTAAAATTATACGGGCCCCTTTTTTATTGGTAATGTATGAGGTACACCACTTGATAAAAATGAAAAACCGGTTGTTAAATCCAGTGATGAAATATATATGGACAAATAACCAGAGAAACCATGCTGTAAAACCTTGAAATTTTAAAAAACCAAAGTCGGCTATTGCTTTACTTTTTCCGATGGTAGCCATAGCTCCTTTGTTTCTATATTTGAATTTTTTTCTTGAGAGTTTCTTGTTTTCCCTGACAATATTTTTAGCAATATTTGTACCCTGTTGAATTGCGACAGGTGAAAGACAGGGGAGAGGGTTTCCATCTTTTCCACAAAAACAAGCCTGATCGCCAGCTACAAAGATATTGTTATGATTTTTTATGCTCAAATCATCCTGAACTATAATCTGTCCATGTCTGTTTAGATCGACTCCTAACCGGTTATTGAGTTCAGTTGCTGATATTCCTGCAGCCCATAGAACGGTTTCAGTTTCAATTCTTTCGTTATCAACCATAATTCCAGTATCATCAATTGTGCTGACAGGACTCGAAGTCCAGACCTGAACACCTAATTTTTCAAGATCTCTGGTTGCACGACTACTCTGATTTGGGTTGAAAGACGAGAGGATTCTTTCACCTGCTTCAATCAGGATAATCCTGGTAAGTTTTGGGTCAATACTTCTGAAATCCTTCACGAGTGCATATCTGGTCATTTCGCCTATTGAACCTGCTAACTCAACTCCCGTAGGTCCACCTCCAACAACAACGAAAGTCTGATATTTTTTTCGCTTAGAAAGATTTTGTTCACGTTCAGCTTTTTCGAATGCAGAAAGAATTCGACGTCTGATTTCCATAGCCTGTTCAAGAGTTTTGAGACCCGGTGCAAATTTTTCCCAGTCTGAATTTCCAAAATATGAATGCTTAACTCCGCAGGCAAGAATAAGATAGTCGAAATCGATGTTTTTGTAATCTGTAATCAACCTGTTGTTTTCAAAATCGATATCTGTAGCTGTACCTTGCAGAACCGAAATATTCCTGAACTTTGAAAGTATACTTCGAATTGGAACTGCTATATCAGACTGACTTAGCCCTGCTGTTGCAACCTGATAAAGAAGTGGTTGAAAAAGGTGATGATTGTTTTTATCCAGTAAAGTAACTTTAAAAGTGTTTTTATATTTACCTAAAATTTTTGCTGCCTGGAGACCAGCAAAACCGCCTCCGACTATAACTATATGTTTCATAATTTTCCTAAATAATATTCTAAAGAATTAAATAAACTGTTTTATTTATATTTTTTTTAAAAAATTTGAATTGACATAAATCAATTTTATTAGAAAATTTTCGAGTTTTAGGGGAAATAATTTCTGAAAAATTTAGTTCCGTAGTCAGCTATAGAGGAATAATTAGGGACGTGGCAGGTAATTTGACATACTATCCTCCTATCATTTTCTCAGGGTTGTGGGTTGACCAAGATATATCAGTAATAGCTTCTAATTTAAAATTACTATTTTAAATATCAAAAATGTTTGAACTTTTAAAATTCTTATCAAGAAAACTTCCTTTTATGTTATTTATCATTTCAATAAAGCGATTTGATGGGATGGAAAAAGATAGAACATCATCAGGAAGAAATTTCCTGACACAAGGGTCTAATAGCCCAACAACACATTTGGGATTATTATTGATTCTTTCTTTAACAGGTAGCGTATAAAGAGACTGGCACCCGGATGAAAATTCTAATATGACGTTGTCATTAGTTTCCCTGTCATAGTTTGCAAGTGTATTAAGATGTGATAAATTTTTTCCATCAACA
>JAAELO010000076.1 GCA_024226555.1 Desulfobacterales bacterium | reverse complement strand
GTTTGGCTGAAAAATACACCCCCCCTATTTCAGCCAAAACGTAATTACTACATATTTCAGTGTAAAAAAAACGAAAAAATCCAGACCTGCTGATTTTCACTCCTATTTCAGCCCAAAAGTCACAAAAAAAAATCAAAATTTTTCAGCCAGAATGTAACAAAAAAAGCAAACAAACACACAAATTTTGCATGCAAATTACGTTTTAGAAGCGATATGAAAGGAGTGAAAAGAAACAAATAATGTGCAAGTCAGCTGAAAAGGTTTTCAGCCAACTGTGCACGCAGGATGGCTGAAAAACTTTTCAGACCTATGAACAACAAATGATGCCATTGCTTACTACGAAGGCACACACGCACGCAAGGAGAGTGCCTTAATCACTGTCTAACAGAAAAGTTTTTCAGCCAACCTTGCACGCAAGACAGCTGAAAAGCTTTTCAGACAAACACACACGGATACAAAGGCGCCACATCAAGAAGGCACACACACGCACGCAAAGACGGAAAAAAGTACAACAGAGCAGAAAAATTTTTCCGCCATAC
>JAAELO010000075.1 GCA_024226555.1 Desulfobacterales bacterium | reverse complement strand
TTGTCAATTTTCGGGTTTTTGGTATTCCGTAACAGCCTGTCGACAGGCTGTTACGGAATGCTAATTTCTCCAATTTCTGCGTTGGAAACAAATTTTAACCCTCAAAATACCTAATGTATTCCTGCGGTTAAAAATTTAATACGCCTTGAACTTGGTCAAAAATTAACATTTCGTAACAGCCTGTCGACAGGCTGTTACGGAATACCAAAAACCCGAAAATTGACAAAATCACATTTTTTTTAACTGAGTGCACCTCCTTCAAAAATTATTACTTGCATGAATAATTTTCACACCCAGGTAAAAAGGACTAAATTTATCGTTGAAAAGTATTGCTTAAAGGGCGCATTCAGCGGAGCAATTCACATCCTTTATATGATAACCTATTGCAATTATAGGCTATGCCAAACACCTTTCTAAATCAATATTATCCTCTACGCAATAAGCTGCTATTTTTTTCAAATTATGAGCAATACACGCTATATTAAACTCACCCTTCACTTTTTCCAGCCCTCTCAATAGAAATCGCCTAAATCCTGTATTTTCCTTTATGTTCCCAAATACAGGCTCCACAGTATGCATCCTTTTCTGATACTCTTCCTTTCCGTCCTCTGATAATAATTTTTTTCTATTCTCTTCAACAAGATGTTCATTCTTATTCCGTGTTATGGTTCTGTTTTCTCCTTTAGTACATTTTTTTTTCATAGAGCAGGAGTTACATGTTTTGCAGATATAAATACTTCTTTCTTCATTTCTGGATCTTAACTCCAGTTTATTGCCTTCAGGGCATGTATAGCTATCTGTCTCTGAGTTATATTTAAAATTTACTTTATCATATTTAAAATTTTCACTTCCGAGTCTTTGCTTACTCGGATCATCAACATAAAGATCAATGTCCTTATTTGACATCGCTGCAAGGACGTTAGCGCTATGATAACCACTATCTGCTTTTCCCTTATTTACTTTGCCACCTACATTCTTTTCTGTTTTTTCAAGCATTGGTATCAGCTGCTTCTTGTCATTACACTCATCTGTTACATCATTGGCTAAAATAAATTGATTATCTTCATTAACACTGGCTTGAGCATTATAATTTGTTTTAACACACCCCTCCCGTTCTTTCATATATTTAGCATCTGGATCTGTTAGATTTATTTTTGTTTTTTCAATTTTTTTCTTTTCTGTTTTATTGAGCTTACCCTCATTTCCATTTTTGCTCTTCGTTTTCTTGATATCTCCTCTTAGTTGCTCTTTTTCCTCTTTCAATTCTATAATTGCGTTCTCTATCTTTATTTTTCTACATTCCAACTTATGAAGTTCCTTAGGAAGTTCATCTCCCCGGTTATTTCCATGTTCAAAATCTTCCTTCTTATCAATTTCTTCTGCTTCTTTCAATATTTCTGTTATTTTTCCGTTTACTTCTGATAATAACTTCTCTAATCCGCTTTCATCTTTGCTTAACTTACCTGAAGCATTTGCCCTTATTTTAGTACCATCTATTGATACGTTTATATTGCCGATCTTCACAAGACCCAATTTCATCGCAATTATTATTATCTCTTGAAAAAAATCTTTCAGTTCTTCTAAGTTCTCTCTTCTAAACTCGCTTATTGTTTTATGACTAGGTCGTAATTCGGCAGCGATATACATAAAATCTAATCTTTCTTGACATGCTTTTGATAATTTGCGTGAACTCCTTATTCCAATAGCATAGCCATAGAATAATATAGCCACTAAAATTTTTGGAGAGAATGCGTGCTGACCTATATTACTAAATTTATTATTTATTTTATCAAAGTTTAGCATTAAAACAATTGACAGAACAAGTCTTGCTAAATGGCCATCAGGAATATATTCTTCAATTGATTTTGGGAATAGAATTATTTGATTTCTTGGTTGTCCGTTTTTAAACTTAATCATTTATTTTTTCCATATGAATGTTTTAGA
>JAAELO010000074.1 GCA_024226555.1 Desulfobacterales bacterium | reverse complement strand
TTGCGGGTTCGATTGAGGGTTCGTTTTTCTTTAACTTTGATGGTCTCCTGAAAATCTGGATTTCGTACGGGGGGGGTCAGGGACTCGGATCATTAGGGTTAGTGTGAAAATTCAATTAACCGGTAAATCAAAGCAGAAAAAAAGCGAATTTTTTTTTTCAAAAAAAAATTTTTTTCATAATTCAACTCATCATTTCATCGTTTTTTTTTTGAAATAAGCATGAATAGTTGCATAGAATGGAATGTTAATGGAATTTGCGGGCATAAATGTGTCGGTGGTAAATACTTTTTTAAAATTGAGTGGGAAGATAGCCATATGACTCGACAAGAAATAAAGGACTGGAAAACCAATAAACCAAAACATATTAAACATTTCGAAAAATTTTCAAATAATATATTCCTTGTCGAGTGGAATAATACGTGGGAAAGGCAGGAAAATGTTAGCGCTAAGTTAATTGACGAGTACCTAAGTAAAGTTAGAAGAAATGAACTCTTTCTACTTTGCGAAACCGAGTATTACCAACGTCGAACCCAAAGTGCATTCGCTTCCGCTTTGTGGAATTAGCCAAATTTGACTTATTCATGTTAACTTTTTTATGTGAAATTAAATGTGTTAAAACTGTTAATTGTATGAATACATTCGCATTTACATACGCATGTTTTTCTTTCAATCTGTGCTTGAACATTTCACAACGCACGCTCTTTCCTAATTATTTTGTTTGAAAACTCAATCTGAGCAACATAACAACTTCGATCAGATTGAATCACATACAATTATTTCTTATTTGTTTATTGACTTTCAGGTGATTCCTTTAAACTGCTAAAATTGAAAATTTTGAAGGGGCAGATTTAATGAACAATTATTAAGTTAACGTTTCACATGCGCATGTGCGTGTCGAATCATCGTTTGCGCAGTGTACAAATACATGCATTCATTATTTTAAAAGGTTTCTAGATTTTTGCTTGCAAAGCAAAATTAAGATTCATTTGCGACTTTGCGCAAACATAGTTTTCGCTTATTCATCTGTTTTAGAGTAACCACAGCGAGATCAATGCTGCATTAACTCCTTCATGAACATGTAGCATGAAATTACAATTAAAGTTCGTCTATTTCAAGTGTATAAAGGAATTAAACAAATTTTGTGGTGTTTTCAGCGAACATTGTGAAATTAATGAATATGATTGAGTGAATAATACTTGTATTTTTAAATGTGATGTCATCGTCTTGAATTAAAACATTCTATGCATCATCTATAGCGTCCATTTCAGTGAAGTTTGCAATTAATCAACGTTAATTTGACAAACAAATCGCTCTTTTGTGCACAATTTTGCGAATGTTTCAGGACTATTAAATGGAGCACTATCCAACATATCTGCAATTAATACAAGGCCAAAAACCAACTCTTCTCCCATCTTATATTGAGCTACTTTCAGAAGTCATTTATACATGACTTAATTGACCGTATACAACACTTGACTAGAGAGCTATGAGAGTAGTGAGCTAGAGGCTGGCGACTGGCTGTCGGTAGGTCCGTCCGTCCGTCCGTCTACATCGCCCCCTTCTAAGGAGCCGTAGGTTCTTTAGAACCCAGACGGTGGATCGGGCACTACCTTCAGCTTACATTTTTACACATCAGCTTTTATTTTGGGTTTGTGTTGGGTCGTCGCGCTTGTCTGCTCTTCACTTTGACTGTGGGTCTGAGGAATCGTCATGTCTGTGTTTCTGTGTTTCTGTGTTTCGGCGTGTTTCTGAGGTCTTCTTGTTGCTGCTAGCTCTGAAGTAAATAAATAGCTACTAGTCGCACGTTGTACATTTCTAGTATTCAGAGGTGTCTCCATTTACGGAACCTTCGTTCCATTCTTCAGGTTCTGGTGTTGCCAACCGGCAAAAGTAACTTGCTTTTAATCGATCTCTATTCTTTTCATAGTCGTTAAGTATCGCAATTAAATCTTTTTTATTCCCCTTTGCTTTCAATCCTCTTTTCTTTAGCTCTTTCTTTAATTCTTTTACCCTTGACTCTTTTGTGAAAACTATCGGCAAATCCTCTGTTTCCGATCGTTCTTCCTCGTTTTCTTTATGTTCCGTGTCTTCTTGGTCCTTTTCTGCCGGTG
>JAAELO010000073.1 GCA_024226555.1 Desulfobacterales bacterium | reverse complement strand
CAAACAGGTAACGCTCACAAGTGGCACCTGCCGAGCATCTCTCTTTGCTTGTTACGCAAACAGACAACGAACCATCACGTCTATCGTCTGGTTTTGACCGAGGTGCTCAAAACAAATTTTCACTACTCAAAGACTCCAGCCATTCATAAAAGCTCCAACCTACCGAAGTCTCGAATTCCAAGATATTCGCCTCCGCGCCCATGGCCTCCGAGCGCGAATCACAAGCCGTCGTTGCAGCATTGCTCGACGCAAAGACCAAACCATCTTTGAACGAACTAACAGTTTCGCACCTCTCACTGTCTCTGAAACATCGATGATGACATCTTAGGTGACCAACCTTCGATGTTGCCGTACGTTGCTTTGCTTAGCGCACGGTCCAACGTTGTGGACGTTGTTTCGCCCACGCGATGTTTTAGCACCCATGTCTTGGGTAGCCCTTGATTCTCTTTGTTGCGACTCTCTCGTGCTTTTTCTCTCTTACCACTCCCCAACGTACGTTGTTTTTTTTTTAGGCGAACCATGGTAAAAACCCCATCGAAGATGACCCCAAAGCAGCCGCAGCCGCCGTGAAACCGACGAAACAAGCTGCCAAAATACGATTGTCAGACGACCATTCATTTATGACTACTTGGTTTATGGCAACCAAACAAGATCCTGCGGTCGACATTTTCGACCCGAATGGCCCCAAACAACAAGCAATGGCGGTGCAAGACAGCCAAATGGCCCCCGCCAACTCAGACCCTCAAGAGGCCACCACTTTCTAAGATGCCTTGAAAGAATCTCAAT
>JAAELO010000072.1 GCA_024226555.1 Desulfobacterales bacterium | reverse complement strand
TCAAAACCTGCAGACTCCGCACTATCTTCAGGTTTACTATCAAAGAGTGAATCTATATCGTCTGGTGAGAAGTCTCCTGATACCTCTTCCATAATTGGCTCAGGAGCATCATCCTTACTGTCAAAAAGCGAATCTATATCATCCGGTGAAAAACTGCCTTCTAACTCCTCAGTACCTTCATCACTTCCCTTTGAAAGATCTGGCAGACCTGATAGTTTTGCCACTTCAAAACCTGCAGACTCCGCACTATCTTCAGGTTTACTATCAAAGAGTGAATCTATATCACCTGGTGAAAAGTCTCCTGATAAATCATCCGGTGTTTCTTCGCCCAGAACAGGAAGACCTGAGAGTGAAGTTTCTTCAATATTTACTTCAGGCTTGCTGTCAAATAATGAATCAATATCATCTGTTGAGAAATCGCCTGATACATCTTCCTGCACTGGTTCAGGAAATGCTTCGTCGGTACTATCGAATAGAGAATCTATATTATCAACTGAAAGTTCCTGTGACTCCGAACCATCTCTTTCAATTGACAGATCAGGAAGGCCAGAAAGCTTTGGAACTTCAAAATTAACTTCTTCAACCTCAGGCTTACTATCAAACAAAGAGTCTAAATCTCCTGTGGAGAACTCATCTGTCAGATCACTATCACTTATATCTATTTTTTTATCAGAATCAAAATCAAAGTCAGTAACAATATCACCGAGATTCAGATCATCTATCTCTGTTTCCTGAATAATAAGAGGCGCTTCATCATCTGAAACTTTTTCAGTAAGCTCTATAACCGATTCATCAACAATTGGTGTATCGAGATCTATAACAGAATTATCAATAATATTTTCTTTTAAATCTATAACACTTGTATCAACAATAGGTTCTGTCAGTTCAATTATATCTGTTAAATCTTTGGAGCTCATTTAAAAATCCTCAATGGGAGTTTTCATTAAAATAATATTTTAAAATAGCTGATCACTAAAAACGCAGGTAATACAGGCTATCATGGTAGTGTTTACAGTGTCAAGCATGCATTAGTAGTAAAAATAGTTTTTTGTGTATAGGGAATCTCTTATAATTAGATTTTTTATTGAAATATAACGTATATAAAAGCTTTTAGTTTTATAAAATCTCTGCAAGAGAAAAAATAACGAATCGGTTTTACAACAGTTCTTTTTTCAAAATAACTCAGTGCAATGCGAAGCATTCACAGTATTACAATCTAATTAGCCGAACTGTAGTTCGATCAAAACAAACAAAACTAAAGCCTTTTGTTTTATAGGTAGTTATTAGAGTTTCCCTATTGTAATAATAAATATTTTAAAGTATTTTGAAGTTGTTTCTTTAGGGAATCTCTAATAACTACTTTTACCGAAATACGGTGTTGTTCAAAAAAAGAACTGTTTTAAAACCAGCTCGTTATTTTTTCTCACGCAGAGCTTTTATAAACGTTGTATTTCAATCAAAATTTAAATTATTAGAGGCTCCCTTTATTCAAATTTGAAAATTATGAGTGTTTATAACAAACCTTACATTAACAAGATCATTATCACTGGCTAAATTTAAGGGCTATAAAGGTATAGTTTATTTATATGAGAAGATTTTTTTTAGAAAATTCATTCGAGATCAATCAAAAAATATCAATAAAGAGTACAGATGCAAAACACATTAAAAATGTTTTAAGGTGTAACATAGATGATATTTTAGGTTTCTTTGACAATGATGGTTATGAATATACTGGTAAAATTTTATCCTTAAGTAAGGAGGCCATTGAGGTACATCTCTTAAGTAAGGAGGTTTCAAAGACAGAATCTCCGGTTGATATAATAGTTGCACAATCATTTTTAAAAGATAAAAAAATGGATACCATATTGAGACATCTTACTGAACTTGGAATTACAGGTTTCCTTCCTTTCTTCTCAGAGCGTTCTGTTCCATCACCTGATAAAAAAAGACTTAGAAAAAGAGAAGAAAGATGGAGTAAAATAGCCATTGAATCAGTTAAACAATGTGAACGTGGTAAGGTTCCCAAAATTTATGCAACCTCAAGTTTTGATGAACTTATGGAGTTTAGTAAAGAGTGTGACCTCAAAATTGTTTTTTGGGAAAATGAAAAAGGTAATTTTTTTGACAGGGAAAAAAAAGCCAAAAAAATTCTAATTATAATTGGTCCGGAGGGAGGGTTTTCTGAAGGTGAAATTCGAAAAACTGACCTGTTTGGGTTCACAAAAACAACATTAGGACCAAGAATTTTAAAAGCTGAAACGGCTGCTATTGCGGCAACTACACTTACTCAATATTTTTTTGGAGATCTATCTAACAATTAATTAGATAAAAGTTCTTGACAAAAGATATGAATTCTCACTATAAAGGGCTCGTTTTTAAGCGCCCAGGTAGCTCAGTCGGTAGAGCAGGGGACTGAAAATCCCCGTGTCGGCAGTTCGATTCTGTCCCTGGGCACCACTTAAAAGCAAACTCACATGAGATGAGACAAAAAGCCTTTTCAGTTAATAACTGAAAAGGCTTTTTTGTTTTTTATAGCAGCAAACTATACAACTTCTACAAATAGGCCCTTTTATATTTGGGTGTTTTTTCTTATAAAATCCGAAATGAAGGATGGAAGTGGAAACTATTATTCACTAATAAATAAAAGCATCATCATTTTAGTTAAGCTTTCGAGGGACAAGAAGATGCTTACTGATAATAAATATAAAATCGAATATTTAAAAAAATCACTATCTATTTAATATTAAAAGGAAAACCTATTAATAATGATTTACCTTCAAATAATTAATGGTTTTTAATCTTGCATATTTATTTTTATCAATATAGTGAATTTCCCATTCAATAAAATTTATAGAAGTTCAAATAATAATACCGCAAGAAGCTGGGTATTTTTATTAAAAGCTTCGAAATAAATAAAACTGCACTATTGGTAATGTATAGACAATAGCAGTTAACTGTATGAAAGTATGATGTTTTAATTATTTGTAAGAAGTTTTATATTCGAAAAATTTAAGATTTAGCGTTAAAAACCTAATATCCTCAGTTTTATCAATATGATCTTTCACTAAAAAACAATTAAGATTTTCATAATTAGAAATAATTTTTCTGTAATAATGGAATAGTTGTTCAATAAACCTCTTTTGTGAACATCTGCTCCATTTTTATAGATTAAAGAAATGGAGAGTTTATGAAAAAAAATAGTTTAAAATTCATCTTTATAAGCCTTTTAGTATTGTTTTTAACAGGGACTTCAATTGCAGGTGATCTCAAAAAAAAACCGGAAGATAAAAACCCTATATTTGAATATGTTAAACCCGGCAGCTCAGAAAGAGATTATGATCAAAACGGAATTAAAGACTGGTGGGAAATGAAACACTTTGGTGCCCTCCTTGGAAGTAATATAAATTCTGATTCTGATAATGACGGTTTTTCAGATCTGATAGAATATAAATTCGATTCAGATCCTAAAAATGCAGAAATCACTCCAAAGTCTAATACAGAAATAAAATATGAATATGACTCAATTGGACGAATTAAAAAAATCACCAGAAATGTAGATTAATCAGGAGCTGAAATGAAAAAAACAATAAGTTTAATAATTAGATTTTACCTTATATTTATTGCGCTGTTTTTCCTGTCATTTTCTGGAATAGCAGTCGCACAGGAAACTGAAACAGAAGAAAACTTTGAAGTTGTTGAGACAGAAAAAGAAGATATTGAAGTAAATGAAAATAAAGATGATGAGAGTGAATTAAACGAAAAAAGTGATAAGGAAAAAGAGACAGACGAGATTTCAAAGAAAAATAAGAGTTCTGTTCTATCTGCAAAGAGTGTATTAACTGCATCTGCTGATGAAGAAGAAACTCCTGAAGTTAAGATAGATAAAAAAGTTGTACCCCACACAAACTTAAGTTCTGGAACAGCATCATATGGCGTGTCCATAGAAGTTCCTCCGGGAAGAAATGGATTAACTCCTGAAGTTTCTCTTTCATACAATAGTGGAAGTTCCAATGGCTTTTTAGGGATCGGATGGGCGCTTTCCTATGGTGGTGAGATTAAACGATCCACAAAAAGAGGATTAAACTACAGCGATAATAAATTTGAGATCAATGGAAATGAACTGATCTCAATAAGCGGTAGTGCAAATAATTTCAGAGAAAAAATTGAATCAGGTTTTTCAAAGTACTACTACAATACAGCAAATAAAAGCTGGACAGTCACATTAAGGGACGGAACCAAATATTACTATGGTTCAGAGACTCAATCAAGACAGGAAAAATCAGGTTCAGAGATCTTCAAATGGTGCCTTGATAAGGTTGTTGATACAAACGGAAACTACATTCAGATATTATACTACAAAGACCAAAACCAGATCTACCCTGAAGAGATCAAATATACCGGAAATCTTAACAGCGGAGTACGTCCCCAAAATTCAATTAAATTTGTACAGGACACAGTTAGCAGACCTGACTCTTTTTCCAGTTATAAATTGAAAACAAACGTTGTTACTGCAAAAAGACTCAAATCAGTTAAAGTCTATGGCAATGGAGAGTTTGTTCGCAGATATAATCTTACTTATGATACAGCACCACATACAGGTAGATCCAGAATTACAAAAATAGAAGAGTTTGGTGATGATGATGCAAGCTCACTTCCAGAGAAGAATTTTGTCTGGGAGAATGGGAATAATGGAAGATTTAGTCAAAGTTATTCTTATATTTCAGATGATCCTGCTACTGATAATATTTTTAAAATGAATAAGGCTGTCTCATTTATGGATGTAAATGGAGATGGCTATTCTGATAGGGTTATTACAGAATCTGCAACTGGAATGATTAACAGAATAAGTGTAACAACCAATATCTCTCGTGGTAATGGTTCTTTTACCGGTATAATACCAAGTGGTGGTTCACAATTCAAAAATAATTACTATGGAATAAGCGGAATAGTAAATTTTGGTGACATAAATGGTGATGGTCTACCAGATTTAATAGTAATTTGTACAAAGTCAGAAGGGGTTTATAAAGCTTGCAAAACATACACCTTTTTAAATACAGGTGGTGGCACATTTAGTTCAAATTATTCCTATGTATCTGATGACCCAATTTTTTCTAATAGTATCTCCTATAATAATAAAGCAATTTCATTTATGGATATAAATGGAGATGGATATGCTGACAGAGTTATTACTGAAGTTCAAAAAATTACTGGGTTTGACGTTAATAAAATATATGTAACAAGCAATCTTTCCTGTGGTGATGGTACTTTTATTGGACAGATACCAAGATCGTATTCACAATACGCAAACTCATATGTTTTGCATGGAAAACATAATTTTGGTGATATAAATGGTGATGGTCTAACAGATTTAGTTATAAATTGTACAAAAACCAAAGATGGTTATATTGGTGGCAAAACATACACTTTTTTAAATACAGCCGATGGAAAATTTAGTAGTAATTATTCATACATTTCAGACGATCCTGTTTCTAATGATATATCTTATAAAAATACAATTTCATTTTTGGATATAAATGGAGATGGATATGCTGATAGAGTAACAACTGCACTTCAAAACTTTCCAATGATAGGTGTTAAAAGTTGTGTTACAGTCAATATCTCCAATGGTGATGGTACTTTTAATGGTCAAATTCCAAAAGGTTCTTTTCCAAATTATGAAATTAATTATAATTTACCTGGAATAATAAATTTTGGTGATATAAATGGTGATGGTCAGTCTGATTTAATAGTTATTTGTAATGAGGATAGAACTGATTATATTAATGGTCAATCTGTCAGGTACAGGCGTGGCAAAACATACACCTTTCTAAATCAAAACAACTACAAGCAGGATCTTCTCACAAAAGTAAAGTTAGGCCCTACCATAAACAGTACACAAAAGGGTGCTACAATTGATATTGCGTACAAAATACCACCACGCTCTACAAAAATGTTTCCGTTTTTCAATCCTGTTGTGGATACCTTAACTATCAATGATGGAATTAAGTCAGCATCTTCTGTAACAAAATATGATTATTTAAATGGATATTATAAAGGTACAGAGAGAGAATCAAGAGGGTTTGAGAAGGTTACTCAGACCAATCCTGATGGAACTATTCTTGATACATGGTATTATCAGGAGGATGATTACTTAAAAGGTCAGGCCATAAAGACAGAGTTCAAAAAGCCTGATGGATCTATATTATCCACAGAGGTTCCCACATGGGGTATTCCGGTTTCACTTTCCGGCGGTGGTAAATTCATAAAGATTGATAGTAAAAAATCAAGTGTGACTAATGGTAATACAAAAGTAGAAACAAAAGAGGAGTATACCTACAACCTTACAAACGGTTTTGTGGAAACTGTAACATCTTCTGTTTTACCAGATGGAACTGGTGATGAAATAACATCTGAAAAAGTTTATGAAAATACCGGGGACTGCCTCTGGCGTCTTTCCGAAGAGATTTTATATAAGAAGAACAGTAAAACGGAAGTTCTATCCAAAACAACATATTCCAATTTTGATTCAAGAGGTAACCACAGGCTCGAAACATACTACAACAACAGGGGTGATGATTCCACAAAATCTATTACCTATGATCCTGATTATGGTTTTGTCACCGATGAGTATGACAGTGATAACAAGCTGATCTACCATGCGGATTATGATTCAACCTCAACCTATGTTAAATCCATTAGAAATATTCTGGGTCATACAACAACATATGAATACAACGATAAATTCGGACAGATCAGCCAGAAAACAGATGCAAACGGTAATATCTCAAGGTATCTGTATGATACTTTTGGAAGAGTTGTAACCGTTTATAACGATGGAAAGCCGGGAAGTTCTGATTACAAAGATGGAAGCGGCATTACATATGAATATCAGGATGATGTTTTTCCCCAGTGTGTGGTAACAAAGATCCACTCAACAGATGACAATAAAATTGACCAGTACGACTACTACGATGGACTAAACAGAAAAATTCAAACATCAGGTGCAGGTGAATTTGTTAATGACACATCTGCAAGACGCTATATTATTTCCAGGTTTCATTATGATAATATGGGAAGATCCTGGCTTGCTGAAGGACCTTTCTTTTCTGTTACAAACACCCCTGATTACAGCAGTCATGACCCAAAGACCTATCCAATAGATGCATATCCATGGACAGAAACAGTCTTTGATTACCTGGGTCAGCCATTATCCCAATCAAGTCGAACCAGTGATGAATTCATCACAACATCATACAGTTATGATGGTTTAGAGAAGACAGTAACTGATCCCGATGGAAAATCCATAAAGCAGATCACAAACTATCTTGGTAAAATTATTCAGGTGGTGGAAGCCCCGGATGACCTTAATTATAATACATATTACACCTATAATGCAGCAGGTGAAGTTGTAAATATCAGGGATAACGAAAAT
>JAAELO010000071.1 GCA_024226555.1 Desulfobacterales bacterium | reverse complement strand
ACGTAACAATGGTAAAGAAAAACAGATTCCCAATATCTCTGTATCGTAGGTAATTTGACATGAACAATTTGTATCAAAGTCAGGATTTATTCAAGTATATTTTATCGGTGCGTTGAAAAAACAATAACGCACCCTATAAAACTGGTAAAATCTGAATTTTTTACTACTCTTTGATGAAAAATAATTGATTTGAAGATTTCTTCAGGTTGAACACTGGTTTTGCGTGCAATGAGGCGGACTGATATTTATCTCAAGGGAAACTCTAATAATTAGAAATTTTGTATGAAATACAAGATTTGAGAAAAAAATAAGCAACGTTTTTCAGGCTTCTTTTTTTGAAAAGCGATGTATTTCGGCAAAAGAGCAATTATTAGAGATTCCCTTAACATATTTTTGAAAGAAGAGGCTATTCTGCCCGGAGCCTCTTCTTTTTTTATTTTCTTAAAATGTTTAAAAAACCCCGATTACTCATAATGTATAATGCTTACCAGATTATAGAAACTTTACCATTTATTTTATTTTTTGACCCAAGTAATCTTTGTGGAGGTCAAGTTTTTCAAAGTTGATTTATTTTTTATGTTATTACCTTCTAAAGAAAGATCCTTTAGTTTTGTTAATTTTGCTAAAGGTGCGACATTCGTTATTATGTTATTACTTAAATCAAGATTTGTTAGTTTTGTTAATTTTGCCAATGGTTTGATATCACTTATTTTATTTCTATATAAATGAAGTTCAATTAGGTTTGTCAGATCAGATAATGGAGCTATTTCTGAAATGTTAGACCTAGCTATTACAAGCTCGCTCAAATTTATCAGCTTAGAAAATGCTGAGATATCTAAACCTTTTGAATTCGATATAATTATTTTTTTTAAATTTGTAAGTTTAGAAATTGCTGAGATATCTTTTACTTTTAGAAATGTAAAAGTGAGTTCGTTTAGATTATTCAGCTTAGCTAAAGAAGATATATCTGATATGTTATTCTCTCTAATGCGAAGTGTTTTTAAATTGGTTAGTTCCGCTAAGGCTGAAATATTTGTTAAGTTTGCATTGGTACCAATCCAAAGAAAATCTAATTTTTTCAGTTTAGCTAAGTGTGATAAATCTTTTATTTTATTCTCATTTAGCTTTAGAGTCGTTAAGTTTGTCAGGTTTGCTAATGGTGATAAGTCTTCTATTTTATTATAATCCAAATAAAGGACTTTCAACATATTAAGATTTGCTATTGGTGATAGGTCATTTAAATGATTACCACTCAAATCAAGTGTTTCTAACTTATTAAGATTTGACAAAGGTGATAGATCTTTTACATCATTTAATCCTATATAAAGGTATTTCAAGTTAGTAAGTTTTCTTAAAGCTGTAACGTCTTTTATTTTATTACTACTTAAGTCAAGATATTCTAAACTTGTAAGATTCTCTAATCCTGAAAGGTTTGTTATATCATTATCGTATAGTTTTAATCCTTTTATAGATTGAACATCTCTTGTTAAAATTTCTCTATCATGAATTTTTAATCGATTTTTTATTATTTTTTCTAGATTTTTATCTTTAAAAACAATTGTACTGTTACCACATGATAAAATAGATATCATAAAAATAAATAATATAGATGATTGTAAAGTTTTAAATTTCATTTCAACCCCTTTAATTTGTTTTTCAGCTCAGTTATATAGTCAGCGATAGTATGAAAAAAAAGGATGTCCTTTTTTTATTTGTGCTATAGCTGACTATAAAACTGAGAAGATATTTTCGATAGTTATATTTTAACATCCTCTTTTATTTCATTATATTTTTTTAACATAAAATTTGTTACTTTTGGAAATCCTGTTTTTATGAGATAAAGTGAAAAGAAAATAGCTGCTGTAAATACAATGGTTCCGGTAAAAAAAACAATATATGGAGATTTGAAATCGCTCATGATTAATTTGGGGTATGAAAAGCTTATTTTAACGAATAAGTATAAACCAAGAGATCTGAAAATTAAACTAACTATTTTTTTTTGATTAACTTGTTTCTTCTCATTATTTAAATCAAAACCACATATAGAACAGTTTCCTTCTTGTTCCTCAGTTGCTTTATTGTTTTCTGAACTAAAAGAGAAATTATCTTCCAAATTCTTTCCACAGGCTTCACAAAAATTGTCATTTGGAGATAGTTTGTTTCCACAAACTTTGCAATACATTATAAATCCTAACCTTTTCTATGTTGTTTATTCATTGAAAATATAATTTAAAACTTTCTGGGTTTTTATAAAAACAAATATGGAAAGTAAGATTAAACCAAAACACCAGATAAGTATAACGATATGTTTTAATTGTAGAGAGTTATGTCGATCTACTAATAATCCAACTGTTCCAATACCTATATAAAGCAATGTTAGCACAGATGCTATTTTTAGAAAGAAACCGAATAT
The DNA here is from genome assembly GCA_024226555.1 of Desulfobacterales bacterium. Taxonomy (GTDB): domain Bacteria; phylum Desulfobacterota; class Desulfobacteria; order Desulfobacterales; family JAAELO01; genus JAAELO01. The sequence continues at coordinate 67,011 of JAAELO010000071.1, read as the reverse complement.
TTTACTTTCATTAAATCCACTTTTTACCCTCTTACCTGATTTTATGCTGCAGGTTTGACAAGTATATTTGTCATCGGTTGCTTTCTCTGGAGGGTTTGTAGTGTGTGTTTGTTCTTCATTAGGAAGAATTTGTGATGCCAAAGAGATATCTAAATCTATCTTATCAAGAGTTTTCCAGTCTTCCATTGACTGATTCCAGACATATGTTTTTCCAACAATTATTTCACTATAGATAAGTTCCTTAAATGTTTTATCATCAACAGGACCGACCTGTTCTCTATCAATAGCATAATACCAATTCATATAGATCTCCTGGTTTAATCACTTTTTATACTTCTTCATTCTTTTCTTTGTATCTTGTGAAATAATAATAATCTCTTTAACTGTTTTTCCATTTAGTTTATCTGCAATATCTTTTCTAACCTGTACTCTTGATTTCTTTCCAAAGGCATTAAGGGATTCAAACATATAGATAGATTGAAAAGCCTGCTGAAATTTTTGTTGATCTTCAGGAGATAGTTTTTCCATAAATATTTTAATAGATGATGTCAGTGTTTTATCATCTGTTGTGTTTAAAGTTGGTTCTCCACTGCAAGCTGAGAATAATAGTGTGATTGAGAATAATATTGCCATTACTGTTTTTTTCATTCCGGCTCCTTTTTTGGTTAAGAAAGGTTACATCTGTCATTGTTTCATGAAGGTAAAAATATATCATATGAAACTTTATTGTAAATATCATTTTTTATTAAAATACTTTATTTTACTAATGAGAATCTCTTCAAAGTAACAAAATACTTCATTATTTGCTGTAGAGCTGACTATAAAATTTATATTACAAAGAAGAGGCTGAACTGCCTGGGCCTCTTCTTTACTATTTAACAGATGCTACAAAAGCAATGGCCGAGCAGGGTGCGTTAACGTCCTATCAACGCACATTTATAAGATATTTGTTTTTTATAATCTGTATTTAAAACATTGATTTCTTGTCTCATTTTTTAGGGAATCTTTTATTCATTGCATTATTCTGGTGCGTTCTAAAAAACAAGAACAGCACCCTACAAAAGAAAAATCAAATTATCATCTCAGATTATTTAAATTTTTTACTCTTGGGACCTCTAATAATTAGAGTTTTGATTCAAATACAAGGCATAACGTTTATAAAATCTAGTTTTATAAAACCTTCATAAAAAATTATCTACGCTTTAAGCAAACAAAATTAAAGCATTTTTGTTTTAGTGGTGATTCCTTTTTCGAAAAACGTAGTATTTGTTCAAAAGAACAGTTATTAGCGACTCCTCCAGAATAGATATTCTGGAACCTAACTGCCTAATAACACATAATATATAAAAAGTGTTACTTAGAAGAAGAGATTCCCTCTTTTTATTACCTGAGAGTTTTTTGCAAAAAAGTGGTTTCAGTACGGCCTTGCCTTTCTGGCGCAGGAAAAAACTTAATTTTCAAGGCGTCAGCGTTCAGTCAGACCGGAGGCGTATGTAGTTAATACGTCGAGGATCTGGCCGGTTGCTGTAACGCAGAAAATTAAGATTTTTTTACAAGCTCTTAATAAACTTCACCTTGTAATAGAACTCATCTGTAAAGATATAGGTTTGTTTATAAGGATGCTCTGGAATACTTAGAGGTACAAATGTAGCTTTAAACTCTTCAGTTCTTACATTCCTTATATTTCTTAATCGACTCATCAGGTTTGCCATAGGATTTGAACCCATATAGGAAGGATACCCCATCCGGTTTTTCTGAACATAAGATCCTCTGATTTTTATACCCGGATACTTTATGATAATTTTATACATCTCCTGGTTATCATCAGTTTTTTTAAAATCGATATTGACATCAAAAGTTATATCATAACCCTTACCAATGTTCATATTTTCAAAAAATCCACCTGTTTTAACAATTCTACTACTAACTTCAGTTACCTTTATATTTGTAAACTTAACAATGTATGAAGATCTATCAATCGGTCTGCTTATCAGTTCTTTTCCAAAAAGAGAACCCAGATTATAATCACAACTATATAGCTCTGTATCCATTTTCATAACATGTTTATTCACCTGCTCTACACCTGGAACATATAACCTGATTTTTTTAACTCTTTTATTTTTGTTAATAGCTTTCTCAAGAATCGAAGGTTCTATATTTCCACCCTGATAATAGACAAAACATTTATGCTTTAAAACAAGACTGTTTCCATTTTGTACCTTAATAATTCCTTTAGAAATATAAGAGTAGTTAAAAAGCATAAATAGCGTGAGAATAAGGGATAGTGTTCCGCCTAAAATAAGTGATATTTTTAATTTCATTTTTGTTCCTTTAATTGAAAATTCAGAAACTTACTAACATAATTGCCTTTATTATTAGGTGAAACATTTCACATTTAAACTTTTTTCTACTATCCTAAAAATTTCATACTATTATCGCATTTATTATGGAGTTATTTTTATAACAATACAGTTCGGATAATAGTTTTGTTTTCCATTTCCATTATTTACCTCTAATGGTTAGACCATCTATATCTTTAGAGCAGTTGTGAGCATTAGAGTGGCTATACTTGGATAAAGGTTTATTGAATTGAATAATCCACAATCAGATAAAAAGTTTCTGTCTATGTGGAAATGGATAGTCATTGGTGTAAAACCTGCCCGTCGCACCTTAAACACATGGATTACAGGATAATGGCATCTACATTTATTTTATGGCGAAATGATCTGGAAAAAAATAATGATTTAACAATTTTTTATAAATTGCTTTTTTCTTAACTATTTTAAGGCCTCTGTTAAATTTTTCAGTCAGTTTTTCATGTTGTGGATATTTTCTTGATATAAGCAGATAGAACTTTAAAACACTTAATGGCTTTTTCAATACACCTATTTTATCCAATTCTTTTGGGAAATTTTCATTCATTAATTTCCTCCCCGTTAACTCATCAATTATTGTAAAGTCTATTCTTTTACGAATTAAAAGCATTAGATTCATTTTCTCTTTTGATGAATAGAAAACTGAAAGTCCTGCACGCTTAAATTCAGGTATATACCAATACCCAAGAATACCACCTATTTCATAATTTTTGAAATCTTCAATCTTATTCCATTCATATCCATTTGGAAACTTTTCTTTATTGTAAAAAATTCTGTTGTAAGAATAAATAATTGGTTCAGAAAAATTGTATTTTTTTATACGCTCCTCTGTTTTGAAATATGGTGTTGTTGCAAAAGCCTTTCCATGTTCAACATAAAATTCGCATCTCTTCCAGGGGTAAAATTCATAAACAACTTCGACACCAACTTCCTTAAAGGTCTTTCGAACAATATCCAGTATAAACCCAGAACCATTATTCTTTGTAGAGGTATAGGGGGCGTAATCGTTTGTAGTAATAGTTACTTTTTCTCCTGCACAACAATATGTTGTAAGTATTATAAGAATAGAGAATATTAATAGTATATTTTTCATATCGATTCCTAATTTGTGTCAATTAGCAAGATATAGATTTCTAAAAAAAAATAGATTCGGAATAACTGTTCACAATGTCATATATAAATTTAAAGATTCCCTTTATTTATAATAACACAGCCTGTCTGTAATAAAAATGTGATTATCTAAATCAATCTTAGACCAGATTTTATAATTTAGAGGCTGTATTACAAATTGGACAGATGTTACTCAAATATCTCTACGGTTGAACGATTAAAATAGTTCTCCTTTTCAGTGTTAATAATAATTCCGGTTATCAAAATAATCTTACCTTTAAATTGTTTTTTTAAATCCTTAACTATATTAAGCAAATCTGTATCAATTTTAGCCATTAAAAACCTTGTCGCATCAAGTATATTAGGTTTATCACAATCTTCAAGGTAAGGTATTAAAAGTTGCTCAACCAAATGTTGCTGCAAATCCAACATCTCCTTTTCTTTATTTACAATATTTTCATACCCTTCATTTATTATTGCATCGATTGAACCGCATGAAGATGTTAGTTTATCATGCCCTACTCTAATAACTTTTCCCCACGTACCTTCATGAAAACCAATATGAGGTCCGGAAAGAATTATTAAATTTTTTTTTCCATGTGATTCAGGAACGTGATGTGAAAACGCTGTTAAACCGGATCGACCGCCATGGCAATATCCTGCCAATCCTCCAAATTTAAATCTTTCTCCCCAGTATTGTTCCATAAGGAGGAGCTCGGGTTCATTTATTTCATCAGAGCATCCACCTTCAGAAAAGTGTGTATTTTCAGGTGTAAATCCGTATTTTTCTTCTAATTTAATATTTTGCTTTGATAGAAATACTCTGAATGTCTCTGCATTTTTGAAAACTGTTCTAATCTGATCAACTGTTTCCATGATTAACCTTATAGGTATTAATCTGTATTTTAATGGATGTTTAACTATGTTAGTAATAGTATTTTGTATTATTAATAATCAGTTATATCATTAAAAGAGTCAATAATGTTTTCGAAAATTTTTGATTTGATAATCCTAATACACTTGTTTTCCCTGCTAATTTAATGATAAAAAACTATTGTGAAAAATAAACAAAATCTGGAGTAAGATCAAAATGCAAATAGCTGTTATTAGCGATTCCCATGATAACATCTGGAATTTAAGAAAAGCCATAAAAATAATAGTCCAAAAAAAATGTAATTTGATAATACATTGCGGTGATTTCATCTCTCCATTTATGTTAAAAGAGCTTGATAAAGCTTCTATTCCGGTCCATGGAGTTTTTGGTAATAATGACGGGGACCATTTCAGTGCAACCCAAATGTCATTAGCTGAATCAAATAATATAAAACTTCACGGGATAAAAGGTGAAATAGAAATTAATGGAATATCGATATGTTTTACCCATTACAAAGATATTGCAGAGGGCCTTGCTGCTACTAATAAGTACAATGTAGTTTGTTTTGGTCATACCCATAAATTTTACAAGAGTAAAGTTGGAGAAACATTACTCTTAAATCCCGGTGAAGTTATGGGAAAAGACGGTTCCCCTGGCTTTTGTATAATAAATACAGAGTCTTTCGATATAGAAAGAATTGAACTACCCCCGCATCCGGAGCATAAATGAAAAATATACTGATTTTTATCACAATGGTTTTCCTTGTTTCCTGTTCATCAAAGGTTGTAAATAAACCATATATCTCATCTGTTTTTAAAGATTTCCCATCTGGTAAGATAAAGGTTGTTAAAAAAGGTGGAACGATGTTCTCAATGACACATAAAAAATTTGAACAGAGTAATGGTATTACTAAACATAAATTGCTTGATTGCTTAAGGATTGATCTGGTCTACAAAAATGTAACAGGTAAAAACATTCTGCTTGAATCAGAAAATTATAAATGTAGTAATGCAAAACCCATTGCAAAAGAAAAACATATAATAATATTAAAAAAGCCCTGTGTTTTCAGGTTTGAATCTCTACTTATTCAGGTTATGAGTGTAAATCCTTCAGAAATAAAATACAGAATTCTAAGGGATAAAGGATAGGGAACCTCTAATAATTAGAATTTTGATTGAAATGCAAGGCATTAGAAAAAATAACGAGCTGATTTTACAACAGTTTTTTTTTCGTAATAACGCAGTAGTTCGGTTAAAAGGCGGTTATTAGAGATTCCCGATAAAGATAAGAAATAAAGATAAAGGAAAAGGGAATCCTATGAATTGCATTGTACAAAAGTTTGGTGGTAGCAGTGTTGCAGATATTGAAAAAATTAAAAGAATAGCTAAGCTTGTTGCTGAAACAAAAAAATCCGGTATCAACATTGCTGTTGTTGTCTCTGCCATGGGCAAGACAACAGATTCCCTTGTTGGTATGGCTGGTGAAATCACAAAAAATGCCTCGGGAAGAGAGATGGATATGCTCTTAAGTACCGGTGAGCGGATAACAATGTCGCTTCTATGCATGGCTTTAAAAGAATTAGGAGTTCCAGCTGTTTCCTTAACCGGTTCACAATGTGGAATTATTACAAATGACAGACACAACAATGCAAGAGTTATTGAAGTTAGACCCTTCAGAGTTCAGGATGAGATGGCAAAAGGAAAAGTTGTTGTTGTAGGTGGTTTTCAGGGAGTTAGCTACAGAAGAGATATAACAACACTTGGCAGGGGTGGTTCAGATACCACAGCAGTTGCCTTAGCAGCAGCACTTAATGCTGACAGGTGTGAAATATATTCCGATGTGGATGGAGTCTATTCCACAGATCCGTCTATGATTAAAAATGCGCAACATCTACCTGAAATATCCTATCAGGTTATGCAGGAGATGAGCAATGCTGGTGCAAAAGTTTTAAATGCCCAGGCTGTTGAGTTTGCCAAAGCAAAACAGATTGCAATCTATGCAAGATCAACCTTTGACCGAAAGAAAGAAACTGTAATCAGGCGCATTGAAAAGGGAACTGTCAAAGGGGTAAAATCTGTAGTTTCCGAAGAGAAGATAACAAGGGTTAGAATCAGCGGTGAAGATTCCCTCAAATACTTCTACAGAACTTTAAAAATCTTTGAAGAGCAAAATATTTCAATAAAAGAACTTCATACAGCTGAAGCATTGGAACAACAATTTCCATCGAGAGCTTCTTTTGTTGTATCTTCCGGCAATATATATTCATGGGAAAAGGTGCAAAACTCTCTTGAAGATGAGTTTGGTGATAACATCAGATTTGATAATGAATACTCAGCTATCTCGCTTATTGGTGACGGCTTAAATGTCGACAATCTAATATTATTGGAAATTATGAACCTTCTTAAGAATGAAGGGATAAAGATCGGAGGTTTTTCGACAACCTCATTTAGAATTTCATTTCTTGTTCCAAGGGGAAAGCTCAAACAAGCTGTCAAACTTTGTCATGAAAAATTTGTTGAGGAGAAAACAGAATAAACAGAGAATGGCAAAGCAGCTTGGATTAAAAATGAATATCAGAAGTAGAATGAACAAAAAAAGAGCCCTTCAAATTAATGAAGGGCTCTTTCTAAATTCTTTTTTTAATAACTCTTAAGCTTCAAGAGGTATAAAATCCTTTAGAGGACAAGACTGACACTGTCCTTTACCATGGATAATATTTTTAATTTTATGAAGTGCTTCTTCGCTATCAGGGAAGATATTCTCTTCACCAATTTTTTCAAGAAGGTGTGTTCTTTCCATAACACTAAGAACCTCCTCTTTTACACCGCAGAAATAGATATCTCTGTCACTGTCACGAACGGTATCAACAAGAACAGATAGAGCATCTTCTCCTGAAGCATCAAGATCATTTATACCACTTGATTCAACAAGAACAGCACGAAGCTCTTTCATCTCTGCAATATGCTCAAGAACTCTGTCTTCAAGGTATGTTGCATTTGTAAAGATTAATGATCCATCAAATCTAACAACAGCAATATGATCACATTCCTTAAGACCGGATTTTAGAGCAATCTTTAAAGATTCATCCTTTGACCTTGAAAGGAAAGCAACTCTTGGACGAAGATTTTTGAAAATAAACACACCAAAAGTAAGACCAACACCTACAAAGATTCCATCTCCAAGGTGTGGGGCGAAATAAAGAGTACAAACAAAAGAGATAACAGAAATAATACCATCTGATCTCTTTGCTTTAAAGGCATGAACAAAACCACTAACATTAACAAGCCCAATAACAGCCATCATAATTACAGCTGCAAGAACAGCCTGAGGTAGATGATATAGAAGTGGTGTAAAGAAAATCAGTGTAATAGCAACAACTAAACTAGTAACAACAGATGAAATTCCACTTACTGCATTGGCTTGTAAGTTGACCGAAGATCTGGAAAATGATCCGGAAACAGCATAACTTTGACCAAAAGAACCAATAATGTTTGCAAGTCCCTGACCTATTAGTTCCTGATTAGGATCAAGTTTCTGACCAGTTTTTGCAGCCATTGATTTTGCAATTGCAATAGCTTCCATAAAACCTAATAATGAGATTAGAATTGCAATGGGTAAAAGTTGAAGGAAAGCACCAAAATACCCTATTTCACCAGGCGCTTTTGGAATAATAAAAGGAGCAAGGCCATCGGGGATAGTTCCAACAACAGCACCAGCTCCAACCATTTTGATTTTATCAGTCTTTACAACCTTGTTACCAATACTGATTCTCCATTTTCTTCCATCACCCACATTGGTTTCAGTGCGAATAGAAAAATCAGGTTTTTCACTGGCATCATTTGCAATTGAAAAATGTGTAAGTCTCAAACTTTCACGCTTTTCATGGGCCGCTTTTTTCTTTGCATCAATTTGAATCTGAATTGTTGATAATTCATGTTCCAAATCTGCAAGTTTAACTGTTTTAACCCCATGATGCTCTGCGACTATTTCTTTCTCTTTTTTAAGATTTTGATTAAGAATAGCCCTTTTGTCACTTAAAGATTCAATACTGTTTATGTCCTGATTGAAACTATTTATTGTAGCAACTATTTCAGGAGATTTAATGTTTTCAAGGGTAATTATTTTATCATTATTAAAATTTAATCCCCAGGAAAGAAGAGTTGTCACAAGAACAGCCACAAGAACATTTGGTATTTTTGGATTAACCCTTTTTAGTACAACCATTATCAGTATCGCAAGAACACCCATACCCAGAGTTGGCCAGTGTGTGTAGTGGAATGCTGACTTACATACATTAATGATTGTCTCATAATGATGGGTGGCTTTATCAACTGATACTCCAAACAGTTTTGAAAACTGTGAAGATGCAATTACAATTGCGGCTGCATTTGTAAACCCGTTAATAACAGGATGTGATAAAAGGTTAACAACAAGCCCTAACTTGAAAACACCCAGAAAAAACTGGAAGATACCAACAGTTAGGGCAAGAATGATTGAATATGCTATAAAGGCTTCACCACCCGCTGTTGCGAGAGGTTCAAGAGATGCTGCGGACAAAAGCGAAACAACTGCAACGGGTCCGGTCGCAAGTTGCCTGCTTGAACCAAATAGTGAAGCCACCATCGGCGGCAAAAATGCAGCATATAGACCATAATAAGCTGGAAGACCAGCTAACTGGGCATATGCCATCGATTGTGGAATTAATACCATTGCCACAGTAATACCGGCAACGAGATCTGTCCTTGCTTTGTCTGTGGAGTAATCTTTAAACCACAGCAAGAACGGAAAAATTTTAGCTAACATTGTGTTTTTTCTCCCCTCAAAATAATTAAAATTTTAAAACTTACAAACTTTTAAACTTTATAATTAAAACACATCTGTTCTGTGTGTTTTGAATTCTTAATAAAAACAACAACATAAATTCTGAAAAAAAATTTCCCCTTATAAAAGGATGTTACAATCAGAACGAGTCAATATATAAAAAAAAGGGGGAAAAAAAAAGGAGAATCGTTGAAAAACATAAAAATAATCCCATTCCTAAATTCTCAATTATCAATGACTTATCTATAGGGAACCTCTAAAAATTAGAATTTTGATTGAAATTACAAAGATGAGAAAAAAATAACGAGGCTATTTTACAACAGTTCTTTTTGCAGTAGTTCGGTCAAAATGCTGTTATTCGAGGTTCCCTATAATCAATGCCTTGAAGATCTCTTTAGTTTTAACAAATAACTGGCACTGAATTTAAGAATTAAGTTCTCTTGTGATTCGATTCTTCATAATAACTTAAAAAAGATGTGTTTTTCATTTGAGATTTAGGTTCCTTGATTATACTCATCCTGGATGATAAGTATTTTAAAGAAACTATAATAATTCAAACTTCATATTTTGTGTATTATGAAATAATATATCTGAAGGACAGTATGGATTTTTCTCATCCACAAATAAATAACCTTTTAACAAATCCCTTAAATTTCATACATCTGATTAATGAAATTCCCCTTGGTGTCATAATATTGGATACTGATCGCAGAGTCATTGCTTTGAACAGAACTTTTGAAGCATTGTCAGGGTATTCCACATCCCTTGCTCGTGGAATACACTGCCGTAACATACTTAGGGGAGCAGCATGCATAAGTGATTGTCCTGTTTTGAAAATAGATGGAGATGGTCGGGCTATCTCCTGTAAAAGTGATATGATCAACATCAACAGGCAGCTTCTTCCAATACAGATTACATCAGCGCCAATTATTGATATTAATGGGAAAACAGCAGGCTATATTGAAACAATATCAGACATGAGAACTTCTGAAAAATTAGATACAAAAAAAAGCCTGGCTTATAGTTTTGCAAATATAATAGGCAGGTGTGAGCAGATGGAGAAAATTTTCCAGACACTTCCTGTTCTTGCACAAAGTGACGTATCCGTTTTGATTACAGGTGAAACCGGAACAGGAAAAGATCTTGTAGCTGAGGCCATGCATCAAACATCCGAGAGAACATCAGGCACATTTATAAAAATAAACTGTGGTGCACTACCGGAAACACTACTTGAATCTGAACTTTTCGGACATCAGAAAGGGGCTTTTACCGGAGCTGTGGAAAATAAACCTGGCAGATTCAAACTTGCCCATAATGGGACCATTTTTCTAACTGAAATTGGAGACCTTCCCCTCTCACTTCAGGTAAAGTTATTAACTTTTCTTGATGACAAAATTATTTACCCCCTTGGAAGTACAAAGGGTTTCAAAGTTAATGTGAGAATGATTGCAGCAACCCACAGAAACCTCGAGCAGATGGTTAATGATAAACTATTTCGAAAAGATCTTCTGTTCAGATTGAACGTTGCAAGGATTCATCTGCCACCCCTTAGAAAAAGAGAGGGAGATGTGAGATTGCTTTTAGACTACTTTTTCAATACATATAAAAAAAAGCTTGGGGCAGACATAAAAGGATTTTCAAAGAAAGCCTTAACACTTCTTCTCAGCTACAAGTATGAAGGTAATATCCGGGAACTAAGAAATATCGTTGAATATGCAGTAAGTATTGCCAATACACCAACTATAGAAACTGTACATCTTCCCGCATATTTGCTGGAGGAACCTGATTATTTTAAACAGGAATCTGTTGATCCTGTTCCAGAGGTAGAAAACAATGCTACCGTAACTTATGCTCCTCCAAATATAGAAGAAGAAGTTTCGGAACAAGGGACCTGGGGACAAACTGAAAGAGAAATGATCCTTGAGACTCTTATTAAGACCAGAGGTAAGAAAGCCGAAGCAGCCCGGATTTTAGGATGGGGAAGGAGTACTTTATGGCGGAAAATAAAACATTATAAATTAGAATAGGTCTATTAATAAAGAGTTTTTTAACTGAATCTTTAATAATTGCCTTTTGACCGAAATACTTAAGTTGTTTTATGAGAAATAAAAACAAAACAACGGAGTATATTACAAAAAAAGAACTGTTGTAAAATCACTCGTTATTTTTTCTCATGCAGAGATTTTATAAAACTGAAAGCTTTTATAAACGTAGTCTTTCAATAAAAATTCTAATTATTAGAGATTCCATAAATATTTTTTTTCATATATACTGTTGTAATATTATGATTAAGAGAATTATTATACCACTTTGCGATGATGAAGTAGCACCCCGCTTCGATCTTGCAACCGAAGTTATGATTGCAATCATTTCAGGAAAAAACACTATTGAAGAGAAAAAAAATGTTGTTTTACCCAGATCCTCTCCTGAAGATCTCTGTCACAGAATACTTGCTGAAAATATTAGTGTTCTGATCTGCGGTGCTATCGAAGATGAGTATTATCAATTTTTAAAATGGAAAAAACTGTCAATATTTGACAATGTTTCTGGAAAATGTGATGTAGCATTTGAAAGATATCTTAACGATTCCTTGAAAAATTGTGACTTGCTCAGTGAAAGGGTTATAGAAGGAAAAAATGTCTGATAACAACATAAAAATTTTATTGATTGATGACGAGGAAGAGTTTGTCAGTACTCTTGCTCAAAGACTTGAATTCAGAGGATACAAAGCTCATGCTGTAAACGACGGGCAAAGCGGGATTGATCTTCTGGACAATGAGTCGTTTGACATTGTTATTCTCGACCTGATGATGCATGGTTTAAATGGGATTGAGACTCTTAAACTTATAAAAAACACTCAACCAAACCTTCCTGTGATACTTCTAACAGGTCATGGTTCCACAAAAGCCGGAATGGAAGGAATGCGACTTGGAGCTGCTGACTACCTCATGAAACCTCTTGATATTAAAGATTTAATTGACAGAATATCAACAGTCCTAAAGCAGTAGCAGTAAATTCTAAATTAATTATCATTAGAACCATATAATATCTCATAATGTTCCATAACGTGTCTTTTTGTGCGTTTCATATTGTTTCACATTGTACCCTTTAAAATTCAACAAATCATAACCCCTTAATATTTCATCTGTTTTTTTATGGTATGGATATTGCTCATAACTGTTTACGTCAGTAGCAATAATTACAACCCAAAATAGATGAGGTGAATATGCCAGTTTTAACAATTTCAAACGGATTGTATTCAAATGCACAAAAAATAATCTCACAACTTGAAACAGAGGCCGGATATAATCTCATAACTGATAAAGAGATTATGGAGCGGACAGCTGAAAATTACAATTTAAAGCTATCTACCATTCAAAAGGTACTCCAGAACAAAAAGATTGCATTCAATGATTTTACCCATGAAAAGGAAAAATGTCTTGCCTGTTTAAGGCAAACCATTTCTGAATCTTTAAAAAGTGAAAAATGTCTTTTACATGGAGTTCTTGGACACCTTATTCCTAAGAGTTTCTCACATATTATCCGTATTCTTATCATAACAGATAAAGAGAACCGTATAAAAACAGGAATGGATCTCCATGGAAACGCAAGAGAAGAAACACTAAAAGCAATTAACAATTTTGATAAACACTCTGTTTTACTAACAAAAGAAATTACTGGTAAGGGTGCATTTGATGAAAAACTTTACGATATTGTTATTCCAACAGATAAACTTGATGTAAATGAATCTGTAGATCTGATAAATAAACATTCTGAAAAATTCAAAGTAGATAATTTTATCAAAAAAGAGATGGTTAATTTCCAGCTATCTTCTAAGGTTGCCTTAGCTCTTTCAAAAGCTGGAAGTAAACTTGAAGTTGAGTCTGATGAAGGCAATGTAATCGTTACGATTGATAAAAGTGTAATAATGCTTTCAAAATTCAAACAGAAAATAACCTCTCTTGCAAAAGAAGTTCCTGATGTTAAGTCAGTAGAGACCAAACTTGGAAAAAATTATTATTCTACCACTGTTGTGCGAAGACTTGATGTTGAAAAACCATTAAGGCTCTTACTTGTTGATGATGAAAAAGAGTTTGTTCAAACACTTTCTGAGAGATTGAAACTTAGAGAATTCCCCAGTGAAATTGCTTATGACGGGCAGCAGGCTTTGGAGATGACTGAAAAAGAAGATACTGAAGTTATGCTTTTGGATCTGAAAATGCCAGGAGTAGATGGATTTGAAGTATTAAAGAAAATAAAGGAAACAAAACCATACATCGAAGTTATAATCCTAACCGGACACGGATCAGAGGAAGACAAAAAAACATGTATGGAGCTTGGGGCCTTTGCGTACCTCCAAAAACCTGCTGACATTGACCTTTTAACAAGCACTATGAAAGAAGCTTATGAAAAAATTAACGCAAAAAATTAGTTATAAGATTTCAATATAATTTTCTACAGGGAGATTAACAAAATGGCAATTATAAAGGCATTCAGTGCTGGATACTGTAAGGAAGATCAATTAATAGATGAGCTATATAGAAGAACAAATTTCCGCCATACATCCACAGATCAAATTGTAAATGAAGCTTCAATACTCTCAGGTATGAATGAGTCGAAGGTGCGAAAAGCACTTATGCTTAAAACATCAGTTTTTGAAAAATTTACACATGAAAAAAAATATGCTCTGGCATATATCAAGTTAGTCATTTCAAAAATGCTTATGGCATCTGCCGGAAGAGATCTTATTCTCTCAGGGTATCCTACACAACTTATCCCAAGAGAGATCACACACTTTTTTCGTATTGGGTTGATCGCTGATATGCCCTTTCGTATCGCAACATTTCTTAAAAATGGAGGAACTGCAAAAGATCCGGAACAATACATACGTAAACTTGATATTGAGTTAGCAAAGTGGATGGCAAAATATTGCGGAATAAATGAAGCTTTTAATCCAACTGATTATGATCTTATCATACCTATGAATACAGAATCGGTTAAAGAAGCATGTGATCTGATTACAGAAAACCTGAATGAAGATATCTTTCAGCCAACCGAGAGATCAACACAGGCAATAAAGGATTTTAGCCTTCTTGCAAGGGTTGAGGTGGCACTGGCTAAAAAAGGACATGATGTTACCGTATATTCAACAGATGAGAAAATCAGGATTGCAATTAATAAAGATTCATCCCAGCTCAATAAACTAAAGAAAGAGTTATGGTCAATTGTTGAATTAGTTGATGGTGTCAGAGGTATTAAAATTGGTGTTGACGGTGACTTGTCTGAACATCAGGTTTATAGAAAATATGATAAAAACCAACCCTCAAAAGTTCTTCTTGTGGATGATGAGCAGGATTTTGTAAAAACACTTTCTGAACGTTTAACCCTTAGAAATATGGGTTCTGCTGTTGTCCATGATGGAAGATCAGCTCTAAATTTAATCGAACAGGATGACCCACATGTTATGGTTCTTGATATGAAAATGCCAGGAGAGAGTGGTATTGATATATTAAGAAAAGTTAAAGAAACCCATCCGTCAATTGAAGTTATCATACTAACCGGACATGGTTCCGAAGAGGATAAAAACCAGTGCCTGGAACTTGGGGCTTTTGACTACCTCCATAAACCATTAAATATCACAGAACTTAGTAATGTTATTAAAAAGGCCAACGAAAAAGCAATGGAATCGAGTAATTAATGTCAAAATCTGAAAAAAATAAAATGAAGTTCCTGAAAAATAAAGTACCTGAATTCTGGCATCATCAGGAGCGTGTTGCTGGTGAAAAAGGCCAACAATATATTTTCCGTAACAAATGGATTCTTTTGATTCAGGCAATTTTTGGATTAACGTTGATACCACTTGCGATATCAACCTTTTTTTTCTATGAAAACAATAAAACAGAAACTATCACAGACCTACTTTTAGAAACAGCTGTTTTATCAAGAGGCGGGGCTGTTGATGTGGAAATATTTCTGGATCAGTATGTTTCCACACTCAGAATCATAAGTTCTCAATTTCCTGCTGATCAATTTAAAAGTAAGGGATTTCTGAATAGTGTTCTTAAAAACATAAAGAAAACCAATGTAAATTTCTCAAGCCTGAATGTCATTGGAAAAAAAGGATGCCTTGTTTCATGCTGTGATGATGATGAATTTCTCTCAAAATGCTGGCAAATAAATCTTACAGAAATTGATTGGAAAAAAGATTATTTTATAAATGTGATAGTTACAAAATCAGGGGAACCCCATCTTGTTGCAGGTCTTAAACTTAAACAAAATAATGGGGAAGTTTTTTTCCTTGCAGGAATCATCAATAATATCTCAACAGATCTGTTTCTGAAAAAACTGAAACTAAAGGATATCGTAGATATCTACATCATGGATAAAAACGGTATTCTTATGACATCATCGGCCTATTTCGGAAAACCTGGTTTTAGTACCTCTTTTCATAAATCAACCAAACTTCCTTTATCTGAAGTATTACCAAATCCAGATAAAAACCTGAAAGGAGGACAATTCCTGTTTTCCGGGATCAGTGCAATTGGAAATACAGATATGAAACTTGGGATTCTATTATCAAATCATAATTATGAAGTGTTCATGGAACGTATCAGGTCCCATATTCTGATCATGGTATCCCTTTCCGCTTTGTTTGTTTTAATAGCTGTACTTATTCTTGTAACCTGGGTTGTAAATGTATTATATCGTGCAGATAAACTCAGACAGGTATACCTGACAAAAGCTTCCCGTAGTAGCAAAATGGCTTCAATTGGCCAGTTAGCCGCCGGTGTTGCACATGAAATAAATAATCCACTTGCAATTATCAATGAGAAGGCAGGACTCCTGCAAGATCTTTTTACTTTTCTTGATGAATATAAAGATGACGAAAGACTGATATCCACTGTTGGTTCTATTGTCTCAGCTGTTGAGAGGGCAGGAACTATTACCCACAGACTACTTGGATTTGCAAGAGAAACTGATAGTTCAGTACAGAATATTAATGTGAAAGATACAATTCAGCAAGTCCTTGGCTTTATTCATAAAGAAGCGGAATATAAATCAATTAATATTGATGTGCATATTCATCCATACTTACCCGAGATAGTTACAGATAACGGGAAGCTTCAGCAGATTCTTATTAACCTCATGAACAATGCCATTGCAGCCATGGATGAAAAAGGTACATTAACCATCCGCATCAAAGACAATGCCCGGGAAGACAGTATTGAACTTCATGTTCAGGATGATGGTTGTGGTATCTCCACAATACATCAGAAAAAGATCTTTGAACCATTTTTTACTACAAAAAGTGAAATTGGAGGAACAGGCTTAGGCCTTTCCTTAACCTACGGTTTAATCCGTGATCTGCATGGCACTCTTGAATTTGATAGTGATGCCGGAGTTGGAACAACCTTTATAATAACACTTCCATATCAGATAGATGAAGAGGAATAAAAAATATGTATGTTTTACTAGTGGACGATGAAAAAGAACTAATCTCGACATTAGCAGAGAGATTATCGTTCAGAAACATTAAAACAGACTGGATAACCAGCGGAGAAGAAGCTCTTAGGCTCGTCCAGAAGAATGATTATGATATTGCAGTACTGGATATTAAGATGCCGGGGATTAGTGGCATAGAGCTTGGGGAGAAAATCAGGGAGATTTGCCCTGATATCCATATTCTTTTTTGTACTGGTCAGGGACTTGATTTTAATTATAAAGCAGGTTCCGCAATTGGCGGTGAGGATAGTTATCTGTTTAAACCAATCGACATAAACAACCTCATCGGAAAGATGAATGAACTTATGGAAGGGGTATGATTGTGAATACGGACTGGAATCTTAGTACAGAAAGTTTAAAGTTTTTTGGTAAGGTTACAGCAACTGTTGCCCATGAACTCAACAACACCATAGGCATCATTAATGAAAATGCAGGATTAATGGAAGATCTTGGGTTAATGGCAAAGCAGGGACACCCCGCAGACATAGACAAGTGGATATCGATCTGCAAAAAAATCAGTGAACAGGTAAAGAATTCACACGAAACAATCAGCAGTCTGAATCGTTTTGCCCATTGTACTGATGAGGAAAAGAAAACTGTAAATCCTGAAATTTTATTAAATCTTGTGTTAAATCTTTTAAAAAGACCCTTAGCTCAAATAGAGGTATCTGCTGAAGTTCTACCTGCAGAGGAACCCATTGAGATTTATATCAGGCACTTTCTTTTTTTAAAACTCATGGGGGAATGCCTGCTATACGCTGCTGACAATGCAGATCAGAACAAAAAAATAATTATCAGCATTAACAGTGATGCAAAAAGACTCGGTATCAAATTTTCAGGAGTTAATAAAACAAAAAGCAACTTTCACAGCAATACGATTGAAGAAGTATTGAAAATACTTGACGCAAAAATAACCCAGGAGGAAGGGAAGATCTGCTTACTCTTCTTTCTGGATAAACATGATTCTGAAAACAATTAAATTGTTGTTATTCAAATTTATAATTTTGACAAGGAGGGGAATTAAAGTGAAAAATAGAATGCATCGGTTCCTATGCATCCTGGCAACTATCAGTATTTGTCTGTTATTACTGCCAGGAGCTTCATTCGCAGAAGTTAAAGATGTACCATTTACAGCTCAGATGGGAATTGTAATGGGCGTGCTGGTTTTAGCCATCATCCTTTTTATTTTTGAATTTGTAAGGGTTGATGTGGTGGGAATTATCATGATGGTCATTCTTCCGATTTTAGGAGTGGTCACCCCCAAAGAAGCGATTAGCGGTCTGTCCAGTAATGCTGTTGTATCAATAATTGCAGTTATTATTATTGGCGCCGGATTAGATAAAACAGGTGTTATGAACATACTGGCCCGTAAAATTCTAAAAATTGCAGGCAAAGCTGAAAGCAGAATAGTTACACTGATTTCAGGAACAGTTGCTTTTATATCGAGTTTTATGCAGAATATTGGAGCTGCCGCACTTTTCATGCCCGCTGCCATTCGAATCGGAAAGCAAACAGGTATTCCTATTTCCAGAATTCTGATGCCAATGGGATTCTGCGCTATTATCGGTGGTACCATGACCCTTGTTGGTGCAAGTCCAACGATTCTGCTCAATGACTTAATTGAACAGGCAAACACTCTGGGATTTATGCCTGAAAAGATTGAGCCACTCGGACTTTTCACTCAAACACCTATTGGTATAGCACTTGTGGCCAGTGCCATTATATATTTCATTATTTTAGGTAGATTTGTTTTACCTGCAAAAACTGCAGATGATAGTGATGATTCACTGGTTCCAGATTCAATAGTTGATACCTATGACATGATAGAAGGAATATTTGAACTGACAGTTCCTGAAGATCATAATGATCCAAGAACACTTGAAGAATTGAATATTCATGAGAAGTTTCATATCAATATCATTGCAATTAAGCATCTGGACAAAAAGATAAAAACACTTGCACCAAGAAGCACAGATCGCCTCGAAAACAATGATATTTTTGCTGTCATAGCTCACAGTAAAGAGATTGTTGAAAATATGGCTAAAGAGATGGGATATACTCTGAAAACCGATGTTGAGTTTTTTGCAGAAGATCTTTCTCCAAACAACTCAGGTCTAATGGAAGGCATTATTACCAGCCGTTCAGACCTTGTGGGGAAAAAGCTTGGTGAAGTACACTTCAGTGAAACCTTTGATGCAGTTCCAATAACAATATGCACAGAAGGTTATTGTAATTTTAAAGACTTGTCGGAGCATCGTTTTAAAGCTGGTGATGCGGTATTGATGTACGGTCCATGGCGAGTATTCCACTGGCTGAAAACCAGAAGCACATTTGCTTTCACCACTGAGGTTAAAGGTGAAATAATGCGTGACAACAAAGCCAAAATTGCTGTTACATGGCTTTTAGTCGCACTTGCTCTTGTTATGGGCTTTGAACCTGTTATGGGACTCATAGGATTTGCTGGTATGAAATTATCACTTTCCGTATGTCTGTTAACAGGTGCACTTGGAATGATATTAACCAATGTGCTGAGCGTGGATGAAGCCTATGAATCTGTGGACTGGATGACAGTTTTTCTCCTCGGTGGTTTGATACCATTAGGTCTTGCCTTCCAGAAAACCGGAGCAGCTGAATTTATTGCCACAACCATTATGAATTCAATTGGATCTGTTCCAACAATAGTTTTCCTTCTGGTTGTAGGAATCCTAACTTCCTTCTTCACCCTGGTAGTATCAAACGTTGGTGCAACAGTTCTTCTTGTTCCATTATGCATGTCCATGGCCGTAAAAGCCGGTGCTGACCCAAGAATTACTGCAATGGTTGTAGCTATTGCCGCTTCCAACACATTTGTTCTTCCAACACACCAGGTGAATGCCCTCATCATGCGCCCTGGTGGTTACAAAACAATGGACTACGCCAGAGCCGGGGCCGGTATGACAGTGTTATTCTTAATTGTTCTTATTGGAATGCTTTATGCCTTCTATTAAAAAATAGTTGTTCCTTATATAAAGGGAAGTGGGATAATTCTCACTTCCCTTTTTGTTTTGAAGGAGACCTAAAAAAACTCACTTTTGAGCGAATTACTGCTTAAGTCGAAAATGATAAATCTCGAAATATTAAAACCATATTCCTGCGGTTTATAATTTCCGACTCAATTGTACTTCATCTCAAAATTAAGATTTTTAAAGGCACCTTTCGTCGCTATTTTTAATTATGTTACTTCTTTTCATCCGATACAATCCATAAACCACTGTTGTCACTTACTGCATCGTTAGTTACAGCACCTAACAGTCGATCTAATTGAGCATTGCGTAATTTCGGAACACCTATAGCTGGGTCAACCACCAAGATTTTTCTGTTTAGAGTGTCAAATTGTTGAATTAAGGAAACATGCTCAATATCACCATCTCCAAAAAGAATTTGACTATTATAACAAATAATGACATCTGCATCCTCTTTTAAAGATGTGAGTATTTGTTCCGATAATTCATGCAATGAAGTAGGACGTAGTTTTGTAAGTCTAAGAGGCAGATTATTGCGGACAAAATATTTTTGGATAGAAAATTCCTCTCTTGAAGTTTGAGTTCCATATCCAGCAGAAGGCTCATTACCTGTTCTAACCTTGTCAAATAAATGTTCCAAACCTTGCGGAACAATCAACCCAAGCTCGTAACCTATCTGGTCTTGTGTATGGTAGCTCAGACCTCTACGACCTTGAATCATCTGCAGAACTGCTGGCACACAGCAAAACTCTTTCTCAGTTATTGTTTGATAATGTGAGAAAGTTTCAACTATCATATTTGAGTCTCCATGGTCACAATAAAAAAAGGAGTGATTGTTAATCCAACCACTCCTTAATATATTAATTCATGTAAATCTTGTTTTTAATCAAGCTGCCTGAGGTGCTTTTGTCTCGTGAAGCATAGCAAGATCACCCTTAAGATAGAGTGACTGATAATAACTCCTTCGAGGTTTACCGCTTGAGGTCTTTTCAAGACTCCGAGGTTCTACAAACACCACGGATCTTACAGATAAGCTGTGTCCCTTGGTAACCGCGCCCTGTACAGTTTTCACAGCTGAGGCCCAGAACTCATCCAGGGATTCAGATGCACCGTTCTTAGCATCAGCTGGAAGCTTTCTGTCATCCACTTCAGCAACAATAATAAGCTCTTCTGCGCCGTTGATACGCTCTGAGATTGCCACACAAGACCCAAGACGAACCGGAGCACCTGAACGCTGCACGCTTAGTTCAATATCACTCGGATAGTGGTTTCGTCCGGCGATGATAATCAGATCTTTTAAACGGCCTGTTACGTATATCTCACCATCAGCAACAAACCCCAAATCACCGGTACGAAGAAATGGTCCCTCTTCTGTATCAGATAGACGTCCCCCAAAGGTAGCTTCAGATTGCTCTGGCATTCCCCAGTAAACGCCGGGCACACTTGGCCCTTTTAACCACAACTCACCAACCTGGTTTGGATTGCACTGGGTAAATGTTTCAGGGTCCACAGCGATAATCTTATGATCAGATCCTGGACTTCCACAACTTACAACAATCCGTCCATCGGGATCATTCTCATCTAAAAGACTGATTTTGTGAGTCTCCAAATCTGTTGAGCTTAGTGTAAGCAACTTTGGAGGCTTAGTTTCCGATTTCAATCCAGCTACGAAGAGCACAGACTCAGCCATTCCATATGTGGGCATAAAGGCCTGAGGTCTAAACCCAAACGGACCAAACTTTTTGTTGAACACTTCCATTGTCTGAGGGAGAACAGGTTCGCCACCATTTCCTGCGACTTCCCAATGGCTAAGGTCAAGTCCCTCACAATCTTCTGGCTTTATCCTTCGTGCCGCATATTCGTAACCAAAGTTAGGACAAGCTGTGTTTGCTATTTTGTAATGACTCATCGCACGCAGCCAGCGCACAGGCTTCATAAGAAACTCCAAAGGAGACATTAGTGTAGATTCAAACCCAAAGTGCACAGGTCCCAGAACATGCCCGACTAAGCACAGATCATGGTAATGTGGTGCCCAAACTATACCAGGTTTCGAAGGTTTAATGCGCAGCATCTGGCCCATAACACGGAGGTTCGCAATTGCATGGGCATGAGTAACGGCTACCCCTTTTGGATGACCGGTCGAGCCTGAAGTAAACTGTAAATAAGCTACCTCATCCATCTCAGCCTTAGGCCCGTTCCAATCGGTTACAACACGATCGGTTACAGCCCTTAATGTTACAGGCATATCAGAGCCTTCCGGAACCATATCTGCTAACTGTTGAGTGGTTAAAACAGTCGTTCCACCACTAACCGCAGCTGTTTTAAATATTCTACCAAAAGGATTTTTACTTTTGGGATTAGGAAGCGGAACAGGAACAGCCCGTGCTCCTGCGAGGAGGCAACCATAGAAAGCCTTCACAAAATCAAGGCCCGGAGGAAAAACAAGAAGAACGCTTGAGCCTGAAAGTCCTTGTTCAACTAGATCTTCAGCTACTCCGGCACTCTGATGAAATAGCTCTGCGAAGGTCCACTCTGTCATAGGCCCGTCTATTTCACCGTTGCCCATAAACCGAAATGCAAGATCGTCTGCATTTCTGGTGGCTCTATCCTTCAAAAAGTCGACAATTGTCATGTTAATCAAAAAAAACCTCCTTAAAAGTTTCCTAATTTATTAGGAATAAAAGATCTTTATAAATAATTTTTTATTAATATATAAAAAATTTGCATACGATATTAAAACACAAATATGTAACCTACTCATTTATCTTTGTAATAAAGTGTTTTTATTGGTTCAGAACCGTTATAGAAAACGACTGGATCTGGATCAAACTTTAAAATATCACCGTCAATTTCAATATGACTTTTTCCGGAGTTATCACCTGCAGTATATATAAGTGTTTCCCCTTTAACATTCCATTTTCCAGAACCTTTCATTGTCATTCCTTTGTACTTTCCAGTTAACTTACATTCGTAAAACCAATTACCATTGTGTAAAAAATTCACTTTATATTCTTTTATAAACATTTTGGAGGGTGATCCTTTACTTGTTTTTTTCAATTTCCAGGAATTTCCAACAAGTAAGCTTGGTATCCGATCTCCAGCATATGCATTAACAAAAGAAAAAAGGAAAACAATAATAAATAGTTTTAATAGTCTTGTTTTCATATTCATAAGATAACGTTTAAAAATAACAATTAGATTCATATAAATTCATTAAAACAATTTATTATAGTCTTACTGTATTAATTGTCAAACTATTATTCAACGAAGACCCTCTTTATTGTTGTCTTTACTTAAGTTTTACAATCATAAAAACAGTTCTAATTTCTGTGTTAAATGCTTAATTTGGGCTATTGTGTGGAATCACAAATGTTTTTATGTAAAATATTGTGTGATTTTAGTCATTTAATACCTGTAGGAATGTCCCTCAATAAATTCGTTTAAATTTTATATAAGATTAATTTATTAAATATTTTTCAGATTGCATTATCTACCTGTAATTAATACTGATATTAAAACAACACAAGTTAGTTTTTATGATTGACACAGCAAATTATTTGCAAATAAATAGTTTAGAAATATTGATGTAATAATATCCAACCCCCTTGTAACCTTTTATATTATTACGTTTAATTCATTATCATTAATATGAATTAATTTTATTGTGTGAAAAAATTATTAAATTTTCAAAAAAAGAACATATTGTAAAATTTATTTTTTAATAATGTATTTTTAATCTTGAATAAACAAAAGACAGACGATAAGATTTTTTAAGACAGATAAAAACAATTTAATGTTTTTATTTCAGAGCGAGCCGGAAAGAGGTAGCCCCCTCAAACCGACTCTAACGATAACTCTTCAGACATAAAGGAAAAAGAGCTATGGCTACCATACGTTTTACCTATAAACAGAAGTTCCGTCAACGCCTCTTTCACACCGGGCAGATTTTACACCGAAAACAATTAAAATTGATTAAATCAAGTATAGAATGCTGCATGAGCTTTAATAGTGCAGAGTCTACCACTTTTTAAACTGATATTTGATCTGGTTTAGTTGGTTGCTAACCTCTAAGAATTACGGATCAGGGCTTTCTTCGAAAAAAAGCTAAACCTTTTTTGTTTTATAGTTCTTTTTCTCAAGCCATGTTTCTAATTGGTTTAATAATCTTAGAGGTTACCATGTGTAACTTGGAATCGGTAAAAACCTGATAAGATTCAAAGAATAGTTAAAAAAAAAAGTTACTGAAGAATTTCTTCAGGTACAACACTGATTCTGCGTGATTGAGGTGAGGCTACGATAAACAATACTACATAACATTTGCTATTCTGGATACTTGATTGAGATTGTTCTGCCCGTAATTTTTTTTATAGTCCAGAATAGCAAATCGGCGTGAAAAAGGTGTTTCTGTAGAAGAGAAAGGAGTGGTTGGGTTGTTGAATATCCAGCCACTCCAACAAATTCGATCTACCTAAAACCCTAAAACATGGATTCCTGACTCATAAAAAAACAAATGTTCCATTTGTATTCTTTTATTCTCAGGAATGACGTTCGATTGTTAAATTAAAAATATTTTGAAATCACCTCTACAAAGGTTTAATAGCTTTTAAAAAACCTATTTATTAAACTTTTTAAAAGTTTACCTTCCGGGAGGACCACCGGAGGTGTTTTTTATAATATTTTTGTTTTTTAAGCGCATCATCTCAATTGTTTTTTATATTGACCAATCCGGTTGAATAAATGCATAAATTATTTGATGATAAGAACAAAAATTAAAATAATTAAACCGCACTTAACAAAGGAGAGATCTACATGAAACCATCTATTGCGATAGTAGGATATGGAAAAGTAGGAACAGCTTTTGGGACATTTCTTCAGGAGTGCGGTTATAAGCTTATTGGATATTCAAAGACGGATATATCAAACGAACCGGACAGCGGTATTAAAATATCACAAACTCCATATGAGATAACGATTGATGCTGATATTATTTTAATAACAACACCTGATGGATTGATTGAAGAGGTAACAAAGGAGATAGTCGAAAACAATGGTTTTAAAGAAGGAGCTATTGTACTCCACTGTAGTGGGGCGCAGCCTTCAACTCTTCTTGAGTCAGCAAAAAGCTGTGGAGCCATAACTGGTTCTGTTCATCCGCTACAGAGCGTTGCTTCAAAATCATTTGCTCAAAATCCTTTTAAGGGAGTTATTTTTGCTGTTGAGGGTGAAGAGGATGCTGTAAAAGCTGGTGAGATGATAGCTTCTGATCTTGAAGCTAAAAGCTTTCGAATTAAAACTGAATCCAAGACTCTCTATCATGCTGCTGCTGTTGTTGCTTCTAACTACCTTGTCTCCCTAATGGATTTTTCGATCAGCCTTCTTGAAACATCAGGAATAAAGCGGGAAGATTGCTTTAGTGTTATCTCTCCACTTATTTCGGGAACTTTAAAAAACATAGAAAAAAACGGAACTCATAAAGCCCTGACTGGTCCGATAGTAAGGGGTGATGGTGAAACTGTTGCAAATCATATTAATGCAATTAGTAAAGATCGTGATGATCTTTTAGAGATATACAAAACTCTTGGTGATTATACGGTTGGAATTGCAAAAGATTCTTTGGATATTGATAAAATAAAAATGCTAAAGAAAATTTTATCAGATTCATAAATTTCATACTTCATATTTTTTTCATAAAAACTTACTTCAGAATTTGTCAAAATACAGATTTCAGGTTATATTCATGTCTATTTTAAATAAAATCAGTTGGGTATTTAAAATATAATAATTTTAAGATGTTACAAAAAGTAAATTAGTGGGAGGTCTTAAAAAAGCGTAGCTTTTTTTTCTCCGAACATGAATATAATTTTTAATGAGGTAAATATCTTGGAAAAATTAAATTATCTTTTAGACAGAATAGTTGATCGTGTTAATGCAAATTTAAGGGCATATGAATATGATATTGAGCCGTATATCAGGTCGATAGCAAATCTGGAAAAAATGCTTAAATTTTCTGCAACATATGGAGTTACATCACAACATCCTTTATCACTTAATTTTAAAAATTCGAATATATCAGGAAGTTACTTTCTTGGTAAGTGTTCAGTTAAAAGGTCAGTTGTATATAAAAGTGAAATAAGGGGTGATGAGTTAAAAAGAAAGGGTGATATAATAAGTGATTCTTATAAAGTCCCTCTTGCTCAGGATGAGAAAATAAAAATAAAAGGTAGTTTTTTATTTAAAACTCTTGTTCACAGTAACTCACATAATCCTGAAACTCCTGAAGAGTTTTACATTAGAAATACTGTATCCACGCACTATTCCAACATTCATGGTTCAACAGTTGCGGGTTGCTATATTGGACCATATGCGACAGTTGACCTCATGTCTCTACACTCATGCATTGTTGGAGAATATTCCTATTTACAGGCAGATGAGCTTTTCCACAGATCTATAAATCCTGGGACAATTCTGGTGGAAAATGACAGTTTCTCATTTATATATAAGTATAATCCGGATGTCCTTAAAAAGTATGTATATATTGATGATTCATCTGTTCCAAAGGGAGTTCTTGTTGATTTTGTTGAGGATAGAAAGAATGAGTTTGAAAGACTTTATGCTCAGGTTGATCTTGAACCGTTTAAAGCTCCTGAAAGTTCATCTATAAGCCGTTTCTGTCTGATTAAAGGAAAAACCAGAATCGGTGAGAATGTGATGGCCTGCCAGAGATCATACCTTGAAAATGCAATAATGGGTGAAGGTTCAAATGCTCAGGAGAACTGCTACATCATTAATTCTCATCTGAAAGGTTTTAATGTTACAGCCCACGGTGGCAAAATCATAAATTCTGACCTTGAACCAAATGTTTTTGTTGGTTTTAACAGTTTTTTAAATGGTAAAAAGGATTCCAGAATTTCAATTGGTGAGGATTGTATAGTTATGCCCCATACAATTATCGATTCTGACGAAGCCATTAAAGTTCCTGCAAACCATATAGTTTGGGGTTTCATAGGTTCACAGAAAGATGTTGAGATCAATTCAATTTCTGCTGAAGATCTTATGGCAACAAAAGAAGCCACATCAGAAGGAATGGAGTTTAAAGGTGATGGAGATGTGTTTGTTAATGCTTTCAAAGGCAGAATTAAACATATTCTTGAACTGAACGGTGCATTTGCAAAAGATGGTGAAAATGAAGGACATGCTCAAAGTAAGCAGAATGCTTCATTGAATACACTTCAGCCTTACAGAACAGGACCAAACAAAGGTGTTTATCCGACAATAAGGATAGCTCCTTAGTAAATAATAGATTAGTGGGTGATTAATTTTGCCCACTATTGTTTCTCTTAAACCTCTCTAAGCACCTACAGTTCAGCAATGTAAAAATCAAATCTTTAATTTTATCTTAAGATCTGTTATATCATGCTGTTTTCAATAATAAAAAAGGAATTAATTATGGGATTTAGATTTAGAACATTTGAACAGGCCACTGAAAAACACCCGGACACTTATATAGATATCAGAGATAGAAAACTGGATGAGGATTTTCCAAACTTTGAAGAAATGCCAGTTTCAAATTATCCGGCACTTTATATCTATAAGAATAAAGAGGAAGCAGTAAAAGATCCTGATGGCAAAAATGCTATTGAAATCTACTGGCTAAGAGAAGATTGGTAATCTTTTTTACTAAGAGCCTTTGTTTTTCAAATTTACAGCTATCACTGTAAAGAATGAAACTATAAATATACCAACTTCAAATATGATGGATTCTGATGGCTTATTTATCAGAATCTTTGCCAGAAATCCTATCCCACCGATAACTATGCTTGTGATGATAGAAAGAATAATCATATTTTTGATTGTAAAATGAAAACGAACCATAGCAATGGCGATAAAAACTCCGTTTGCAACCAGAAATGCTTTCAATATTGAATGCCTTGCTACAATTAAAAATGTTCCTGATTTTCCCCATCTACCAATATATGAATCCTGAATAAAAATATTAATAATGTAATATAGAAGTAATACGACCAGAAAAGTAAAAAAAATGACGGCAGCAATTTTAAAAGCTGAGGAAAGTTTATAGTCCTCATCATCTGGTTTTGTTGATCTTATTACAATAGATACAACAAGAGCGCCGAATGAACAGAGAAGAAAAACAAGAATGGCTTCTGCATACAAATTTGCGTAGAGAGATTCTCCCCTCAAGTTGAACCCTCCTGCGTAGATAAACATGAACCCACTTAATATTGAACAAAGGAAGTAAAATATACTTAAAACGCCTATTTTTCTATCAGTTCTCATCAATACTCCTTAGGGTTTTCTTCCGGTTTTTGTTCTATAAGCTCCCTGCTATCTTTTATTGTAAGCTTTACTGTTGCTTTTCCACCTGTATCATCAAGCAGCATAATGTCATATTCTCCAGGTCCCGGATTTATTATAATATCCTTTGAAAGATCAGTTTCTGCAATAATTTTATTGTTTAAAAACCAAAATCCTTTTCGACAGCGATTTGTAATTGCACACGATAACTTTATTCCATGGTCTTCCGGATCAACTTTATCAAATCTTTTATAATAGATTGTATTTTTCACAGGTGACAAAATCACAGGGTCATAATATTTTTGACCTGCCATTGACGAACTTTCATAGGGAGGAACTTTTCGAACAGGGACACCATGTTTATAAAGAAATGTTGCGACCTCTGATGGCCAGATCTCATATATCTTTTTTCTGATATATTTTTTAGGGGTTTCAGAAACAGCTTGCTTTCCGGATCTTATGTCCACTGCTATCTCCTGATGAATATCACAATTTTCAGATATGGTTTTTCCATCCAGATCTTTTATATATAATTCTGAAACAAGGTTTTTACAAAATCTCGAAGGAGTTTTACCGCTAACCATACACACTTTTCTATTCACCACAGCCTCTGGTCGTTTGCTCCAACTTTTTCGAACAGATGGAAGGCACGCCTGGAAAATATCAAAAAGAACCGGGGCTGCTGTTCCACTTCCTGAAAGCCCTTTGGAGAGTGATCCGTTAAAATTTCCAAGCCATACACCTATTGTATATTCAGGGGTGAAGCCAACACTCCAGGCATCCTGATGTGCATATGAAGTTCCTGTTTTCCAAGCAATATCCGGCCTGTTCTTTGTAAACATCCAACTCTCGGGAAAATCCGGCCTTTCCACATCTTTCATTATGTGAGAGACGAGCCATGTTGCCTCTTTGGACAGAATTCTGACATCTTCCTCTTTTTTGAATATTTTATTTTCTTTCATTGTTTTAAAAGATCTGTATACGCCCCCTCTTGCCAAACCTGAATAAAGATTAACAAGCTCAACAAGTTTTAACTCAACTCCTCCTAAAACCAGAGGTAAGCCATAATAATCAACGGGTTTATTAAGAGATGAAACTCCTCCTTTTTTCAGAAGATTATAGAGTTTCTTATACCCAAGTTTTCTGCTTAACCTCACAGCAACAACATTTAAAGATTCTGTCAAAGCTTCATCAACGGTTACAGTTCCTGTAAATTCCTTACTGTAGTTTTCCGGTGAATAACCTGCGTAATTTATCGGAATGTCATATAAAATAGTTTTTTCAGCTATGGCTCCATCCTGAAAACCTATCCCATATAAAAAAGGTTTCAGTGTTGACCCCGGGGATCTTGGAATGAATGCTCCATTATTTGCACCGAGAGCATCGACAGAAAAATAATCAACTGAACCAACAACAGCTCTCACCTCAGATGTTTTATTGTCTATCACGACCGCTGAAGCATTGGTTATATTATAATCTTCCAGAGTAGCAATATAGTTTTTTAGAAGCTTAGTGACCCTTACCTGAATATTTTCATCTATTGTGGTTCTGTAGATATACTTCTTTGGAGTTTCAAGCCGGTTCATCCAGGCAAAATGGGGAATTATGTTTCTTAAACGCTTTCTTTTAACGTCTACCGGTTCCCTAAGACCTCTTTCATACTGCAGTTTATTAATCAAACCATTATCCACCATCTTTACAAGTATTGAATTCCTCACAATAATTGCCCTTTCCGGATGTCTATCGGGCCTGTACTTTGTCGGAGATTTTGGAATACCAACTAAAAGAGCAATTTCGCCTATACTTAATTCGGAAGCTGGTTTTCCAAAATAGCTGTATGATGCTGCCTGAACACCTTCAATATTACCTCCATATGGAGCAAGGGCAAGATAGTGTGCCAGTATTTCATCCTTACTGTATTTTAACTCCAGCCTTATGGCTCTTAATGCTTCAATTATTTTAGACCAGAGGTTCCTGTCTCTCCTTTCTATCATCCGCGCTAACTGCATAGTGATTGTTGAACCACCTGAAACAACACGTCCCTCTTTTAAATTTGAGAATGCAGCACGAATTATTGATAAAGGGTTTACACCAAAATGTGAGTAGAAATACTGGTCTTCATGGGTCAGAAGAGTTTTTATAAACAGAGGAGATATCTTCTTTAAAGGTATATGCATTCGGAAAGTTTCATCTTCAGCTATGAGAGTCGCAATAAGCTGATCATTCCTGTCATAAAACCGATATGCCTGATGTGGTGATAATTTGTCTTCAGGAAGCGTTATAAAAGCTAAGGATAAAAGTAGAGCCGTGAATCCATAAAGCAACACAACAAACAATCTGTACATATATCTTTTTAACATTAAACAAAAACCTTAACATTTGCTTTAGGGAATCTCTAATAACCTCTCTTTTGGCGAAATACATTGTTATTTCCAAAAAAAACTGTAATAAAATCGGCTCGTTATTTTTTGAAATGCTTTGTATTTCATCCAAAAATTTAATTATTAGAGGTTCCCTTTAAATGAAAAACCGCCTCTGGCAGTAAACTTATGGACTTTTAAAAACCAGTTTGTCAAACCTTGAATAAAAAACTTACGTTTTTAGAGTTTTTTATGTAGGTTGTTCAAAAGTTTGGCTCCCGGCAGGGTCTTATATAAAGTTTATGCACATGGATTAAATCCATGTGCATAAAGTTATTTCATATACTCAACAAACTAAAAATTAATTACCGTTTTGAATCACCGGAAGTTTGATTTTAAGCTGAGCACTATCTGCTTTACTAAAAATAGCTGGATTGTACATAGCTTCCCCATGAATAAAAGGTATTTTAAAGTTTCCTACTGTAACAGCCCGAACTGTATAGTAGTACTTCCTCTCTCTTTCATCCACTGTGACGAACAGATTTATTCTGTCATCTCTGATATCCAGATGATCAGGTGTTACGCCTTGCTTGATCCAAGGCAGTGAAGCACTTGTTGCAAGTCTTGTGTTTTCAATTTCAAATCCCATTGGAAGCAGATCTGTAATAGCAAAGTTTTCAAGGGTTCCGGAAGATGACTTCATTGTAATTTCTGCCACAAGAAGGTCTCCCTGCTTTATATCAGAAAGCTTCACTTTCTTTCCGTTTCTGTCAAGGAATGCTCTTCTTATTTTAACACCCTTATCATCCTGAAGTGATGCAGGATTCTTATCAATTCCTGTTGCTTCCCAAAGGAATGATATCTCTCCTTTACCTTTTACTTCTAATCTGACTTCTCCTTTTAAGAGCTCTGGTGTTTTAAGTAAAACTTCTCTCTTAAAAGGAACGATTGTTCCATCACCAAGTCTGATTTTCAGTTTCGTCCTCATGGAACTGCTTTTAGAGAGTGCTTTACCAATTGCTAAGAAAGCATAGGCATTCTCCTGAGTGGAACCCCATCTACCATAGGAAGCTTTATTTGCAATTTTATCCACAAGAATCGGGATAACTTTTGCAGATGAATTAACCGAAATCACAGAATCAAGAACAATGGAAAGGTCCCGAACACTTGATCCAAAATTTCCACCGGTATCGTAGTAATTCGAGTCATAACTTGAAAAGTCAGATATTCCTGCAATAATTTTATTAGCAGTTTCTTTATGACCTAGGATAGCAAATGATGCTGCCAATCTTGCTTTATTATGCAACTTTATCTCTTCACCATATTTTTCATATACGTAGTTAAGCTTGGAATAAACATTTTCTCCGCCAAGGGCCATAACATAAAGAGAATATATATAATGGCTTATTCCGTAATTTCTATCATTTATATTGATACCGGACAGAGCAACTGAGGTCATCTGCTCAAGCTGATAGAACATGTTATTCCATATATCTGTATCTATTTTGAGACCTGCTCGTTTTGCTTCAACAATAAAATGAGCCGCATATACAAATGCCCATTTATTAACACTTCTTCCGCCCTCCCAGTATGAGAAAGCACCATTTTCAAGCTGCATTCTCTCAATCTTTTTAATACCCTCTTTCAGATAATATCTTGCTCTTCTTCCTTTTGGAAACATATTGCCGGAAGATTCTGCAAGATCAGAAAAATATAGTAGTGGGAACAATTTAGATGTGGTTTGTTCCAGACAACCGTGTGGATATTTTAGCAAATATTTAAGACCATTCTGAAACTGGGTAAGTTTATTTGAAGTGATCTTCATTGCAAAATCCTGGGTACCCTCAACAAATCTTTTTGGAAGTTTGATTGTTTTAGGGGACAGTTTATCAACACTTCCACTATCCATAACCGAAACAATAGAGCCTGGCGTTCGCACAGGAATTTTAATAATTTTCCGGGTGGTCTCTCCGGCACCTTCGGCAATTAATATAAACTCTGATAATCCAAGAATGTTATTAACTTTGATGGCAAATCCCAAAGCTCCATCTCTGTTATTATTCACATATACACTTTTTGTTGCAGACCCTCTTAATGTTACATGTTCTGTTGTTTTAAGAGTAACCTTAATGTCATCTCCGCGGCTTGCACCATTAAACAGGTTAACAGGTATAATGAAATCATCTCCCGTTGCAAGGAACCTTGGAAGAGTTGGTTTCATTACAAGCTTATCACGAACAACAACAGCTTTTTTACTTGAAGCAAAACGCTTATCACCAAAAGCAACGGCCATAACCCTGAGTGTTCCATTAAAGTTTGGAACATCAAATGTTACAGTCCCTTCACCATTTTTATCGAACTTGAGAAGTCCGGACCATAGAGCTGTGGATTTCACTCTCTGGCTTGATTCGGGGTTAACTCTCTTCTTCCTGACTAAACTTCTTGAAGGAGTATCACCAGATGGATGAATATTGTACTTAACATCCGGTTCATATGGCATAATTAGTGGGTACATTGAATAATGACCAACTTCAAGTCTAAGCTTTCTATTGAAGTAGTTGTTCATTACAGGAAGTTTATATTTTGTCAGGGACAGAATTCCTTCATCCACAGCAGCGATTGTAAAATGCATTTTGGAGTTGTTCATATCGCTGACTTTTACTTTTACTGTCAACTTTCCATTTGGGTTTACTCTTCCAGGTGCAATCAACTTAAGTGTAGGGGTGTGAGATCTGTTTTTCACATTAACATTCAGAATTCCTGTTGTGTAAATAGGATCTTTACTACTACCTCTTTTAACTGGCTTTATAGCCATTGCAGTAAGGTAAAAGTTTGGAAAGAAACTGCTGCTAACAGGAATAGAAACCACAGTTTTTGGTTTCTGGACCATTATAACTTTTTTGAAAAGAACTTTTTCTCTTTCCCCTGTTATCAATATTTTACCGGGATAGATTGGAGTTCTGACTTCAACTCTCAGTGTGTCATTCACAGATGGGGAGCTGTTTAAAACTTTAAATTCAACTTTATCTGCTATCTCAATAAATCCTCTGTCCTCACCACCTCTGACATTAAATTTATAGTGTGTTACCTGCTTTCCAACCTGATCTTCCACCTCCACAATATGCTGGCCACTGTACTTTGGTGTGAAAAAGAATTTTCCATCAGAAGACCTTGGATCATTTAACTCCTCAACAAGAACTCTCTCATTTTCTGTTACATATCTATAATAACCACGGGTATTTTTTCTATAGTGTGTAATTTTCTTATTTCTGTATATCTTTACGGTAAGCTTTTGCTGAGCTCTTGCAATTTGCTTTCCTTTAGAGTCCACATTCACCACACTGAAACCAACGGGGTTATCTATTTTAGAGATATCTTTGGTAAGTTTGCTGACTCCAACAAATTGACTATACATAAGGACATTTACAGATCCATAACTCGAAACAGCTCTACCACCATCATCTATTACGGTGGCTGAATAGGAAGCTCTTAAACCGGATGGTGACTTTATACCTTCAGGAACTGTATATTCATAATCATATATACCTTCATCACTTAACTTGTTTTCAGCAAGTTCGTGATCAATCCTTTTGAATATAGTATCTGCATTACCAAACGAATACTTATAGAAACCCTCTGGTTTAAAGTTTGTTGATCTTAGATTTATCCTTCCTCTAACGGGCCTGTTTGATGCTGGTGGACCGAAAAGGTTATTTGCCTTTACTCTGAATTTAAGCTTCTCTCCGGTGTGGATGTTTTTACTAATAAGTTTTAAACCTACTTTTATCTTATTTGGTATAAACTCTTCCACCTGAAAGGTGTAATTACCTTTGAGACTACTACCCCAATATACAGATGCGTTCCACTTACCTGTTTTAGCTTCTGCAGGAACTCTGAAATCGTAAACAAAAAGTCCGTCTTTGCCAAGCTTGTACCTTTCATTAACAATTGTTTTTCCAACAGGATCAGTTAATCTGAATTTCACATTAAAATTTCGGGGAAGCGCTCCTTCCTTACCACGGGTTACTGTTACTAAATGAACTTTATCCCCTGGTCTGTATACACCTCTGTCGGAATAAATGTATGACCTTAAAAAACTCCTTGCGTGGGGAACTCCTTCAATATCGAATCCCTTCATGGAATCCTTATGCTTTTGAAAATGGATAAAGGAGTAGTCTTCACCTTGTTTTGCTATAAGATGTGTTACACGGTTTTTCCCTGTTTTAATCTGAACAAATCCGTTACCATCTGTATAGCCAGACCCAACAACCTGATTCCATCTGTCTACAGCCTGAACAAGTACGTTTGATTTGGCTGAAACGGAATTCAAAGAGTTGGTCCAGACACTTATTCTTTCCCCTGCTTTTCTTGCAATAATTCCAATATCTGTAGCAAGGAACCATCTTTTCTCTTTATTATAACCAATTGTTATTCTGTAAAGACCATATTTATTAGCCTTAAACATCTTGGTCATATCAACATGGGTTACGACCTGCTTGTTTTTAACTTTACTATAACCACCAAGTTTTCTCTTTACACTGTACCATTTATTATAAACCTCTTTAGCAACATCATTGATGCTGTAGCTGCTTATTCTATTGTTTAGAAAATATCTGACGTTGTTAGCGTAAATTCTGTGAATTCTTATTTTAAAATCATTTTTGTTTGTTGAAAGTATAGGAACCTTATTCAGATCTCTTACAGAGATGAAATTTCCTTTATGAGCAAACTTTAGTTCTGTTCTTAAATTCGGTGTGTTGTAAGCTCTATTGATTGTATTTGATACAAAAGCTCCATCTGTTGCAAGCATACCCTCTTTAATTATAAAGTTGTAATGACTACCCGGATCAAATCCTGAAGTAATTTCATATTTGAATTTGTAACTGCTTCCTGAATTGGTAACAGCAATATCATACTTTAATTTTTTACCACGCCTGTCTTTGATAGTCAGATATCTGGACAAGACTTCAGGTTCAACGGGGGCATTTATAGTTAGTTCAGCTTTATATTTTCTATCTGCAAATCTCCAGTTAACGTAGTTTAACCTGATGTGTTTGGGTTTTTCCTGATAGAAATAACTGGAATAGCTGTTTGCCATATTAAGATTACCTTTAAATGGCGAAATACCTTCAGTTATCTTATATTCTATTCTTCTGTCACTGGCTGGTCTATCGATCCATTTACTGACAACAGAGAATTTTCTTAATAGCTTTGAGCCACTATCCATATTCTGAAGATTATAAAGAAGTGGAACCTCTACGTATGAACCATTACTCTTCCTTTTTTTGTACCATATACTAAAGTGCTTTCTAAGGTCCTCATCTTTAACAGCATCTGACAGCTCAAAATCAAGATAGAACTTTTGCTTTAAAATATCTTTTTCATTAAACTCAAATCTTGCTGAGGAACTAACAACATGAAGTGCTCTTGTGTGAAAACTAAACTTTTGATTTATTACACCTTTAGCGAAGGAGAACTGTTTATCTGATAAATTTTTTCCGTTAAAACTGATCTTATATTTTGTTGTTGAATCAAGCGGATTTACAGGTTTAAACTGAAGTTTATCAGGGGCCAGCCAAATCCAGTCACCCTTAATTGCTGGCGAAATTGCAAACAAATTTTCACTATCAATACTACCAACTTTTAAAGCTTCAGGTTTAATATTCTTATCAAATCTAACATCGATTACAATTCTTCTGCCAACTCTTCCCTGGGGTGTAAATCTTGAAATATTAACATAGTTTTTATCTGTTTTCAGATAGAAATCAGTTCCTATATTAAATTTGGATTCACTTTGGGGTAGTAGTCCTTTATTAAGATTAACGCTATATAAAGCCTCTGGTTTAAGATATTTTTTTGGGTTTATAATTAAATGTCTTTTTGTTTTCCATAGAAATGTTGCGTCTATTGCAGGTGTTATTAAAACAGGATGATATTTTGCTTCCAGGTTTTTTGTTTCATAAACTTTTCCTACACTTAAAGCATTTTTCATATTTTTGGAAAAAGTTATAACAATACTTTCATGGGGCCATTGAACATATGGTGTTTTTTTGTTTCTGTTCTTTTCATTAAAAGTTGTAAAAGAAACTATATTCTTTGCAGTTTCAAATTTGAACTTGTTTTTATCTTTATAAAAATGCTGCTCAGGGTGTGTAAATAGTCTTTTGGTAAGATCAATCTTATAGGATTCTTTCTCTTTCCAGTTTTCTGCTGGTAAAAATTCAAGAAGGTTATGACTCAACCATGAGTACTTACCTTTAACAGCCGGAGTGATTTTAACAGCATCTTCAAGATCTGTCCTTGATTTAAGAAATTTTCCAATCTTCTTATCAAACAAGATCCAGAGCCTTGCTTCTGTTTTTACATCTTCACTTTGTTTATATCTACCAGGTTCGGAGAAAAAACGTGAAGGGGATATTCTGTTTTCCGGTGTGAAATAAAACTTTGCATCAACAACATTTTCAACAGTTTTAAATTTAAAATCCCTGGTACCTTTCCACTCATAACGCGGGTCCGGATTATAGCCAGGATTAAGTTTAACTTTGTACTCTTTAAGCTGTGACCAAAGATTTACAGGACGAAATTTTAACTTGTCCCGTCTTGTCCATATAAATTCTCCAGCAATGTGTGGTTCGAATATAAATGGTATTTTGGAGGAAACATTACCATTTCCTACCCTTTTACCAATTTGAGCCTCTTTAACTATATCCCTTGAAAATTTGATGATAAGATCTTCATTTAACTCAACTTTTTCGCCATGTAGATTGTATGAACTAATTGATTGATACCTTGGCAATACATTAAAAGAATACTCTCCATTTGTTTTACCAGGTCTCCATTTTCTTTCAGAATCACGGTTAATAGTATTTTTAATTTTTACTTTAATGGTTTTTCTTACAGGCCAACCAGTATAACTATCTGGTCTGAATTTAATAGTTCTGGCATTTTCCCAGATCCAGTATCCACCAGGCTCAGGGCTCATTTTTATTGGAACTACAGATTTGGATTTTCTTTTTAGCACTTCAAGGGCGCTAACCATATTACCTGAAAATTCGATTGTTAGAGGGGTTTGCCAGTTAATATCATTTTTAAGAGAGAAATCGGTGATATAAACCTCATTTTTCGAAGTTTTCACAGAAAATTTTCTTTTATCTCCCCCAACCCAGTTCTGATATTTTTTATTTACAAATTTTTCCGGATATATCTCAAACTCATATTTGGTCTCAAACTTTGGTTTTTCTCCGGTAAAATTAAATGTCAGAGTTGAATCATCACTCCATCTGAAATATCCACTAACGCTTGGAGTCATCTTTACAAAAGACATTTCTTTAGCAGGAATATTTACACCTTTTTTATAATTACCCCTGACTTCACCTTTAAACTGTAGAACCAATTGGTTATCCATGGTTTCTGGTGCCGGATTACTATTTTCAGGAGGTATTAAGGATTTTACAGAAATTTTTTCTATTTGAGTTGTTACAATAAGCTCTTTTTTTGGTGTAAAGAAACCAAAGAGTTTGCTCTTATGCAGATAGGATCTTTTAATTAATTTAAATGATGCATTATATTTTGTCGGCTTTAACAGGGTGTGGGTCTCAACTAAACGGTCTTTACTCAATTTCACCCGGGTATACAGACCTTTAGCAGGTTTATAGGCCGTTCTTTTTACCTTACTGCTATATGTTATCGTTATCTCTCCCCCTCTTGCATCAACACCTTCAAGGCCTGTCACATCAGAAACTCTTGTGACCATAAAAAATTCTGTTAAAAGGGTTATCAGAAAAACAGCAACTATTACTGAACCAAGAATTATAAGACTTTTCTTTGAAAACAGACTCTTCATCTTCTTCATGGAGAGTTTCTTTCCTTTACCTTCCTTTGAATTTTCTTTTTTTTCCATTTAGTTTCTACCCCATCTATATAGAGTTAATAAACTGAGCTATAAAATATGTTTAGTTTCTGAATTAAGTTAAATATGAAAAGATTTTCTAATTTAATTTTTTATAACATACCATTAATAAGAACAATAAAATTTTTTCTAATGGTTAGTATTTATAAAAAAACTTAGGGCTAAAATCTTATCATTTCTACAATTAATTCTGATTATATCAAAATAATACCTGATTAATTATAATTTTACTTGCATAGCAGAGGAAAATGAAAATAAATATGAACCATTTCACAAATGGAATGGAGAAAATAGAAATTATTAATGTTATCAGCATTTTAAAATTTTATGGATTAGATCTCTTGTATTTATAAGTTTAACTTGTTATTATTGTTTAACTTATGCTAATCAGTGAAATTAATCGTTAAGTTCTTTCTTTTCTGCTTTTTAAATTCGTCTTAGAAAAACAGTGAAATTTTAAAGAATTGATTTTTTTATATATATTAATAAAACGTGTTTGGAAGGGGTTATGGCTAATAGCTTATATATAACAACAGTTACTGAAAAAAGTGGAAAATCAGTTATCGTACTTGGTTTAATGGCGCTTCTTTTAAGGGATATCAGAAAAGTTGGTTTCTTCAGACCAATTATCAAGTCACAACCTGAAGGTAAAATGGATCATGATATAAATCTTATAAAATCCCATTTCAATTTAGAACTTGATTATGACGATATGTATGCGGTTGATCTTAATCAGGCAAAAATGCTGATTCATGAAGGCAGGCATTCAGAGCTAATGAAAATAATCCTGAATCAATATCAACAGCTTCAGGAAAAATGCGATTTTGTTTTAATTGAAGGAACTGATTTCGAGGATGGACATGAATCCTTTAATTCTGACATTGATGCTGCAATAGCTGAAAACCTTGGTTGTCCTGCAATTACAATCAGTAACGGAAAGAACCATAATGTTGAAGAGATAGTCAGCATATCACAACTTGCAATTGACACCCTTTCTGAAAAAGGGGTTGATACAATGGGTGTTATAGTGAACAGGGCTGATAAATCAGATAAAGAAGCTATTTTAAAGGCCTTATCTGATAACATAAATATACCCAATGGTGTTGCCTATGTAATTCCTGAAGAGAAAGCACTTTCAAACCCTACAATGCTTGATGTGCTGAAATGGCTCGATGCACAGGTTATCTATGGAAGAAAATACCTTGATAAAAAGATAGACAATGTTGTTGTAGCTGCAATGCAGGTAAGTAACTTCTTAAATTATATTCAGGAAGGAGACCTTATAGTTACATCAAATGACAGGCCTGATATCATTCTCGCATCTATGGCATCACGAATATCAACTGGTTATCCAAATGTTTCAGGGATTGTCCTTACAGGGGGCAAACTTCCACCCAAGAGTATCGAGAAACTGGTTGAAGGATGGCACGGTATACCAGTCCCTGTCCTTCTGACAAAAGACTCCACCTATCCAACAGTAGATTCTCTTCATAAAAGTAATGTTACAATAGATCCAAAAAATAAGAAAAAGATATCATCAGCTCTGGGTCTCTTTGATACAAATATCCAGCGTAGTGAACTCAAGGAAAAACTGATTTCACATAAATCAAAGAGAATAACTCCACAGATGTTTGAATATAAACTTATTGGACGAGCGAGAAAAAATAAACAGCATATTGTTCTACCAGAAGGAATTGGTGAGAGAATTCTAAATGCTGCGGATATTCTTTTGAGACGAGATGTGTGTGACATTACATTACTTGGTAAAGAAGAGCTCATAAAAAACAAGATATCAACCCTTGGCCTGAGCCTTCCAAATGTTAACATAATTGAACCCTCAAAAAGCCCGCTTTTTGATGACTATGTTGAAGAGTTCTACCAGCTTAGAAAAGTAAAAGGTATTACAAGAGATAATGCAAGGGATGCGATCTCTGATGAAACCTATTTTGGTACAATGATGACCCATAAGGGTGATGCTGATGGTATGGTTTCTGGTTCACGACATACAACTGCCCATACAATCAGACCTGCTTTTCAGATTATTAAAACAAAACCAGGGGCATCTGTTGTTTCATCTGTTTTTCTGATGTGCCTGAAAGACAAAGTTTTGGTTTTTGGAGATTGTGCTATCATTACAAACCCAACGGCTGAAGAACTTGCTGAGGTTGCAATAGCATCGGCTGAAACTGCTAAAACATTTGGAATAGAACCACTAACTGCCATGCTCTCATATTCAACAGGTACATCAGGATCTGGTGTTGATGTTGAAAAAGTGGCAAAAGCAAGGGCCATTGCCAAAGAGAAAAGAAGTGACCTCTTAATAGCCGGACCAGTTCAGTATGATGCTGCAATTGATCCCAAGGTTGCTAATCTAAAAATGCCGGGAAGCAAAGTTGCTGGAAATGCAACAGTTTTTGTTTTTCCTGATTTAAATACCGGAAACAATACCTACAAAGCAGTGCAAAGGTCAACAGAAGGATCTCTCGCAATTGGTCCTATTCTTCAGGGCCTTAACAAACCTGTTAACGACCTTAGCAGGGGATGCAATGTAGCAGATATAGTTAATACAGTGGCTATAACAGCCATCCAGGCACATGCCGGGAAAAATAATAAATAATAAATATTAAGGTTTTAAAAAATGAAAGTTCTTGTAATAAACACAGGTAGTTCCTCACTTAAATATCAGCTTTTGAATATGGAAAATCAATCTCTCATGGCTTCTGGTCTGATTGAAAGAATAGGAGAGGAAAAAGGAACTATCTCCCATAAAAAACATCAGGGTGATGATGTTGAAAAAACAAATATTGATTGTGAGATAGTTGATCATAGAAAAGGAATGCATCTTGTAATTGAGATGATAACCGGAGAAGATACCGGTGTAATAAAGGAAAAGAATGAGATTGAGTTAATAGGACATAGAGTTGTGCAGGGCGGTGAATCTTCCAAAGGTGCTAAACTCATCAATGAAGATGTTAAAAAAGCCATTGAAGAAAATAATCCTCTTGCTCCTCTTCATAATCCAGCAAACCTTATGGGAATAGAGGTTGCAGAAGAACTTCTGCCTGGCACACCAAATGTTGCAGTTTTTGATACAGACTTCCACAGCACAATGCCTCCCTATGCGTATATTTATCCACTTCCATATGAATTCTATACAGATCTTAAGATCAGACGCTATGGGTTCCATGGGACATCCCACAAATTTGTTAGTAGATTTGTAGCACGTAAAATGGGCAAAAATCCTGAAGATATAAATGTAATCACAGTTCACCTTGGAAATGGTGGCTCAATAGCTGCTGTTAAAAATGGAGAATGCATCGATACATCAATGGGAATGACACCACTTGCTGGTGTAATGATGGGATCAAGATGTGGGGACATTGACCCTGCTATAGCAGGTTATATCGCCGAAAGAAAAGGAATAAGACTTAGAGAAGTTGATGCCATATTGAACAAAGATAGTGGATTAAAGGGTATCTGCGGGATGAATGATATGAGAGACATCCATGCGAGCATTGAAAAGGGCGATGAAAGAGCAAAACTTGCAATAGACATGTTCGCATACAGAGTTAAAAAATATATAGGTGCATATTATGCAGCTCTTGGAAATGTGGATGTTATTGTTTTTACAGCTGGTATTGGTGAAAACGATGATGTTGTCAGAGCATCTGTGTGCAGTAACCTTGAAGGATTAGGCATTGAACTTGACCTTGAAAAAAATGAGGGAAGAATACAGGAGCCTAAAAAGATTAGTAAGGATGAAAGTAAAGTTCAGCTTTGGGTTATACCTACCAATGAAGAGCTCCAGATTGCAAAAGATGCTGTGGATTCGATTAAAAACAGTTAATTGTAATAATTTCAATCTGTATCTGCACTAAAATTCAATAATAAAACACATAAAAAAGAGGTTTAACAAACCTCTTTTTTATGTTGCTATCAAATTCATTTCAGTTTATGTATTCAAATCTGAACAATAAATAACTGTTAGCTTTTTCAAAGATTGGTATAAAAAAATATAGAGAATTTGGATTCTATAGTTTTTTATGCAATGTTTAATAATGCTTGCGTTAAGCTTTAATTATGAGGTTTTTAGTTTTATGGAAATAAATTGGGAAAAAGGGATCCAGAAAACCGGATTCATACTTATTATATTGCTTTGTATATCACTTTTTATATCAAAAGCTGCAATAAATGGTTTCCTTCTTTTACTAATTATTTTAAGTCTGATTTATATCGTTTCATATGAAAGAAAGTTTTTTATTGAAAAAAAATATGTCACTATTCTATTAGCAACCTATATTATTGGTTTTTTTCTTAGTTGTTTTTCCCATAGCGGCTTTGAAGGATCCGGCCAATTTTTAAACCAGTTTAAATTTATGCTAACAATACTACCTTTTGCAGTGTTTGTACGGAATAAAAATTCTTTAAAAGTGTTAATAGTTGCGCTAACAATTTCTGCAATTTTAGCTGTATTGTATGGTCTTTTTAAAGGTCAATTCTCAACTGTTTTTAATGGTAAACATCCTGTGGGTAGAACAGCAGATATGTTAATGCTGGTAATATTAATAAATAGTGTTCTTGTTTTTAATCTTAGAAAAAAACTTCCCATTAGAATTTTTTTAGGCATATCTATACCTATTCTGATTTATGCCACAATTATGACTGAAAGTAGAGGAGCCTGGGTAGGCTGGTTTTTAGGGTCAGTTTTTTATATATTGTTTTTTAAAAGAAAGTTAATTTTGCCTTTTATATTAATAATTTTATTAATTTCTATTATATTTAATAATAAAACAGACAGATTCAACTCAATTGCAAACACAAATACAAATCACTCCAATGTTTCAAGATTAAATTTATGGGTAACAGGTATAGAGTTTTCGAAAGAAAATCTTTTCTTTGGAACAGGTATTAAAAAAGGTAAGGAATTATATCAAAAATTTCTCTCGTCAAAACCAATGGAATATCAGGAAAAATATAAAAATGCTTTCCTTTATACACACGATTTTCATAATAGTTTTCTGGAAATATTTATAAAAAATGGTCTTATCTTCTTTACTTTATTTATGTCAAGTCTCTTTTATATTATATATACTCAAATAAAAAACTATAAAAAATTAAGTGATGATGAGAGTTTATATGTAATTGCAGCACTTACATCAACTATTGGTTTTTTTGCGACTCAATGTTTCCATACAGAATTAATATCTTATGGTGCTATTATTTTTTATCTGATTTTATTTTCTGGATGCTTAGTTGTTAATCCCTATTTAGAAAATGGGTTGAAGAAAGAGAGTTAAAGAATCGATAATGGTCTAAAGAGAAGGGTGATTATTTGAAACTGTTGAAATACATATCATTAATTCTCTTCTTTATTATAGCTTCAACCTGCAATCACCAAAAATTAAATCTCAAAAAAAATAGTATTAACGAACATGATCTTGTTTTAATCCATGGTCTTACAAA
This sequence comes from Desulfobacterales bacterium, assembly GCA_024226555.1. GTDB lineage: Bacteria > Desulfobacterota > Desulfobacteria > Desulfobacterales > JAAELO01 > JAAELO01. The sequence goes on along the minus strand of JAAELO010000071.1, from coordinate 23,281 downwards.
TAAACATCCCTGGGGAGAAAAATTCCTTGGTGTGTGTCTGAATATCTGGGGTTCTGAAAATGTATATACAGTATATTTAAACGAGTCCGATCTTCTTTCTGCAAAAAAACTTAATGATAAAATCATATATAGTTGTGGTAAAGATGACAGTAGTGCGGGTGATCAAAGCATAGAAACACAAGCCTTCCTTCTTGAAAAGAAGATAAAACTTCTTCAGGAAAAGAGATCTCTGAACAAAAATTTTTCTATAATTGCCCACAGTATGGGTGGCCTTGTTTCAAGAGCATTTATACATAAAAACCCGAATACCGTTAATGGACTTGTCACATTGGGGACTCCACACAAAGGTTCACCTCTGGCTGATAATTTTGAGTGGGCCGGTTTTTTTATGAATGCAACAGAGGCGATTTCCAATCTCAAACCCGAATTCATTAGAGATTTTAACAAGAAATACCCGATATATAATTCCCCTTTAGCTGACAATGGTAAAATATATACAATTAGAGGGGATTGTGATGGAAAAGACTGCTTTGGGTGGGGCGGTGAATTGATGTTTGGCTGGACATTTATTAAATTAAAAACTAATAAAGATAATGATGGTCTTGTTCCTTATGATTCAGCAATAATTGAAGGAGCTATCCATATCGCAGATTACCCTGACTTTGATCACAGTGATCTTGTTAAAGAACCAGAGGTTGCTGCGAGAGCCTCTTACTATCTCTACAGATAAGGATACAACATGAATTATGATCTTTTCGAATTAAAAGGAATCGATAACACTAAGTTTACAGTCTACAAATGGTGTACAAATTCTAAAAACCCTGTGGTGCAGATCTCCCATGGAGTAGCAGAACATGCAGGAAGATATGATGAATTCGCTAAATATCTTGTGGGAAAAGGATTCACAGTATATGCCAATGATCACAGGGGACATGGTATAACTGGAGAGAAAACCAACTCTTTTGGCTATTTCAGAAATCAAAATGGCTGGGATCATGTTGTTTCCGATATACACACCCTTTCAAACCATATACAAAAAGAACATCCAGATTCAAACCTATTTCAAATAGGCCATAGTATGGGTTCCATGCTCCTAAGGGATTATTTATTAAGTTATAGTAACGATATCAAAGGAGCTGTCATTATTGGAACGGGTGGACATCCAGGATTTGTAATGTATCCTGGTTTCTTATTTGCAAAAATACAATCTCTTATATTTGGTAAAAAGAGTAAATGTAAATCTCTTGATAAAATTTCCTTTGAAAACTTCAACAGTAATTTCAAACCAAACAGAACAGATCAGGACTGGTTAAGTTGTGATAACAGTGAGGTGGATAAATTCATCAATGACCCAATGTGTGGTGAGATCTGCTCTGCAGGTCTATACCTGGATCTTTTTAGAGGTATATTAAAAATTAATAACCCTAAAAACCTCAACAGTATTAGAAAAGATTTACCTCTGTTTATGATCTCAGGAGAAAATGACCCTGTTGGAGATTTCACAAAGGGTGTAAAAAATGTTTTTGATCTTTTCAAAAATCAAGGTATAAATAGAGTTGATTTAAAATTTTACAGTGGAGCAAGACACGAAATCCTTAACGAAATTAACAAAACAGAAGTGTATGAAGATATATTTAACTGGTTACATTCTATAAACAATTAATCCAGGAGAAAAAAATGAAACGTATCTTTATAATTATATTGATATTACTTCTTATTGTATCATGTGGAAGTGATGATAAAACTGATACTAAAGATGGTAAAGTAACAAAGTGGGAACATGTTGTATATTCTCACACCTATGGATCAATATCAAAAAAGTCTCTTATCAGGGTTAAATTTGTTGAAGATGCTGTTTCTAAAGAGATGGTGGGTGGGAAAGCTAAAGACATCTTTAGTTTTGAACCATCAATCAAAGGTACTGCTTACTGGAATGAACAAAATGAATTAACATTCTACCCTGAAAAAAATCTCGAATCTGGAAAAAGGTATAAAGCCACTCTAAACCTCAAAAACTCTATTAAAAAAGCTAAAAATTTAGGCGATTTTTCCTTTGATTTTTCTGTTATAAAGCAATCCTTCGAAATTAATATAGATGGGCTTTCTTCTGTCGCTTACAACGACCTGACCAATCAAAAACTAACAGGGTCAGTCGCTACAGCAGACACTGAAGATGATGCGAAGATAGAAAATGTTCTAAAAGCAACCCAGGATGATTTAAAGCTTAAAATTTTATGGAACCACAGCCCCAGTGGAAAAAATCATTTCTTTACAGTTGAAGGGATAAAAAGACAGAATTCAAAATCAAATGTAAGAATTAGCTGGAATGGAGATAAAATAGGGGTTGATAAAACAGGAAACCGTTTAATACCTGTCATCCGACGAGGCCTGTTTCAGGTTTCGGAGATCGCTGCTGTAACAGGAAAACAGCAATATATAAAAATAAGATTTTCAGATCCACTTCTACCCTCACAAAATTTAAGAGGTTTGATTACTCTTAGAGGACAAAATTTAAGATTTAAAATAGAGCGAAACATTGTTAAAGCCTATCTTTCAAAGGTTAGAGAGGGTAGTTACAGAGTCAAAGTATATAATAGTATAAAAAATATTGAAGGAGTAAGGCTTGATAAGGATTATTCAAAAGATGTTATCTTTGAAAATATCAAACCCGGGGTTAGGTTTGTTGGCAAAGGGGTAATTATTCCGGGAAATGAAAATCTAAAAATCCCATTCGAAGCTGTGAATCTGAACTCTGTACAGGTTACAGCTCTTGAAGTTTTCAGTAAAAATATTGGTCAGTTTCTACAGGTCAATAAAATGGATGGAAATAGAGAAATAAAGAGAGTTGGTAGATTTATCTTTAGGAAAACTATCCCTCTGAAAGCAGACAAAAACAACCTTGTAAAATGGACAAGATATTCACTTGATGCTACTGAACTATTTAAAAAACACCCTAACAGTCTTTTTAGACTAACACTTTCATTTAACAGAAGTAATTCTTCCTATCCTTGCTCTGTTATAGATAGACAAACTCCTGTTGTTAAGGAACCGCCCTTTCAAAATGAAGAAGATACAAAAGTTAAAGAGAGTAGCTCCTGGGATTACTATTATTCTGAACGGGATGGTTGGGAAGATCGTAGAAACCCATGCAAAGATGCATATTACAATAAAGAATATAATGGAAAAGTCACTGTATCAAGAAACTATATTGCCTCAAATATAGGAATAACCGTTAAAAATGGTGGAGATGGAGTACTTCATGTAATTACAACCGATATTTTAAGTACCAATATCATTGGTGACGTTAATATAAAAGCTTATAACTACCAGAATAAGCTTATCTCAAAAGGAAAAACCAATAACAAAGGCTTTTCCAACCTTAAAATTAGGGGTGTTCCTTTTTATCTGACTGTGGAAAAGAAAGGTCAGAAAGGATATATAAAACTTAATGAAAGCAGCTCTCTACCTGTCAGCCACTTTGATGTTGCAGGAGCAAAGGTCAACAAGGGAGTTAAAGGCTATATATATGGAGAAAGGGGAGTCTGGAGACCTGGAGACAACATCTTTCTGACTTTTGTTCTTGAGGATAAAAAAGGTGTTCTACCCAAAAACCACCCTGTTTCACTTGATTTTTTTAATCCAAAGGGTCAGTTGATTGAGAGTTTTCTTCCTGAAAAGTCTCTTAATAACTTCCATGCTTTTAAACTCAAAACAGATAATTCTGCTCAAACCGGCAACTGGAAAGCAGTAGTCAATCTGGGGGGCTTAACTTTTGCCAAACAGATTAAAGTTGAAACTGTTATCCCCAACAGACTTAAGGTCAAGCTTAATTATGGAGATAAAAAAGCTCTATATAAAGATGATGGAAACCTCGGATTTAAACTTTTTGGTCAGTGGTTACATGGTGCAAAGGCTTCACATCTCTCAGCTGATGTAAGTGTTTCTCTTAACAGCAAACCAACAAAATTTAAAAGATTTACTGATTATGCCTTCGATGACCCTTCAAGAGTATTTAGTTCTTCAAAGCAAACACTTTTTAATGGTTCTCTGGACTCTGAAGGTTATGTCAATTTTAACAAAAGTATAGATGTTAACAGTCATGCTCCGGGAATGTTAAGCGCAAGTTTTTATAGCAGGGTTTTTGAAAGCAGCGGTGCTTTCAGTTCAGATTCCATAAGCGTTCCTTTTCACCCATTTTCTAATTATGTTGGTGTAAAAATGCCAAAAGGTGATGTTGCAAGGGGTATGCTTCTAACTGATATTGACCATACCGTGAAAGTTGCATCAATAAACAACAGAGGAGAACCTGTTTCATTAAAAAGAGTCAAAGTTACTCTTTATAAGATATCCTGGAAATGGTGGTATGATAAAACGTCTGAATCACTTGCAAACTTTACTTCATCTTCAAGCACTAAAGAGATTAAATCCAGTGTCATATCGACTAAAAACGGATTTGGAGAGTGGAAGTTTAAGGTAAAATATCCATCCTGGGGAAGATATTTAGTTAGAGTAACAGATCTTAATGGTAACCACAGTACTGGTAAAATAGCATATATTGACTGGCCGGGCTGGGCTGGTAGAGCCCAGGATGATAAAGGCCCTGGTGCAAGCGTATTAAATTTTACCTCAGACAAGAAAAAATATACAAGGGGAGAGACTGCAACAATCAACCTTCCATCTGCAAAGCAAGGAAGGGCTTTATTTACAGTTGAAAACGGCTCTGGTGTTTTAGAAAAGAGATGGATCTCTCTTAAACAGGGCAAAAATAGATTTTCTTTTAAAATAACAGGTGCAATGAGTCCCAATGTTTATGCCTGCATCAGCCTACTACAGCCTCATGCTAAGAAAAAAAATGACAGACCCATAAGGTTATATGGCGTTATTCCCATAATGGTTGAAAACCCCGATACCATTTTATCTCCTGTTTTACAGGCAAAAGACGAATTAGAACCTCTTCAGACAACAACTATAAATATCAGTGAGAAAAATGGCAGTCCCATGACCTATACGATCGCGATGGTTGATGAGGGGTTGTTAGGTTTAACAAGATTCAAAACAGCAAATCTCAGAAAAATGTTCAATAAAAGAGAAGCTTTAGGCGTTCGAACATGGGATATTTTTGATGAGGTAACAGGTGCATATGGTGGCGATCTCGAAAGATTGCTTGCTTTGGGTGGTGATGATGCAGAAGAGGAAGAAAAAGGTGGTGAAAAGAAAGAGAAGAAGAGATTTCCCCCTGTGGTTCATTTTGAAGGCCCGTACACCTTGTCTAAAGGAGCCTCAAATAAACACATAATTAAAATACCTCAATACATCGGTGCTGTTCGGATTATGGTGGTTGCAGGAAATAAAAGCGCTTATGGTTTAGCTAAAAAAACAGTTCCTGTTAGAAAACCATTAATGGTAATGGCAACGCTACCAAGGGTTTTAAGCCCCAAAGAAGTTCTTGAGGTGCCCGTTAATGCCTTTGTTCTTGATGATAAGATAAAAAATGTAAATCTAAAAATTGAGGTAGATGATCACTTAAAAGTTCTTGGAAAGCCTGTTAAAACACTCTCATTTAAAGGAGTTGGTGATAAACTGACCTATTTTAAAATAAGAGTCGGTTCAAAAACCGGAAAAGCAAAGTTTAAAGTCATAGCAAATTCAAAAAATGAAAAAGCTGAACATATAATCAATATTGATATAAGAAATCCTAACCCTAAAATAACGCTTGTTCAGAAAGGCACATTAACAAAAGATAAAAATTATAAAACTAAAATTATTCCAGTTGGGATATCAGGAACTAACAGAATCACCTTAGAAGCTTCTGTAATACCTGAGATGGGACTTACAAAAAGACTTAATTACCTAATACGTTATCCACATGGTTGTATTGAACAAACCACATCATCTGTATTTCCCCAATTATATCTTTCTAAGATGCTTGTCATGTCTAAAACCAAAGTTGAATCGGTTGAAAAGAATATAAAGGCAGCCATTGAAAGATTAAGCTCTTTTCAGCTTGAATCAGGAGGATTATCATACTGGCCAGGCAGTTATAGTGCTGACAACTGGGGAACAACGTATGCCGGGCACTTTCTGATTGAAGCTTCAAAAAAAGGTTATTATGTTCCGCCACTTATGATTAAAAACTGGAAAAATTTCCAGAATACATCTGCAAATTCATGGACTGCAGGTGGTAAAAGATCTGAGCTATTACAATCATACAGATTATATACTTTAGCTCTTGCGAATTCTCCACAAATAGGCGCGATGAATCGTTTAAAAGAATCAAAGAGTCTTGATAATATTTCAAAGTTTATGCTCTCTGCGTCCTATTACTTAGCAGGCCAAAAAGAGATTGCAAAAGAGATTGCAAAAAATACATCTTTCAATGTTGCAAGTTACAACGAGCTTGGTAATACTTACGGATCTGGACTCAGAGATAAAGCAATAATTCTTCTGTCTCTGTCAAATATGAATGAAAGAGAAAAAGCAAAAGAGATTGCTCTTAATATTTCCAAAAGACTTTCTACAGGTAAAAGCTACAGCACCCAGACCCTTGCTTATTCATTGCTCTCTTTGTTTAAATATTATTCAGGTTCCAAAACAAGTGGTGCTTTTGAGTTTACATATTCAACTAATCATGAAAAAGATGTCCTGATTAAATCAGATCGCTTAATTGTTAATAAAGTACTTAAAAATATCAATCTTAAAGGAACTGATATTCAGTTTAAAAGCAGGAACAATAACAAAATATATATAAACATTGTAAAAGAAGGAATTCCTGACATTGGAGATGAAGTGGCTTTCGAAAAAGGCCTTTCAATTAATACATCCTACTATGGTGTAAAGGATCAGATTGCAGAATTTGAAGAGATGATGCAGGGACGGGATTTTATCGCAGACATCTCTGTTGCAAATACAAGTACAAGGGATTATGAAAATCTTGTTCTTTCATATATCGTTCCTTCAGGCTGGGAGATCCATAATCCAAGGTTCTATTCGGGAACAGGCCCAATACCAGGAATTGACTATCAGGATATAAGGGATGATAGAATATACACATATTTCAACCTGAAAGCAGGTGAAATGAAACGTTTCAAAGTACTACTAAATGCAACCTATTTAGGTAAATTTTACTTACCTGGTATTAACGTGGAAGCAATGTACAATCCTAAAATCACAGCAAGTAAAACGGGAAGACAAGTCAATGTGGCCCTTCAAACAAGCTATGACCCTGATGATTCTGCAGCATGTCCTTTTATTTATTCATACGATAGAGATGGTGCACTAGTTAAAAAAGGAACCATTTTGACCAACATAGTTGGAAAAACCAATGAAAAACTCCTTAAGAAAAGAATCGGTATAATTGGTGACACCCTTGTTATAAAAGAGAAAGAGAGAGAAGTCTCATATATTAATTATCTGGCTATTGAAGCTGTTATGAAAGATGGCACAAAAAGGATGTATACTCCTGATGATGAAAGACTGGAAAATGATGATAATCAATATTTGGTAATGTATCAGGGTGACACAGCAAAAGTTTTTTTCAATTTTCAGAATTTAGATAATATAAAATATATGATTTTACACAATAAGGGGTATTACGATTTAAAGAAGTAAAATAAAATCGTGCTGGGAGTAAAATTACTCCCAGCATGATTTTAATTATAAGAAAGTTTATTTTTTGAAACATCTTCAGATTGGTTTATTCTATTTAAAGTGTCTACAAGAAAAAAACGGTTTTTCTCAATGTTCTCAAATTGAAATCCAATATAATTGAGACCGGACTGATCAATTTTTTTTCTCACTGTAATTTTAGTTTGTATGACTTTAGGCAATGTTCTGCATTTAATCATCTTTTTGAAATATCTGTACTCCATGCGTTCACCAAAACAGATATTCACATTGATTTTCACACCTTCTTTAATAAGATCTGAGTATTTTGAATCGGACAAAAGTCCAATACCACCGGGAGAAATATTTTTTATAGCAGAATTCTTAAAAAAAAATTTCATATATTGATTATATTTCCTATAGGAATCATTTTTTTCAGGAACTCTGATTGCTTTAAGTGAAAAATTGTAGTGTTCTTTATATGGTAAACGCTCATATTCCCTTTGTTTTGCTCTGGTGAAAACACAATTTACAATTTTGATACATATACTGTTTTTAGTAATACCAATTGTTTTTATATCGGTATATTGCCTTACTGTATTGTTTTCAAAAGTACAATATAGTCTTCCATTTTCTGAAAACCCCTTAACATTCCCAAAGGATTTTAGAATCAGAACTCTTTTATTAACACTTGAAAGTTCCACAGGAATCTGAGTAAAAATACCTGTTTTGTCCTTTCTAAGCTCAAGCATCATTGAACTTCCTGGTTTTGGAAAATTCTCCGGCATTGAGTTTTTTACATAACTATTGATAAAGTTACTAAATATACCTTTTCTTTTTGTCTCTTGTTCTAATCTCATTTCAGCAATCTCTTTTAGTTCACAATTTTGTTAATTTAAGATCACTTTTATACACATTTTCTATTTCTATGGAATGAAATGGTTCACAACTGATTCGTTTTTTTATAATACATACAATATGATAGGCAGAAGATGTTTACTAATTGAAGCTTAATGAGAGAAACTTTTTATTTGAAAAAGGGTCAGGCTATTTATACCTAACCCTATTTTTTTACTTTCTTGTTTCAAGAAGAGGTTTTAAGAACTCCTCATCCCAGGAGACTTTTCCTCTATCTTCATCCAACTCTGTGAGAGGTTCAACCCTTTTGAGAGATGATTTTGATCTTATAGCAAGACTCTGGTATATTTTTGTTCCGGCTGCTTTCCAGTTCATCTCCTCCTCTTTTAACTCCCTTATTATTTTACCAGGATTTCCTGCGACAAGATGCTTTGGAGGCACTATAAAGCCGGCTTTTAAAAATGCATTTGCCCCAATAAATGCCTGTTCTCCAATCTCAGCACCATCCATAACTACCGCATTCATTCCTACAAGAGCTTTTCTTCCAACTATGCAACCATGGAGAATTGAGCCATGTCCAACATGGCCTTCATCTTCAACAATAACTCCTTTTCCCGGAAAGGAATGTAATGTACATGAATCCTGAATATTTGCCCCATCTCCTACTACAATCTGGCCAAAGTCACCTCTTAAAGATGCACATGGACCGATATAACAACCAGTTCCTATTACCACATCCCCAATTATAACAGCTTCAGGGTGTACAAAAGTATCGGGATGGATAACCGGAATCACACCATCAAATGAGTAAATCTTTCCCATAAATTGACCTCCTTCAACAATAGTAAAATATTCCAGATCTTTTATAATATTATCAGATCTAAGACTTTTTCTTTTTAGCAGCTTTCCTCGCTTTCTTAGCAGCTTTCTTAGCAACTTTTTTTGCTTTCTTAGCAGCTTTTTTTGCTTTTTTAGCAGCTAACTTTGCAGCCTTAACTCTTTTAGCCTGTTCTTTCTGTGCTTTTGAGAGCTTCTTCGATTTAGGCCTATCATAATCAAATGGGCTATCTAAATCATATTCAACACCTTCTATTATGATATCTAGATCACCATCATCTTCAAATTCGTATTCAAAAGGAACATTTTCATTTTCACGATATTTTGTCAGAACATATTGCCGACCCTTGTAGGTTATCACAGCAGAGGAATTTGATGTGAATCTATACTCAAAAGGAGCTTCTTTTCTTTCTCCATCTCCGCAGGATACTAAAACCGAAACTGAAAATATTGCCAGGATAATTATCTTTAAAAATTTCTCCATGAGTTGCTCCTTTATTGTTTTTTGATTATTTTAAGACGTGATAATTCAAATAAAATAACATGTTGGGAATTTTCAGTAAAGTTAGAATTCTTTTAAATATGGTTTAGAGTAAATATTGACAATATTAAATCTATTCACAATTAAGGTTTATGTATACAGAATTTTAAACCCATTACAGGACTTCGCATTTATAAAAGCTTTAAATCCGAAATTTGCAACCTTCTTCATTCTTTTGTCAGATCACCTGTTAAAATTCAATAATGGTTTTATAAAAAACATTAATAATATAAATATTATTCAGTAAAAACAGATAAATATTTGATATGAATAAAATATATTCGATGATATCAAATTTTTTATCTTGACAAATCAACGAAACAAACTTTAGTTTGATAAACGTCATTTAACACTGTTTAGTATTATCATATATTTCCGATTCATTTTAGGAGGGTAAAATGGAAGCTAGGGGTCAATGGGAAAGTAGAAGTTCTTTCGTGCTTGCAGCAATCGGTTCGGCTATAGGTTTAGGTAATATCTGGAGATTTCCATATATCTGCGCCAATAATGGTGGTGGTGCATTTTTGGTTGCATTTTTGATAGCACTGATGACAGCCGGATTGCCTATATTAATCATGGAACTTTCAATGGGCCATAAAACACAAAGAGCTGCCTCCGGTGCTTTTGCAAGTGTAAAAGGAAAGTATGAGTTATTTGGCTGGATAGCTATTGGTATTGCTTTTGTTATAACAACTTATTATGCAGCTATTATGAGTTGGTCATTTAAATATCTTTGGGATGCATTTTCCCTCGGATGGGGTAGCAATACATCCGATTTTTTCTTTAAAGAAACATTGGGTCTTACAAAAGGAGCTTTTGAATTTGGTGGTATAAAATTACCCCTGTTTATTGGTTTAATCCTTACATGGATCTCAATAGTTGCCTGTATCTGGAAAGGTCCTGAAACAGTGGGAAAAATTGTTTACCTCACTGTACTTGTTCCATGGGTTATTTTAGTTGTTCTCGTTGTAAGAGGAGTAACCTTAGAAGGTGCAGATGTTGGATTAGCATATTACCTTACACCTGATTTTACTAAACTTCTAAGCGGGAAAGTATGGCTCGCTGCATATACCCAGGTCTTTTTCTCCCTGAGTATTGGTTTCTCAATAATGTTTGCCTATGGAAGCTATCTGCCTAAAAAAACACATATTGTAACAAATGCTTATATTGTTGCAATTGGAGATTCTTTAACAGCATTTTTAGGTGGCTTGGCAGTATTTGGAGCACTTGGATATCTTTCTGTTTCTACAAACACTCCTATTAATGAATTAAAAGCGTCTGGACCCGGACTTGCATTTGTAGTCTATCCAACTATAATAAATAAATTACCTATGTTAAATAATCTGTTTGGTGTTCTTTTCTTTGTAATGCTTCTTACTCTTGGAATAGATTCTGCTTTTTCACTTGTTGAGGGTGTCACATCAGGCTTAAGAGATAAACTGGGCTGGACACATAAAAGAGCAAATATAACAGTAGCACTCGTTGCATTTATGTTCGGACTTATTTTTATCTCAGGAGCAGGGCTATACTGGCTTGATATTGTCGACTATTTCCTGAACTTCTTTGGCCTTGCCCTGGTTTGTATAATTGAATGTTATGTTTTTGGATGGGTTTTTGGAACTAAAAAGATTATTGACCATAATAATGAAATGCCTGGCCTTAAATTAGGTAAAGTATGGGAGGTAATGATAAAATATGTTGCCCCTGTCATTCTTGTAGTACTTCTGATTTCTGAAGCTATTACCCGCTTTAAAAGTCCATATGGTGGATACTCAAGGTCTGCCGAATTTATAGGATTTCTTGTAATGTTCGTTTTCATTCCTCTGGGAGCTTTTATTCTATCTAAGATTAAAAGTAAGGATAATGAAAAAATCAAATAACATGAGGCACCTCCAACTTCTAACCAAATTCCATTTTGGTTAGGAGTGCTACAACCGGGGTTTGAAAGATTTTCTTCCGCGAGAAAAACCCCGGTTTTTTCTATCCTGTTTATAATTACTATTAAAAAATAACAAAATATTTGGAAAACTCCAATTTTCAGAGATTCCCATTTTTAACTTCCAAATTTAAAATAGAACTGACATATAGCTGTCACTATTTTCTGATAACGTTTATAAATAATAATCAATTAACAATTAAATGGAGTTGGAATTTAATGACTTACATAAACCTGACAAGTGAAAATATTGATACGGAACATATTTGCTGCGCTTTTTCCGACAAAAAATGCAAGGAAAGTTATGAACTTAAAAAAAAATGGTTAAAAAAAGAGTTTGAGAATGGCTATGTATTTCGAAGATTAGATGAACGAGCAAAAGTATTTATTGAATACGGACCTGCAGAAAAAGCCTGGGTACCGATAAAAGCACCCAATCAGACACTCATAAACTGTTTTTGGGTTTCAGGAAAATATAAAAAAAACGGACATGGTAAAGCTTTGTTACAATACGCCATTGATGATTCAATTGCCCAGGGTAAAGATGGTCTTGTAACAATTGTGGGTACAAAAAAGTTCCATTTTATGAGTGATACAAAGTGGTTTCTCAAGCAAGGCTTTGAAATATCTGAAAGTACAGAATCCGGCTTTAGTCTTTTGGTCAGGAAGTTAAATCCTAAAGCAAAAAAGGTATCATTTAATCAGTCAGTTCTTTGCGCCCCCCCGGATAACAAAGGTTTTGTTGTATACTACTCAAACAGATGTCCATTTTCAGAATATCATGTTAAAAATTCATTAGCCGAAACCATGGGAAAAAGAAATTTGCCTCTAAAAGTTATAAAATTTGAGACTATGGAGCAGGCTCAAGAATCTCCAACTCCAGCAACAATATTCAGTATTTTTTATAAAGGTAAATTTGTTACAACTGACATCAGTGTTTGTATGGATAACAGATTTGACAAAATCATGGACAAAACCAAAGTTAATTTTCTGTAAATAATTCAAGGAACAGAGTCTTTGTCACAAATAGAAATTGGGCAAAGGTGCATTTGTGACACAGTCTCGAACTCCTATCATTGACAGATGTTTACACTTCATATTATGATTTTCTTAAAACCCTATAATCAGGGAATCATATTATGAATGACAACTTTAACATAACAATAGAAGTTGTGCCTCCGGCCGGGCCAGATCCTGAAAAATTATTAACAACACTGGATTCTCTTAAGAACCTAAAATCTGAAGGATTTAGTGTAGCATCTAACCCAGTTGCAAAACCAAACATGAGCGCTCTTGCCATGTGTTCAATCTGCTTGATATTGCAAAATCACTCTTTAATGGACCCTGCATAATGCCTCCTTTTGAACATTTTGAAGTGATGGCAGATATTTTGGAAAAAAAATTAAACTAAATGCATTTGAAAATCAATATGATCTGTCTTCATATAGATTTTATTATTAATAATTATGAAAAGACTTGAAGTTAAAAATAAAAAAGCCTGACAGAGATTTCTGACAGACTTAGACTATTAAAATAAACTCGAACTACGCTTTTTATTAAAAAACTATTAGATCCTATTATGAAACCTTCTTAACAAAATCGAAATTGGAATCCGGCATCTCACCTTTAAGGTACTTTAGAAAAAGATCTACACAATATGAACAAAATTGTGTGCCTCTCTGATTATTTATAATCTCCACAGCGTCTTCAATACTTGCACCTTTATTGTAAGGCCTTTTGCTGGTCATTGCATGGAAAGTGTCTGCAACGCTTGTCATTCTTGCCCAGATATTTATATCTTCCCCTTTAAGACCTCTTGGATATCCTTTTCCATCGTACTGTTCATGATGATCTCTTATAATAGGGATAATGTCGGAGAGACTATCTATTGGTTCCAGTATTGATGCTCCTATTATCACATGTTGTTTTATATGTGTATATTCCTTGTCAGATAATGATCCTTCTTTTAATAAGATACTATCTTTAATACCGATTTTTCCAACATCGTGAAGTTTTGCCCCAACTTTTATCATCTCAATAGTTTTTTGGGATTCGCCATGGAGTTCTGCCATACCAGCAACTATGGAAGCAACCTGCTCTGAATGACCTTTTGTATATGGATCCCTTGCTTCAAGTGCTGCAACCAAACTTGCAATACTGGAAAGGGTTATTTTTCTTTCATCATCAAGCTTCTTTTTTCTGTATAGAAGGTGCAAATACTGGTCAGAAAGAAGTTTATCGATAAGCATAACAAGCTGATCAATATTAAATGGCTTTGTTACAAATGTCTCGGCACCTTCACTTAACATTCTTTTCATAATACCTCTGCTGTTATTTGTACTCATAACAACAAAGGGTATATTTTTATATTTTGAATCTCTTTGTACAGTTTTGCAAAACTCAAGGCCATCCATTAAAGGCATTTCAATGTCACTCAAAATAAGATCCGGTGTTTTCCTGACCATCTCATTAAGTGCCTCCTGCCCATTTTCAGCTGTTACTACCTGAAAACCTGCCTGTGACAGACCCCTTTCAACAATTCCACTAATCATTTTGGAATCTTCAACAACAAGAACTGTATGACCTCGGTTAAATTCAGATTTATTTAAAATATCATTTACGGTTTTTCCAAGATCTCTTTTTATTTCAGATTTTGAAACATAGGCAGATGCTCCGGCCTGGAAGCTTCTATCAATCTCTTTTTCAGTTTCAAATGAAGTAAGAACAATAATTGGTATACTTTGCCTTTTTGAGTTGGCTTTTATTTTTTTACAGAATTCAAGGCCATCAAGCCCTGGCATATCAATATCTGTGATAATCAGATCGAAATCTTTTTTTTCTATATATACAAGACCTTCCTCGGCACTTTCAGCTTCAGTTATCATTACATTGGTGATTCCAATAAAATCACGTGCGACCTTGCGCATCATTGTGCTGTCATCAACAATAAGAACCTGTTGCATCTTTATACTCCATTTTTTTTTAAACTCGAATTTATCATACCTATCGTGTGAATTAAAAAAAAGCAACTACCTGTCTCTATTTTTATTATGAATAACTTATAGTTACTTTTTAAATGACACGCAAGACAAGGGATTTAAAAAAGGTTGTTCCATTTAATACGTATTAGTTATGAATCTTACGAAACTTATTATTACAAACACTTATGAATATTAGGCCTGATGCAATAAGTATTTTTTGATGAAATCCACAATTGTTACATTTTTTAAGTGTTAAATAAGAAAAACACGGCCTTGATACGGTCCTTTAAATAATCAGACTACTAAAAGGTTTTGATTTTCTTTGCAAATTTCAGGATTATAATTTACGATTTTTATTTATAGGGAATCTAAAAAAATAAAACTTCAAAAGGAAATTAAGATGAATCTAAAAAAAAGCTGTCTGCTTCTGATATATTGTTTTTTTCTGATAATAATTTCCCCACTCTCTTCATATGGAACTGAGTATGAAAACTTTATAGTTATTGGCGGTTTTATGCCTGTTGATTCTGATGAAGGTCTTTTCACACCGCTCATTTACTGGGACCATAATACAGAAGATTATCCATTAAATGGTGCGCTTAATATAAAGCTTGAAACTTCAACACTAACAGCAAGAATGGAGCATGAAATACCCTGGACACATATTTATTTGGGTTATGGCGTCAAAGGTACAGCCCTTTCTGAGAGCTTAGGTACAGATATATACCAAAATGGAGAAATGCTCGAGCAATATACATATGATGGAAGCAGCGCATCTTTTCTTCTTTCAGCGAGATATGAGTTTACTAAAAAATGGGATATTACATACCAGTACCAGTATAAAAAAGCATGGTTTGATACCAATGATGATACATCCTCAACTTTTGTTTTGCCTCCGGATTATAAAGCAGATATCCATAGTATTAAATTAGCGCACAAAGGTTCTTTTTTTGGCAAAAAAGGGGAGTTTGAAGTCACATTTATCCAGGGATACCGTGACGATTTAGCCAACTGGACGCTTGACTCAACATCAATTTCAAAAGATGACTATAACAAACAGACATTCAAGTGGAAGATCCCAATTGACTATACAAAAAAAAATAAAGGGGAGCTTGTTCTTTCAGGGGGAAATGGTTATAATCTTGATGTTCTTACCGATTTTGGAGTTGGTGGTCTTGCCAGTCAGTATACAGCTGCTGGTTTCTACAGATACGAATTCCGGGCAAAAAAAATTCTTTCAGGTAATTTCAGTCATGAGTATCATTTCACAAAGAACAGGCGATTATTGCTCTATGCAGATCTTCTATACTTTGAATCAATAGATCTATCCAATGTTAATAATAGCGATAAAGATCAGACCATAGGAAGTTTGGGAGCTGGTTTTTACTATGGAATAGAATCGTTAGGTGGACTACCCATAATTATCAGGTACGGTGAGGGATTAAATGTGGATAGTTCCTCTAAAGAATCCCACAGAAGAGAAGTGATGCTTTTAATAGTAGCAGGATTTTAAGTCTGATACTGTAATGCAATTCGGTTCAGTTATAAAAATATATGGAGAGATAACAATAGATGAAAACTCTTGAATCAGTAATAACTTCTGTAACAGTTTTCCGTGACAGAGCACAAATAACAAGAGAAGGCACTGTCAACATCATCAAAGGTGAAGAATCCGTTCAGTATAAAAGACTTCCTGAAGCTATAGAACAAAATAGCATCCAGGTTAAAGGATCAGGAAGTGCCGTTTTAAAAGACATAACTTTTAAAAAAGAACACTTCACAATGGCCCCAAATGAAATGCAGAAAGAGTTATATAGCAGAAAAGAAGAGCTCGATGAAAAACTCTTATCAGTATCCGACTCTATTAATCAGGCTAACAAAGAGAAAGAATTTATTGATAATATATCAAAAAAGCTTACGGGCATAAGCGATTCTGATTCAACAGTGGAACTTGATCCGGAAAAATGGATTAAAATGGTGGATTTTTATCGCAGGAAAAATGAAGAGCTTGATAAAGAGATCCGCAGCACTATGAAAGAGGAGACTGCAGTAAAAAATGATCTGGAAAAAGTGATGAATGAAATCTATGACATCGATTATATCCAGAACAAAACTCTTAATAATGTTGAAATCCTCCTGAAAGCAAAGGAGGATGGAGCTGTAACTCTTCAACTAACATACATTGTTTATGGACCAAAATGGACTCCTTTTTATGATTTGAGGGTAGACACAGGTACAAAAAAAATGGAGCTAAGTTATCACGCCATGATTCTCCAAAATACAGGAGAGGACTGGAATGATATTAATCTGAATCTATCAACTGCCCAGCCACAACGAGGTGGCGAGCAACCTGCGCTTATTCCCTGGCATTTGGAGGTCTTTCGACCATCTCGCATGAAAGTTGGTGCAGCTGCCCCTGAACCAATCGCAATGGCTGCTAATATGTATCAGATGCATGATGATGACCTGAAGGAGGAAGCGGCTTTCGATGATTACCCCGAGTCTATAGAACCCGAAGAAGCAAATATCCAGACAAATACGACCTCTGTAATATTCGAAATACCAGGAAAGAATTCAATTTTAAGCGACAATAATGAACATTCCGCAACAATAATGATCCGTGAATTTAATGCTAAATTCAGATATTCAAGTGTTCCAAAGCTATCTGAATTTGCATATTTAAAAACAAAGGTAAAAAATGAAACTGAATTTCCATTTTTACCAGGTAAAACCAATGTATTCATGGATAATAACTTTGTTACCCATGCTTCTATTAAGAATGTCTCCCCGGATGAAGAGTTCTGGACATATCTTGGAGTTGATGAAGGGATAAAGATTGAGCATAAATTTCTGAAAAAATATCAGAAAAATAATGGTTTTTTCCACAAGAGAAATAAATACATCTACGAATATCTGATCGAGATTACGAACAACAAAAAGACCGAAGAGGAGATCGTTGTCTGGGATCAGATCCCCATAACAAACAGTGACAACATTATAGTCAATCTTATTGAACCTAAATATGAGAAAGATACTGATAAGCTTAGAAGAAATGAATTTAATTTCTTTGAATGGTTTTACACAATTGAGAGTATGAAAAAAGTAGTAATTCCTTTCTCTTTCTCAGTTGAATATTCAAAGGAACTTGAAATAGTAGGATTAGATTAGAAAGGTAATAAAAAAATGAAAAGAAATTTTTACTGCATGGACGGACATTCCAGTAAATTCTGGAGTATTGAACTGATTGAAAACAGATATGAAATAGAGTATGGAGCATTAGGATCGAATCCAAGAATTTCACAAAAAGAGTTTAAAGATGATGCCACAGCCAGAAAGAATTTTGAAAAACAGATTCAGTCCAAACTGAATAAGTACTACGATGAAGGTGATGAAGGAGAATTTGATACTCCAGGAAAAATGCACGAGGCAGCTAAGAGGTATAATTGGGATAATGGATTTGGTTCTCTTAGAAAGATAATTAACAACAAGAGCTGTGACAAAGGAACTGCTCTTCTGCTTTTCTGGTTAGGTGCTCCCGGATATATGTATCAGTACAAAGACAAATCTGAAGTACCTTCGCACGCCCTTGAAAATTATGAGTTTCTTATTAAATTAGAAGAACTTTACACATCAGGTTTTTATGAAAATGCAAATATTTTATTCAACCCAAACTGGGACAGAACCACAATAAGTAGCAAAGGACACGCCTGGACCAATGAGTATGAAGATACTGTTCTTAAAAGAGAGATACCTGAGACAATGTGTATGCCAAGTATCTCTGATGATGAGTGGGAGCAAATGAAAAAAGATGGGGCTGATTTTGAGAATACTACCAATCGCTTAACATGATGTTTAAAGAAAACCCGTTCCAACAATAGGGAATCTCTAATAATTAGATTTTTTGATGAAATACAAGGCTGAGAAAAAAACAATGGGTTGATTTTACCACAGTTGTTTTTTTTGAAAAAGCAGTATTTCGCAAAAAGATCAGTTATTAGAGGTTCCCAATAAGCAAAATTTTGGAGATTATAATGAAGAAATTGCTACCTGTAAAAGTTATTTTTTTGATTGTGTTTTTTTTAATAGCTTGTAATTCAGAGCTTATAAAAGCTTCTTCAGGCTATTTTAATTTTCAAATTGATGATAAGTGGGAAATAAAAGGGTGGCTTGACTACTCAGGTAGTTTACTAATAACAGAAAAGATTAATTCAAACTCATATATGGGATTGATCTCAATCGTTTATGTTCAAAATGATGTACTTGCCGGTGAGAAAATAAATAAAGCTTTTGAAACTGTTAAAATCTCAATTAAGGAGCGCAAGATTGAGATAACAGGAGAAAAAATTGAAGGGGATGAAAACTGGATTGCTGATACATTCTCCCTGGAAGTTACAAATAATAAATTGCTTGAAGGCAATTCCAAAGATCTCAAAGGAAATTTCGTTAAAGGAATATCTTTTGTAAAAAACATAAATGAAGGTTATATTACTTCCGATAAAATCATTGGTAAATGGTATCTATCTGAGAAAAATTCTAAGGATCTATCTGAGAAAAAATTTCTTTTAACAAACTTAAAGGTCTCATTTTTAAAAGGTAATACTTTTAATATTAAAGGTGAATCAGTTCAAAAGGATCTTTTAATGACATTCACATATGAAGGTCGCTGGAAAACAGATCGTAATTATCTTTTAGTTGTTCTTTCAAACATTCACTCTAAAATGGATTTAAACTACCAGAACCCTGTTATTAAAAAAATGAGTCCTTATCAAATTCAGGTCCTTAAAATGAAACTTAAGCCAAAGATGGACCATTCTGTCAGGAATATGAAATCTATATTTACAAAAAAAGTTATGGAAAAACAGGGAGTATTTAAAATATCAGAAACCTCTGATACCAGAATCACAATCCAAAAAGGAGATGAAAAATTTGTTTTTCACAAACAGATGTAAAATAAAATAGGTTTTAGAACAGCGGTATCGCAAGAATTATCTTTTTCATGTCACTGCTTTTTCTGCTTATTTTTGGTTTGCGCACCTACAATGCTTCCCTTGAACAGCTCCTTGCTTATGTCCTTCCACATCTTACAAGAGCAAATATTCTGTCATTCGGAAAATGGAACAATTGATAACCGCTTCTGTATTAAATAATTTAAACCCTGTCTTTCCATTATTATAAAAATATTTTTAAGGATATTGAAAAATATTTTTTTGTAAAAACATAGTATCTTTGTGAGTTATTCTTCATTTAAGCCAATGATTTCAGCAGAAATCAATCCTCAAATCTATACTTTAGTATTAATTTTTATTTAAGATATTTATCTGTACAGTTTGATTTTTATCTGATTTTGTACTATTCAAATTATTGTTTTATACAATAAACTTTGTTAACACATATGGACACTTATTTTATAAAATTGAAATTTCTATATACAAGAGAGGTTGTCAATTAGCAGATTAATATAAATTTTAGCAGGAGTTAAGAAAATTATGAAAAGATTTAAGCTTATTGTACCTGTATTGTTTATTCTATTACTTCTTACAAGTGACTCTGTTCTGGGCGAGGATATAATTGATGATTTTTTCTTTGATGGTTGCTCCTCAATAGCACCCGAAGGTCCATCATATGACCCTAATTTATGGTGTGAATGTTGTTTAATTCATGATATTTCATACTGGAAAGGTGGATCATGGAAACAAAGAAGAAATGCTGACAAGGAATTAGGAGAGTGTGTTGCTGAAAAAACCGGAAACAAAGCTCTTGGTTTTCTATTTTACTCCGGTGTTCGTGCTGGTGGTTCTCCATATGTTAATACACCATACAGATGGGGATACGGATGGAAATTTGGTAGAGGTTATAAAAAATTAACGGATGTACAAAAACAAGAAGCCAATATGCTCCTGGAAAGGTGGTATTTAGAAAATCCCGATGCTTGTGTTGATTAGAAATTATTCAGATTTTTTATCTATTGATTTATGAATAATTTCTAAGCAACAAACACCTCTGGACTGATACCAGGAGATATTATGGGCGGTGGTTGCCCCCTCCGCCCATATATTATTAATATTACAGTTCAGACAAATACATTATTTGGTTTTTCTATACTGGCATTGTGTGGAAAAAGAGTATCCCTTTTTATTATCAATTCTTCTTAAAAAACACACAAAAACCTCTGAATGAGGCCTGACTACACTTTTAACTGGTATCCCTTTACTTGGAGAGAGATTCTCCAGTTTAAAATCCGCAACCATAGATATTTTACTATTTGTTCCGTTTCTAACAAAAACAAGAATGGTATCATCAATCACTTCTGTTCTGAATTTAACTTTCCCTGTTGATTTTATTTTTTTGAAATAGCTTTCATATTGTTCATTACGTATATCATCACCAAGTATAACTTTATATCCATCTTTTCCGTAATGGGTTGAATAATAATATCTCCCAACTTCAGGATCTACAGATTCTCCATTATAATTAAGAAACTTTACAGGTATTGTTACTCTTTTTCCGCTATATGTTGGTTTACTTACACTAAAGTGAAGATGGGGGCCGGATGACCTTCCTGTATTTCCACTAAGCCCAATTAACTGACCTGCATTAACACGATCATTTACATTAACAATAGCTCCGTTTTGTTTTAAATGAACATAATTCGCAAAGGTACCATCGCTATGATAAATAAGAACATAATTTCCATGTTTATCATACTTTTTTTCAGGCCCGCCAATATTAGAGTCTTCCTTAACCTCCACAACAAGACCTTCTCTTGCAGCTACAATTCTGGTTCCTGTTTTCATTCCAAAATCAAGAGAGTATTTATTTTCACCATAGTGGGTTGCTTTTCCTTTGTAACCCTGACTTATTTTGAATTTTGCCCCATGCCTATAGGGGAATAAATACCTGTACGAATCATCATGTGATGCTGATGGATCACCTTTTATAGACAAATAGGAATACTTCATTGAATATCCCTTTCTTTTTGAAACTGGCCTGGCTTTAAAAAGAAATTTCTTTTTAGAGTTTGCACTCAGGCTTTTTGAAAAAGGTAGATCTACACTCAATTCAAGATTTTTAATAGCTGGGAACTCTATCTTTACCCAGCAATCAATATTAAAATTATTATCGGCATAAAAATCATATCCCCCTGCAGAACTTTTCTTGTAATATACTTTTACATCTCTTGAAAAGGCAGCTTCAGAATTAAATAACAGAATTAATGAAATGAAAAACACAGTGATTTTAATAGATTTTATTCCCATTGAATTTTCCTGTTTTAGCAATTAACTATTAGAGTTTATTCTATAAAAACATGCCCTTATAAGCATTCATGTCAATTCATGTTTAGAGTGAATGTACTTGTTGAGTACAAATTTGCTAACACGCTGATAATAAACTATACTATAGTATTTGTTTTCAACGTTTGTAAATTTATTTAACAAAATAATTATGGAGGATTTGATTTTGAAGAAATTATCAATATTACTTTTAATTGCTTTGTCATTCTCGTTATTTTCCTGTGATAGTTCGCCAAAGAACGAAAAACATAAAAAAAAATCTAAGAAACATTCTATTAAAACTAAAGCCGGTATGATGGAAAGATTAAATGAATTTGGTTTTGAAATTCCTGAAAAATTTAAATTTGTTAAAATTAAGAAAAAAACATCTAGTTATTCAGTTGAGTTTAAAGCAGAAAAAATTGATGACGTAACAAAAAAGGAATTGGATGAGTGGTATGTAAAGCAAATATCGGACCTTGAGGCTAATAAGTGGAAAAAAAGACCGATCACGGTGAATGTTACAGTTATGGGTCTTACAGTTAATCAACATATTTTTTTTAAACCAAAGGGTGGCAAGAGTTCATTATTGAACTCTATAGACCTTAGCTCTTCTTATGACCCTAAAAATAAGAGTTATTCACTCTTTATTTCTCCAAATAATTATTAGAGTTTACAAATCAAGAGGTTTCTCTTCCTACC
The DNA here is from genome assembly GCA_024226555.1 of Desulfobacterales bacterium. Taxonomy (GTDB): domain Bacteria; phylum Desulfobacterota; class Desulfobacteria; order Desulfobacterales; family JAAELO01; genus JAAELO01. The sequence goes on along the minus strand of JAAELO010000071.1, from coordinate 553 downwards.
CTTGAGGTATTGTGGGTAGGAAGAAAGAGGATGATTATCTACTTGAAGATATTTCATCTTATTTTTAATGGATTGCATTCGGCTCGTTCAGGATTTTTAAAATGATCGAAAAAAATAAAATAATTCATATGATATTTGTTAGAAACCATTTCTAAAATTAAAAAATAAGATAAATATCCCTGCAGGTGCTGAATATCAATATTTTGCTTTTATTTTAACTCCATTTTATGGAAAACATTTTTTAGTCAATAACCACCTCAACTGGTAGTTATTGACTATTGAAGTAAAAGCTTTAATAAGTTTTTAATGCTCTTTTTTTAACTTTACGAGGAATTATAAGATCAATCTTTTTTGCCTGTGTTGTGTTTAAATACACCATTGGTTTTTTAATATTTCTAACAGGCATAGCACCAGGGCTTTTTCCATTTTTTAGCACCTCTTTTGCCATTGGAATCAAACATTCATCAACCATGACGTAGTAATCACTGGAAAGAGCAGAAATGGCACCCTTGATAACGCGTTGTTTATTTACAGAAAAACCCGGAATTTTTTT